>JAFMCU010000058.1 GCA_017857595.1 Thermoprotei archaeon
ATGATATTTGGTGTGGATCTTGATCTTCGCATTTGAACCAAATTTTTCTCTTAAGTTTGCATTCTTAGCTAGATATATTACAGCATCAACAAATCCTTTAATTGAATTTGCTACGAAGCCATTTTTGCCATTATCTACTAACAAAGTTTGAGCATTAGTTCTATAAGGTGTGCCATTTATAACAACAGGTAATCCAGCTGCCATTGCTTCTGCTATAGCTATTCCAAATGTTTCACCTATTAATGAATGATAAGCAAATAAATCTAAAGCATGTAAATATTCATACACTTGCTTACTCTCGTATAAGGTTCCTACATCTAAAAATATTCCTTTTTTGATTAATTCCCACATTCTTGATCTGAAATCATTAGTTAAACCACCTATTGCTATAATTCTTACCTTCTTTATTTTTTTGCAGATACTATACAAAATTTTAGCAAAAATAGGATTATTTGTTTTAGCTCTGTCAGGTCTAGATAAAAAGCCTATTAACAATTCGCCATTAGGAGCAAGCTCTTGTTTTATTTTTGTGACATTCTTGTTTTTAGCTTTTTTTATTAAATCTAAATCTATATAACACGGAATTATTGAGAAATTTTTAAGTAACTCTACAGGAAAATTTTTCTTGATGAACAATTCGCGAATTAAAAAGCTTGAAGGGCTAACATGATGAATAAAGTATTTAGAAAGGTAATCCCAGCGTGTTAAATATAAATACTCAACCACAGGACTAATTTTTGATCTTAAGATCTTGTCCGTAAGTGTAAATGGTGTAACTGGTCTATTAATCTGAATTATATCTGGAGAATATTCCTTTATTTTGTTCACCAATTCTTCTGGATTACTTGCATATACAATTCCATTACTAAGAAATTTTAACACGTTAAAATCAGTTGTAAACAATGTGATTTCATTTACATTAGAAAGATATTTTTGAAGATTTGAAATGTCTTTAAGGGTATCCAAATAACACCGTTTGAAACTATGGCAATTTTCATAACTGCATGATAAAATTATGTTAAATTTTTATTAAGTTATTTGAAGAACCATAATATAATTCTTTATGTTTTCAATTACAAATCAAATAAAGGAAATACATTAATTTATTAACAACTATTTTTAAGGAAATTTCTCATAGGTATCTTCGTAAACTTTAAGCCATTCTTTAATTAATTTCTTTAAGGAGAACTTTTCTAAAGCGCATACTCTATTATTTAATCCTATTTTCACTCTAAGCGTTTCGTCAGATAAAAGTTTAGCTATTGCTTCTGCAAAATCGTACTCATCTCTTTCATTTATTAGAAAACCATTTTCTCCATTTTTCAAATATTCATCGATAACACCTACATTCGTAGTAACGATAGGTCTGCCTACGCTCATTGCCTCTCTGATAGCTGTCGGAATTGTTTCAGCATAAGAAGAATGAACATATATATCGCAACTTTTATACAAGTTTACTAATTCTTTTCTTGATACTCTTTCCTGAAAAATTACGTTATTCAGGTCTAGCTTCTTAGCAAGCATTTCTAGATATTTTCTCTGAGGACCTTCTCCACGAATTTTTAACACCACATTAAATCCTTCTTTTTGCAGAATCTTTAAAGAGCGAATTATTAAATCAATTCCTTTTCTTTTTATAAGCTGTCCAACTGTAAGTAATTCGTAATGATCCTTTTTTAAAGGTTCTGCGTAAGTAAATAAATCTGTATCTATATGAGGAGGAATTATTTTAACTATCTTGTTTTTAAAGTCAATAAAGCTAAAATTCTTCTTTAAAATATCAAATGTTTTATATGCATCAAATATTAGAGTATTAGCTTTCTCTAAGACTTTAATTTTATATTTTTTAGTTATTAATCCATAAATCTTAGAAAATTTTTTTACAGTTGAATTAATCATATTCTCTTCTATTTGTGTATATGAAAAGTCAAATTGTATTGGCCCTATAATAAATCTCTTTGCATACTTAGCTAAAGGGTTTATTTGTGAGCGTGTAGAAGATAAGAACATATGATGAAGAATATCTACATCATTAATGAATTTTGAACCAATTAAATATATTTTAAAATAAAACA
The DNA here is from genome assembly GCA_017857595.1 of Thermoprotei archaeon. Classification (GTDB taxonomy): domain Archaea; phylum Thermoproteota; class Thermoprotei; order Gearchaeales; family Gearchaeaceae; genus AAA261-N23. Next base: position 2,076 of record JAFMCU010000058.1, read on the forward strand.
GCAAGACATTAAACATGTCTCTTTTAGTATTTCCAGTTTCTATGATAACAGCATTATCAATTTTTGCCGTTGTTCTTCCAACAATTGCGATTATTTTATGAAATTCTGATACATAATTTATAATGTCGTAAGTCCAGGTTGCTTCACTACCGTAGTTGGGATCAATTAGAGTATTTGAAGGAGCTATTAAGATCCTGAGCATTCAATAAAAATTTCCTAGCATTTCTATTTTAGCTTTATTGTAGACTATCCTTTTATTATATAGCAAAGTTTAATTTACAAACTAGTGAAAGCTACTTTTTTATGGATTAACTGATTTAATATTTTTTATAATCTTTTAGGACATTCGGATATTCTTCCTAAGTTAGATAAAGGGCTTAATGATACTAAAAAAGAGTATTCAGTATTACAATTATTGAATGAAGGATTATTATTAGAATCCAGATTTTTGTTAGCAACTCATTTAATGAAGGATCCTTTTATTCAGGACAAGATAAAATGGGGGAAGCTCTGAGCTATAAAATTCCAGCAAATGAAAGATGTAGCT
>JAFMCU010000025.1 GCA_017857595.1 Thermoprotei archaeon
ATCCTACACTTCTAAGACTTGTTCCCTATGCGGGGAAGCCCATGAAAGTGGGCGTATTAAACGTGGTTTATTCAAGTGTCCCCGTGTGGGGAAAGTTATAAATGCTGATTTAAATGGTGCGATAAATATTTTACATATCCCCGAGTCCCTAAGATCCACGGATAGGGGGATCTCCGTGGTGAGGGATAGGAGTAATGGGCTGAAGACCCAGCCCGTGATCTACCGCTGGACCAATGGAATGGAGTGGGTGGAAACACCCACTAGCTATGAAGTTGTGAAGATGAAGGCGGTAAACCACAAACCTATGATCCGTCCTAAGGGAACCCTCGCCCTTCCAGGCGGGGAGGAGGTCAGAAAAAAACATATTGCCAATTGTGAAAAAGGAAAGTTCTTTGTTCATTATTTCAAGATTCTTTGCATATTTGGCTATACTTAAGCTATCATTCAAATATTCATTATCACCCAACAATATGCAAGTCTTGCTTATTGGAAAATAAGAAGCATATTCATTAATAAATTCAGCAAATAGCTTTAAATTTGGTACGTCTACAATATCACCATTTAATACGATAAAATTTGGTAGTTCGTTTTCAATTATTTCAAAATCAAATAAGCTATATTTGCTTCCATAATGAATATCGGACATTATTAGTAATTTAAGCATCGATAGAAATTACATACACATTATTTACGTTTGTTCCAGTTTTACCTGTTTTTATTACTGAGTTATATTTCTCGAAAAAAGAATAAGTATCATTGTTTTCAAAATAATCATTTATGTTTTCCAATTCCATTTCGCTTGTTGCTATGCAACCTGCATAATCACTATTTCCATCAATTCCATCTGTAGCAAATGCTAATAGCTTCCATTTAGCCTTTTTTGAAGCTGATTCTAAAAAGGAAAGTGCGAATTCACTATTCCTTCCACCTTTACCTTTTCCTTTTACATTTACATAAGGCTCTCCTCCCAATATCAAATTGCAAGGCCTCTTCAATAGAATTCCATAATCAATAATTGAATTTACAATTGAAGCAATGCATTTAGCAACTTCTCTACTCTCTCCATTTAGTTGAGAAGTTAAAATTAAAGAATTGTCCAAATCTCCTTTAATTTTCTTCAAAACAGACATGTTATCGAGTATGATAAAACTTTTAGCTTTTGGTAAATATTTGGGAGTATCTTCGTATTCTCCATTCATACCCCTAATTATGTAATTCTTAGCACTGTTTGGAATACTTAAAACTTTAACGATTTGATAGGCATCCTTAAAAGTTGAATTATCCTCACAAGTAGGCCCGCTACCAACAGCTGAGGGATCGTTTTCAAGAACATCGCTTACAATTAAAGATATTATAGGAGACTTAGAATATAAGGCAAGCCTACCACCCTTAATTTTTGATAAATGTTTTCTAACAATGTTAATCTGATGGATATTTAACTTAGATTTTAATAATACTTTATTTGTTTTAATATAGTCTTCTAATGATATAGTAGGTAACTCAACCATAGCTGAACTTCCACCTGAAATTAAGAATAAAGCTAAATCATAATCTTCATATTTCAATGCTTCGATTATTCTTTTTGCAGCCTCAATACTTTTTTCTGTTGGATTTGGATGTGTAGATTCTATTACTTCAACATTATCCAATTTCACATCTTTTTCAAGAGTAACAACTATTGACTTTATGGGTTTCAATTTCTCAATAGCCCATTTTATCATTTTTAATGAGGCCTTTCCTATTGCAATGGCTAATAATTTTTTGAAATTAAATGAGCTATCCTTTATTTTTATTTCATTATTTTTAACAATTACATTTTCATTAAGAGCTATATAAGGATCTGAAGCATTTAGAATTTTATTTACTAAATCTTCATAGTAAATCATGTGAAAAATAATCAAAATTATTCTATTTTTAATTAAAGCTTTTTTATATGATAAAATAGCATTTAATTATGAGTTTGGATTGTCTTTTAATTTATCCCTATTTCATCAAGCATGATCCTACGCAAAGAGAAAAAAGAGGGCCATTTCAGCCCCTAGGAATTTTATATATAGGAAAATCTTTAAAGAATGCTAGTTATAAAGTAAAAGTATTAGATTGCACGTTTTTAAGTTCAGTTGAAGATGCCAAAGAAGAAATAAAAAGCGAGATGCCAAAGATCATAGGTATTACTTCTAAAATTACATATACAAGATTTGTAAAAGAATTCATTTCTTTTTCAAAAAAATTAAACATTCCTATCGTATGCGGAGGACCTGATGTATCTCTTAGACCTGAAAAATATTTAGAATTTGGTGCAGATTACGTTGTAATTGGGGAAGGTGAGGAAACAATAAAGGAATTAACTAAATGTATAATCAAAGAAGAAGAACCTTTAGATGTTAAAGGAATAGCATATAAAAAAGGAAATAAATTAATAAGAACACAGAATAGACAATTTATAAGAAACATAGATGGAATTGGTGCTCCTGATCGAACATTGATAGATGTAGAGAGATACAGAGAAACATGGTTAGAAGATTATGGATTTGCAATGGCTTCAATAATTACGAGCAGAGGTTGTCCTTATGCTTGCAATTATTGTAGCAATCCGGTTGCTCCCTTTGGAAGAAGATATACATATAGAAGTGCTAAAAATGTAGCTGATGAGCTTGAAGAATTAACGGTAAAACTTGGTTTTGATAGAATTTGGTTTACAGATGATGTTTTTACTATAAATAGACAAAGAACAATTGAACTATGTAATGAAATATTGGATAGAGGTCTTAAATTTAAATGGAGCTGCTTAACAAGAGCTGATAGAGTTGATGAAGAAATGCTAAAGCTTATGAAAGAGTCTGGATGCGAACAAATATTTTACGGCCTTGAGAGCGGTTCGCAAGAAATGCTCGATGCGATGAATAGAAACATGAAAGTACAAACGATGAAAAAAGGTCTTTTAATGACAAAGAAAGCAGGCATTAGAATTCACACTTTTGTTATGGTAGGCTATCCTGGTGAAAGATTTGAATATTTACTCAAAACTCTTAATTTAATGAAAGAGATTATGCCTGATGAATTTAGTTTTACGATTGCATATCCTTTACCAGGTACAAAACTGTACAATCTTGTAGATATGGTCGATGATCCTGATGCTGAATGGGAAGAACCAAATGAAAATAAGCTATTGTTCAAAAGTGATATGCCTCAATCTGCATTGAGATTTTTCATTCGAAAGACTAAAATCGAAATAAGTATGAGAAGACTGTTTAAACGAGAAACGATTCCTGAGAAGATTTTTAACAGAACAACAAATTTGATATTGAAATATCTCAGTATTCCATCTGGTAAATACAATTGGAAAAGCAGATGCATGATTATTGATGCATACTTAAACGATATAATTAGAAAAAATGTGAAAAAGACTTTGAATGCTTCATAATTTAAAATTTACTAAGAATTTTTTATCAGATTTTTTTATTTCTTCATCCGTTATGAATAATTTTTCCAATAAACCTTCAGCTTTACATTTTAAAATGTTAAACCTATTGCTAATTTTAATGTTAATTAGAAGAGGATAGAATTCGCATGAAAATCTATAAAAATACTTGCTCTTTAATCCGTCATAATATCCTTTTATTGAGTATTTATTACCTAAGTTAAATGCAACATTCTTTAAAAAAGAAAAACGTAATTTAAATCTTAGTTCTTTAAAATTCCAAAATTTTCTGTAACATAAAACTTTATTTCTACTTGCAGTATATCTCCTAAACAATGATCGTCTATCTATCGTTTTGCTTTCTAAATGTATTCCTCCTATAATTGGTGCAACGGCACAAAAATACCCTTGACTCCAAATGTACAAACCAAGTTCAACATCATCAAAATCTATGAAATAATAGGGCTCAAATAAGAATGGAAATCTGCTAATATTCATTAGCTTCTTTAAATCAAAGGCCACAAAAGCTCCTACATTAAATGAAACATAAGATAATTTTTCAGGATATTCATCAACTTTAAATCCTCTAAATCTAGCTATGCTATTAAAATAAACATCAAAGAAGCCTGATACATCAGAAATATGTGTACCATCTTCTCTTAAATTAATACATTGCAAGGATGCAATTCTATTATTATTCTCAAAAACTTTTAGCATTTCTTTTATGCAATCTTCATTTTGAATAATGTAATCGTTACTCATTAAGACAATATAATCATATTTTTCTTTAATTCTCATCAATCCTAAATTATAACCTGCAGAAAATCCATAGTTTCTTTCAAGCTTAATTAACTTTACATAAAAACGATTTAAATATTCAATACTTTCATCATTAGAGGAATTATCAATAACATAAACGTCGCAAGGATAGTTTAAATCTAAGGCACTCTTAATACATTCTACGAATTTATCCTGTAAAATTTTAACTCCATTATGATTAATTATTAATATAGCTACTTTAGGATTCATTTAATTCTTAGTATAATTTTAAAGTTCCTAACGTTCCCATCATCAAACAATCTAATGCAAGCTAATTCATCAAATCTTTTTCCAAAAATGAAGAAGCCAAAAACTGGCTTAGAAGTTCTATAATATATTGTTCCCTTATACCTTTTAAAATCACTGTTGTAGATAAACACAGAATTAGTTAAAGCTGGAATCCAATAAGGAACGTAACCTTTATAATAAAAATATTCGCCATTCTTTATCACTTTTGCTTCAATGAATCTTCCTTTAAGCTTTAGAAAATGTTTCTCTAAGCTTTTAATGTATTTGATATAAACATAGCCTACGTTTTCAAAAATTAGAGCTCTTTCAAAAGCTATTGTTATTTTAAAATTTTTTATTTCAAAAATTAAATGTAAGAAAGAAAATATCTTCATTTATAAAAATTAACGATAAAATCTGTTCCTAAATACTTGAAGGGAAATCTTTTAGAAATATGTTTGTCTAATTTAAAAAGTATATTAATTAACTTTTCATTCTTAATAATTGATTTTGGTTGTGGAAGAAATATTCCTATACCTAAAATCTCATTCAATCTAAAGTTTTTGAAACTGAGAATAAATTCAAACGGTGTGTAATATTTAAACAATATATCTTTATATTTACCAAACTCCATTCTAGGCTTAAACTTTAACATATCGTATATATACCATCTATTTATGATGGAAGCTACAAATTTACCCTTTGGTTTAAGCAATTTGAATAAAGAATATGAAAACTTTGCAATATTTGGTTCACTATTTAATGGACCAAAAATTGAATACGCACCATCGAAGCTTTCTTCACCATAAATTTTTATTAAACTACTGATCTCGCCAATTGCTAACTTATGAATTTTTATATTTTTAATCTGATATTTTTCAATCTTTCTTTTTAATATTTGAAGCATGCCTTGAGAAACATCAACAGCTACAATGTTTATTCCTTTTTTAGCAAGGGGTATTGCTTCTAAACCTGTTCCACATCCCAAATCTAAAACAATTTCCTCTTTCTTAAAATTCATTAGCAAATATTCAATTATGAAATAATACATTAAGCGTCTCGATAAGTTTTTTAATACGTCATAATCATATTTCTCAGAAGATTCATCGAAAACTACTTCGATATCTTTATACATTTGTTTAAAACTTCATGATATTAATTAAGTTAAGAAAATTTAAATTTGATACCTTTAAATGAAAATGATTCAAAACATGATTTATTATTGTTTACCTTATTAATTATTCATTGATAATACCCATTTCACTAGTACAATATATTTTAGCTATTATTGCAGGATTTATTGTAGGTTTTAGTCTAGGCTTAATCGGAGGTGGTGGTTCAATATTAGCTGTCCCTCTATTATTATACTTTGTAGGTCTAGCTAATGTTCCTAGTCAGTATTCAACAAATCCTTCATTAACGCAAAGCTATATTGACTTCGTAGACCATGTAGCACTAGGAACCACAGCGTTAGCTGTTGGTTTGAATGCTTACATTAACAGCGTTATTCATTTCAAGAAAGGTGATGTTAGAATTTTTGAGGGCATATTATTTACCATACCCGGTGTCATAGGTGCAACGATTGGCGGATATATAAGCCATATAACTCCTGGAAAATCTTTACTTTTTCTTTTTGGAATTTTGATGATAATCGTATCTCTTTTTATGCTAAGGGAAAAAAACATTGATGAATCGAAAAATATTAAGATTGAAGTTTTTAGAAGAAAGTTAAATATTCATCGTCTTGTTCCTATTGGTTTTCTAGTTGGTTTTGCTTCAGGGTACTTTGGTATAGGCGGAGGTTTCCTCATCGTTCCAGGATTAATTTACAGTAGTGGACTTTCCATGATAGAAGCTGTAGGAACATCTTTAATTTCTGTAGGAACATTTGGCATTACTTCAGCAGCTGTTTATTCTTTTTATGGATACGTATTTCCTTTATTAAGTATTGCATATTTAACAGGTGGAATCATTGGTGGATACCTAGGAACTTATGCAGCAACGAAATTAGCAAAAGGTTTATTGAAAAAGATCTTTGCAATTATAATAATTATCGTTGCAATATACATTATATTTCAAAATTTAACAGGAATATTATAATAAAAAAAATATTTTTTAACGAGTGAAAAAATTTATCAAATAATCTGATTCTTTACTGCCATAAATTGCGATACTTCAATCTTTTGTAAAAAATTATTCTATTGTTGTGAAGTAGGTTGTGATTGAACTTGTCTTGGTTTCCACGCTAATGCTAATATTCCTCCAACTAAGCCTAATATAAAACCAAGTATAAAACCACCGCCGCCTATTATGCTAATTATAGAAAAAACTAGCACTAGTATTCCACCAAGTCTTACTTTACTTTGTAAACCTGTATTAACCATAGTAGAAGCATAAATAACAACTATAGCACAAATTAAATCCAGAACTGCTAGACCTAAAACTATTCCCCAAAAATTGGCACAAAGGTAAATATTGAACCTGCTACAAACAGCATTAGGCTATGGATTAATATTAATATTCCTGCCACAAGACTTAATATAAACGCTACTGTAGGCTTTTCAGTTACATTTGAAATAAAATAATTATATATATAAAATATATAAATTTAACTTTATTTCACAGCAGAATATAATAATTAAAAATTAACTTTAATTTTAAGTTTGTTAAGATTTTTCTATTCAATAATATTTAAAAAAAATTAAATTTTTGATTTTTAAACTTTATCGCTTAATATATGATATAAAAAAGCTAGCTATACCTCTGATTGCTGTTAGCACCATGATAATGATTACGTATATTGCTATATTTACTTTAAAGCTAATATTCATGAAAGTCAAGCTGTATATTCCAAACATTCCATAGTAAGCTCTACCAACTATAAAATAAATGTATAGAAGTAAGAAGAATGTGGTTAATAAGCTCCATGGTATGTTTGGTTTCTTTAATAATGTTAAAAAGCTTAAAACAGCAACTGGAAGCCCAAAGATAATAAGTTCTATAAGATTCCATAAATAAAATGTATTATGCGTTAAAAGTTCAGAAATATAATTAGGAACTACGTAAGGAATAATTATTAAGGTAATTATATAGCCTATACCTGAAATAATTGCCTTGTAAATTTTAGTATCTTCTTTAGGTAACTTTTTCCTAACTAATGCATATCCCAAAGGTAGCAATATAATTAGAGCAAATATAAGAATTAAAAGTGCAAACAAAACAAAGTTAGGTACATATGCTATGTAATAGATATTGCCATTAAGATTTATAATCGAACTCTGTTTAGTTATCATGCTAGATACAGTTAATGAATAATTTCCAGCTGGTAATTGTACTGTAATTAAAGATGAATAATATGATTCCCCATTAATTACAATATTCGATTGCGCCAAGTTTCCTAGCCAATCCAAAGTAATGACGGTTAAATTATACAATGGAATGTATGTAGCGTTCAGTTGCATTGGACCATTCAAAGTAACAAAGAAGGTATTGTTTACTGAAATTAAATTTAAACCATACAATGTTATATTTGAAGGTAAAATAATCTTATAATTACCTTGCTTTAAATATAATTCGCCATTCGTAAGGTTATAAGCTGTATTGTTAGCTAGTATTTGAACTGAAGCATTGAGATATCCTATTTTTGGTACATTAATTAAGACCTTCAATAGATAATAAACACTATAATATGCATTGATAGTTGTATTTTGTGAAATGCTTATTGAGTAGGTGTTGGAGGTTATATTTTGGTTATTTAATATAGAATATTGATATTTTATATATGATTCTGTTAATTGTATTTTGTTTGTAAAATGTAACGTTATGTTTATACTTGGAACTATTGAATTTAAAGGAGTTTGAACTGTAATATTATCGATTTTTACTGTTGAATTAAAATTGCCCAATGCATCAAACGTATTTATTTTAAGATTGTATTGCATTGATGCTAAGTTTTTCAACTCATACCATGAAGGTTTATAATTTCCTTTACAATCTATGAAACCAAAATTAGCTTCAACACTTGATACTGTGTTACTTCCTGAAATGCATACGTTTGGGTCTGAATATTGATAAAAAGCAATTAATTTTACTCCTGCCAAAGCTGAACCTTCAACAATTCTTTTAACATATTCTGCTTGTTCTGAATACGTATGCAGATTATTGTAAGTTGAATAACCTGTTTCTGCAACAATAATAGTCTTATTAAAAGATTCAGCTTGTGTTATATAATTGTAGATTAATAATCCTTTGTTAGGACTTCCAGGATTTGAACTGTAATCATCTAAATAAGTTGGATAATAATCAATTCCTATAACATCATAGCTTATATTCCAAGTTGTTAGGTTCTGAAGGAATGTTTTCCAATTTAAATTATCAACTAAAACATTAATCATTATAGGAGATGATGAATAATTTCTTATATCGCTAGATAAAGTTTGTAAAATGGATTTTGCTATTTGAAAATTCCAATTTCCTTGCCTAAAACCGACAAGCAAATAAAAAGATACGTCATTAAGTTCGTTTTCTATTTGCCAAATATTTACTTTATTCCCATATCTTTGAACAGTCAATTTAGCATACTGGTTTAAATAACTTAGATAGTTGCTATTGTTAACTCCACCTGTATTTTGAAGCCATAAAGGCATTAAGTTCGTTGCCCCTGTTCCTAAAATACCTATTAATTTAAATCCCATGGATAATGCAGCGTTAACAAAATTATCATAGAGAGAAAAGTTAAAGTTGCCAGGAGAAGGTTCAATTATATTCCATGCAAAATTAAATCTAATCCAGCTTATACCATCGTTTTTCATTTTGGTCAGATCACTTGTTATATTTTGTGAACTAGCTGGATTGTAAAACATACCTATTTGATAATTATTCAAATTAATGCTAAGATTATTGCTTAATGCTTCTACATGTAATAAATTCATCATGCTAATGGAGAAAATTATGAATACTAAAAATATGCTTAAATATTTTGTTCTCATGGTAATACAAAGGTTTGTTTAAATAAAGGTGAACTTAAATTTATAGGATATGTTATGAAAAACAAGAATGTAATAACCTGACCATGCCCAATGTTGTTTAATATCAAATTAATTTGCTCTTTTGTTACAGAATTTGAGTTAATTGTTAAATCGATGCTCGTTTGATTTATGACACTATTTGTAGAATTATTGTAAACTTCAAGAAGACCTTTAATTTGGATGTTGAAATCACTTGTATTATTTATATAAAATGTTCCAAACATTGATGCTTTATTGTTAACTATAGGTGTTAGCCCTAAGTCTTCAACAGTCAAGCTAATAGGGTTCTTCCAATAATAAGTAAACGATTTTGTTAATTTTATTAAATTCGTTAAGATTTGCAAATTTATAGTTAATTTTTCATTATGAGAAAAGAGTTCAAGAAAGGCACTTTTTGAAGGTACTAACTTTAAAATAACATTATTACTACCAGGGTTGAGAACTGGAATGAAAGAACTGAAATTAAATAGATTATAGTTACTTTCATTCAGAACGTTACCTAATATTTGAATGTTATTAAGAGATATTGTTCCAACGTAAAAAACTTTTAAAGGAATAAAAATCCCACTTGAATTTACAACCCATGAAGAAAGATTTAATAGACTGCTTGTATCAATTGTTATATTTTGCACAGGTAATTGAAATGGTATTATTTGAGTTATGTTCAATGAAAATGAAAATATATTAAATGCATATCTTCCACTTGCATAAACATTTAACTTAATCTTTTTATCTTGAAGTATTTCATTTATTACATTAGTATTTAATATGCTTGCTATATTAACTGGTATCTTAATTGGTAATGTATAAGATGAATGCGGATTTATAACAATTGTTTGATAAGGGTATCCTTCGTAGAAATTTGCTATTTGAAAGCCAGAAGGTGTAAATATAGATATGAAAATTGATAAGTCGCTTAGAGCGTAAATTCCATTGTTAACTAGCGTAGCATTAGTAATAATTTCTAATGTATTATTCGATATTTTATAGCTATATTGTGAAGCAGATGTAGGAACGTTAACATTAAGAAGAGAAGCTTCATAAGGGATTGAGATCAAAAAAGCTATAACTAATACTGATAATAATATTAAGATAATTTGAGTAGATAAAACAATAACTTTCTTACTGACCATTATTTACTATATTATAACTATTATATATACTTTGAAAATTATTCATTTTGATATTGTTATTTCTTTAATTTTTATTTCCCTTCTAGCCCTTTTTAAATCAGAATACTTAGGTGAAAAAATTATATCTGTTATTAAAATACCAATGAAGACTATAATTGATATTATTTTTACGGAAAGATGAACATAAAAAATAAAAGAAATTAAAAGAATTATCAAGCTTGTTAAAATTGTTACGTAAGCACCAATTGCATGGTAGTTTTTTCTTTTCTCGGGACTTGCGGTGAAATAACTTGAATATTCTGCAACAACTGTAGGCTGCAATTTTACCATCCCTCCTAGATAAACTTTTGAGATTTTAATTCTATAAAGCTTAGCTAAGACCATGTGTGAAAGTGTATGTGTAACAACCAATATTAAAGCTAACGCAATTAGATAAAATAATAAGGAAAGATATTCAGAAGAAATTTGATAAATCATTGCAAAGTAAAATAAAAATAAGCTTAAAATTAATCCTAATATCCAAATATATATACTTGAAAAGATTGTAGGTAATGGAACAAAAATATTATCATATATAAGAATTTTCCTTTTTTCGATCTCTCTTATAATATCAATACTAACACCGTCATATCTTGCTTTACTAGTCAATTTGCTTAGAATTTTATTTGCACTTCTGTAATCTTTCTTGCTTATTAGTTCATCAATCCTTTTAAACAGTTCTTTTATCTCTTCCTCCATAACGACTACATATGATGTATGCTACCAGAGCCTGTTTTTCTAATATTTTCACGAGGGATATTTATATTCTTAATCGTTACATTCAAAACAATTTGATAGAAAGGAAGCCTTGGATTCTGAGGATGTGGCATTTTTACAACATAGCCTATAGATAATCTAACCGCTAATTCAGATTTATCTTCGAGCTTTAAATTAATCCATCCCCAATCTTTCTTATTTGCATCGAAACCTACAATCTCTGGATTAGAAGAAAGCTTAATTGGACCTTCTTTTGTATCCAATATCGTATATTCGGTGTTTATTGCAATATTATAAGTTGGAAATCCATTAGGGTCATAGCCTGTTTTAGCTACTGAAACGATTACAGGTTTCACTGAAAGTTTTGTCCCATCTTTTAAATTCAAAATCAACTCTTCCAATTCTTTATCGACTTCAAAGTTTAGTAGTCTAAATTCATCATTTGGCATAAATAATAAACCTTTGAATAATAAATAAAGTTGTATTAAACAAGACTAAAATACTCCAATTTTTTTTAAATAGAAATTAGATGAAATTCGGAATCTTCATACCTAATTACGGTAGTTATGCATCAAGAAAAACAATAGAAAAAATAGCCTTTAATGCAGAAAAATTAGAGTTTGATTCGATATGGGTTTCAGACCATATAATTGTACCAAAGAAATTTTCTAAACTGTTTAGCAATGTATATGAACCCATAGCTACTTTATCATATTTAGCAGCAAAAACTGAAAATTTAATTCTAGGAACTTCAGTAGTCGTTTTGCCTTTGAGGGATCCAGTTCTATTTGCAAAACAAATTGCAACAATAGATCAGCTTACTGATAGTGAAATATACTTAGGCTTAGGCTCAGGCTGGTTAAAAGAAGAATTTGATTTTCTTGGAAAGAATTTCAAAGAAAGGGGTAAGATTATGGATGATGAAATATTAATGATAAAGAATTTGCTAACAAATAATGTAATTAAAATAAACAACGAAGAATACTATTTTAGTCCTATATCAAAGAAAAGGAATGGCCCTCCTATGCTAATTGGGGGGAATTCGAGAAGAGCGATGGAAAGAGCTGCTAAGATTGCTGATGGTTGGCATCCTATTAGATTAAAGCCAAAAGAAATAGAAAAAGGAATCAGGATAATGCAAAAATACTCGGTTCAAAGAAAAATAGTTATACCAAGAGTAAGTATAATGTTTAAAGGTCAAAATAGATTGCAAACGGATAACGTTTTAGCATCTTCTTCAAGGCAAATAATGGAAGAATTCGAAGAATTGAATAAATTGGGGATAAACCATATTGTTATAGATTTCCCTGTAGAACAGCAACCAGAAAAATACGTAGAAGATATGAAAACGGTTAAAAATCTTACAAGCTCGTTTTAATTGTTTTTACGTAGGTTAGCCAGTGCTTGTATTTTTCATTTCTTC
>JAFMCU010000059.1 GCA_017857595.1 Thermoprotei archaeon
AATGTTTCTAGTTCGTATAAATCTCTGTAGAAATCTTCAGGGTGATCTTTATAGTATTTATTGTTAAGATTTTCATTTATTTTTTCAAGTAGCAATGTCATCTTATGCTTTTTTTCTATTTGCTTTTTTATTGTTTCATTTAATCGGCCTCCACAATCCCAAAAGAAATGTTTTAGACATCTAAACCAGCCTGATAAGTTGACCATGCGTTTTTGGCGTTAGTCCCTTTCATTATTAAGCCCGATTTTGAGTATATTCACCAAATATTATTATTGCGCCAGGCCCTTCAATCTTAAATGGGCTTTCATCTTCTCCCGTATAATAAAGTGAGACTCCTTCGTTAGCTAGTAATAATGCAAAATTTTTATACTTATTTGCGAGTTCAGAACATAAGGAGAATCGCTACTTACAATTTTAACAATTTTAAGATTACTTAAGTCACTTGGCATATTAGGCCAAAAGTAATATTCTATTGGTCTATCTATAACTTTGATGTCCCAATAGACTTTCTCTGTTGTATCATATTTAAGAACAATGGCCGCACTATGATTTTTTGAAATAACACCATAACTACTTTAGGATTGTTATACTTGAAAAATACATGTTCAATATTATGCACTAAATGAAAGTTATCTTCAACAACTTCCTTATACTTCTTAAGATATGCCTTAACATAATTTTTACTTCTTTATCATTCACGCGTTCAATTTTCTGCATTAATGACACTATATAATTAAAATCGTAATTACTTAATAAGCATTATCAGATATGACATATCTCTTCCTTTTTGGTTTTGAACAACCTAATAATAATGTTAAAGCATATATACCATCTTAGGATTTTAACTTCAAATTTTACGAAGAGTATATATAATATAATAAATAAAATAAGTAAATAAAAAATGATGAAAGAAAAGAGATGTTGCTGTGCGTGAATGATTCACGGTTTTAAATCCTTATAGGTATGTTATAAACTCTTAGCTGTTTGCATAGATGTGATCCTAACTATCTAGGAAGTAAAAGCTTAAGTTAATGAGGACTTTGAAGGATATAAGAAGTTTAGTCTGAATTTCTTGATTTACTTCAGTAAGCTATTCATTGGGCATTCGTGCGAAGAAAAATTCAGCAAGAGAATTAATTTTGTAGTCTTTTATGTTTTTTATTGTATTCTGGATATGATGTATAACTAATACTGCATTAACTTCTTCCGTTTTTCTTGGACGAAATCGATAGCCTCTTGTAGATCAGATATCTTAAATTCACTCCTACTTTTCTTATCAATTTCTTCCATAAATATGTTGATTGCTTTATCTATTACTTCTTTATAAAAATCACTGTGTAATTTGTTACTTCTAATATTTTTGCTATAGCGTTCTAAAAGTTGGAGAACCTTTTCACCATCTTTTACATCCATCTGTACTAATACCTGTTGCCCTGCTCTAAATTTTACCCCAAAATGAAAAACATAATTTAATGGGGGGTCGAAATGAGCTAAAATTACCTTTGTTTGATCTAATACCAAGTCGAGTTCTCTAAATGCATCTTTTGGTTTTTCAGATGCTGTTCTAAATTCTTTGAGTAAGCCAAGTATATCTCCTGCAGTATGGAGTCCGAGAACTTCTAGTTCCATTGCCACGTACTCATATGTTTTATCCACTATATCAACAAATTCTTCAGCATTATAACTTATGGTATCCATAAAGAATTCGCTTAAATCCCAACCAAGCAAAAATGCAGCGATTGCTTTTTTAGTAGCTTCGGATACTTTATTTTTTAATTCAATAATATGCTCAAAAAATAATACTATTTGCCCTATAAAACCGCCCCCTAGTGCAAGTAGCACGTCTCTCATTGAGCTTGGAGCTAAGAAAGATGCTCCTATCATTGATACGCCAAGTATGGGAATACCTATTCCTATAAATATTCTTTTAAAATGCATCAGATGCCCAATATTCATTATTATATATTTTTATAGCAACATTTAAAGTTTTAATTGAAAGAAGCTGCGTAGCAATTTGGAATTCCAAAATACAAGTTTTGAATCCTCATAGGTATGCCATAAACTCACTTTTGCTTATCGTTGTTTTATGTACTTTCTTATTTATATTTGTTTTTCTTGATCGTCTATCTTAAGTTTTTGATGAGAGATTGGCGAGGTTAGTATTGTTCGAGAGTGATTTTATCATAATTGAATATTTGATTGAGCATTTAAACTAACTCTACTCCTAACAAAAACCCTACTAAAAAACACATTCTTACGAATCCTAAAGACATTTTTAGGAGTAAAAAATAATGATATAATTTTCATTTGCTCACCCATTTATGAGTTTTAGGAGTTCAGCTAACCATTCTGTTCTGCGATGCACCTTACTCCATGCTATGGCTATGCCAGTATTTTTTATAGTTAAGCGTTTAATCATCAAGAAGTTAATTATAAAATTTTTTAGTATGTGAGTATGAACGATTTTATGGAAAGTATTTTTGTTATTAACTGGTTTGAGTGGTGGATACTTTATATCCATCGTCTGTATATAGTGTAATTATATACGTTACGTGTTGTTGAAGTGTGTTTGCTGGAATGGAAA
>JAFMCU010000060.1 GCA_017857595.1 Thermoprotei archaeon
TATATTAAATTGTTTTTCAAAATTTAAACACCGATTTGTCTTGAATCGGAAAAGACGCTTATCCAATTATCATAATAAAAAATAAACATGTTTTCATAAAATCTTATTTTTCAAAATTTTAATCAAATAAAAAATGATAGCTTAACATTAATATTTTGATCATGTCAAGTGGTACATTAAAAGAAAAGGATAAGATTGATAAAAAAATGTTTATTGAATTCGGGGAAGAATGTGCAAACTTCAATTCAACACTTCATAGCAAAGTAGGTTTTGAAACCATTGATTTACAAAATTTTTTGAAGCTAACCTTCAAATAAGCTGTACTATATTCAAAAAGTGGGGCTTAGAAATACTGATAATACTTTATACATTTAAAGAAGTCAGATATAGACAGTTTTTGAAATTGCTTCCCAATATAAGCTCCAAGGTTCTGTCCCAAAGATTAAAAGATTTGGAGAAAGCTAACTTGACAAGAAGAGATGTTGCTGAAAGAAAACCCCCGGTTGTCAAATACAGTTTAACACAGGAAGGTAATTTGATCGTAAAAATGGGAGAACATATTTTTCTTTACTTGGTTTAAGAATATATTATTAATAAAAATATGATTACTAAATTACTAATTAGTTAAAAAAATATAAATAATTTTAAAATTAGCAAAAAAGCATGGAAACAAAAGCATATTTTATAATATGTATTTCTGCATTAATTATAGGAACATTACTAATTGCAATTCCAAGCACTACATATGAAAGCTCGATATCTTTTGTAACAGGAGTATTACCACCCCCGCCTCCTGGTTCTACAACCATATATAATCAAGCTGCTGAACCCCAAATTGCGTCTGACGGCTTCGGAAATTTCTACATTGTTTCAGAGAATGGGCTCGGAGCTGGGACAGACGCTTGGAAATCAACTAACAATGGAGCGTCGTATTTTTCTTTGCCCCAACCTAATGCTATTTCTTCAGCGGGAATAAGTTCAACAACAGGTTTTGCCCCTGGTGGTGGGGATGTAGCAATAGCTATTGCATCAAAACCAAACACTCCTTATACTAATGCACAGTATAACATATACATTGCTTCATTGACTTTAGCTAGCGTAACGGTAAGTGTATCTCAGGATGGAGGTATGACTTGGCAATCAAACGTTCTTAGCGCAACCGTACCTGTTGATGACAGACCGTGGATTGCAGCCTATGGCTCTAATATTTACTATTTATCTTATCACAATATTGCAACAGGTTTTCAAATTATAATAAATGAAGGAACAGTCATAAACGGAATGCCAGTAACAATAGAAACGTACCAAGCTATAAATCCTGCACAAACAAACATTTACCTTGGTACTATAGCAGATAATGAATTAGGAAATATTGCTGTTGATCAGAAAAATGGAATTGTATATCAAATCTTTGCCGGATGCCCTCCAAGCGCCACTGCGATAGTAACATGTAGCAATTTCAACACTTTGTATATAGCAGTTGGAGTGCCAGTAGGAATCAATATAGCAGGCCAACCCATACTGAATTTTACGGATTATATAATATATCAAAGTCCTAATGCTACAGTAAGTCTGGCGAATAATTTCCCTGTTGTTGCTGTAGATAATGCAGGAAATGTTTATGCAGTTTGGTCGGACGATCAAAACGTTTATCTATCATATTCTAGAGATTTTGGAAGAACATGGAGTGTTCCACAGCAGGTTAACTCACCACCTGCTGTTACTGCAATATATCCTTGGATAGCTGTAGGAAGTCCTGGTCAAGTCGATATTGTTTATTATGGTACTCCAGCTTCAGCTAATTTCCAAACATGCACTCCAAGAACACCGGGACCTTATGATTGCCAAAATGAACCATGGTATGTATTCTTTGCACAAAACTTGAATGTATTCAAAGGAGGAAAATGGACACAAATCCAAGTTACTTCTGTTGTGCATTATGGAGGAATATGTCAAGGAGGAATTTCATGCATGTCTAATGGAAATGATAACAGAGACTTATACGACGATTTTGGTATAGCGGTTAGCCCTACAACTGGATTAGCATCGATAGCTTATACAGATGACCAATATAGCGATATTGTTGGGACAGATAATCAAGGATTATGTAGTCCTAGTCAAACTAATACTGTTGCATGTGATCATACAGATTTCGCTACTCAAGTTTCAGGAACAGGCGTATTCCAAAAGACTAAAGGAATAGGTATAATTCATCCAGTAATAGGGCCAATGTCTTTAAGCAATCCTCAGCCAACATTAGCTTTAGGCATAATAAATAACGAAGGTTCCTATCTCACACAAGTTAGTATACAGTTGAATGGATTAACTTTATCCATGAACTGGAATTCTACTTTACCTTTAGCATCGAATCAAACCATTTATGGGGAATCAATTCTAGATCAAATTGAACTGCAGTTAATTTTAGGAAACGTTTATTTGCTTAATGTAACCGCAACATTTTCGGATGGAACAGTAATTTGTGAGAGCTTCTATGTAATATATACGGCAATACCAGTATCTTAAGCTAGCTTTTAATTTTTTACAATTTTTTAATCTCATGTCT
>JAFMCU010000026.1 GCA_017857595.1 Thermoprotei archaeon
CTTAAACTCAGAAGAGGATTGAAAGGATGCGTAAAATCAATAACCTTATCCCCCATGAATATTGCTTAAACTCAGAAGAGGATTGAAAGTTATTGGATAAATGTTTATTAATACATCATAATCCTCCCCCTTAAACTCAGAAGAGGATTGAAAGCTGAAAGAATTTTACCTTCAGGTAACCTGGTTTTAAGAACTTAAACTCAGAAGAGGATTGAAAGAAAGGCATAATCAACCAATTCTTCAAGATTATCAAAAGCTCTTAAACTCAGAAGAGGATTGAAAGTATTAACACCTTAACTATTCCGTAATCAGTAACTTTAATGACTTAAACTCAGAAGAGGATTGAAAGATCTTTCCGAACTGCTTTTCAAATTCCTCCTTGCTCACTTAAACTCAGAAGAGGATTGAAAGAACAGTAACAATAAGTTTGCCTCCAAACCAAAAAGTCACTTAAACTCAGAAGAGGATTGAAAGTATGGTATTCTGCTTTTAAATATATACTCATACAATCTTAAACTCAGAAGAGGATTGAAAGAATGGAATTGAATTAGGTAATGGGCCTGTAAGACTAACTTAAACTCAGAAGAGGATTGAAAGACTAGATTCAAGTCGTCAAGCTATAATTCCTTTCTCTTAAACTCAGAAGAGGATTGAAAGATTCGATACTGTAAAAACTGAGAAAAAGAATAATCTGCTCCCTTAAACTCAGAAGAGGATTGAAAGAGATATGATAAATGAAGGTTATTCGCGTGAAGAAATACTTAAACTCAGAAGAGGATTGAAAGTTTTTTATAGCTTTAAACGTAGATTTAGCACATTAAGAACTTAAACTCAGAAGAGGATTGAAAGATAATTTATTTCAATAGTAAAATTTAAATACTTTTTTTAACTTAAACTCAGAAGAGGATTGAAAGTTGTATGCATCGTGCAGTACTCTTCTAACTTCTTCTAACTTAAACTCAGAAGAGGATTGAAAGTTAAGCACATCATTCACAACAGTAACTTCTACTTCATCCTTAAACTCAGAAGAGGATTGAAAGGACCTATTATCCTTTACATCCCAGAAAAACTGTTTTAGCTTAAACTCAGAAGAGGATTGAAAGTTTAGTCTTTTAGCAAAGTCGTTGAATATTTCTTCACCGCTTAAACTCAGAAGAGGATTGAAAGAAAAGTTATGAGAGGCTTGGTAACTGTGCTTGATCCTGACTTAAACTCAGAAGAGGATTGAAAGTTGAATAAATCCTCTCTTTAACGCTAAGTAAAAGAAAACTTAAACTCAGAAGAGGATTGAAAGAATTCAATATAAACATCATAATTCCCACTTGCATAAACCTCTTAAACTCAGAAGAGGATTGAAAGGGAAAGGAAAACAGTATTCATGTTGCCAATAAATATCCTTAAACTCAGAAGAGGATTGAAAGTTGGTAGTAATAATTTGTTTTCTTAATTGTCTTATTTCCCTTAAACTCAGAAGAGGATTGAAAGTGGCTACCCAATTTAAAGGGGAAAATAGGCTCCCAACCGCTTAAACTCAGAAGAGGATTGAAAGTAATGTTTATGTGATGGAATTCGGTTCTCAGTTCTAAAACTTAAACTCAGAAGAGGATTGAAAGTAAATTAAATAATCCACCTAAAAGTCCACCTGTAAATACTTAAACTCAGAAGAGGATTGAAAGTCCCGATTGCGTTGTGAGTGGATAACTTACAACATTAACTTAAACTCAGAAGAGGATTGAAAGGATAGACAAGTAAACGCCCTTATGAAGGAAATCAGTAGTCTTAAACTCAGAAGAGGATTGAAAGCTGAGCTTTTGCCATGCTTCAGCAATCACTTTAACCATCTTAAACTCAGAAGAGGATTGAAAGAGGAAAAAGAAAGTTAGCATGTTTATTACTCCGTCTTCTTAAACTCAGAAGAGGATTGAAAGTACATGGAGCAGAATATTTACATCTACAGGATGGGAAAATACTTAAACTCAGAAGAGGATTGAAAGCATATGGTTATGACTGCGCCATAATAACTTAGATCTAACTTAAACTCAGAAGAGGATTGAAAGAAAATTCAGGAATATATTAAAGCACTTATTAAAAGTATCTTAAACTCAGAAGAGGATTGAAAGCTTGTTACTTGGGCTACATCTATAGCTCCGACTAATCCCTTAAACTCAGAAGAGGATTGAAAGACATTCTTGCCACAAATATCACATACAACAATTTTTGCTTAAACTCAGAAGAGGATTGAAAGTTGGTTTGTTGGAGTGCTTTCGAATTGGAGTCATCTCCAGCTTAAACTCAGAAGAGGATTGAAAGTATCCACTTGCTGAAATACCCAATTGCCTTAAGAACTCTACTTAAACTCAGAAGAGGATTGAAAGTCAGTTAGGAGATATTGCAATTATACTAGGCAATCCACATTTCTTAAACTCAGAAGAGGATTGAAAGTGTAATTTGGGATATATTTCCTGTAATCTTTCCCTTACTTAAACTCAGAAGAGGATTGAAAGTATAACATCTACCTGTACTACGTAATATTATTACTCTTAAACTCAGAAGAGGATTGAAAGAGTTGTTGAATTCGATTATAGCGTTCTCTATATCTAATTCTTAAACTCAGAAGAGGATTGAAAGTGTAAGCTCTGAAAACCTTTGAATCCTCTTTACTCCTAACTTAAACTCAGAAGAGGATTGAAAGATTTCAAGCAAAAGCTCACCTTCTCCCTCAAAAGGCAACTTAAACTCAGAAGAGGATTGAAAGCAATCTGATGCAGAAGTTGCAAGACAAGCATGGTTAACTTAAACTCAGAAGAGGATTGAAAGAGGTTAATTTTCTCTTCGCTCATATTTCGTGAGGCAATCTCTTAAACTCAGAAGAGGATTGAAAGTGCTAACGGTGGAGTTTTTACTTTAACAATGCCTTTGGGCTTAAACTCAGAAGAGGATTGAAAGAGATATCACATACTGGTTATATTCTCATAGAATACCTTATCTTAAACTCAGAAGAGGATTGAAAGATGGGACGAGCCAATATTGTTTCCACAGATTCAGGGGTATCGCTTAAACTCAGAAGAGGATTGAAAGTAACGTTGACCAGCTTTCTGACGAGGAACTGCTAGCGTTAGCTTAAACTCAGAAGAGGATTGAAAGTTTTAGTCTTGGGAGGGAGGGGGACGAAAGACTTAAATTTCTCTTAAACTCAGAAGAGGATTGAAAGTTACCATACATGGCTTGTTGATAGTATGTTTCATATACTTAAACTCAGAAGAGGATTGAAAGTGACATGAGTGACATGAGTGAGCTACACATTTATAACAACTTAAACTCAGAAGAGGATTGAAAGTGCTCATCTACATGGGTCATGCGATTCAGCTACTCCGTCTTAAACTCAGAAGAGGATTGAAAGTAATCAGCGTGTAACGGGTTTATTCTGTAACCCGAGCTTAAACTCAGAAGAGGATTGAAAGGAGAGGATTCATAGAACCAGCATTAATAAAAGCTAAGTCTTAAACTCAGAAGAGGATTGAAAGTGGTAAAACTTTAGGTAAAGAAGAGTAATATGCAAACCTTAAACTCAGAAGAGGACTGAAAGTTAAATGTGATAAATACATCATTCATAAATTCTAGTGAAATCAGGTTCTGCATAATAAGATTTGTTTGCAAAATTAAGGATTTTTTCTTATTATAACCCACATGCTCAATTAATGGATGCAACGTTCCATCTTACCCTATTCTTATATTGAATATTCATCATTAAATTAACTGCGTCAAAATAACTTTGAATTAATAATTTGGTTTCATCAACTGAAACAAAGAAAACAACACATTTTCTATTGCATTAACTTGGTATAGGTTCCTTCAATGATATGGAAGAGCTGATTTGAAATTCTTCTTAATTCTCAGAAGAAACTTTACTAAAACCGTAGTTTTTCCTTAAAATTGGTCTAAAGGATATCTTGTGTTTGCCAAGAAATAAAACAATCATGACAATTAATAAAGTAAGTAATATTTTACGTTGTTTGAAATTTCTAACAAATGAAATAATCGTTTTAAAAAAATTTTTAAGCATATAAAAATCTAAAATATTATGCAAGGTAGATATTACGCATCTGATATTCTATTAATTACATCGATAACAAACTTGCATGTAGGAACTGGAAGAGGAGGGGAAGTTGTAGATTTGCCAATTCAAAGAGACAGCTATGCCTTCCCTACAATTTATTCTTCGAGCTTAAAAGGGGCGATCAAAAGTTATACTTATAATAAGCTAAATAAATTTACTGAAATATTGTTCGGACCTGATGGAGGCGGTGAGTTTGCTTCGCCTGTAGCTTTAAGTGATGCTTATTTGTTAGCCTTTCCTGCAAGAAGTCTTAAAGGTGTTTATTGCTATCTTACTTGTCCTCTACTATTAAGAAGATTTAAAGAATATGCAGATATGATAGGATATAAATTTGAAAATGAAATTGAAATTTTATTAGAGAAACCACAAGTTAATATCTGTGATAATCCTCAAAATATTTCTATCGATGAAAAAGCAATAATAAATGAGGAATTAGTTTTAGAAAATTTAAATATAAACAAGGGAGTTGCAAAATTGAGGGAATTATTAGCATTAGATAAAGAATTAGTAATTATAGGTGATGACGAATGTTTAAAACAAGTTGATCGCTCATTAATAAGATTAACAAGAGTTAGATTAAATAGAAGTTCAAAGACTGTTGAGCATGGTCCTTGGACAGAGGAATATGTTCCTTCCAAAACTACTTTCTTTTTAACAATATATTATTCAAAGCCGCCTAACTCAGTCTTAGATAAATATGAAAAAGACGAAAGTCTAAAAATTTTAAAAGACCAAATAATTAAAGAATTAGAAATCAAAGAGATTAAGGATATAGATGAAACTAAGATAAGAAACTATTTAGAAAAGAATTTAAAGCTTCTAGTCATTGGTGGACATGAAACGATAGGAAGCGGAATTGTGAAATTAAAATTCCTTAAACCGCAGGTAGCTCAGCCATCACAGATAAAGGGAGGTTAAGTTAAATATGAGTAAAGAAGGTTTTAAACTTGAAAAAGATTCTATAAAAGTCTCGATTGATCTTTTTGATAGTATTTATGGGTCAATCTTCAAGAAACTTAAAGAAATTCCAGAAATTAAAGAAGTTACAAATATGGAAGCATCTTTAAGAGCTAGAAGCAGAGAAATGCCTTCATTAATACAAGAAATTGGATTAATAGGAGCTCTAAGTTATTGTTTCTCTAAAGGAAGTGAAGATTATAATGAAATTATAGAACTCATAAAAGGTAAAGGTAGCAAAGAACAAACTGAAGAATATATAAAAAAGATTAAAGACTTTGCTGAAAAAACAGATACAGGATATTCAATATATCTTTATATTTTATTGAATGCTATTAATTATACTGGAATTTTAAACGTCGATATCAATAAACCTTATGATGCAATAAAAGCACTAAGTATGAATTTGAACAAAACAAGGATTATTGAACGTATGATTATGCCTTATTTATTACAAACTAAAAGATTATGTGAAGGTATGCTAAGAGGAAAATAATCATGGAGGAAAACACAAATTGGTCTTTGATTCAGGAAAAAGTAAAAGAAAAGAACTGGTTATTCACAATTCTTTTTACGAATTCATCTTATCTTAGGGTAGGGGGATATAATGCGAGACCTTATTCAATTGAGCTTAACATATATGAAAAGGTTCGTAGTTCTCAAATTAAAGGCTTCCTTAGATGGTGGACTCGAGTGCTAACTCTAGGACAGAATCCTAGCCTGACTAATTATAAGGATGCAGATGAAGAAATAAGTAAATATGTAGGTTCGGAGAAAAAGGAGTTTGGTCAGTCCAAATTCTTTTTAGATATAAAGTGTGAAATAAATAAAAAAGCTATAGAAGAATTTAGAAATAGAATACCAGAAATAATAGATTATATTACCAATAAGAAAAAAATAGGAAATGAACAATTAAGAGATTTAGGTGATGTAGCAAGAATAAAACTTATTTCGTTAGAAAGAAAAGAAGAAAAAGATAAGCCTGAGAAGTATAGAAAGCGATTAAGAGAAGAATTATCTTTATGTCCTCCTTATTCTATAACCGTTACACTTTCTGTGTATACTCATAAATCAGACTTCACGCATATGCAAGCATTAGGGTTAATAAATCTATTGGGTTCAGCAATATTAATGCTAATCTTTTCAGGTTTTTCTGCTTTTTCTGCAAGGGGATTTGCAGGATGTAAGTTATTAGATATAAACATTAATCCTAAATTGAATGATATAATAAAAAGTGATTTATTAAAAAATATTTATAATGTTTATAATATTTGCAAAGAAATAATAAATTCAAGAGACAAAAAAGTCTTGGAAGAAAATATTAAAAAACTAATAAAAAATTTAAATATTAAAGAATTAAAAAATATACCTAATGTTCCAACTTTAGATTCGTCTTTTAAATATTTCCAGTTTAGAGTATTTGAAGTTAAACAGAATTATTCCACTGAAAGAATACTGAAGATAATTAATGAAAGTGTGATGAAAGCTACTTGGAAGCGGCTAGGTAGACCAGATAATAGAAAAGCTATTAAAATTCCAGTCGAGAGGTATCATACATGGATCTTAGGTCTACCAAGAACACAGCGAAATACAGGTTATATTGTATTTAGAAATGGTGAGAAGGAAGAAGCATTTAGAAGAAAGTCCGCTATTGGAATCAATATTTTTGAAAATATTAATAAGAAATTCGTCATATTACATGGCTTTATATCGAATGATTGGCCAGTTATTACAAAAGATAAACAGGGTAAAGAATTGATTTTAAAACATCTTTCTCCTATACATGAAAAAGGAGAAAAAGAAATTACTAAAATAATGAATGTCTCTAGCAATTCAGAGGCTGTACATAGAGCTTTCAATGAGGCTTTTAGATACGTAGAATTGAAATTAAAGGAAGTTGAAGGTGGACGATAAAATGAAATTTAAATATTACTTATCTGGGTGCGAATTCGATTTTAAAGATACTGATGCCATAAATCTATTATCTCTCTCAATAACTCATGGCTCCTATATAGTTGCTGAAAAAAGTTCTTCAAAAGAGAAACAAATAACAGAAGAAAGAGAAGAAATAGATTATGAAACAATGGAAAAAGAACTTTTAGAATTCTTAGTTAAGAATTCTTCCTACTATTTCAGATCAAAAAAAGAAGAAATAAAACAGTATTTGAATAGTTTAAAACATGCTCTTACTGAATATCTAGGTAACAGAGGAATAGTTAGAGAAATTCAAATGAAATTAACTTATAGAGGTTCTTTTGGTGTTAGTTCAAATTTTGGCCAGATTCCTTTTGAGGTAGGCCTTTATATTCATCCTTATTTCAATGTGCCTTACATTCCTGCTTCAAGCATAAAAGGAGCTATAAGAAATGCTTACCATTACTACTTAATTAATTATGAAAATAAAAGCTCTAAAGAAACAGAAGATGAATGTAAGAGATTATTCGGTGATAGCAACTTTGCAGGTTTGATAGGATTTACAGACGCCTTTCCCATTGAAGAAGAAAAAGAAAACGGTTATATTTTGTATCCTGATATCATAAATCCTCACTATAAAGATGCAAAGAATGAAATGGATGTTGAACCTAAACCAATAATCTTTTTGACAGTTGCACCTGGTACAATTTTCAAATTTTACATGTATGTAATTAAAGAACGAGAAAAAGATAAAGGAGGCAAAAAAGAAGAAAGAAAGATTGAAATAGGTGCGAAAAAAGATTTAGCAGTAAAGCCTATTCCTGATACGGAAAATTTAGGCAAACTAGACTTAGCTTTGTTATACGGCTTATCTATGGGTATAGGAGCCAAGACTGCTTTAGGTTACTCACAGTTCGTGGTGATAACATATGAGTAAAGAAGATCTTTGGCTATATAAAACAGCAGCATTATTACACGATCCTCCAGATAAAGCATGGGTAATAACACGTAAGATTTCAGTTCCAGAAGTTTTAAGAAAACACGATAAATCCATTAAAGCACATGAAGATAGAGCATGGCAACTCGGAACAAAAATTCTTAAAGATACTGTACTAGAAAGAACAGTGGCGGACTACAATTTGTATTTATTTTCAGATAAAATAAGATACTCTGATCATTTTGCTTCAGGTGTGGACAGACAATTATTATATTCAATTCTTCCCGAAGAAAAATTACATGAAGTTGAGACAAAACTTGAGAACGCAGAACTTTGGAGGTTTAAAAATATATTTGATCCATCTAAAGAGGTTCAAAAGGAGGTTGATAAGTTAATTCCTCCTGAGGATAAGTTAAATTATTTTTTAAATGATTTAAACAACTTTTTAAAAGAAATAAAAAATTCTAAGGTAGCTTATTATCTCTTATTTGCCCTTTATGAACTTGCATGGATATATCATGAACTGGCTATAAGCCCAGCAGATATTAGAATACCTACCCACTCGGTTTTCGACCATAATTATGCAACGGCCACGGCAGTAAATCTCTTTATAGCAACGCAAAGCAAAATGCCTGAAGGTTTGGTAATCATTATTGATATACCTGGTGTTCAAGAATATATAAGCGCTTCGAGAAAATTAAGAGATTTAAGAATATCAAGCTATTTGATTTCTTTGATTGCATGGAAAACTGTTGAAAAATTCGTTGATTTATATGGTCCTGATATTTTAATACTTCCTACTGCGAGATTTAATCCTTTCTTCTATACTTATCTTTTAGGAATTCTTAAAAAAGAAGGTAAAGGTGTGAAAAAACTTGAAGAGATATTCAAATTCTTGAAACTAAACATAAACGTAGCTGATAAACCAAGCAAGATAGAAATTGTAAGTGAAGGTAAGTTTCCAAGATTCAGTGTAATGCCTCCGACAATTACTTTTGTTCTGCCGCCGATACAATATTTAGCAAAAGATGAGGAATTTATCCAATTAATGAAAGAACATGGAATAAGTGAATTAAACAAAGAGAAATTAAAAGAACTCATTAAAAAGATATTTGAAAATACATGGTTAAAAATATACGAAATAATAAAAGAAAATATAAATAAAATAACTAATGAAAAATACAAATTACTGAATGATATAATTAATAAGCTAGATAATATAAAGGGTAAGTTTAATTTTGAAACATCACCATTTGATTTAAGAATTGTAGTCATTGATACTAAAGATGATATAACAAGCAAAGGTATTTTTGATTATCTAAAAATATACGAAACAATTTTTGATAAAATAAACATAGAACTATCAAAATTTAAACATTTAAGAGCTGATCCTTTTGCTAAAATAAATCTAACGGAATTAACAACAAAAATATATAAAGGTGAAGATGAATACAGAAATCTTCTTCCTTCACAAAGAACCTTTGATTATTGTACTGTGTGTGGAAAGTTACCAGCAGTATTACATGTTTCAGATAAGAAAGTTGTCATGTATAACTTACCAGGATCAGAAAGCGAATTAGATGAAATTTTTGAACCTTATTTTGCTGAGCGTGAAAAGTTCTGTCCTTATTGTCTAATAAAAAGGATTATTACTATTCCTATAGAATTAGAGAAGAAAAGAACTATAGCTGAAATTATTTTAAATGAATTTTTCAATGGTCTAAGGTATGAATTTGAGATAGAAGTTCCTTCTTTGGCTGATATTTCTACACATGAATTTAAAGAAAATATATTAAACATAATTCTCAGTGGAATACCTAAAAAGGAAGAAAGAATGATTCTTTTAGGAAAAATTGAAGAGATCGTAAAAGAAGATATAAAAGAAGTAATAGATATAGAAAAAATTAAGTCCATCAATACTGCATGGAAGTATATAAGTAAAACTTTTGATAAAATTAAAGAAAGTAAAGAGACTAATGATAAGTCAAAATTGGTTAATATTTTCTTGCTTAGCGAATCAGAAATAATTTTCTTAAAAAATGAAGAAAGGAAGAGAAGGTGGGAAAGTCTTGCAAAAACATATGGAATCGATATCCTCCCGGGAACATATTATGTCTTAATTAGGAGCGATGCAGACAATATGGGTAAAATAGTTTCAGGAGAAATATTCTTACCTTTATATTTAGACCTGAATTATGATAAAATAGAAAAAATTAGAAAAGATTGCTTAAAAGAATATTTGAAAAGATCCTATAACTTAAAAGATATTGATACAAGGGAATTAGAAAATAAACTTACTATGTTAATTAATAGCATGAATATTAATTCGGTCATTAGCTTTTCATATCATTCTTCTGTAAGTAAATCTCTCATGATAAACTCTTTAATAGATAACGCAATTGTTGAAGAATTTGATGGCTTCACAATATATGCAGGCGGAGATGATCTCCTTGTAATATCTCCTGTATCTCAAGCATTAAAAATAGTAAACCTCACAAGCAAGAACTTCCAAAATGGGAACTATAATGGATTTTATCAAATTGGTGTTAATTACTTCATTCCTGCTTTATTAACAGGTAGAAGTTATGTTATGTATATTGCTCATTACATGTATCCCATGTATGCAATAATAAATAGTTCAAATAGATATTTGGATGAATTTTCTAAGGAGAGCAAATGGAGCATTTCAGGAAAAGAATATGAAAGTGAATGTGGCAAGAACGAGTCTTTAACCAAGAATTCTTTGACCTTAGTTTATTCTCCAAGAGGTTCAGAAACTTACGCTGTATTACCATTATACAAGTTAGATAAGTTAAGAATGGAGAAGCAAGATGATAAAAACATAAATAAATACGAAAATATCTTAGATATTCTAAGTGAAATTATTAAAGATATAATAGATGAAAAATATTCTACTAGGTTAATATATAGTTTAATTGAAAAAGAAAATCTAAAGACTTGGGATATATTAATGACAAAGAATAAGAACGATCTTTTAAAAGAAGATATAATTAACAATGTAGTAGAACGTCATATGAAAATACCTAAAGAAGAAAAAGAAAGTAAAATTAAAGCTTTTAACGATTATATTAAATTAATGAATAATATTCGTATGAGTAAAGAAGGTTTACTTGAAGAATATGAAAAATGGCTTCTAGTACAGTTGTTCAAAGCTGTTCGTGTGTATTGGGGAGGTTTAAGAGGGGTATAGCATGCTAGCCAAATTTAGAATTTTAGGTTCAATGTTTTTCAGAGGGCCGGGAGAATTTGATCCAAGCTCAAGAGGAGTCTATTCAATGGGTAGAAGTTTCATATTACCAACTCCCTCCACCATTGCTGGAGTATTTGCAACATTATTCGGATCCAACTTTTCACCTTCGCAGGATTGGTTATCTGAATATAGAAATACATTGGGAAATATAACCATAAGAGGCCCGTTTGTTCAAATCATAAATAAAGATAAATCAAAAAATTCTGATATTTATCTCGATTTTAGCCTTAGAAATAAGCTAATTTCTTATAATGCGTTAGAAGACTATGCTAATAAAATCAAAAGAATCATAACTGAAAATAACTACGCCGTTAAAGAGAAAATATTAGATGAACTAGATGAAGAGTTAAAAAATAAAGCAATTTCTCCTAAATTGCAAGAAAGAATCGGAATCGGATTAAAAGTTAGAAAAGATAATATAAAGGTTGTAGAAGAGAGTTTGATTTATAGTGTTCAATATGTGGACTATTCCTTTGGAGATTATTTAATGACCGAAATTTATTACGAGATAATAGGCGATTCGAATATAAAAGTTGGCTCATACAACGCTAAATTAGGAGGAGAAGGAAGAGTTTGCCAGTTAATAATTGAAGAAGATGATATAGAGAAACTCTTAAAAATAGATGAAAAAGCAAATGTATTATATGTAGCTTCTCCAGTACTTTACGATACGGGTAAAGATATTTTAGAGATTATTAAAAGTGAATTAAGTACAGAGATTGAAATATATGGAAAAGTTACTTTATTAGGAGCAGGTTATAGCTTGCTAAATAAAAAAAGAAAGCCAATATATCAAGCTTTGATTCCTGGTTCTTTAATCTTCCTAAGCAC
>JAFMCU010000006.1 GCA_017857595.1 Thermoprotei archaeon
TCGTTTCTAAATTGAATGATTTATTATCTCTATAGATTTTTATGGAAATCCTATCACCAACTCTTGATGTATTTACTATATCTTGCAACTCTTCTATCGTGTGAACAGGTTTATCATTTAATGCAATTATAATATCGTTCCTTCTAATTCCAGCTTTATCAGCAGGACTATCTTCAACAACATTTACTACAATAACACCATTTTTTACTGGCAATCCATAGTAATCAGACAATTGTGGCGTTATTGTTGCACCTAAAATTCCAAGCCATGGACGTAAAGGCCTTCCATAGTTCAAAATGTCATCCACTACTCTCTTAGCGAGATTTATGGGTATTGCAAAGCCTATGCCTTGCGCATAAGGAACAATTGCAGTATTTATTCCTACAACTTCGCCTGCACTATTTATTAAAGGCCCACCACTGTTTCCTGGATTAATTGCAGCGTCTGTTTGAATAAGTCCCATATATAATCTTTGAGCTTTTATGTGTCTATTTATAGCGCTAATAACACCTACAGTTACAGAAGGTGTCCCTGCTAAACCTAGGGAATTACCTATCGCTATAGCAAGCTCACCTATTTTTAATTTATCTGAATTACCCAATATGACATTTGGAAGGTCTGTGGCATTAACTCTTATAAGTGCTAAATCAGATGCTGCATCAAAGCCTATAAGCCTTCCTCTGTAAGACCTTCCATCATTTAATGTGACAACAAATTCATCCGCACCCTCTACTACATGAAAATTTGTTAAAATGAGACCATTCTTACTTATTATAAATCCAGAACCTATTCCTTGAACAGGGAATACTTCAAAAAAGCTTTCAACGAAACGAACAGTTCTTATGTTTACAACAGAAGGTAAAACTTTTTCGACTGCCTTTACAATTACGTCTTCAAAATAAGGTTCAATGGGCATAATTTATGGTCTTTTTTATAACTTATATATTTTCATCAAAAGAATGATTGTATAAATTCAAAGGGATCAATATCTTTAAATCTATATTCTATTGTTTCGAAATCATTCTTCAATTTTATAACTTCTTCTTTGATCCTGCTTTTATCTTCTCTTTTATAAACTTTATAAATAAACTCTGCAATTCTCTGCATTTCATTCTCTTTCATGCCCCACCTAGTTACTTCATTTACTCCCAACCTTATTCCACTATCGGTTATTATATTCACACTTTCTAGTTCCTTAGCAAATTCTGAATTTTGATGATAAGGATTTGGTGTTAACAGTACTTGATGTGATTCTGTAATTTTATTTTTATCAGACTTAACTGGAAGACCAAATTCTAATAATGCCTTACCTAAGGTTTGTGCATTATTAACAATCTGCTTAGCATAATCTTTTCCAAATTCTTTCATTTCTAGCAGAGCCATCGCCAAAGCTGCAATTCTATTATAATGTGCATTATCAACAATCGATGGATGTATATTATAAATAAAATCATCATTTGAATCGGAAAGGAAAATTCCACCTTGAGGACCAAAAAATGTTTTATGGGTTGAACCAAACAATGCAATTGCACCTTCTCTAATTGGATCTTGAAATTGATTGCCAGCTATTAAGCCTAAAACATGTGAACCATCGTAACCTAAAACAGAACCAACTTCTTTAGCTACATTACTTATTTCTTTAACTGGATGAGGATAAAGAATTAAGCTGGAACCCAGAATAATTACTTTTGGCTTAATTTTTTGAATTAAATCGATAGATTCAGAAACTTTAATTTTCATTTTACCAAGATCAAATGGAAAATATTCAACATTTAGACCAAGTATTTTAGGCAAAGCTTCCTTAGAAATTCCAGGATAACCACCATGTTCAGGAGAAAGACAAACTAATATGTCACCTTTTTTAGAATAAGTTACTAAGAATGTAATGTCTGCTATATGGCCTGATATCATCCTTAAGTCAACATATTTAACATTAAATAATGATCTTGCTATTTGCTTACCAAAATCCTCGATTTCGTCTATAAACTTCGTGCCTTTATAAAATTTTTCCTCCGAAGTATATCTTCCAGCGAGATCACTTGCAAGAATTGCTCGAACCTCAGGACTTAAAATATTTTCTGAAGGAATCAAATTTATTGAATTTTTTACTCTATATTCTCTATGCTCATATAGCAAATTTTTCAGTTTTAAAACACTTTCATGCATAAATAATTATGAAGTACTATTTTTTATTTTTATATTAGGAATTGCTCATTTAATTAATGTATGATATCTTTAATACTTGATGAAATACAACAGAAATATTCATTTAGAAGAAAATTACCTGATTTAGAAATTACGCTGGGGTCTACTATCGTTAAAAGAGGTTTTGCACATATGACAAAACATGGAGTTATCATGGATGTTACAAATGTAGAACAAGCACAAATTGCTGAAGAAGCTGGTGCTGTCGCTGTTATGGTTCTAGATAAACTCCCATACGATGTTAGAAAGCAAGGAGGAGTGGCTAGAACTGCAAGCTTAAAAATCATCGAAGATGTTATGGATCATATAACTATACCTGTTATGGCAAAATGTAGGATTGGACATACTTATGAAGCAAGAATTTTAGAAGCGATTGGAGTTGATATGATCGATGAATCGGAAGTACTCACACCTGCTGATGAATTAAGGCATATATGGAAATGGGATTTTAAAACTCCTTTTGTTAATGGTGCTAGAAATCTTGGTGAAGCGTTAAGAAGGATAGAAGAAGGTGCTGCGATGATTAGAACTAAAGGAGAAGCGGGAACTGGAAATGTTGCAGAAGCTATTAGGCATATGAGATTAATGAATAATGCAATAAGTCATGTAAAAGCAATATATGAATCTGGGGATATGCAAGAATTAATCAGATATGCAAGAAAATTAAAAGCTAACTATAAACTGTTGGAAGAAGTTGGAAGAATTGGAAGACTTCCTGTTGTCAATTTCGCTGCAGGAGGAATTGCAACTCCAGCAGATGCAGCAATGATGATGAATTTAGGTGCAGATGGAGTTTTCGTTGGTTCTGGAATATTTAAATCAGAAGACCCTCTTGAAAGAGCAAAAGCTATTGTATTAGCAGTTACGTATCACGATGACCCTGAAATTGTAGCGGAAGCTCAAAAGATGATTGATGAAAGAAAATCAATGATTGGTATGGATATAAAAACGCTTGAACTAAGAATGCAAGAAAGAGGAGCTCATACATGAAAATTGGAATTTTGGAGATACAAGGAGATATTGAAGAACATTACAAAGCAACAAAAGCTGCAATTAATAAACTTAATATAGAAGGAGAAGTAAAGCTAGTAAAAAAGCAAAAAGATATAGAAGAATTAGATGGTCTTATAATTCCTGGTGGTGAAAGTACAGTTATTGGTACAATATTGAAACAGCGCGGACTGTTAGATTTAATAAAGGCAAAATATGAGAAAGGTTTGTGTGTTTGGGGGACGTGCGCAGGATTAATAGTAATGGCTAAAAAGACGTATGATCGAGTTGTAGGCGAAAAACCTCAGCCTTTGCTTGAAATACTTGATGTAACTGTTGAAAGGAATGCTTATGGTAGACAAAATGAATCATTCGAGTCTGATTTGAGCATACCAGCGCTAGGAAACAGACCTTTTCATGCTGTATTCATAAGGTCTCCTGTTATAAAAAAGGTTGGTGAAAATGTTGAAGTATTAGCTTATTTAAATGATCAACCTGTTGCTGTTCAACAGGGAAACGCCTTAGCTACAACTTTTCATCCTGAATTAACATATGATACAAGATTTCATGAATATTTTATAAAACTCTGTTTGAAAAGCAAATAGTTTTATTTTTCATAAATTAGTTCCTTTTTATGGTAGAAGAATTTAAGAAAACAGTTTCTGTAAATGAAGTACCTCCAGGAAAAATGAAAACAGTTTGGCTAAGTGATGAAGAAGCAGTTCTCATTGCAAATGTAGAAGGTAAGTATTATGCAATCGGCGGTATATGTACACATGAACAATGGGATTTGTCAGAAGGAACATTAGTAGATAAAAAAGTTATTTGTGCAGGTCATGGAACTGTTTGGGATTTAGAAACAGGCAAGGGAGAATTTACTGAACCATTACCAGATGAACCTGTATATGAAGTAAAGATTCAAGAAGGATACATTTGGGTAAGAAAGAAAATTTAATTAAATTAAATAAATTCTTATATTTTTTCTAGAATCCTTAAAAGCTATGAATAATGATTTAAATGGATTGATTAAAGGTTTACATCATATTACTTTAGTCACATCCAATTTTGAGATAAATAATAGATTTTATACAGAAATTTTAGGGCTTAGAAGAGTAAAACTTAGTGTAAATCAAGATGATATTTTCCATAGACATCTATTTTACTCAGACTATAAAGGTAGCGCAGGAGCAACAATTACTTTTTTTGAATGGCCTGATCTTGAAATGGGCAAATATGGATTAGGTGTTCATCATCATTTGTCTTATGTTGTTAATTCTCTTGAATCTCTAATTAAATGGAAATCTTGGCTGAATAAAAATTATGTTCCAACTGTAGGACCTTTGAACAGAGGTGAGCATATATCCTTGTATTTAAGAGATCCTGATGGCTCAATAATCGAAATAATTTCAGTGAATAAAGAGAAGATTGATCAAAAATACATAGATGAAATGTTAAAGAATTTACCTAATATAAAAAGCATTGATAATGATATGAGATTTATTAAATTTGACCATGCAGCACCTATTACTTCTAATTACAATGTTGCAGAAAGATTTTTTTCAAAATTACTGGGTCTTGAAAAAACAAGTTTAACGAATAATCCAGATGACGAGAATTCTTATATCTTGAAAATTGGTAATATAGAAAATCAATATTTCATACAATACATTTATCATGAAGCAGCGACTTGGGGTGAGATAGGTCACGGAAGCATTCATCATGTAGCTATGCTAGTAGAAGATGAAAGTGACCAACTTAAAATAATGCATAAGTTGAATAAATTAGGTATAAGAAACTCAGGTATAGTGGATAGATTTTGGTTTAAATCACTATATTTCAGAGATTTAGAAGGTAATCTTTTTGAAATAGCTACTAAAAATCCAGGCTATACTGTAGACGAACCCTTTGAAAAACTAGGTACAAGGTTAATTTTACCACCTTGGTTGGAAAGCATGAGAGAAAAAATAGAAGCGAAATTAAAAGAATTAGATGCCAAAAATAAAGCGATATGGCCTCCTAAATATCCAACTCTGAATGAGAAGCCTGAAAAGATTTTATAATGTTGATAAAAACTTTTTAATCTGCTTAACCGTCTCATGACCAATACCTGGAATTTTAAGTAATTCATCTTCCTTTGCTTCTTTTAAAGATTTGAAATTCTTGTACCCTGCATTATATAACACACGCGCCTTGTATCTTCCAATACCAGGTATTTGGACAAGCTCAATTAACTCTTCTTTTACACCAGAAGCTAATCTTAAGGTTAATTTAGATAAATGGTTTGCTAAATCCGTATGTTTTAAAATTCTTGCTAGTTCAGAGGCCGAATAACATAACCATTTAGAAGTTTGAACTAAGTTATAGAGATCTCCTAAGCCTATACTATATTTATCAGCAATGAAGTCATCACGAACTTCATTGATCCAGTCATATAACACCCTAGCTGCTTTATACTTAGATAGAATATCTTCATCATCATAGGAATATTCTAGAGTTGGATATAAAGTATCGTTCTCTAAGTAACTTTGTAATTCATCGTATAATTGATCTAATTCGAATTTGTTTACATTTAATGTTTGAGCATCCTCAGTATTGCAAATTAAAAATAAGCTTGCAAAATCCAAATTTCTAACATACTTCTTAGAATAATAATTCAAACCTTTTATAATTAAAGAAGCTGAAACTGGATCTATATATAATTCGCTAATCCTCTTACCTATTTGAGTTGCAACAAAGTTATCCTTTTTAAAAATAATAAAATTTTCTTTTGAAAGAAAATCTATAATTTTATTCGATAAATTCATCAGAATTTTGGTTCCAAATTTATTCCCTGCAAAAGTTAAAGATAAGATTTCTTCTAATTCATGTTTGTCATTAGCTACATTATTTGCTATTATTGTTAAAACATGTGATCTAAGGCTTTTTTCATTCGTTATTTGAGATTCAACAGCCTCATAATCGGCATAGATGTAATTATTCATTAAATAATCTACATCATATCCACCTTTTGCTATAATAATAGCTTCACCAACATTATCATATTTAGGTCTTCCAGCTCTTCCTGCCAATTGTTTATATTCATTTACGCTTAATGTTAACGAATAGCCCAAATCTGGTTCATATCTGCTTATTTCATTGATAATTACTCTTCTTGCAGGTACATTAACTCCTGCTCCCAAAGTTGTTGTTGAAGAAATAACCTTAATATATCTATTCCTGAAAGCATCTTCAATAAATTTTCTTGTATTATAAGAGAGACCTGCATGATGAAATGCTACACCTGATTGAATTAATTCCTTTAAATTCTGTGAACTTCTATCAGAATCTTCTATCTTTGAAGCTATTTTTTTTAAAACGTCCTTTTCCTCAGAATTCAAATATTTTGAAACGAACTGCTGGAGCCTGTTTGCAACTCTAACACTTGAAGTTCTACTACTATTGAAAACAAGTGCTTGACCTCCTTTTTCAATAATATCCATTGCAAGATCTATATAACCAACACCGCTTACTTCTTGGATTTTTTCTACGGAATCGTCTTTATATCGTATTATTCCTTTTTTATATACGCCTTCTTTTAAAGGTACAGGTCTCCAATTATCTATGATAAATTCAGCTGAAAGCCATTGAGCAACTTCTTGAACGTTCTTTATTGTAGCGCTTAAAGCTAAAAAATTTGAACCACTTCTAAGTTTTTTAAGTCTTGCAATCAAGAATTCCAACGTTGGACCTCTGTTAGAATTTATCATATGTATCTCATCGATTATAAAAAGCGAAACATCGTTTAACCAAGATGCTTTATGCCTTAATAAGCTATCAGCTTTCTCATATGTTGATATAATAAAGTCATAATTTTCAAGCCATGGATCTGAACTATCATAATCTCCTATAGATAACGCTACTTTATACTTATCATATAACATATTGGATATCTCTTCATATTTCTCACTTGCTATTGACCTTAAAGGGCATATGTATA
The DNA here is from genome assembly GCA_017857595.1 of Thermoprotei archaeon. GTDB lineage: Archaea > Thermoproteota > Thermoprotei > Gearchaeales > Gearchaeaceae > AAA261-N23. The sequence continues at coordinate 7,172 of JAFMCU010000006.1, forward strand.
AAACTTTATTACCTTTTAACAAATGCAAAATGGCAGAAAAAATTCCTATGAGTGTCTTTCCTGAAGAAGTTGGAGTGCAGATTACCATGTTTTTCCCATTCAATAAACCATTCTTTACTGCCTTTTCTTGAGGAGGATAGAGCTTAATATAACCCAAACTATTCAATTTATCCAAAAAATACGAAGGTATTCCGTATTGGTTTAATTCTTCAATGTACAATTTAAGGAGTTCTCTTTATATAACCCGGTTTAGGCTCAAATATATGACCTTCATTTGATAGATGCTTTAATATTTTATCAGCTTCATATCTAGGAATTCCCTCACTTTCAGCTAAATTCAATACTTCTTCCCTTTCTACAGGATCATTTTCATAACCCAATTTTCCCAATATCTCAATTATTTTCGAATGTTTATCTCTTTGTGACTTGGGAAAGCCAGTTAATGTATCAACGTCTACTTTTTGCGTCTTTACATCTATCAAAGCTTGTTCCATCATAGTTCGCATTAAACTTATAGCTTGAATTGCATCCTCAGATGTGCATTCATTCCTTAATGACATTCTTGCTTTTGCTTCTGTTAACCTTATCAAAGCTTCCAACTGTCTAGGAGTTATTGCTATTGTTCCATCATCTTTATATGAAAGTTCTCGCATTTTTAGGTAAAAATCCATAATTTCTTTCATAGCCTGTTTTGAAAGAACAGGTTTAACATTCTTTCTTGCATACACAACATATTTTCTTAGAAGCTCTGGACTAATTATATCTTCCCCATATTTAATTTCCGAAGATGCATGCAAGTTAAGTATATGTTCAGCTAATTTTGTATCTTCTTCTTTACTTGGAACATCGATTAAAGGAAATATCAAATCAAACCTTGATAGCAATGTTATAGGCAAATCTATGTTTTCGGCTATAGTCTTAGTTTTATCAAATCTTCCTAAATGAGGATTTGCTGCTGCTAATATAGCACATCTAGCATTTAGAGTTGCAACTATACCAGCTTTAGCTATGCTAACTGTTTGTTGTTCCATTACTTCATGCATTGCTACTCTATCTTCAGGTCTCATCTTATCTATCTCATCAACCATAGCAATTCCTTGATCAGCTAAAACTAGAGCACCTGCTTCTAAATAAAAATCGCCTGTGTTTTTATCCCTAACGACTGCAGCTGTAAGTCCTGCTGCTGAAACTCCTTTACCAGAAGTATATATTCCCTTTGGTGCTAGTTGTGCCATATATCTTAGCAATTGAGTTTTAGCTGTTCCTGGATCTCCTACAATTAATATGTTAATATCCCCCCTTATTTTTACACCGTCTGGTAAAACTTTAGGCACGCCACCAAAAAGTTGAAGTGCCAATGCAAGCTTAATATGTTGCAATCCATGAATTGATGGAGCTATTGAATTCACTATTCGCTGAACTATATCGGGCATAGATGCTAATTTTAGAATTTGTTCTTCATCTTCCTTCGTTATTGTTTCTTCCTCAAACCCCTTTTCTTTTACTTCTAAGCTTATTGCATACAAATAAGTCCTAAAAGCGAGCTCCTCATAATCTCTTTCTCTTTTTTCCCTCAATATACCTACAACCGTTACCCTGTTTCCAGGATAAGCTTTATCAACAAGGTCATCTTCTATATGAACCTCAATAGTTCTTGGTATTTGTCCTGCAGGAATTTCCTCCGTTAATTCTTGAATGATTAACTTCTGGAAATCTATCATTCTTCTATCCAATATTCTTAAATCTTTCCTTCCACAATAAGGACATTTCTGGGATTCAAATTTCTGTATTGAAGCTTCAGCAAAATTTACTTTAAATTCGTTTTTACAGCTCAAGCATACATATCTTGCCTCAACGAGCTTTTGCCTTATTTTACTTGCTTTTGTTACTATTCCTTTAACTTGAATTAAACTTCCTACATGTTTTCCCCTGATGTTTCTTATTTTAAGTTGATTTTCTTCAATGTAAATATTAAAGATTCGTCCGTAGAACTTGTATACCTTTCTTGAATATTCTTGGTCTATTTCTTCTATTAATTCTCTTATTGCTTCGTTAAGCTGTTCTAAATGATCCTCTGGTTTTTGTAAAAGATTCAAAGCAAGTTCTTGGTCATATATAAACAAATCTTCATGATTGATTTCTATTGAAATTTGATTAAAGGTTGGCATTTCTCTTATCTTATTGTAGTAGATTCTTTTCTCTTCTCTTGTGAAATTCTTAAGAAAATCTTTATATTGCTCTTTAAGATTAGCTTGCATTTTCAAACTTTTCTAAGATAACTATTATTTAATACATTTTCAAACCATTCTTTTAAAACTTCATTCAATTTCATCACTAAAAATTTTTCCTCATTTGAAAGCAATGGTAATATCTTTCTATAATCTTCTATTCTTAAAATTATTTGCAGAATTTTTTCAACTCTCTTATTACAAATATCATGAAGAATATTTTTAATTTCCTTTGGATCAAAATCCAGTTTTTTATTTTCTGAAAGGTAAAGCAAATCCTTAACTTGTAGATAAAAATCTTCCTCTAACTTTTTAAGATCCTTATTTTTTGATTCATAAAAAAGAATTTTCTTTAAATCTGATATACTAATTTGTGGAGGAGGATATTCTACAATATATTCGCTGGATAAAACTCTTGCCAAAGCTCGAGGTATTTCTACATAGGCATCTTTTTTAAAAGGACCAAATTTTCTTCCATCAAATTCAATCTGTTTATAATCTTTGAGAACTTTTACTCTAACTTTACTAAGCTCATAGTTGACAAAATTTTCAATTAAAAGGCTATTCATTTCAATTAACATTTGATAATTAAAATTAAATACTAATCTTTAAACTTAGCTTTTTAAAAAAATTAAGATGCTTTAATGTGCAAATTTTGAGATAAGTTATTTAAATAACTTTGAATGTCTTCATTCCAACCCATTTTTTTATAAATTTTTGATTTGAATTCTTCATTTTTTAGCATTAGCAATAAGAACCAAAACATTTCAGTGTTAGCTTTCCTCATAGACATATGGCATTTCTTAGCAATTTCAGAAATAATGATACTTCTAAGGTCATTTGCCTTTCTTTGTCTAGACATTAATCTTAAAATTTCAGGAAATTCGATTTTTGAATAAGTTGGCTTTGTTGATTTTGAAAGTGCTACGCCTGCAGTCATCATCTCAAGGAAATACAATAAGAACCTCCACATTCTTTTTTTGTTGGCTAAGGTTCTATAATAATCGGCCTTTGCCAATCTTGAATAAGCTAATTCTAAATCTTCATATTTAGTATAAAATTTATGAATATTTTCTTCAATCCAAAGCATTAATGTTTCTGGGTCATAAGCATATTCATCGACTGCTTTTCTAGCTGATGAAACTGTTGTTGCGTATATAATATGCCTAATGACACTAAAAACATCAGTTTGCCTATCTTTAGCTCCAGCAATGTTAACCTCTTTTAAGCCTATTTTACCAAAAATAGAGGCAATTTGAAGATCAATTATTGCACTCCTCATATCACCTGAAGCTCTTTCTGCTATTATTTTCAAAGCGTCAAATTCATAAGAAATATTTTCAATCTTACAAATCTTTTCTAAATACGATATTATTTGCTTGGATGAAAGCTTTTTCATCTCAATCATTAAAGCCTTATTTCTTATTTGCCAAAGCTCAGGATTCCAAGCATCGTTGGCAATGAGCGCTATTGGATATTTTGTTTGGTCTATCAAATCTGATATAGATTTTAATATTGTGGGAGCTTTTGAGCCTTCTATGCTATCTATTTCATCGATTAAAATTAATTTTTTTCTTCTTTCCAAACTTTCTTCGCTACTAAAAGGTAATGCTATTTTTCTGATAGTTTCAGAGCCTTCCAAGTCTCCAGCATTTAATTCAAGTAATTCTAAATTGTATTGAATTGCAGAAACTTCAACAAGCAGAGTTTTACCTATGCCAGGTGGACCATAGATTAAGACAGCTTTTTTTATAGGCGGTTTACCTTTAAGCCAAATATTTAACCATTCTAAATACTCTTCTTTTGCTTCTTCGTTTCCAACAATATCTTCAATTCTTCTAGGTTTATGTTTAATTATCCATAATTGAGACCTTGATTCACTTAACATACTCCTTACATATTAGAATCATTTTTGCAATCAAGGATGCAAGTTGAATTTCTTCATTAGATCCTTCCATCAATCTATATTCATAATCTCCCAAAGTTTCTATTAGCCTTATCTTGCATTCTTCTGGCACATTTAATCTTCCAATTTCTCTATGCAAATAGTAAACAATATCTGAGCCAGGAATTCCATCAATATAAAGCATCTTAACAACAGATTCTCTTGCTTCTGAAAATTTTCCTTTTACAACACTATCCAATATAGCTTTAATTTCCTTTGGTTTCACTGCACCAGCTACTTTATAAACAATCTCTTGATTCACCTCTCCTAACAATGAACTACTTTGAAGAACATTTATCGCTTTTCTCATATCACCTCCACTTACTTCAAAAATGGCTTCTAAACCGTCTTTAGTATACTTTACGTTTTCTTTGTTTGCAATTTCAATTAATCTATTAATTATATCATCTTTACTTAATGGACTAAATCTAAAAACAACTGTTCTAGACTGTATAGGCTCAATAATTTTGTTGCTATAATTACATGTTAGAATAAAACGTATATTTCTAGCATAAATTTCCATGATCCTCCTTAGAGCAGTTTGTGCATCATTGGTCATTGCATCACTTTCATCCAATATAACAATTTTAAAAGGAATCTCTCCTAAAGCTAATGTCTTTGCAAATCTCTCTTTTATCTTTTCTCTAATTGTATCAATCCCTCTCTCATCGCTATTATGAAGTAGTATGGGTGAATTGCCTCCCCAAAAAACTTGGGAATCAGGAATACAAAAATCGTAGACATACCCATCGAAATCATGTTCTTCTATTTTATCTATCCTGACCACAGAAATGTTTGATTTAATTAAATTTAAAATTCTTTTTTTAAGCAATACACCGCCGGAATCAGATAATATTTCAAGCGCGACACGTTTATTAATTCTATCCTTTTCTTTTATACCAAACTCTTTTAAATAAGGTATCAATATGTTAGAAGGTATGTATTGATTATCCAAGGATTTTGAATCGTTATATGATATCAAAAAATCACCTTGTTTTAAAAGAGAAGCTTTAATAGGCACAATTTCGCCTAAACTATTTAAAATCATGACAGAATGCGAACCTGTAATTGCTATAGAACCACCTTCATAAAATATTTTCAAGATTTTTCTTACACGGTGTCTTGAAATTTTCTTTATTCTTTTGAAAATAATTTTATAATTTGAATTTAAACTTTGAGAAAACAAGTTTATAGGATATGCATATTTTGATTTATCATTTTTAAAAAATTCTTTGTCCAACTCGTTAAAATCTGTTTCAAAAACATAATCATCGTAAAACAATCTTACTTTTGTATCAGGATGTACCGACGCATTTAATTCTAGAACATTATTTCTCCACTCATTTTTATACAAATCCATTACAAAAGCCAAAGCGGTCGCAGTTTTACCTACACCTGGTGGCCCTGTAAAAAGCATATGAGGGACATTCCTCTCTTGTATGAGTCTTTTTAAACTTTGAATTATTTCATTTTGATTTATAACATCATCTAATGTTTTTGGACGATATTTTTCTACCCATATTAATTCTTCGCTCATTTTAAATTAGCTTATAATAAAATATTTTTATAACAATTAATGAATTTCTTTTAGATAAGGTTATTTTCGTTCATAACCTTTAACTTTTCTATTTCTTCGGATTTATCAATCAATTTAGTTATTAAATTAAATATATCAGAGCTCTCATTTGCTACTATTATTCGTATCTTACCAAATTTTTTTTCTTTAACAATATTGTACTTTTTAAGAAATTCAACATATTTTACAACAGAAGAGAAGAAGCTATCAGATATTTTTGCAAGTGCACTTATGTTTATCTGTCTTTCGCTCACAATAACTTTTAAAGTTCTAATCTTCCATCTTGCGCCCAACAGTTCTTCTATAAAACTTTTTCTTTCCATTATAGATCCAGATTCTTTTCAATTATTTCTGAAGGTATATCTAAAGATATAAAACTTCTTCTTCCTCTGCCTATACTTTTTACCTGTACATTTATTAAGCCTTTATTTTTCAAATTTCTTACATATGTCCAAAATTGAGTATATCTACGAGGACTTTCTCCGTACTCTTCGCATATTAAATTATAATTTTCTTTTACACGATTTATCGGTATGCTTGATTCTTCAGAATTTTTAAATGACCTTGCAATTGCTTTAAGAATTATTTTTTCATGCCTATCTAAAGATTGTATTATCTCTTGATTAAAGCCAGGATACATCTCGCTAAAAGCTAGCTTAACATGTTCCAATGTTACTTTATTCAACATCTTCATTTCTGCAATCTTTACTGAACGCCAAAGAATTTCGAGCGCAAATCTTGCATCCCCGTTTCCTTGTCTATCATAACCTACCCTGTTTGAAATTTCCATGATTATATTATCATTCACTACATCAGATTGTAAGGCTTCATCAGCTCTTTCTTTAAGTATAGTATAAAGCTCTTTAGATGTGTAGGGATTGAATTTAATCATGTTTTTCTGCAACGTACTAAGAATACTTTCATTCAATCTATAAAGCAATGATATATCTCTTAAAACTAGTACAAAACTTATCCGGCTTTTTCCTTTTGAAATCTCTGGAAATCTTGTTAAATCATATAAAGTGTCTGCTTCAGAACGAATTAAATAATCTGCTTCATCTAAAGTTAGCAATATTCTAAGATTTTCTTCTTCCAAATAATCTATAAGCCAGTCTAGTAATTGTTGAGGAGAAAAACCTCGCTTTGGTATGTTGGGTATAAGGGATTCAATTATTTTTCTTACAACCATGAATTTTGTTCTTTCTATTTGACAGTTTACATGAATATACTGAAGATTAATCCCTCTCTTGCTTGCCTCATCTGCGATCAACTTTCCAAAGAACTTCACAACAGCAGTTTTTCCAGTTCCAACAGGCCCGTAGCAAATTACACGATAAAATGGAAAATCATTATAATTTAATAGTCCATTAAAATATGAAGCAAGAAGATTTAGTTGCTCTTCTCTATGAGGAAGATGAGAAGGAACGTATTCCGGAAATAATTTAGATTCATCTTTAAATAAGCTAGGAAAATTGAACAAGCGTGAAATATTATTTTCAGTCATCTAATATAAAATATTTTATAATAATTTATATTTTTCTTCTTGATAAAAAAATTAAATATGATTTCGAATTAAGGAATGAAATAAAAAAGCGATCATAGATTGGTTGTATGATTATTATATAGTCCGGATTCTTCAAATTTATCTTAATTCCATATGAATTAAGAATTGCACCTACTTCTTTTTCTATAAAAGTTCCACTTATTCCAAATCTCGATGTGCATCTCACCGCAAAACTTTTATTTCTTAAATTTTGAATGTTTTCTGAAATCCAGTTTTTTATTGCTTCTTTGTAATCCTTTGTTTCAATATCTATAGGTATAACCTTTATGAAATAGGTTTTATTTACATTCTTTAATATAGATGCAAGATCTTCCTTTGTTACATTCGATTCTATTAATGATAAACCTGGCTTTATAGCTTTAATTAAGATTTTTGCATTTTCGTCTTTTTGGAAAATTAAACTTAGAACCTCCTCTACAGCTCTATCTTCCTTATTCTGCGGTGAAGTGATAATTATTTTCAACTTAATATTTCAAATTTAAAGATTTATTTTAAGTATTGCTAGAAATATTTGTGGAACATTTAATTCAATGTAGATGTGGCAATCTGCTTAACTTCGATGATGAAGAAGGTGAAAAGATTGTTTTTTGTAAAGATTGCTATATGAATTATGTCATTGAGCTTAAAAATGGGGAATTTAAAATAAAAAAATTTTACTATTTCCCTGACGATTGATCAACTTAAGCTCTTTTCTATCTCAGCTAGCTTAGCTTTTAGCTCTAAATTCTCTTTTTTTAGCTTTTCGATTTCATCATGTAAAACTTTTATTTCCGCTTTATTCTTTAGCTGCTCATTTATTCTATATATCGCTTCCTTTGCTGCTCTTATTACTCTATTATCCAAATCTCTTTCCAATATTTTTTTCAAAGGAGCTAAACATCTTTCCTCTCCTAATTGTTCCAATGCCTTTATAGCTGTTATTCTAACTTTGTAAAAATCGTCTTCAAGAAATTGCAAATAATCTTCAAATAAACTTGGATTATCTTTTAAATATTTACCCAAAGCTTCGACGGCCGCCACTCTTGAGTTATTATGGTAATCTTTTTTAGTGTATGTTTTTAAAACTTCTATTGCTTTAGATAATCTTATCTCTCCTAGAGCTCTTAGAGCCCCAGCCCTTACTGTATCTGCATGAGATTCTATAGAAAGAGATTGAATGATAAAATCGAAAAGATCTTCCCTTTTTTGCTTTCCTAAGCTTATTAAAGCTTGTTCTTTCTCTCCATAGCCTTGACCATTTTTTACAACATTCTTAAGCCTTTCAATAACTTGATCTTCCTTAAATTCCCCTAAAGCTTTAGCAACTTCTTTTGTAACTTTAGGATCTTTATCTTCCAATCCTTTCAACAAAGCTTGTAAGCTTTCTTTATTTTTTATTGTAGAAAGAGATTTAGCAGCTTCAGCTCTTACTCCCCAAAATTCCTCATAGAGTAGAGCATTGGAAAGTCCTTCAACTATTTTTTCTTCAACTTTTTCTTTCAAAGACCTTATAGCTCTAATTTTGCTAATTACAGTCTTGCCATTTTTTAAAATTTGTAATAAATTATTATAATCATCTTCTCTAACAATATTAGCTATCAAAAGCCAACCATATGGGTCAACGTCAACGTATTCAGGTTTATCTTCTAGTGAATAGACAAAAACTTCTTTTCTATCTTTAATCGTAACTCTTTCCAGAATTTCCTTGTCTTTTAGTTTAATTAACAAATCTAAATTTAATTCATATAACTTTTCAGACTCTTGAGATAAGTAAATTTTTAATTTCTTATTCTCAAAAGACCAATTGAATTTAATTAAAGGATGGCCTGGCTGATAGAGAAATTGATCGAAAAATTTTTCAAAGGTTAATCCTGTAGTTTCTTCTATTACTTGCCTGAAATCTTCCGTTGTTGCAACATTAAATTTATACTTATTAACGTATCTTCTCATAACATTCCAGAAATTTTCTTCACCTAACTCATATCTCAACAAATGTAAAACTAATGAACCTTTTTCATAGGTATGCCTATCAAAGAGTTCTGTAGGTGTAGCATAAACTTTCGTAACTATTGCCCTTTTATAATTCTTTGATTCTTCAAAATAAGAATCAGATTTTTGTAACATGTCATAAATGAATTCATTCCAACCCCTTGAATGTTCTTTATACAATGCTTGGAAATAGGTAGCAAATCCTTCATTTAACCATATATGAGACCATTCTTTACAAGTGATAATATCGCCAAACCAAGTATGAGCTATTTCGTGTGCCAGCAATCTTTCAGCACCCGTTTCCATTCTCGCTATTTTGTCATATATGCTATCCTCTGTTAATGTTGTGGCAGTTACATTTTCCATACCTCCATATATAAAATTCTTAACCGGAACATTCGTATATTTTTCAAATGGATATCTAAACTCAAGAGCTTTCGAAAAAAATTCTAATATGTCTTTAGTTTCTTTGTAGCTTTCTTTTGTATCTTCTTCTTTACCTTTAGGACCATAATGTATAATTTTAACTCCATCCCAGTCTTCAACAATTTCCTCGTATTGACCTATAACCAATGTTAAAAGATAAGGTGCGAATGGCTTGTCCATAATCCAGTGATATATTGTCGAATTTTCTTCCTCTACAATTTCTGCTAAATATCCATTTGAAATTGCTTTATAACCTTTAGGTACATAAACAATAACTTCAGAAGTTATCTTTTCTTCAGGAGAATCAATACATGGATACCAATATCTTGAATCTTCATCCTCTCCTTGAGACCAAATTTGCAATAATTTCTTAGAATTATCCTTATTTGATTTTATAAAATATAGACCTTTCTTAGGATTTATCTCGTATTCAATAAAAATTTTGAGCTTTTCAGATTCTTTTAAGTTACCGTTTCTTAATTTCAATCTCAATTTTTTTCCATCATAATCATAGCTAAATTCTTCAAAACTTTCTATCTCAATTCTTTTTATGTTAAAGGAAACAGCGTCGAGCTTTATTTCATTTACCCCATCAACCAACGCTCTTAAAGTAAGCTCTGCATTTCCATTAATGACTCCATTTTCAAAATTAGGTTTTAAAATAAGTTTAACTTTTTCCAAATCGATTTTTCTTTCTTCTCTGTAATGCTTAAAAGAGCCTTCCAGCTCAAATGGAATCTCCATATTTGTATAGAATAGCTGAATTTACTTTTATAATTTAAAATCAGAACTCAAGATCCTAATCATCCTTTTTGTCATCGGGGTCTTTTCATCATCAAAATATGATTATCTTAAAGACTTTTTAACTATTTTTTCCGCTAACTGAACAGGTATGTCTAATATTCTAGCAATTTCTTCATATGTCAACGTTGGGTCTATTCTTAGAAGTGCTTCTACTTTCTTATCTAATTGCTCTTCCTCTGTACCTCTATCGAAAAAGTTTATTTGTGCAACAGCTGAACCACTGATGTAAACACTCGGAATCTTTTTATTCTTCTCATGAGCATTTTCAAGCATGATACTTCCATCTTCTGGATTAAATGAAACAAGCTTACCGAATAAAATTCTATCATCAATAGTTCTTACTTCAACAAAGCTTCCAATTTTTTCTTTAATTTTTTTGTAAAGAGATGACCCTTCGATTTTTTTCACCTTTATTGAAAATCCTTTAAGGCAATATAAATCTTTTAATTCAAAATTAAAAAAATTGATGCGACCGCCGGGATTTGAACCCGGGTCCTCGGCTCGGAAAGCCGACGTCCTTCCTAGCTAGACTACGGTCGCTCTACTAATTATACATCTTTAAAATGATTATAAAATTATCCCCCGAGTGGGATTTGAACCCACGATCTTCCGGTATCCGCTGATACAAGCTCATCATTGGTTAAACCACTTCGCTTGTACGAATACCTACAGCCGGATGCGTTACCAGGCTACGCTACCGGGGGGTTCTAAGTTATAAATTAAATAATCATAATTTAAAATTTTACAAAGAGCTAAACCTATCATAATTCGAAATATGACAAAGTGCTCCGGGCCGGACTTGAACCAGCGACCTCCCGGTCTCTAAAAAACTTCTTCAGCCGGGCGCTCTCCCACTGAGCTACCGGAGCACACTATAATATTATTTGAATTTAAAATAAATTGTTTTCTTTAAAATTGAACTTTATTATACCATACAGCATATGCATCATGAGCATGTATAGATTCAAAGGCTCGAGCCTCAATTTTCAAAGCGTTGGGAAATTGCTCAATACAGCTCCTTACAACATCTTCAACAAACCTTGTATTTTCCTGAGAATCCAATATTAACTTAGCTTCATCTATCCTCTTTAAGTATTCTGAAGGAACAGCTGAAAAGCATGAATCCATTTTCTTTGCAATATCATCGAAATCTAAAATTTCTTTAGATTTGATCTTTACCTTTAATTTAGCTCTTTGCATATGTCCTATACCTGTAACTTCTTTGCTGCAAGGACATGCAGTTATTCCAATTTTTTCAAATTCATATAAATAAGAATTATCTTCATTTAGTTGAATTTTTATTCTCATAAACTGATCAGAATAATTTACAGGATAATCAAACTTTGCTATAACCTTACATTTACCTAAAGTTTTATTTACAGATTCAGAGATCATCTTAAGTACTTTTTCGATTAAATCATTCTCTTTCCTAGCTTCATTTATAGCTTTTACAAGCCTACTCATATGAACGCCTCTTTTTATTGTTGGAACAATTACGGTTAACTTTACAGGAAGATTATAACCTCTTATTCCTATAAGCGTGGATAAATTAGTTAAGCCTGCATAAATTTGTATGTTTGTTTCTTCTTCATGAACATCCTTGACCTTTGACAAATCGATCTTAGGTTCTTGCATAACCTTTATTTATACACTCTTCATAACATATTTATTTCTTTCTTAAGAATTCAATTGATTCTAAAATTTTTTTTCTTTCTTTACATCCTATGCATTCATTGCAAGGTTTTTCACTTGTTGAATGACAGCTCCATGTATATTCCAATGGTACATTATATTGTATTATATATTTTAAAAGGTCAATTTTACTAAACTTTTTAAAAGGCAAAACAACTTTCAAACCCTTAATTTTACCTACAATTGTTCCTTTTTTAATTGATGAATTAATACTATTTATAAATGCATCGTTAACATCAGGTAATCTTAACGTATCTTCTTTTGTATGACCCGTGAATATTCTTGAAACACCTAGCGATTCTGCAAAATAAACAGATATATAGAAGAAAATTCCGTTTCTTGCAGGAATATAAAAACTTGGTAAGTTAAAACCATTTAAAATCTTTCTTGAAAAACTATCGTTTAAATCTGATATTTCTTTTAAGAATTGCAGATCTACTTCAATATGGCTTTTTACATTGGCCAATCTTGAAAGATATCTTGAAGCTTCAATTTCTTTTTGATTTCTACGATAATAGTTAAAGGATAAAGAATGAATTTCAAAATTAAATTGCTTCAAAATAAATAATAATGTTGCAGAATCGATTCCTCCTGATAAAAGAATTATACAGCTTTTATCTTCTACTCCTTCCAAAAGCTCCTTTTCTAGCTCCTTCATAAATTTCAACTTTTATCATCTTAATATGTTCAGGAAGAACTTGGATTAACTTCTTACTAATATCTTTTGCTAGGTTTTCAGTTGTTACTTCTTCATTCAATAAATACAGGTCTTTTTTTGGTAGCTCTATTTTAAACTCATCATAGCTAATTATGACCTTATCTTTATATTCCTCCTTCACATACCTTTTAGAAGCTATGAGCTTATGATCATACAATGATAAAGTATTCTTAATCATTTTTTTTAGTTCACCAAAATCTATAATCATATCAAAATCTTTTTGAATACCTATCAATTCTATTTTTACTTTTGCTGTATGACCGTGCAGTGGATAACACTTAGAATGATTGGGGATGAAATGCGCATAATCAAACTCGTCTTCTATAAAAATTCCTAATTCTTCTTGAGACATCTCACAGTATGAATGAACATATAATTAATCCTATTAAAACTTTTTTATCTATAAAAATAATTGTTAATATACATATTTTTAATGAAATTTAAATATTAAATATTTGTTTTAAAATTCGATGAAATCAAAAGCTATTTCTAGAAATGTGATTGTTGTAATAGTTGTTGTCGTAATTCTAGCTGGAGTAGCAGCATACCTAGCTCAATTTTACTTAGCTCCTCCATCAAGTAGCGGAGCAGGTAAGACATTAACAGTCAACATCTATATAGGCGTGAATAAAACAACGAGTAGCAATCCCCAGGATTATGGAAGATATTTAATTGTTCAACTACCTGCCAATGCTACATTTAAGGCAGGAGAACAAGTTCAAATAATTTTACACAACAATGATACATTCCCAAATCCCCACGTTCTTGCAATCTATTTGAATGGAAATTTTGTAACAACGGTTCAAGCTAACGCTATGTCAACTGGTTCAGTTACAGTTACATTACAAGCAGGTACATACACAATAAGTTGCCAGATTTACTGCGGGGCTTATCATTTAGTAGTAGGTAAAATGCAAAACGTTATGTTATTATCAGTAAGCTAATTCAATAGATTATTTCAAAATCGCTAAACTCATTCAAATATTTTTCTTGAATTATTTCGATGTTTGTAACCAAAGCACCTTCTGGTCCTTTTTTGCAAAATTCTAGTATCTTATTAACATTTTCCTCATCACCTTCAAATATAGCTTCAACCCTTCCATCAGGCAAGTTTTTTATCCAACCATTTATGTTTAGCTTTTTAGCTAACTTATATGTATAGTACCTAAAAGAAACGCCTTGAACGATGCCTTCTATGAATACATGCACTCTGACTTTTTTATCCACAATTTTAAGGTGATAATATTTGGGAATTTATTTTTTCAATTAGCTTTTTTATATTCTCTTCGTTTATTTCAGGTGAAAAGCACGTTTTACCTTTACATATATATACGCCTTCTTTTTGATAGGATTCATTTGATTCCTGAAAATTAGTATACATTGATGGATGTAATAGAAATTTAAGATTTTTCATATATGAAAAAGCTTCTCCCATGTCTTGAAAAACAAGTTTAACTTCAATCGGATTTAATGCGAAAAGTAAAGAATTAGCAAATGAACTTGCAAATACATTAAATCTCGGATAACTGTATGCTAACATAGAAGCTATATTCATAGATATTTTCTTATAATCATCGTTATTTAAAATAAAACCAGCTAACATAAGCTCTCTGACAGCTAAGGAATTTTCTTGAATTGGATGATAGCTTTCTTTTAATAGGCCAAAATCTTCATCTAAAGTTACTTTATCTTTTAATAGCCCGTATTCATCTAAATAATAGTTTGTTAAAACCTTACAAATATGATCGATTTTATCGAGATAATATTTATCAAATGTTAGTTGATACAAATTGTTTAAAAGTCTGAGAAAAAGGACATTGTCGTTTAGATAAGAAATTTCTTGTTTTAAAGAATGAACTATTCCCTTCTCCCTTAATCTTTTATTTATTATCACTTCAGCAATTTCCTTGGCCAATTTTACGCTTTCTTCTTTACCAAATATTATCCCATAAAAAATTAAAGCGTCTGCACAAATTGAGTTATAGCAACTGTATAGATTTGGATCTTTGTATGGTTCCTTCATTTTTAGTCTTTCGTCTAAAGATTTTGAATAATATTCCTCATCAGCATCTTGACTAGCATAAAATAAATTTTCTTTTATATCGAACATTTTATTCATAAGATACGAATAAGTTTTATCGCATGCTTCTTTGAAATCATTTTCATTTGTTAAATAATATGCTATTGAATATATCTTCAATAGATTAGAATTGGTTTCTAACATTTTTTCATAATGGGGTGTCTTCCAATCTCTTGTAACACTATATCTGAAAAATCCACCTTCTATTCTATCATAGAGTCCATTCAAAATACCCTTTAATGTTTTTACAAACATCAATTTGAATCCTTCCTTTTTTGTAAGCATATACATATTTTCTAAGAAAAGTATTGCATCAGGTAGAGGAAATTTGGATTCCATTCCAAAACCTCCATATATGTTATCGAAAGAATTGATTAATATGTCAGCAATATCCCATATAACCTTTACATTCAATTCACCTTTAGGTGGCTGAGTTCTTTTTATCTGTTGCTGTTGTTCTAAATCTTTTATTTTTTCACTCTTTGAAAGAGAGATCATTTCTTTTAGAATTTCTTTAAATTGTTCTGGAGGAACATAAGTTCCCCCTGTGATAATATTACCTTCATATGTTAAGAAAACAAAAGTTGGGTAACCTCCAAAGTTATATCTTTCACTTATATCAGGTCTTTCATCTACATCAACCCTAATAGGGATGAAGTTTTCATTTATTAGTTTTATTACTTCTTCATCAGAGTAAGTTGTTTCATCCATCACATGACACCAATGACACCAAACACCAGATAAACTAAGCAGAATTAATTTATTCTTCTTTTTAGCAAGCTCAAAAGTTTCCTTATTCCAATATTTCCAATTTATCTTCCAAGCATTACCCCTAATTCTCTCATTCATTTACTTAACTTTTGTATTATTTAAAATATATTAGGTTAACTTATTCACTCTGATTGGCATCTTTACAAGTTCTTTTCCGCATATTTCGCAAAGATCATCGGATTCAGAAAATCGATTACAATGTTTGCAAAAGTTTTTCCAAATTATTTTATTCTTAATACCTAAGGTTGCAATACTTTTGAATCGTATATTTAAATTTGACAATATATTTTGTATTGAATAATCGTCTGTATAAACTATAAAATTCTCTTTATATATCTCACTTAATTCTATCGCTGCTGCTATTAATTCAATGTCAGCTTCTGAAAGATTCTTTTTAAAAAATCTCTTAGATTTTTCATTGGCAACCTTTATTGCATTCTTCGAAGGTTCATAAATTATAGCTTTTGAAAGTATGTATTCCAATCTTAATTTAGATTTTAAACTTCTTGCTTCCATCGCTACTTTTGAAGTTAAGTATATTTTTTCACATTCTAATTTTAAATCATGAATTAGAACAGAAGTGTCGATTAAGCAAATCATATATCGAGAACACTTCTAATTCTTATCTTATCATAAAATTTATTTGAAAATCTAATAAAATTCAAACTTTTATTCGACCCTTTAATTCTTATAACTTCATTAGCTTTACAATTTCTCTTTATATTCCCATCTATTATGGTGATAAAATCCTTATCGGAACTTACTTCTAAATTAACATAAAATGGAACAACTAATACACGCGAACCCCATTTGAGTGGATTTAATGGATCTACAACGAAAACATTAAGATTGGGGTCTATAATAGGTCCATTTCTACTTGCAATATAAGCTGTTGAGCCTAAGCTACTAGAAATTATTATTCCATCGCACCTTCCTGAAAATATTTTAGTATCATTCATATTTACAGAAAACGTTGATACTTTTCCAATGTTTGATACATGAATTAAAACTTCATTTAATGCATATATTACTCTTCCTTCATGAAAAATTTCTATTAACTTTCTTTTTTCTACTTTAAAATCCCCTTTTAATAATTTTTTTAAATTCTCCTCAAGATTGCTTGGATCTACTTCACATAAAAATCCAACACTCCCAAATTTTATTCCTAAAAGCTTGGAATTGTAACCTACTAATTTATTAACATGCACAAGCAAAGTTCCATCTCCGCCGAGCCAAATTATAAAATCCAAATCCTTTTCATTCCACATTATATTCTTCTTTCCTACAATCTGAGCAATCTCATCATCATAGTAAACTTCAATTTTATTTTTAAATAGAAAATCCTCTATTATAGAAAGATACTTCAAAGCTTCTTTATCATTCTTTGATATAATGCCTACTTTCATTGTTCAGATATTATATTGCAAAATATTTATAGCAAAGAAGCCTATATAAACCTATGAGTGTTAAAATAGCTGATGCTGGTTCTATTAAAGAAGGCTCATACATTGTTATCGAAGACGTACCTTGCAGAGTTGTTGAGGTTGAGAAATCAAAAACAGGTAAGCATGGCTCTGCAAAGGTAAGAATAGTCGGTGTTAGTATAATCGATAGTTCAAAAAAAGTTTTAACTGTTCCTGCAGATGCACAAGTGAACATTCCAATTATTGAAAAAAAGTATGCTCAAGTAATAAATGTATTGCAAGATACGGTTCAATTAATGGATTTATCAACATATGAGTTTTATGAAGTTCCCAAACCTAAGGAATTAGCTGATAAACTATCCAATGGAATGGAGGTTGAAGTTTGGCAAGTATTAAATTACAAATTTATCTCCAGGATTAGGTAGGTTTCAATTTTTCTCTTTCTTCCAAAGTATTTTCTATTCCTTTAGCAAACAAGTAATAGTTTAACTTATCTTTACTCATGATTTCAATTCTTAGTCTTTCATAGATTGCTTCTTCTAAATTGGCAATACCACATCTCTTTTTAATATCCTCATAACTTTCAAATTTTTTCTTACTTCTCTCAAAAAGAATCTTTTCTACAGTTTTCTTACCAATCCTTTCAAATAACTCAAGTGAATGCATTCTAGGAGATATGGGACCTGATGTATTGAAGAATTCAACGAATCGTTGTTCATCTGTTTTAACTATTTGCTTTAATATATTATCCAACTCAATCTTTGCCTCATCAACTAGTTCCTCATAAATCAGCCTAGCACTAATCCTTTTTATCTTTGTCCTGCCAAATTTTCCTGCATAAACTAACTCATCTTTTTGTAGAACAACTCCAGGGTCTGAAACAACTTCCAGCAAAGTAAAGTAGTCTTTACCTAAACTTTGCGAATAAACTTCTTTAAATTTTTGAAAACTAAAAGGAGGCTTTTTTTCCTTCACGCTTTTTTGTGGAATATTATACGCTAATATATAAACAAAGTCTTCATAATAGTATCTTTTCTTATAAGAAAAACTCATTGGAATTATTTATGAATAATAGAAAGAATTTTTTCTAAATCTTCTCTACTAAAGTATTTATCAGAAGGCAAAATGGATCTTAATTCTTCAATATTTGTTGGCATTATATTAACAATTTGTACACAAATATCACGTGTTAAATTTAACTGATTCATCAACTTATCTATAATTTCTTTTGCTTTATCTGCAGGAATTTTAGAAAATTTTTTAACGTATTCATACATTTTTTTCTGACCCTCTTTTAACTCATTTTCGGACATTCTCTTCTCTAGTATTTCTAATACCTCAGGTAAACTAATATCTTTATAATATAGTATCTTCATTTTTGATTAACTAATATGATATAATTTATATGCTTATAACATAATAATATTTTCTAATAATTTAAAAATGCCAGCCACAAAAGGGTATAGGAAAAAAACGAGAAAATTATTATCTTATAGGAGAGCAAGAAAAGGTCTATCACAATATATGATAAACTATGATATTGGAGAGAAGGTAATAATAAACATAAATCCTATAAGAATTGAGACTGCACCTCATAAAAGATATCAAGGTAAAGTTGGAACAATAGTAGGAATTAGAGGTAAAGCATACATAATTGAGTTAAATATTGGTAGTAAAGTTAAAAAAATCATAACAACAAAAGAACATATTATGAAATACCAAGCTGTAAATGAGCTCAGGGCTAGATAGATTTAAAGATTATGTAACAAAGAACAAAATAGACTGTGAAATTATTATTTTAAACGAAAGTACAAGAACTTCACAACTTGCTGCTAAAGCGTTAGGTTGCACAGTTGCAGAAATTGCTAAATCTATAGTTTTTACATGCGACAGACCTTTCATAATTATACTATCAGGCGATAAAAGGGTAAATTTGAATAAGCTTTCAAAAATTGTGAATTGCAACCCTAAATTAGCAGATGCTAATAAAGTCTACGAAGAAACAGGATATTCAATTGGAGGTGTGCCTCCTTTTGGCCATAAGAAAGAAATTAAAGTTTATTTAGACAAATCAATTGAAAGGTTTAAACATGTTTATGCCGCTGCAGGAGAAAGCAATGCAATAATAAAAATTTCTGTAGAAAATTTGAAGAAATATACTAATGCAGAATTAGTAGATGTTAGTGAATAATTTCTAGTTTTTTCTCCAAATCTGGGGCTATAGATATTATATTAAGTGATAACACTTTTACATTTGTGTTAGCAATTTGAGCAATATTAGGATTAGTTCTTCCATTATCCCCATGGGCTAGTTCTTTAATATAAAGGCCTCCTTGACAACGAATATGTAATTCTGCTTTATTATTATCGATTTTTTTAGCCTTTACATCATAGATCATTTTGTATCGATACTTATCCTTCCTTCTATGTAATACTCTTGTAGGTGTTCTTTGAACAATAACTCTATTCGTCAATTCTTTCTCTATTTTAAACAATATATCATCCCCGATTTCTTTTTCAAACTCAACTAGTAAAACATAAGTTTTCTCGTCATATCTAGTAAAAACTGTCATCTTTTTTACCGCATCTCTATTAACTTCAATCAAATTCTTAACAAATACAGCTCCATCAGAATTTGTGTTTACAACTTTTTCTAATTCAGAAAGATTTACTTTTCTTTTAATAGGCCTTACAACTTCTACAATAAAAGGCCTTCCTTCGTTTAATGTTAAAACATCGATATCTTCCCTACCTGCAGCATGGAATATACTCTTTTGTGCTTGAAAAGCACTTGTAAAATGAGGTAGAATATATCCTTCTACAGATGGAGCTTTATCATAACCTGTGTAA
The DNA here is from genome assembly GCA_017857595.1 of Thermoprotei archaeon. Taxonomy (GTDB): domain Archaea; phylum Thermoproteota; class Thermoprotei; order Gearchaeales; family Gearchaeaceae; genus AAA261-N23. The sequence continues at coordinate 27,218 of JAFMCU010000006.1, forward strand.
TCACATTCTGAGCATCCCTTACCATAGCATACATAACAATAGCTTCTTGTTTGTGATAATCCTTTTTTACTCTTTATATATCTTCCATAAATGTATATATTTTGAGGAATCAATTCTATTTGATTTTTCTCAGCGTCAAAGGAAATCATTAAATGGTAATCTTTAGATTTTGCTATTTTGCCTAACTTTTTTGCAATATAATTTGAAAACAATCTATTGAAAGTTTGCTTAATTGATTCACCAGAACTAATTTGGAACCGTACCCTTATTTCATCTTCATGCAGTATAAGCTTTTTTGGCACTTTTATGCTTGTATAAATACTATCAAACTCATATGCTTGTATTTTAGAGATTAAAGAAGGTATTTCCTTTTTAAATTTTATGAATGTATTATTGCATAAATAGCAAGGCCTATCAGATTTAACTGGCTCCTTTAAATTCTTTAAAGCTTCAATTTTAAGAGCTTTTCCAAATTTAATCAAATTTTTAAAACTTGGATGATAAAACAATCTTCCTATACAAATTGAACATATTTTATAATTTTTTAATATATTTGTTACTTTTATTATTAGCTCTCTATTCATCTAGTAGGAAATGCAAAACCCACTCTTTTTAATCTCTTGATGTTTCTTTTAATCATAAAATAGCTTTCAATTAACTTTTCAACATCCTTAACTTCTGTTCCTGAACCTTTTGATATTCTTCTAATTCTGGATTTATCTATTATTTTTGGGTCTTTTATTTCTTCAGCGGTCATTGAATTAATTATTGCTTCCCATTTTTTCAAGCTCTCTTCAGCTGACTTCAAGACATCATCTGGAAGATTCATGTTAAAGCCAGGTATCAAGCTTAAAAGCTTGCCTAATGGGCCCGCTTTCCTAAACTCTTTTATCTGCATAACCATCTCTTTTATTGTAAATTCACCTGCTAAGAATCTCTCTTTTGATATTTGCTCTTTAACTTGAGCCTCTTCAATTCTATTCGCTAGAGCTTCTAAATCACCCAATCCAAGAAGTCGGTTGACAAAACTAACAGGATTAAAGACTTCAAAATCTTCTATACCTTCTCCTGTACCAATGAAGCTTATCTTTGCATTGGTTGCCTTAGCTGCGCTTATTGCACCTCCACCTTTAGCTGAACCATCCAATTTAGTTACTATAATGCTTCCTATCTTTGTATTTTCATTAAAGGTCTTTGCTTGATTGTAAGCTGATTGACCAATAGTTCCATCAATTACGAGCAACACATGGTCAGGATTTATTTTAAGAGATAAATTTTTCATTTCTTCCATTAAATTCTTTTCATCCTTATGCCTTCCTGCAGTATCAATTATAATAACATTACATTTTTTTTCCTTGAGATATTTTATTCCATCCAGTGCTATTTTTATTGAATCTTTTTCTTCTAATGAACCATAAAATTCAACTTGAATTTTTTCAGCTAGCTGTTTTAGTTGATAATAAGCACCTAACCTATAAGTATCTGCGCAAATTAAACCAGGTATATAGCCTCTGATTTTATAATAACGAGCAAGTTTTGCGGCTGTGGTAGTTTTACCTGAACCTTGTATACCTACGAGCATCAAGATATTTGTTTTTGTGGGATCTAAATAGAGCGTATAAGGTTTTTTCCCTCCTAATATTTCTATTAATCCGTCATAAAGTTTCTTTAAGATAATATCTTTTTTAGTGAAACTTGTTGGAGGGGGTTCCTTTGCAGCTTTTTCCAAATTTTTACTAAGTTCTAAAACTATGTTTATGCTTACATCAGCTCTAATTAAAATTCTTTGTATATCTCTAATGAAGTCTTTTATCGATGCTTCATCGCCAGTGCTTCCTTTAAGCTTGTTTATTGCGCTTATTAATGATTGGGAAATTTCTTTTAGAAAGCTCATTTATCTTGCTTTTTTATCGAACTAATGAATGCCGAAATAGCTTCTCTTAAGTTCATATCATATTTAACCACGTATACAGGCCTTGTACCTTTTATTTTCGTTAGTTCTTCTAGAAACTTGGCTTTCTTTAGACCTCTTTCATACAATCCGCCTGTTTCTTTTATACAAAGGTTCATGGGATTTAGTTTTATCTTGAGACTTTTTAAATAATCTAAAAAGGAAATATACAATTGAGTATTTGACCAATCTATATTATGTTCTTCACAAACATGAATCCATATATCTATAGTGTTGTGATAAATAACATCTTCTTTAAAGTTTTTTTGTATCATTTTAACTTATTATCTTACATAGTTGTTTTATTTTTAGTTAAAGATATATTTTTGGGCCCATAGCTTAGCGGATCAAAGCGTCAGCCTTCGGAGCTGAAGATCGTGGGTTCGAATCCCACTGGGCCCGTTGAAAAATAAACCACTTATAGCTATTTTAAAAAGAAAAGAAAAATTTTCTATTTTATGATTAGAGAGATTAGAGAAAAAATATCAGAATTGAATAATAAAATACTTTCCATTCCATCCTTCATTGAAATCGAAAAATTAAAGCTTTTCTATGACCAACAGTGGTACATTGTTAATTATGACCTTAAATCTCTTGCAATAATGGTTTCCAGAGCAAATAAGCAAGATGAAATCGATTTCTTTATAAATGCAATGTTAGGAGATTATGAAGGATTAAAATTGTTAAGAGACGTTGCTGAAAAAACAAGAGAACCTATACCTGAAGCAGTTTCATATACACACTATTTATCTTGGCTTGCCAATTATGCAAACACAGGTGAACAGGTTCTCGCTTTAGTCATAAATTTTCCGATTTGGGCTGAGAAATGCAAAAAGTTGGCAGAAAATTTTAAGGGAAGATATGATATTAAATTTCTTGAATTTTTCGCAAATGCAAAGTTAAATGAAAAAGAGGCTGAAGATATTATAAAGAGATATGAAGGAAATTATTTAAATATAGCTCGAATGATACAATATTATGAATATCTTTTCTGGAACGCTATAGTAAAATATTAGCTCAGCTCTTCTCTTCTTCATCACTTTTCAGAAGCTGCTCGCATCATCATAGCTTATTTATTACTTTATTAATAATTAATGTTAAAAATAAATTATGGCGAGAAAACTCATTATAATTGGTTCTGGACCCGCAGGATACACAGCTGCAATATACGCTGCAAGAGCTTTGATGAATCCTTTAGTTATCGCAGGTTACAATCATGGAGGGCAACTTATGTTAACTACTTTAGTGGAAAACTTCCCAGGATTTTCAAAGGGAATATTGGGACCTGAACTTATGCAAGAAATGAGATTGCAAGCGGAAAACTTAGGAGCGGAAATAATTGATAGGGATGCTACAAAAGTAGATTTTTCAAGCAGACCTTTTAAAATTTGGGTTGAAGATGAAATGTATGAAGCTTGGGCTGTAATTGTTGCAACCGGCGCTAGACCCAAATGGCTAAAAGTAAAAGGCGAGAAAGAATTTGTTGGAAGAGGTGTTTCGACTTGTGCACCGTGTGATGCACCTTTTTTTAAAAATAAGAATGTGATCGTTGTTGGTGGAGGTGATAGCGCAATGGAAGAGGCTTTAGAATTAAGCAAGCACGTAAACTCTGTTACAGTTGTTCATAGAAGAGATGAACTAAGAGCAAGCAAAATACTTCAAGAAAGAGCATTCAAGAATCCTAAAATAAACTTCAAATGGTCCCATGTTGTAACTGAGATTGTAGGAGATAAAACAGTTCAAGGCGTATATTTAAAAAATCTAAAAACAAATGATGTTTATTTCTTTAAATGTGATGGTGTTTTTTTGGCTATAGGACATGAACCTAATACTGAAATATTTGGAGGACAACTTGAAATGGATGAAAAAGGATACATCGTAGCAAGAGATTTTACTAGAACAAGTGTTGAAGGTGTATTTGTTGCTGGAGAAGCAACTGATTACAAATATAGACAAGCAATTTCAGCTGCTGGAGACGGCTGCAAAGCTGCTCTTGACGCAATAAATTATGTTGAAGAATTAAAGGCAAAAGGTATTATAAAAGATTAAGTGAAGAAAGCTATCTTAGTAGATATAGATGATTGCATAATAGATGTTACAAATAGGAAAGCTAAGATTTTTTCGTTTATATTGAATAGGAAAATAACAAAAAAGGATGTAATTGGCAAAAGGACTGCTGAAGTGCTGAGTCAATACGTAAATCAAAAAGAAATTCAAAAATACAGGAAAAGATTTTGGGAAATAGCATTTTGCTTAGATAAAATAGGTCTGAATTTTTTAAAGTACGACAAACCTGTACCTTATTCTCGTAAGGTGCTTAGGAAGATTTCAAATAATTATGAAATTCTTTACATATCGAGCAGAATAGAAAGCATGTTAAACATTTCTATAGAACAACTTAAAAAATTCAACTTCCCATATTATAATAACGTCTATCATGCATCAGATTCGTACTTTCTTATGGACATAAAATCAGCAAGAAGCGATGTTCTATCAAAAATTCCCAAAAATTATGAATATTTCTGTGTGATTGATGATATGCCTGATAACTTTGAACTTTATAAATTAATCAAAATTCCACATATAGTTGGGTTCTTAAGATATGTTGTATTAGATGAGAAGCAATATTGGCTTAACGGTGCGACATATGTCTTTAAAAACTGGAAGAATTTTCCATTTGAAATATTTAATGATACCAAGAAATAATACTTAAACCTTTCTGAAAATCTCTATAATTTCTCTTCAAAAGTTTAAGTGATTTTTCATCAAAATTTAATTCATCCATTTTATAGGCAATAACAACAGCACCTAAAAGAGAACTCATTTTGACAATCTTTATCTTTGCATCAGGTAATTTAGAAGTTATCATTTCTTTGATCAAATCAATGTATATTTTATTCTTAATTGTATTTACAATTCCACCTGTTAAGTAAACATCTTTACTCTTAGTTTTTTCACTTATTACCTTCACACCTTCAGAAATTTCATCAGCTTCTTCTCTCAATATCTCATAAATTTGTCTATCCTTTTCAGCTCTGCCTATTATAAAAGAGGCAAGTTTAGCAATATCCTTTACTTTCCAATCAGTATAAACGTAACTAGCAATTTCATCAAAACTTTTAATTTTAATTAATTTAGCAATTTCATATCCTATTATAGGCATGGGTATTCTACCATCATAACCTTTCAGTATTAGGGATAGGACCTTGATAGATATTCTATAAGCACTGCCTTCATCACCTAATATATGTCCCCAATCGCAAATCCTATAATAATTTCCTTTTTCATCATAACCTGCAACTAAAGAACCTGTACCTAATATTACAATAATACCTTTTTTACCCAATGTTGTTGCATGCAAAGCAGCTTCGCCATCATGTACGATTTTTATTTTACTTGCATAATGCTTTTCAGCAATTCTTTTAAGCATTCTTTTATAATCAACACCACTGTTAATCCCTGCTAAAGAGAAACAAGCTGAAGTAAAAACATAATTAAAATTTATAGATTTTTTTGCTTTCAATATAGCATCTTCAATGTTTTTTATAGCTTCTTCTATACCAACACTTTGGTAATTAGAAGGACCGGAATTACCTAATGATAGTATTTCCAATGAGTCATTAGTTATCAATGCCAAAGTTTTCGAACCACCACCGTCAACTGCGAGATAATATTTCATGAATGTTATAAAATAAATTCTAATCCAATATTATAAAACCATGGATTTGGGAATTAAAGGAAAGAAAGTTATTGTCACAGCAGCTTCAAAAGGGCTAGGATTTGCTTCAGCAAAGATACTTTTAATGAATGGAGCAAAAGTTATAATAAGTTCTTCCAATGAAGAGAACTTGAAATTAGCATATGATAATTTAAAAAATCTTGGAGAGTTAAGTTATTTTAAAGCAGACCTATCTAAGAAAGAAGATATTGATGCACTTTTTAATTTTGCTTTTGAGAAATTTAATTCCATCGATATATTAGTATACGTAACTGGAAGTCCAAAAGCAGGAAAATTTATGGAGCTTAAAGATGAAGACTGGAATTATGCTTCAAACTTATTACTATTGAGCGCTGTAAGATGCGCAAAACGTGCTGCGGAATTGATGAAAAACGGTGGGAGAATAATATTTTCTGCTTCAGCTGCTATTAAAGAACCAATAATGGATTTAGCATTAAGTAATGTGATAAGAATATCAATTGCAGGATTGGTAAAAACATTAAGTAAAGAGTTAGCTTCAAAGGGAATACTTGTTAATGCTGTTTTACCTGGATATATATTCACTGATAGAGTTAAACAAATCGTAAAAAATAGGGCAAATAAAGAAAAAATTACAGAAGAAGAAGCTTTAAAAAGTATAACAAAGGATATTCCTTTGGGAAGGATAGGAGATCCCGAGGAATTCGCTAATGTAGTATTATTTCTTGCATCAAACTTATCTAGCTACGTAAATGGCGCATGTATCCCTGTTGATGGTGGAATGCTGAAAAGTGTTTTTTAACTGATATGTAATTTTTCTTTATGGAATCAAAATTGGATAAAAAAGATTTGAAGATTTTAAGTATAATTCAAAAGAATTGCCAATTAACAAGTAGGGAGATTGCAAAAAAAATTGGTTCACCAATTACCACTGTTTTCTCTAAAATTAAAAGAATGGAAAAAATAGGGATTATAAAAGGCTATAGGGCTATCGTTGATCCTAATAAATTAGGTTTTTCTACAACAGCTTTTATTTTAGCCTCTGTTTCATACGCAATTAAAAATGAGAATGGAGGTTTATCACAAAGGGATATAGCTAATGAAATTGCAAAGTTTCCTGAAGTTCAAGAAATACATATAATAACAGGTGATTGGGATTTAATGATAAAAGTTAAAGCTGAAAATGTGGATAAAATGGGTAAATTTGTTATTGATAAGCTCAGATTGGTTAAGGGAATAGAAAAAACTTTGACATGTGTGGTTTTTGAGACAATCAAAGAAACTACAGAAGTTCCAATTAATTTAATTGAGAATTTATCTCCTGAATAGCATGATTGACTATTTCTTTAGCTAAACCAAGATAATTTTTTGGATTTAATAAAATTTTTAACTCTTCTCTGGTTAATAAACTCCTTATATATTCATTTTTTAACAATTCATCTTCAAAATTCAAATCACTTTCATAACTTTTAATTGCTGTATCTCTTACGATTTTATATGCCAAATCTCTAGGCAGCCCTTTTTCAACAAGTCTTAGCATGACATTCTCTGAAAGATTTGTTCCATGCAATAAGTTAAGATTTCTTGTTATATTTTTTTCGTTGACTCTAAGATTCTTAAGAATGTCTATGATTTCGTTTAAGATATAATCTGTTAAAATGAATGAATGCGCTATTATAATCCTTTCATTTGCGCTATTTGTTAGATCTCTTTCATGTTCTAATGCAATATTTTCAATCGATACATTTACCAAGCTCCTTAAATATCTCGCTAAACTACAAATCCTTTCAGATCGATGCGGATTCCTTTTATGTGGCATCGTAGAAGAACCTGCTTGATGTTCTAAAAAAGGTTCTTGAACTTCAGCTATTTCTGTTCGTTGTAAATTTCTTATTTCTTTAGCGATTTTTTCCAAATTTGCAGCTATAATTGAGTTTACATAAATAAAATCTGCAAATATATCTCTTTGAACAACCTGATTTGATACTAGACTAGGCTTTATTCCTAGCTTCTCCATTACTAAATTTTGAAGCTCCATACCTTTTTCACCAAATCCAGCCATAGTGCCAACAGCTCCACTCATCTTTCCTATAATGTTATTATTTTCTAAAAATTCGACCCTCTTTAAGCATCTAAGCATATCATAAGCCCATAGAGCAAATTTCATTCCATAAGTTGTAGGTAATGCATGCTGGCCATGAGTTCTTCCTATGCAGGCCAATTCTTTATATTCATCAGCTTTTTCTAACAAAATTTTTATAAAATTAGCAATTTTCCCTTTGATGATTCCTAAAGATTGACTAAAAGCAAGTGCCCAGGCTGTATCTTCAATATCATAACTTGTAGCGCCCTTATGAACATATCTTCCATAGTTGTTTTCACAAACTTCTGATAAAGCATTCACAACAGCCAAAAGATCATGGTCAATCTTCTTTTCGATTTCTTTAATCCTATCTATTGAAACATATTTTAAGTTTGCTTTTTTCGAAATTTCCATTGCTGCTTCTTTAGGAATAATGCCAAATTCAGCTTGGGCTTCTGCTAGCACAGCTTCAACTCTTAGCCATCTTTCAATTTTAGCTTCTTCACTAAAAATTTTTTTCATTTCATCAGTTGCATATCTTGAATAAACAGGACAGGACATACAATAAATAATTCTTAAGATAAAATAAATATGAAAGAAATTTATTTATCTAAATCTTTAGCTTAATATGTCTATTTCAAAAATAATTTTATCTATAATAGCAACACTAATATTGATTTTTTCTTTAATCATATCTCTAAATGTCTTTTCATATTTAGCCTATCAAAAATTGTATTCGTTGAATGACATAGCAAATTTTTTCGGAGGAATCTATGTTTTTATTTCCTTACTTATAGGAATATTCGCTTCTTTTCTATTCATGTATTGGTCCTTACCAAAAACAATAGTTAATGAAACAATAGAGCTTACAAAAGAAATATCAAATACACTGAATAAAATAAGAGATGAAATATTGGTGATACAAGAAGTGGATAAAAATTTAAATTATAAAATAAATGAGAATTCAAATAAACTAAATGAACTTGAAGAGAGAATAGTTGCTTTAGAAAAATTGGTAATAGAAATTAGTTCATTAATTAAAAAATAATTAGCTTTCTTCTTTTATCTTCTTAGCTAACTCTTCAACTATTTGTAACCTTGTTTTACCTTCAACAGAAATACCCTTTCTCCTAGCAGCTTCGATCAAAGGATCATCATATTGTTTTTGCTGGATTGTTGATTGTTGGAGAATTGGTTGCGTATTTTGTTTAGGTTGAATATATGTTTCGCTCATCGCTTTTCTAAATTCTCTAACAGCTTCACCAAAACTTTTAGCAATTTCTGGTACTTTTCTAGAACCAAAAAGTATCAGTAATATGAATATTAATAATATTAACGTAGGTATATCGAAAGCGTCATAAAGATAAATCATATATTACTACATTTTCTTAATACTTCAGTATATATTTATTATTTTTGGCAATGGAAAAAAGCTATTTTTGGGAGGAATTAGAAGAATTGGTTAAGATACTTAAAAAAATAGTATACCTATTCATTATATTGTTTGGCATTTTTTTAATACTTCCTAGTCCTGAAGCTTTTACTTTGAATAATCAAAACATATTTTTCTATGATTTATTCATATTCTGGCTTTTAAGAGCAGCAGAAAAAAGTTATTTACCATCTGGGACGATGATATTTGCACCTACAATAACAGCGCCTCTTTTTGCAATTCTTTATCTAGCTTTTTTATTAGCGCTATCCATAACAATACCCTTTGCAAGCTTAGAAATATATCGGTTCGTTGCACCTGCACTATATAGAAGAGAGAGATTGGCTATAAGAAAGTATGTATTACCTTTTGCAATACTCTATCTATTTGGATTTTTCTTTACGATATTTTTCATTTTACCGTTAACTTTTAAAATGCTTTTATATTGGTATCAACCATTAGGTATAGTTCCACTTGTAAGCATTTCAAGCTTTATATACATAATAGTTATACTTCCTATACTAGGAGGACTTTTATTTTGCATTCCTGTATTTTTATTGCCTTTAATAGAACTAGGTGCATTAAAAACTAAAACACTAACAAAAAATCGCATACTTGTGTATCTTATAATTGCTTTTATTGCAGGTTTAATTAGCCCAGACCCAACCATGTTAAGTGTGATACCGATTTTAATTCCTATTTACATTTTATACGAAATCACAATCCTTTTAGGAAAGAGAATAGAAAAAAGATTGAATTAATTTTTCGTAGAAAGAAGTGCTCTTCCAAGAGTTGATTTATTTAGCATCATTTCATGCACTTCATTAGCTTTACTTAAAGGATATATTGAATGTATAATTGGCACAATCTTACCTTCCGAAGTCAATTTTAAAGCTTCATAAACATCCAGCTTTCTAGAACTATAGTTACCTATAATACTTACTTCTCTAAGAATTAATGAGCCCAAAGCGACACTTACTGATTGTGCATTAACATTGCCAATAATGATAACTTTTCCTCCCCATTTTACACTTCTAAAGCTTTGTTCAAAAGTTGGTTGACCTACCGTTTCAATCACAATGTCCACTCCTTCTTTGTTTGTTAAACTCTTAACATCTTCAGAGAATTTATCCTTGGTTATTATAATTTCATCTACACCAACTTCTTTAATTTTTTTAGCTTTCCATTCGGATGAAGTAACAGCAATAACCCTTGCACCATATGCTTTTGCAATTTGAACAGCATGTATTCCTACACCTCCACCCGCACCTGTTACCAAAACATTATCGTTTTCTTTAACATTCGGCTTTATTGCATGTACCAGCATTCCTGTTACACAAGAAGCAATTACCGCAGCTTCGATGGGAACATTTTTAGGAATTAATATTAAGCTCCTTTCATTTACTTTTACATACTCCGCATATCCTCCATTCAAATCTTCACCATAAGTTTGTCTATTTCTGCAAAGATTTTCAAGACCTATTCTACAATACTTGCATGTACCATCGGGTATATATATCAAAGAACATACATCGTCACCGATTTGAAAATTCTTAACTTCATTTCCTTTAGCTACCACCTTCCCAGCTATTTCATGTCCTAGAATTATTGGTAGCTTAACTCTTGGTTGCAGACCTTTTGCAGTTAATATATCTCTAAAGCATACACCTGTTATATCTTGTTTTATTATTACTTCGTCTTTTTCTAAATTTATCGGTTTATCTACATCTACATACTCTAAAGGTTGGCTAAAATTTCTTAATATTACAGCTCTCAATGTAAATAAAAGATAACATTATAACTATAATACTGTTTCTATTAAGCTAAGAATTTTATTAAAGTCTTCATCTTTCTTATGCTTCTTGTAATTCATTAAAATTTTCCTAATTATATTTAGAAAATGCTCATTATTTTTTAATATTTTTGTAATTATTTCATTTTGATACAACAAATATGATAAAATACTTGTCAGATTTTTTGGATTCCGCTTAACACTCGCTGATTCGAAATCTATAATTTTAACTTTATAATCACTTGTAATCAAAACATGCTTATTCGGTCTTGAAAGTTCACCATGATCAATGCCAAGTTTATCTAGTTTTCTACACTGAATTAACAATTCAATTATTACTTTTTTTATCTCATTAAAATTTGATGCTTGTATAAAATTATCAATTTGAAAACCTTCAATGTATTCCATTATTAAAAAATCCTTTGAGCGTTTATATAGAATAGGTCCTATGCTTTCAGAATTTACTTTTTTTAGTATGTTAGCTTCATGTAGTAATGTCTTTCTACTTGAATCAGTTCTTCTTATCTTAATAGCAACTTCTTTACCATTATAGATTGCTTTTACCACGATTGAATTTGTACCTTTACCTAATATTCTAAAATTGTTAATCTTTATAGCTCCAAAATTTATGATTCTTTCTATTCCTAATTCATTCAATCTTTTTATTCTTCTTTTAGCTTCACATTTTGAAAATTTAGGATAACAAACTATTTTATGAAGATCTTTATTAATTTCCAACATCAAGATTATATCTTTTAATTAGGTCATCCCTGAGCCACCATAAATTTTTAAAGACTAAGTCAACTGCGGCTCTCTTTACCCCTGAATTAATATCATCTTTAAGTTCAGTTAAAGTAGAATTTTTCAGTACTTTGACCAAATCTTTTGGTAATTTTTCATTACTTAGCCATATGCTTATTGCTTCTTTCAAATTCTTAATTTTTCTGTTTGTGTAGGAAAATATTCTATAATTTTTAGTAAATATAATGTCATTTTCATGCGAACTCAAAAATTTCTTAACGTGATTTAATTCATGCAAAGGCGGACCGATTAATAACTTTGAGTATGGTAAATTTTCTTGAGTTATTTCCAATAGAATTGAAGCTATCTGTTTTTCATCTGAATAGCATGCCGAATCAACAACATTAAATTCATTAAAGATTAGAAAGTTTGTTAAATTTCTCCTAGCTCTTTCTATCTCTCCCCAAAATACATCAGGAGCGATGTTAGGATAATCGAATTGAAGAATGAATATTTTTGTTCCTCTATCATTCAATGCTTTTATAGAAGACGGTATGTTTTCAGAATACTTTCTTCCTAAAAAGAAATTAATCGAAGGCTTTTTTAAAAACAAATTGCAACCCAATTTAAAAATTCCCATTTTTCTAAAAGCTGCAGCAACATTTCTTTTCTTATCTACAGGATCGACCACAATCAGCTCCTGTGGTTCAAGTTTCCATTCACCCCCGATTATTGTTTTATAAGGGATCCAATTTAATGCGTTCTTTATTAAATTTAAAAAACTTCCATAATGGATAACTAGCAGTTCACAAAGATAGCCAGAGAATCCTCCTATTTTTATTTCTGCACCATAAATATCCAATGTTTTTACAAATTTTTTAAAGATTCTTATTTCGGTTTTTAATTCATCGTTAAGAACCTTTCTTAAATAATTTGTATGCAGCCTTGTTCTATCGACTGCTGTTTGAATTTTTTCCCCTTCATTTATATAAACTGCTGGAACTATATCGAATTCATATTGCTTATAAATAACGGTTATAAATGGATGTTCAGCATATCTTTCTATGTAATTCGGAAATGTTTCTTTTGCAATTTTTAATCCGTTTTCAATTGCCTTTTCTTTATCTTCTTTACTAAATATGAAAATGTCAATATCTTTATCTTCCTTCAACCATGTATCATGAGCAAAAGATCCATGCAGCTCGATTATTGCTTCTATTCCAAGTTTTTCTTTAGTTTTTTCCAGTTTATCTATAACTTCTTGAATTATTTTGTTTGAAGTTTCTACTTCTTCCTTAGGTATTTTAACTAAGTTCTTTGCTCTTTCTATAACTTCTTCAATTCTCATAAATTGAATACTTCAATATCTTTATAAATTGGTCCATTAGGGGTTAAAATACTTTGCTTTAGATTGAAATGATCTACTTCAAAAGTGCCAAAATCTTCATTCATGTAATCGTTTATTAGTTTAATAACTTCTTTTATATTTTCTCTGTATTTAACCCTTGCTAATGTAATGTGCGGATGGAAGCCTTCTTCTTCAAATCTTAGTCCTTCAGACTTTATCTCTTCATTTACAAAATTATAAAGAGTTATAAGTTCTTGAAAGCCTTCTTTAACGCCTGCCCAAACCACTCTAGGATTGCTGACCTTTGGAAATGCACCTAAACCATATACATGAACATTAAATTTCATGAATTTTACTTTCTTAAGAGCGTTCTTTAAAATATCAACAACAGTTTCGTTTATCTCGCCCAAGAATTTTAATGTAATATGAAGATTTTCTCTTTCAACAGGCTTTACGCCTTTAATGTTGAGTAAAGATGCAATGCTATAAAGCTTATCCAATATTTTTGCATCACTTATTTCTACTGCTATGAAGCATCTCATTTGCTTATATAACTATAAATTATTATCATTTATTGAATTTTCTTATGTCCATGAAAATAATTTGCATAACAGGAATGCCACTATCAGGTAAGACAACAGCGTCTATGTTTCTAAAAGAAATAGGATTTCATGTAATTAGTATGGGAGATGTTGTTAGAAAGCTATACTTCAATGAAAAAAGTTATGCAAAAAAGTTGGAGGATTTTATTGTAGAAAAAAGGAATGAAATGGGTAAAGATTATTTTGCTAGAATGTGTGAAGAAGAAATAAAAAAGTCAAATAACATTACAGTGATAGACGGGGTTAGAAGTATTGAAGAAGCTGAATATTTCAGTAAAATTGGAAAAGTATCATTAATTGCAATACATGCCTCACCCACTACAAGATTTAAAAGAGCCTTAGAAAGAAAAAGAGAAGATGATCCTATTGATTTTAATGAATTTAAAAAGAGGGATATGAGAGAACTTTCATTTGGCTTAGGAAACTTGATATCTCTTTCAGATTACATGATTGTAAACGAATACGATAAAAAATATTTAAAAGATAATGTATTAAAAATAGCTGAAAGAATTTTAAATGAAAATTGAAGTCATTACAGAATTGAGAGATACTGAAGATGAAAGAAAAGTTATGCTAGCATTGAATAATGTATTCATATATAATAAGATAACAAAAATAAACAACTTAGGAAAAACATTCATTATAGCGGAAGGGAACAACATAAGCTGTTTAGAGAAAATTTCTAATTTAATAAGAAATTCGAGAATAGAATTATCCGCAAGATCTATACTTTTGAAATCGATAAAAGATGGAATGTTAAAGTTTAGTTTAAATAAACAAGCAGCATACATGAATAGAGTATCCTTCTGTACAGTTGAAAATGAATCAGCTATGGGTCCAATAGATTTCAGAATAATATGCGAAAACTTTGAAAAGCTTATTGATTATATTGCACCTTTACCTAAAAGAACTATTTCAAGACAAATTCAAAGAAATCCTGTGCAAGAAAAGTATTAGGAAACACTTCAGTACTTTCTGCTAAAAGCTGATCACCTTTTTCATATCTTGCACTTATATGTGTTAATATTAAATTTTTTACATTTGCTTCTTTAGCAATTTTTGCAGCATCTCTTGCTGTTGAATGCCTATATTCTCTGGCTTTTGATTCTTCTTCATCTCCAAAAGTTGCTTCATGGATTAATACATCTGCGTTAAAGGAAAATTCCACGAGAGGCTTTGTTGGAGCTGCATCACCAGAATAGACTATTATCTTACCTTTTCTAGATTCACCTAATACATCCGAGGGTCTTATAATCCTTCCATCCTTTAATCTAACTTCCTTTCCCAACTTTAAATCCCTTAGAAAAGGACCTTTTGGTATTTTCAATTCTTCAAGCTTTTCCTTTAAAATTTTAGGGGGCTTATCTTTCTCCTTTATTTTGTATGCAAAAGACTCTGTGCTGTGCTTAACTTTTATTGCGAAAACCTCATATTCTTCTGTTTCATAAATTTTGCCTTCTTCAATCTCAAATACTTTAAGACTAAAATTTCTATATGGCTTTAAAAAATCATCTAAAAATTCTAGGAATTTCTTTATTCCTTTAGGACCATATATATTCAAATCTTCTCTTCTCATATCCAATCCCATACTCCAAATGACACCAGGCAGACCAAAAAAGTGGTCTCCGTGAAGATGGGTTATAAGTATGTTTTTAATTTTATTGGGATTTATACCAGCAATTAACATTTGTCTTTGTGTTCCTTCACCGCAATCTAAAAGTAAAGTCTCTTTTTCAAATTCTACAACAATCGCAGGCAAGCCTCGATATTTTGTTGGCTTGCTTCCTGTAGTTCCTAAAAACTTTATCCTTATCATTAGCTTCTAATTTCCTTTTTCAAAACATATATGTTACGGTAAAGATTGCCTTTTACTTTTTGCCTATAAAAGAATTCGACTTTAAAGTTCTTATTTTTATTTTCTTCCGTTGTTGCAATTGATAACTTCTTTATATCGTAAATCTCTAAATTCCTTAAAAAATTGTAAAATAAAGAAGATTTTTCTCTACCTTTTACGGAAGAAGCTATACCATAGGGCATATCTGTAGCTACATAATCAATTTTCCTAAGTGGAATATTTTCTGCATCAGCTTGAACTAAATCTACATTATATTTATTGAAAAACTTTATGTTTTTCAAAGCTCCTCTTACCATTTTCCTATCTATATCAACTCCAACACAATAATCTACAAAATATGAAGCTTCTATAAGAAAACCTCCTGAACCACAAAAAGGGTCTAGAAGAAAATTGTTTATTTCTACCTGTGATAAGTTAACAATGCAACGAGCTAACTTTGGCATCATTGAAGAAGAATGAAAGAATGGTCTTTTACTTGGCCTTCTTATTTCGTATTGCTTGTTATTAATATTTGCAATTAAAACTCCTAAGTATAAATTATCATCTAATATTAAGCATTTTAAAATTTTTGTAGCATTTTTAACACTTAACTTAATATCTTTTGAACTAAGGATACTTAAAATTTCATTTCTTATTGAGTTAATTAGAGGTTTATATTTGTTATCAAATGAATGTAGATCTAAATAGTAAATTGCATCAAGTCTTAGATTTTTTAATTCAGGTTTTTTAAAGAAATCCTGTAAATTTCCTCGGTAAATTAATTCTATGGCGTATTTTAGCATGGAACATCTCCAGAATAAATAATCAACGAAAAATTTATCCAGTCTTATTATAAGGATTTGCCTGTTTTTATAAATGTCTTCATATTCTAAATTTAAAGATGATAAGCAAGATTTTAATTCTTTTTCGGCAAGAATTAAATTTTCTCCGTTTAAAATTATAGCAATCTCATCTTTTTCCATTCAGGCCCATCTTTCCCTTTCCAGTGTTCTTTCTTCCTTTGTTTCCCTCTTCCAAATTTTATAATGTTCTTTGCAAAGATAAACTTTGTTCGAAGTTTTATCCAAATTTAAAGAATTAGCCATACTAGCTCTTGAATAGGATAAAGACCTTTCTGCTTGATTGTTACAACCTAATACACTACACTTCACACCTTTATCTACTTTCCCCATGCTTTTTCTTCCACTTGTGTTTATGTGTTAACTTAAGTTTATCTTTACGTAGACCTCGCATCTTTTTTCCTGCAGAAGTAAGTCCTCTAAATACTCTTTTTCTATTTGCTTGAGGTTTCAAAGTTTTTAATTTCTTTTTCTTTGATTTTAATTCTTTAATGTCCAATTTTTTGAGCTTTTGAACGTTTTCATCATATTTTGTGCTTCTTCTTAAGTCAACCGGAATTCCAAAGCTTAATGCTTGCTTTAGAGAAATGTTTGCCTCTTTCAACTCGTCCAAACTGAAACCTCTTCCTTTTCTAATTATGCCTTTAGTTTTAACTATTGCAAAGATTTGTTCACTTGACATTTCCTCTATATATCCATTTTAAATCTTTATCTTTCTTTAAGCTCGTACTAAAAGGGTCTACAAGGATTACTTCATACCATTTATATTTTCCATCCTCAGCAACATAATAAGAATTCAAAACTTCCATGTTTGGAAACTTTCTTTGAGCTTTCTCTTCAGCTATAAGCCTAAGATTTTTTTTCAATGTTAACCTAACCACACCCATCCTTTTAGGTCTCCTACCACTTCTAGGCCTTTGCTTTTCCATTTTACCCTTCCTGACTTTTACTCTAACAACAATGACTCCTTGCTTGGCTTTATATCCAAGCATTCTAGCTTTATAGACTTTAGTTGGCCTTTCTAGCCTTTTTACAGTAGGTTCTTTTCTCCATTCAATTAATCTTTGCTTCAATTCATCCTTATAATTTTCTTGGATGAGCTTTGAATATTTACCTAGCATTGTTATAGTTAATGATAAATTCAGAAATATTTTAATCTTTCTAAAGATTAAAAAACCTTATAACGATTTCAGCAGCTTCAATAGCTTCTGCTTCCATCGTTTCAACGGTTTGAGCACCTATGTGTGGTGTTGCTATTACTCTATCATCCCTTAACAATTCCTTTTCAATTTCGCTATTTGGAGGTTCATTGGAAAATACATCCAACGCTGCACCTTTGATATGACCTTCTTTAATTAGCTTGAGCAAAGCTCCTTCATCCAATACTTCGCCTCTTGATACATTTACAATATATGAACCTCTTTTCATTTTTATTAAAGTTTCATAGGAAAAAAGGTTTTTGGTTGATTCAATTAAAGGTATATGAATTGTAATTATATCGCTTTGCTTCAGAACATAATCCATATTCGTTGTAAATTCAATTCTCAATTCATTCGCAAATGTTTGCCTTGTTGGATCAATATCATAAGCTATTATTCGACAACCAAAATTTTTAAGTCTTTTTGCTACTTCATAGCCTATTCTTCCAAAACCGAATATTCCAATTGTTTTACTAGATATTTCGCTTCCAATCAATTCTTTTTTTAACCACTTACTCTTTTTCATTGAATCATATGCTTTGTAAAGCTCTCTAAGTAAGCTAATTATCAATGCAATTGTTAACTCTGCAACAGCCTTACTTGGCGCTGCAGGTGTGTTTCTAACTTCTATGCCCCTTTCCTTTGCAAAATTCAAATCTATATTGTCTAGCCCAACTCCAGCTCTAACTATCAATCTAAGATGCTTAGCATTTTCTAAAATTTCTCTGTTTAACTTCGTTCTACCTCTAAGAATGATTGCATGCTTATCTACGATTGATTTTTTTAATTCATCTTGAGTTATTTCAGGTAAGTAATGAACGTTTATTCCTTTTTTCTTCAATATTTCTATACATTTTTCATTAATATGATCTGAAATGATTAAATCAATCATAAGAATAAATATTAGAAAAAAATAAAAAATTGTTTTAATTTATTTAGGTCTTCTCGCTGCTAATGCAACTGCTACTATTGAAACTATCAATGTTATGATTACTAGAACTAATGTATACAATGAATAATTGCTTGCTGTGCTTGCATTACTATTTGCACTGCTTGCTGAAGATTGTATTGAGCTAAGTGTTGTATTAATAGTTCCTAAGTTGGTCTGTATTGTTGCTACTCCATTACTGACACTTGTAACAGTTCCTTGTAATGTTCCTATAGCAGTTTTTATTGAAACAACGTTTCCATTAACTTGTGTTATTGTTGTATTCAATGCACTTAATGTCATGTTTAATGTTCCGATTGCAGTTGAAAGCGTAGCTACATTTCCGTTCAAAGCTACTATTGTTGCATTTATTTGCTTCAAGAATGTGACAACTTGGTTTAATGTCATGTTTAATGTTCCGATTGCAGTTGAAAGCGTAGCTACATTTCCGTTCAAAGCTACTATTGTTGCATTTATTTGCTTCAAGAATGTGACAACTTGGTTTAATGTCATGTTTAATGTTCCAACACTTGTTACTAATTTTGCAACAGTAGTGTTCAATGAATTAACGCTGCTATTAAGAATCGTCAACGTTGCATTAATGTTTTGCAAGGCAGCTAGAACGAAATCACCTTGTGGAGATACCCAGAATGTAACATAGGCATCAATTACATATTGACCAGGAGCAACTTGCTCATATAAAGCAAGGGAATGGAGTCCAGGTCTGAATCCTGCAGCTACCATTTGAACTAGCAAATCTCCTGTACCATTTGCTGATACTCCAGAGGATGAAGAAGGAGATACAGGTAAATTGTCTTGTGCTAAGAAGTATGTTGTAGTAGGATCTAAACCTTGTCCTGTAACATTGAAAACTTTACCATTATTTGTTATAGTTTGAACAGCTTGTTGAGTATTACTTGATAAGGTAAATGAAAGTGATAAGCTTGGTGTTACTGTAAAGGTTCCTGTACCTATGATATCAGCTGCTGGGAACGGAGTAGCTTGTGTTTTTCCTAAGTAATGATTTGAAGCTACAACAGTATGACCTCCTCCGAATGAGTGAGCTGGAACCGTAAAAGACACTGTTACATTGAATAATCCATTCGCACCTGTTGTCGCATTCATAAACCAATAATATGTAGTACCTGGTGAATTACCACCTAGCCAATACAAATAAACATTTGAACTTGCTGGGAAACCGTACGCTGCTACGCTAACGTTTGTTCCTACTGGCCCAGAGCTTGGTGTTAATACTAAAGTTGGTTGAACGTTTAATTTAAACGTATAAGTTACACCATGATTTACAACGCTTACAACATTTATTCCAACTGGTAATGCTGGAACTGTAAAGGTCGTGTTAAAGAAGCCTGTAGCATTAGTAGTTGTATTGAATGTTGATGTTCCAACTACTATTTGAACTAAAGCGCTGGGTGTGAAATTACCTCCAGCTAGTTGTACAACATCGAAAACATTTACAATTAGTTGAGCTGTTGCGTTTCCATAGAATGTTGAACTTGTAAGCATTCCTGTAGCAGAAGCTCCACTTGTTACATCCGTAATTTGTTTAAGTACTCTTGTATATTCATTGAATGGAGTTGTTGATGTAGCTACAACTTGTGCAGTATTCGATGCATTAACTGCCTCAAAACTGATTGAAACTGATTGCTGTGTAGCACTTGTTGCACTGTTTGGATTAACAGATGCTCCTGTATCAGGAGCTGTTCCTGTTGCTGTGAAATATCCTGAACCTGTACTAACACCAGAGACTACGACTAAATTAGAAACTGTAACTAGGAATCCAGCCCAGTTTGTATACCTATATGTGGCATTAACATTTACTGTCATGTTTGCTGGAAATCCTCCGCCAACAAAGGTCAACGTTTGACCAGCAACTCCTGCAGTGGGTGAAACAACGAAATTAGGCTTAACATTTACAGTTTGTATGCTAACAGCAACGGATGTCGTAGATCCGTCGAATATTTTAACATACTTGTAAGCTGAACTTACCTTTAACGGTATTGGTCCTACGATTAATTGATATGAAATTCCGCTTATTGTTACAGTTCCTACATAAAATGTTGCAGAACTTGTGGTAAAGTAAGAAGAGTTGACTGGAATTGTATAAGCTTGATAAGCTCCTTGCAATTGAGATACACTAAATGGTCCAGCATATTCAACATCACCAGAACTTATTTGGGAGAAACCGTTTGTACTGAAATATAATAAGAATTGGCTTCCTGAAAAAGTAACATATGTCGTTGCTCCTGCTGCAAAAACTAAAGCAAAATATCCAGCTTGAGCGACTGCATCTACTGCAGTAACAGTTGATGTTCCTGCTGTTACGTTAACACTTGTTGTTGCAACGGTTATTGCTGTTGGAGCAGCTGCATTATTTACTGAAGCTAATTTAGGAGCTCCTGTAGAAGCATATACAGGTGCAACGTTTACTAAAGCAACTCCTAGAACGGATCCTATTAGTATCGCTAGTATTAATATGCTTGCTAATCTACTATTTTTTAAATTTCCCATTTTTACGCTAAGAAGCATTTTAATTATAAGTTTATAAGTTTTTCCATTTTTACAATATTCGGTTTTTCCGAATCATGAATGAAAATTTACTTATAATTGAAATTAGAATAATTAATTAAATTGCCAATCATAGGAATTTTAGGTAAGCCTAATTCAGGTAAGACAACATTTTTCAACGCGCTTACAATGCAATCTGCAAAAGTTGCGCCATATCCTTTTACAACGATTGAACCAAACAAAGGAATTGCATATGTAAGAGTTGAATGTGTATGCAAGGAATTTAATGTAAAAGATAATCCGAGAAATTCTGTTTGCGTTGATGGAATTAGATATGTGCCAGTTGAGCTAATCGATGTAGCAGGTTTGGTTCAGGATGCATGGAAAGGTAGAGGACTGGGAAATAAATTTTTAGATGAAATCAGAAAGGCAGATGCTATAATACTTGTTGTTGATGTATCAGGAACAACAGATTCTGAAGGAAGGATTGTAAAGCCTGGAACTTATGATCCAATAAATGAACCTGAAATGATTTTCAATGAATTATTAATGTGGGTTTTTAACAATTTAAAAGAAGAAATTGAAAAGGATTTGAGAAAAATACAGAGACTAGATTACAATGAAAATGTTCAAATTTTAGAACGTTATCTAAGTGGATTTTCTTTAAAGAGAAAACAAATTGCAAACGCATTAATTAAATCTAGGCTTGAAAAGAAAAAAGTTGCTGAATGGAGTGAAGAAGAGATTAGGAATTTTTGCAAAGAATTACTTTTATCGTCCAAGCCATTTCTGATAGCAGCTAATAAAATAGACCTGCCAACTTCAAACGAAAATTATAAAAGAATGAAAGAAAAATACAAAGATTTCATTATTATACCTACTTCAGCTGAATCTGAACTTGCTTTAAGGAAAGCAAAGGAAAACAAAATGATTGAATATAATGATGGTAAAATTAGAATATTAAAAGAGATTGATGAAAAGCAAAGGAAAGCTTTAGAATACATTCAAAAAAACGTTTTAGAAAAATATGGTTCAACAGGTGTGCAAGAAGCATTAGAAGCATGTTATTTCAAACTCTTAAACTACGTAGCTGTGTTTCCTGTAGAAGATCAAAATAAACTTACAGATCATGAAGGTAATGTTTTGCCAGATGTTTTCTTAGTTCCAAGCGATATGAATGTAAGAGATTTTGCGTCAGAATACATTCATACAGAACTTGGTAAATATTTCTTATATGCAATCGATGTGCGTAAAAAACAAAAACTAGGTGAAGATTATATTTTGAAACATAGAGATGTAATTAAAATTGTTTCTTCAAAATGATAAAAATTTAAAAAATTTTATACTATTTAAATATTATTCTATAATATATTTTTAGAGTGGAACAGGAATTAAAAAAGAAAATAATCGATTTACTAATAAAGGACGAAGAATTTAGATATGCTATACTAGGAATACTGGAAATTTCAGATGTAACAAAGAGACTGGATTTCTTAATTGAAAATAATAAAAAAATTTGGGAAGAAATTAGGTCTTTAAATGAAAGTCAAAATAAACTTTGGGAAAGCCAGATTAAGCTTTGGGAAAGTCAAAATAAACTTTGGGAAGAAGTTAAAGCTTTAAGAGAAGGACAAAATAAGCTATGGGAAGTAGTTCTTGAACATTCGCATAAAATAGATATATTGTCAACAGAAATTTACAAGCTAAAATTAATTTTAGAAGAAATGCGTGGAGAAAGAGGTATTCCTTTTGAAAGATTAATTCTAAGCTTGTATAGCGATGCATTAAAAAAATTTGGAATATTTTATGAAAAAGTAGAGAAAAAGAAATTCATAGATAAAAGGGGAATAATAAGAGAAGTGGGAAGAGAAGTTGATGTAGATATTTATATTCATAACGATAAACGTTTTTTAATTGAAGTAAAAGCTTATTCTGATGATGAAGATGATGTTTGGAAAACCCTTAAAAGAGCTCAATTATTGAAAGAAGATTATAATTTAGACGTTCAGCCTGTAATTGTAGCTATCTCAATTGAAAAATCGGTATTAAATTTAGCAAAAGAGAAAAACGTTATAGTTATCTATGGTGATGTAACAAATTTTAAAGAGAAATACAAAGAAGATTAGCTTATATATTTAGTTAAGACTTTACTTTTAATCAGTTCAAATTTTTTCAAAGGATATATCTTTTTAGCTGCAGCATTCAGCTCTGCACTAACATTACCTAAGAATGTTTTTGAAATAAGCTCGTCTAAGCTTACATTGCTAAGTAATTCCTCAAATTTTTTAGTAACAGCTTTTCTTATTTCACTTTCAACCGAGTGGCCAACATGCTTTGCTGTTATAGCGAGTGCCTGCAATCTGCAATGTATGTTGTCTGTTGTATATACATCATAGAACGTATCTACTCTTGACGTACCTGGCCTTACAAGGCTTCTTACGTAATCTCTAGTCATCTCATGTCCTTTAAATTTCGAGTATGCTTCATAACCGTCTACTTTTATTATTTGAAACTTTAATTTAATGTATTGAAAATAAATGTTATTCTGATCATCCAAAAGGTCAGCAAGCGTAGTTTCAACCGTTCTTTTTAGAATGCTATCAGGGGTTTTTCCTAAAATTTGCGCAATGACTTTATCTTTAAATACCGAGTTAGCATGTACATTGTAAACATAAACTGGAGCCTTTTTTGAAGATTTACTCATTTTTAATACCCTTATTAAATGTTTTTTCAATTAAAGATATAAGCCTTAGAATCTCCTCTATCGTAGACTGAAATCTGTTTATATTTAACGATTCGATTTCCATATATACTCTTTTTTCTTTTACATCCATTTTTAATTTTAAATCTTTCGGTATATTTATATTATCTGGCAACAGTGAGTTAAATAGATTTTCTGCCATTTCCTTTGTTTTTAAATTTATTTCAATAAAGGCTGAACAGATCATAACGATGAATCCAATTCATCAATAAATTTTTTGACCAGGCTTTTTGGAATTATCGCTCCTGCCGAGTTTACATGACCTCCTCCTTTACAATTAATTTTTTTAGCGACAGTCTTAACCAATTCTCCAATATTTACATTGTTAAAATTTCCTTTTAGCCTGATTGAGACTTTACAATTATCGTTAAGCGTTGTAGATATCATGATAAGAGGTTTTTTTGATATATTTGAAGATGCAAATAAAGATGAAAAATCGCCAGTCAATCTTGCAATGCTAAAATCGTTTAAATCTATATAAGCAATATTGTTAAATTCTTTTACTCTGTTCAAGATTATTTCAGAAAACTTTTTAATCTCATTAGAATAATTTATTAAAGATTCTTCAAATCCTTCTTTTATTTCTTCAGTTATTAAATTCCTAATAATCGTATCATATTTATAGTATCTTCCGTGGTAATTCAATATCTTTGCTAAACTTCTTAAATTTTTTATCTTACCAAATCCTGTAACTTCATAATTTAATCCAAATAGCCTTTCAATGTTATAAGCTTCATAGGATTCCTTTATAAGCTTCTTAGCTACTTTTTGACATATCCAAAATTGTTCTTTTTCATTTATTTTTCTTAATTCTTTTGATAAAAGTTCATTGGGTATACCACAATCGATTAAAAATTTTCTAGATTTTTCAATGTTTCCAAATATAGTTGGTATAAACGGTTCAAAAATATAAGCGAATGTTTTCTCAAGTGTTTCATTAAAATCTACATAAGAAACAAGACCTAAGTTAGATGAACAAATACCTGCTTCTTCAGCTTCATCGTAAATTTCTTTGTTTAAACCCAAGAAAAATCTTTTTTCAGCTACATCTTGCTTATCTTCTAGCGCACCTGCTAAAGCAAGAGGAGATAGATAGACTAAAGATTCATCAATGCTTTTAGCTAGAAGATATGCAATGCAAGATGAGCATGCGTCTTTGTTACCATCTATTTGAAATAGGTATGGATTAAGTAGCATCATTTGACCATAAATATCGTAATCTAAAATTTGATGATGATCTATCATAAGAATTCTTTTGTATTTTGAAAGTGTTATTATTTCTTCTGAAATTTGAAAATCGATTAAAATTATTCTATTAAAAGCTGATTCTTTTACATTTTCCACTTCATCTAAAGAGCTTACTGTTCTGAATACAAAAGGAATTTTTTTATTGTATAGTATTTTTATCAGTATTAAAGCAGCAGATAAACCGTCTGTATCATAATGAGAGACAATGAAAATAGGAGAATAGTCTTCCTCAATAAATTCAATAGCTCTTAAGATTTTGCTTTCAAGATTTGATTGCATTACTTTGGTACAAGTATATCATGCTTCCACTCTTGCTTCAATATATTCTCCCTTTTATAATATTTTGCAAGTCTGTTTATTTTAGAGATTATTTCTTCCAATCCTCTTTTAGCTCTGTAATCTTTTGGATGCTCTTTTAAATGTTCAATAACATTATTTGCCCTTTTTATTAGATTGGAAAGGTCTTCAGGAAATTCTGGCTTTAAATTTAATTCTTCCAATATATCTTTCATTTTCTTCCCTAATACATGTTTTACCAAAGGAACACCATACTGATCTCTCAAAATTACTCCTATTGTTGAAGGCGGTGTTCCTTTCTTAGCCAAATCTGCAATAACTTTTTTTATTGCATCTGGGTCATGAAGTGAAATTAGACCTTCATTGATCCCTACAGGTCTTGTCGAATGTGATTTGCCCTTTTCTCTGCCTCTTCGCATATCATTATTTATCTACATTCTTTATTAATAAAATTTGTGAAATTTTCAATTGTTTTAATAACTGGAAATGAAAACAAGTATAGAGAAATAAAAATTTTACTATCTAAATTTAAAATTGAAATTGAAAAATTGGATTTAGATATTCCAGAAATACAGTCCAACGAAATTGAAGAAATTATAAGCGATTTTATTAAAAAAGCTTATGAAGAAGTAAGAAAGCCAGTAATTGCTGAAGATTCTGGTTTATTTATAAGAAAACTTAACGGTTTTCCTGGACCTTATACTTCTTATGTTTATAAAACACTTGGCAATGAAGGGGTTATTAAACTAATGAGGGATATTGAAGATAGATATGCTGAATTTAAATGCGCACTTGCCTATAAAGATGATAAATATGAAAAGGTATTTATCGGAATTTCAAAAGGAAAAATTTCAAATGAGATTAGAGGAAAAGGTTGGGGGTTTGACCCAATATTTATTCCTGAGGAAGCAAGCCTAACTTTTGGAGAAATGAATGTAGAGGAGAAAAATAACTATTCTCACAGAGGAAGAGCAATCAATCTATTCATTGAATGGTTCAGGAAAACGTATATGATTGATTAAAATATTTTAACTCTCCTTCTTTCAGCAATATATCTTCCTCTTCTTCTAATTTCTTTTAACTTATTTAAGATTTCACCATGATTTTTCATAAAAATCGAATATCCTTTCATAAAATATTCGAAGCTTTCTTTTGAAAGGCTGCTAAAGCTACTTTCTATGTTTCTAAGAAATAAGTGAATATCAATCCCTTTGTCTTCAACTCTATTGGAAAATTCAGATAGACCAAAGTCTATTGTACAAATTTTTCCATCATTAAGCATGATAAAATTACTTAATGTAACATCTCCATGAACAATATTTATTGAATGAAGTTTACTTAATATTCTTCCTATTTCAAATGAAAATTCTTTATGTTTTTTTGGAAAAATTTCTTTAAGAATTGTCCCATCAACATATTCCATAATAATGGTCGAATTTTCCAAATCTACATCGTATAAATATGGCACTCGCACGTTTTCTTCTAAAGAATAATACATTATTTTGGCTTCTTTGATAGTTCTTATTGATCTTATTTTTGAATCTAAAATAGGATGTCTCCAAAGTTTAGGTACACGAACTTTAAATATTGCTTGTAAATCAAACCACCTACCTTGCCAAATTTCTGCTTCAGCGCCCTTTTTTATTAATTTGTCTTTAATTATCTCCAAGGTATATCTACTTGATCCAATCTCCACATAGGCTTTACATAGCTTCTAATTGGATCAATTGTTACCTTATGCATAAAAGCAAGCATACCTGTTAAAGCAATCATTCCTCCATTATCTCCTGCATATTCCCTAGGAACAACTTTAAAACTGACGTTCTGGCCCTGTGCTAATTTCTCAAGTTTTTCCTTCAATATTATTGATCTTGAAGTACCACCGGTTAAAAGAATGGATTTTTTATTTGTATACGCGATTGCTCTTTCTATTGTTTCGCAGAGCATGCTATAAGCATATTCAATAAAGCTTAAAGCTACATCCTCAACCCTATATCCTTCCTTGATTAACTTCAAAGCAGATGTGATCAAACCTGAGTAAGATACATCTTGACCTTTTACAACTAATGGTAAATCAAGCAATTGTTTACCTTCCATTGCAAGCTTTTCTACATTAATTAATTCAGGATATTCGACTCCGATCATTCTACCAAAGTAATCAACAGCATTTCCAAGCGCAATATCTTGTGTCTCTCCAAATATCCTATATCTTCCTTCAACGAATGTTGTTATTATGGTGTTTCCTCCTGCAATATAAACAATTAATGGATCTTCTTCATTGCATGCATACCTTGCTATTTCTAAATGTGCTACAGCATGATTTACTGGAACTAGAGACAGTTGGAATTGCAAAGATAAAAACCTAGCAATGGTAGCTCCAGTTCTCAAACATGGACCTAAGCCAGGACCAAGGGCAATCGCTATAGCGCTTAAATCTTTCATTCTTACATTTGCTAGTTTTAAAGCTTCATTTATAACTTCAGCAGCATTTTCTGAATGGTGGATTGCAGCTTCTCTAGGATGAATACCCTTTCCTTTAGGAGGGATATATGTAGAGTTAACGTTGGCTAATATATTTAATTTTTCATCAACGATACCAACACCAAAAGTGTGAGCAGTACTCTCTATACCAAGAAGAAACATTACTTTTTAACTGAAATGAATTCTGTATATCCACACTTCCCACAGGACCATCTATCTGGTTGCTTATGCCTAGCCATGAATACTCCGCATCTTGGGCATTTCTTATTTTTTCTTTTAATTGTATTAGTAGAAGGATCCACATCAAATATTTTGTGTATATAAGGCATCATTCCATCACTTCTTCTCTTTACTCTGTTTTAACTCTAATTTCTTTTTCTTTTTTTCTTCTAATATTTTCTTCCTTTCTTCTTTATTCTTATGTCTTAAAATTACATGTTCAAGCTCTATTTTTTTGCTATCAAGATCTTTGTATACTAAAGCTATAGAATAAGCCTTTGTTCCTCCATATCTCGAAATCAACTTTCTGATTATGATTTTTTCAGCGTTTTCATTTAGAAATTTTGCTAAAGCTTCTATTACTTCCTGTCTTTTAGGAAATGGTTTGTTCTCTAAATTCAACTGAATCATATACTCATCCCTGTTTAAATAGGGATTCTCAAATTTTTCTAAGATTTGAATATCCTTTGGGTCCAACATTAAAACATTCTTTGTATCATCTTTCTTAATATAAATCTTTTTCTTTTATTTACAATTACGATTTCAATTCCAAAATTTGGAAGGCCGAATATAACCAATGAATTATCATTCTCTTCAATTAATGGAACAATAGCAAGAAGATCTTCCTCCCCATCAACCAAGATAATACAATTATCTTTAACTAATTCTTCTTTAACCTTTAAATAATTATCAAGTGATAGCGTGCCTTTAGGGTTTTTTATACGCAGCACTCTGTTGAAAGTGCTTACATCAATTTTTTCATCCAATTTTTTGTTTTCCAAATATCCGTCAATAATTGCAAAATTCACATTTATTTTATTTTCAATAAATGATCTAGTAACAAAATCACCTATAGTAATTATCTTTTTAGGCTTTATTAATTCTATAATATCTTTAACATGATCCATTTTTTCATTGGGGTATCGAAACAGTGCAATACCAAAAATCTTCTTAAGCTTCCTTCTTAAACTTTTAAATTTTCTTTTTCGATCTAAATAAAAGATCCTTTCTTTTTTACTCGTTTTGGAAACATCAATAAAATATTTCATTCATCTTACTTTTATTGCATACATGCCAGGTGTTTTAATTCCAATAAGCTTAGCTATCTCAGATTCCTCTGGTTTAAAAAGTATAAATATACCACTCCATTCATCTGAAAAATCCTTTCCTTTACAATTTGGGCATATTTTTTCTTTTTTTGGTACTAGCATTTTGCAATTTGTACAAGCTTTGAAGCCATAGGTTGCTTTTCTTACCATTTATTTCACCTTTTGCAATTTCTCTATATCTTCTTTTATCCATTCAGGTTTTCCCAAAAAAGGTTGTCTCATAGTAAAACCTAATTTAAAATTAGAAGAACCAGCTGAATAGCTAACTGTTGTTATTCTTGCTCTAACAGGATCGTGTTTAGCGAGTATTCTTTTGGTCTTTTTAGCTACAATTCTATTTCCCTTTTTATCATAACTTACAAAATCATCGATAATTTGTGAAATATGAACTAAGCCTTCTATTGGGCCTATTTGTAAGAAAACTCCAAATTCCTTAACATCTACAACTTCAGTATCCACGACTTCTTTTACAGTAGGTATCCAAGCAAGGAACTCAAATTCAACTTCATTATAAAGAAAACCAGAACGAGAAACAATCACACCGAAGCGAGAAGGTTTGGCAGAAAGGACACAAACAATGTATCCAATTTCTTGAATAAATTTATCTTCGTATTTTTCTCTTAAAATAGATAAAACTACTTGTTCAAGGTTTAATTTAGGTTTTAAGTCTTTAGGAGATATAGCTACAACATCTTTTGTTCCAAATAGTCTAAACAAATTCAATCACTCTCTATTGAATTTAATGAGTAATATTAATGATTTTCTACTTTTAAAAAGTTTTCTTAATACCTTAATACAGACAATCTTCCTTTTTCTTTAAGAATAATAACATCTATTCCTTTATTAAAAGCTTTATGAGCAAGTTCTAAATCAGCGGTTGCTATAACACAATTATTTTTTATTCCTATATTAAT
Organism: Thermoprotei archaeon; assembly: GCA_017857595.1. Lineage (GTDB taxonomy): Archaea > Thermoproteota > Thermoprotei > Gearchaeales > Gearchaeaceae > AAA261-N23. The sequence goes on from JAFMCU010000006.1 coordinate 57,240, forward strand.
TAAATCTAAATCTGTATATTTTTCTTGACTTTCAAAAATTTTATTAAAATTTAAAGATAATTTTAAAGCTAAATTTGCCAATCTAGATTTTTTATCTTTACCTACTGATAAAGATTTTAATTCATTTATTACATTTGTCGTTGTTGAGGGAATTAATTTTTCTCCTAAAAAATTTTCAGATTGAGATATTAAATTTTTACCTAACTTCATCATTTCAAGTAAAAAACTTGTATCAATCAGAAGATATCTCATACAAGTTCGCCATAACCAACCAGCCTCCATTTACCTTGAATTTTTCTGCTAATTGCTACCTTTGTTTTCAAATCACCGCATACTGGATTACCGAGATTGACTGTCATTGTATCCTTTTTAACCTGCGTAACAATGCCAATTGTTCTTGCAGGACCGACGTTCAATACAACTTCTTCCTTTAATTTAATGGGTTCTACTTTAATAGGTTCTTTCGTTCCAACAACTTGCTCAAATAATGTATAACTTACATTTATAGTATTCCAAACCTTTGGCATCCTTCCTGCAAGGCCAACGATGTTTCCTACAAGTTGATCTGCCTTAGTTAGAGAAGGATCTAAATTTGTTTCAATGCCTATTAGGCCACCAGGCAAAGCTTTTTCTAAATTTAGTTCACCACTTTTCAAATTTATAATCTTAGTGTAAAGAGGAACATATTCTGTTTTATTTTCTTTTTTAATTCTATAACCAGGCCTTATTTCTATTTCTTGACCTATCTCAAGCTTACCATGCACTATGCTTCCGCCTAGAACTCCTCCATGTAAGTCTTTATAATCAGTTCCAGGTTTATTAATATCAAAAGAACGAATGACATATACAAGTGGATCTTTTGTTTCATCTCTCTTTGGTGTCGGAAAATAGACCTCAAAAGCTTCGATTAATAAGTCTAGATTAGCTTTATGAAGTGCAGATATTGGTATTATGGGAGGATTTACCTCGACTAAATAAGAATTTTGTATCATATTTCTAATTTCTTTATAGCTCTCTAATGCTCTTTCTCTAGTTACAACATCCAGTTTATTCTGAACAATTATAATATTCTTTAAACCAATAATTTCCATGGCTTTAAGATGTTCCCTTGTTTGTGGTTGCGGAGCTGGTGCGGTTGCATCTATAACAAGAATACCTACATCCATCACTGCTGCCCCAGATAACATGGTTGATATTAACATATCATGACCGGGTGCATCAACGAAGGAAACATTTCTCAAAGGTATTAGCTTTGAACCGCAATGTATGCAATAACCGTTGTTTGATAGAGCATATGTAGTATAATTAGCTGGTGGTAAACATTGTGGACATTTCATTATCGTAGCCGTAGCATATCCAAGTTTAATGGTTATACCTCTTCTTATTTCTTCAGAATAACGTGCTGTCCAGGTTCCAGTTAATGAATAAACTAAAGTAGTTTTACCATGGTCAACATGACCCAAAGTTCCTATGTTAATTTGTGGCTGGCCCAGCTCTTTAAACATTCTTTTCTTCTAAAATTACACAATTGATTAAAACTGTATCTTCAGTTACAGTATTTCCTCTTACCATTTTCCTTTTCCTCAATCCCTCTTTTTTTGGCTTAAAGCCTATTCCCTTTGTCATTATCACAGATTTTTTTACACCCCCTGGTATGGAGCCAATCATAGTAAAACCTGAACTATCAGAACCTCCTGTAATTTTTAATTTTACACCTTTCAACCCTAAAATTACGCCATCAAATTCATCTCCTATTTTCAAACCTATCAATGACCTAGCTTGCTGATCTTTTACAATATATACTTTAGATGTCCCATCTTTTGGATTAGATACATTAACTTTAAATTCAGGCATATTGAGTATTTTGTTAAAAAATCAATATATCTTTGTCGTTTTAAGGCATTTTTCCCAAAGATATTTTTTCAAGATAATTAATCTCTTCTTCTAAAAATTCACTTTTATATTTATTTAAAAGATATTTTGCATCCTCTCTGCTAATGTGAACATACAAAACATCACCCTCAAAAATATTTCTTCCTACATTAGCTTCTCCTTTAATGGATATAGCAACTGCCATACCTTTCTTTGCTTCATTAATTGGTTTACCTTGATCTTGTATTTGCATAACAGTTCCTACAATTTTGCCAGCTTTATTCATAAGAATATATCCAGGTTTAATTTTACCCAGCAATATTTCTACACCTACGATTGCAGGTTCACTTCTCCTAAAAACGTAACCTGGCAATATTCTTAACATTCCAGGATAAGGATATTTTTCAAAATCAGCCTTCTTTTCTTCTTCTTTTATTTTATTTACATACTCTTCATAAGATTCAATTAGCTTGTAAATGATCGGTTCTTTGATCAATTTTATACCCTTTTCAAGCATTTCTTTTTCAGCTTCGGACAATATTTTTACATTGAAGGCGAGAATAACGCCATAAATCTTATTTATTTCTTTCGATATTGATGCTTCTAATACATCGCTCTTTGTAACAGGTCCAATATCTGCATATCTTACTGGAATTCCATAGGATTTTAAATATGAAGTTAGCGCTTCAAGAACTCCTAATGTATCTGTTTTAACAACTATACCTTCTTTATCTGATCTTATTTTTATAGAACCAACTTCTTCTTCTATCTTTTTAATTACATCTTTATAATTTTCTTCATATACTGAATAAATGGGAGATCCTGTTATAGCTTTTTCAAGGTTTTCAGCAACAATTTTTACTCCAGCAGCTGCAACAACCTCTTCTACACTCAAGAATTTATCTTCAGGAGCGCGCATTTCATCTAAAGGTTTAGGCATTAAGATGGCTTTTACTTTAGTGGTAATTATACCATCAGTACCAGCAAGAACTATCGTATCTCCCTTTTTAAGAATACCGTTGAATATTATAGAATCAACCGTCGTTCCTAGACCTACTTCTTGCTTTATTTCAAGTACAACACCGCTAGCAGGACCTTCAGTATAAGCCAATCTACTTTTTAGATAATTCTGACAGATACCACTTATCAAAAGTAGTAATTCAGAAATACCTATACCATATGTTGCACTCGTGGGTACAATTGGAACAGTCTTTGTAAAATCCCTTACTCTATCGAATCTTTCAGATTGAAAGCCTAATTTAGATAAATTACTAACCAGCTCATAAATTTTATAATCTAATCTTTCCTTCGTTCTTTCATCCTGTTCATTGAAAGATTCTAAAAATGAATACGTTTCTTTTGGATTCCAACCTTCCAACCTGTCTAGCTTATTAAATGCTATTACAAAGGGTACATTTCTAGATTTTAAAATTTCTAAGCTTTCATATGTTTGCTTTTCCAATCCCTTTAATATATCTACGACTAAAATTGCCATGTCTGCAACAGAGCCACCTCTTCTTCTTAAATTAGCAAATACTTCATGACCGGGCGTATCGATGATAAGTATTCCAGGAATTTCAAGTTTGGCTTTAAACTTAACCATTAAATTCGATGAAAGCTTTTCAATAACTTGAACCGGTAAAAATGAAGCCCCAATATGCTGAGTCATACCACCTGCCTCTTTTAATTGAACAGCTGTACCTCTAATTTTATCCAATAACGTAGTCTTGCCTACATCAACATGACCCAAAACGGTTAAAATAGGTTGCCTAATTCTCATGAATAGAAGAAAATTGTTTTAAAAAGAAATTAAATTTATTTATTTTTGTTTAGCGTAAAAAGAAGCCCACTTAAATTTTATAGGATTTCGCCCCAAAATAGTCCTATTCTTTCTACATTTACTAGAACAAAAATAAAGAACGCTGCCGTCATTTTTCACAAATAGCATACCCTTACCCTTGGGAAACTTTTTCCCACAAAAACTGCAACTGTATTCTGTAACCATTACCTTGGAACCAACTTCTTTGCTTCTCTTTCAGTTTCTCTTAACATTAATATATCGCCAACTCTTACAGGACCCATAACATTCCTCGTCAATACTCTACCTTTATCCTTTCCTTCCAGTATTCTTACTCTCACTTGTGTAACTTCACCTCCTACGCCTGTTTTTCCGATTATTTGAACAACCTCTGCTGGTGTTGAGTCTTGAGAACTCATTATTTAATTATCATTCTTTCTTTTCAGCTTTAGCTTTACCTTTTTTAGGCTTTTCTTCCTTTTTTTGTTCTTCAACTTTTTCTGCTTGAGATGGTTGTTCCTTAGGGGCTAGCTTTGCCCTTAAATCTGAAAAGGCTGATACCAAATCATCATATAAAGATTTACCATCACCTACTTCAAGGACAGCAACTGAACTTGCTGAAACATTTATTCCTGCAACTTCTCCCAATTTTTTCTTATCAGGAACATAAAGATACGGTATGTTTTTTTCCTCACATATTAAAGGTAAATGTGCAACAATTTCTGGTGGATCAACATTTTCAGCAAGAACAACAAATTTTGCAAGACCCCTTTCCACAGATTTTGTAGTTTCATTTACACCTTTCTTTATTTTTCCAGTTTCTCTGCTAACTCTTACAAATTCATATATTTTTTCATGCAAATCCTGCGGCACTTCAAATCTAACATACATAGGTTTTTTAGACGTCATCTTTTAAATCCGTGATTATCTTTACTTTCTATTATATATTTAAATTTAACTAATATCAATTGTGAGTATAATAGAAAATGACCTTATCATCTTGGAATTCATCCAATTTTACAAAACCAAATCTTAAAAATTGAATTACTGTGCCAATTTTTATATTTTGAATTTCTTTTTCGACATATCCTTTAATAAACTTTTTGTCAAATACAAATGAAGGGCATTTAACAACAGCATCCAATTTAAATTCATCATAGACCCACTGAACAAAATTTAAAGATTTATTTCTTGCATAATCAACAGTTTGGTCATCAATAAACTCTGCAAAAGATTTTTCATCTTTACTATATATTTTTACATTTCCTAGCTCTATCAGCCTTATTTCATCTTTATAATCTGATTTAGAAATGTAAAGTTTAATAATACCATTCTTTGGAGTTAGTTTTAATTCATAGTATTCAGTTTTTGAAGGATGCAGTTGTCTTTTAACAATTATTTCTTTATCATGAATTAAGTTCAACTCTACAGGATCGCTTACAAAAAAATACCTATTTGCTATAGCATCTATTTTCTTACGATTTATTGCATAAATATTCTCTAAGCTTATTTTTGCTTCAACAGGCTTAATGCCAAGTTCTAGTATAACTTCTCTAATAGTATCAGGTAAGAAGCCACGCTTTCTAAAAGATAAAATTGTAGCTAAGTCAGGATCGCTATAGCCTTCATAAATTCCCTCTTTTATCATGGCATTTATCTTAGTTTTAGAAAGTACTATATTTTCAAAGTTTATTCTTCCATAATGGATTGATTCTGGTTCTTGCCAGTTCATATGCTTATAAATATAGCTTTGTTTTAGAGCATTTATCATGTGCTCCTTGGCTCTAAATACATGTGTTATACCCATCATATGGTCATCGACACTCACAGAGAAATTATATGTTGGCCAAAAACTTGGTTTATATCCTAAATAGCCCACTATTTTTTCCATTCTTGGATGCGGGAATAAGTTTGGATTGACATGCCTGAAGGCAATCCAGTCTCTCACACTGGGATTTGAATGCTTAATGTCTGTTTTTATTCTAAGAACAGGCGGATTTTTAAGATCCAAAAATTCTCCTCTTATACATTTCTCGAAATATTCAAGACTTTCTTCAGGACTTTGAATTCTATGCTCGCATGCTAACGCATTACTTCTAAAATTCTTTATTTTTTCTGAATCACAAAAGCAAATGTAAGCAAAGTTATTTTTTAACAATTCCTTTGCTATATCATAGTAAATCTTTAATCTATCAGATTGAATATATATTTCATCGGGATAAATAAAAAGCCACTCAAGGTCTTTAATAATATATTCATAATCTAATTTCTCTCCTTCGAATAGATGCAAAATAGGCTTTTTTGTTCTAGGATCTGTATCTTCAAATCTTAAAATGAATTTTCCGTTGTATTTTTTAGCGTATTCATAGGAAAGCAAAGCAGCTCTTATATTGCCTAAATGTAATGGTCCGTCTGGATTTGGTGCAAATCTTGTAACTATTTTACTATATTTTTCAGCATTAGGTAAGGGCGGTAACTCAAATTTTTTAAGTTCTATTTTTTCCTCTTTTAGTTCTTCTGGATATTTTGAAATTAAATAATTGTATTGTTCTTCTAAAGTCATCGAATTAACCTTAGAAACGATCTCATCGACCTTTGGTAAGTATTCCCTTATTCTAGCCTTTATATCAGGATATTTAAACAATACTTTCCGAATAACTACTTGAGTTGCAGCTTTACCATTATGCTTATATGCATTAGATAAGGCTTTTTTAAATATATACTCCTCTAATTCTTTATCGTTTGCCATCAATAATTTCTCTCAACTAAAAATTCACCGAATGAACGTAGGAATTCTGCTAAGTCTTGTTTTAAGCCTTTTAAATGTTGATTAGCTAAATTTAAATAATAATTTGATTTTTTAATCGCAAATTCATCACAGCCCATATTTTTAAAAGAAGCGATTAACTGCCTAATTTCTTCTTCTCTCGCATTTGGATTTCCTAGAATAGAGAGTATCATTTTCCTCAATTCAGCATTACCTTTCTTCATTGCATAGATTACTATTAAGGTTTTTTTACCTTCTTTCAAATCATTTCCTACAGGCTTACCTGTTATTTTTTCATCTCCGAAGGTTCCTAGAATATCATCTTTTATTTGGAAAGCAATTCCAGCGTATCTAGCAAATTTCCTTATCTGCTCTATTTCTTTTTGCTTCGCATTGCCGATTATAGCTCCCATTACACAACTAGCTTCAAAAAGAGCTGAAGTTTTATTTTGAATCATCTTTATTGTTTTCCTATAATCAAATATGCTATTTTTCGCTAGATAAATATCAAGACCTTGCCCGATCGCAAGACTTTCTGTAGCTATAGATAATTCTTTATAACATTGAGTTATTCGAGATTTAGGAATAAAATTCTTCAAAAAATATAGTGATTTGAAGGCTAGAGCGAATAAAAGATCACCAGAAAGTATCGCGAAATCTAATCCATATGCTTCATGTACTGTTGGTTTCCCGTGCCTAAACTTATCTTTATCCATAATATCATCATGTATTAGACTAAAATTGTGAACAAGTTCAACAGATAATGCAGCTGGAAAAGATTTTTGGTTATCTAATCCGTAATAAGAAGAAATTTTGGATAAGACGTAAGGCCTTAACCTTTTTCCTCCGTTTATTAATATATGCAGAGAAGAATTTTTGAGAATTTGCGGTTCAATATTATTAAAGAAACTAACCAATTTTTCATTAAAAAATTTAGCATAATCCTTAATTTCGTTAATATTGATCGACATTTTTTTATTCAATTGCCTAATATATTTCTGTTCCTATATAATCTTCATTTCTTAATACTCTCATTAGCATATTATGATAGAAACCATTGATGAATATTGATTTTATTCCCATATTTGCAGCTTCATATGCAACTAATAATTTATTAACAACACCTCCAGTTACATCATCTCCTTTAGAAAAATTGGAAATAAGTCTTTTAACTTCCTCTTTACTAATTTTTTTAATTAATTTTGCATCATTATGCTTTTTAGGATCTTTATCATAAATACCCATTGTATCCATGCAAAAAACTATTTTTCTTGCTGAAATAATTTTAGCTAACTCTAAGCAAATCTGATCACCTGAGAGTATTCTACAACCTTTTTCTTCATCAAACACTACATCGCCATAGAGCAAAGGTATATATCCTTTATTTATTGCATCCAATATAGGTTTAGAATGAAATACGTTGATTTCATCCCCTTTAGTAGAAAAAATATCTATGGGCGAAATTTGTATAACAGGAACGCCATGATTTATCAAGGATTTTGCAACGATTAAATTTAGTCTTCTCATTTCCATTTCTAAAATCGATAAACCAATTTTGATTCTTGGCAATCCAATATGTATTGCATACTTTTTTGCAATGTAATGACCGAATGAGCCTCCTCCATGAACAATACATAAATTTAAATCGTTGCAAACACTTGATATTTGGCTTGATAAATTGTTAATGGTCTCTATTCTTTCCTTTAAAGGTTCGTCTTTTTTTGTTATAACAGATCCACCTAATTTTATAACAACAGATTCCACTCTATAGAATAAATGAAATAGTTATTTTTATTTCCATACTTAGAAATATAAATATTGAGCACAGCATTAGCACCTTCAAAAATAATAATTAGCGGTGAGCATTTTGTAGTTGAAGGAGCTCCCGCACTTGTGGCAGCAATAAATCTGTATGTAGAAGTAAGTGCAGAAGAAAGATATGATAATCATTTAAGAATTGAAACCGATTATGAAGGAAAAAAATTTGTAATAAAAAGTACATTGAATGAGAAGATATTGGATACAGCAGGTGGAGAGAAGGCTAAAAAATTCCTAAGACCAGTTTTAAGGACTATCAGAAAAACATTTGAATTTATAGAAAAATCTGAGGGAATGAATGTTTATATTTATTCTAAAATACCTCCATCTTCAGGTTTAGGCTCTAGTGCTGCTGTTTTTGTAGCAACATCAGCTTCAGTTTGTAAAAGATTAACTGGCTTAATTGATAAAGAGATTGTTTGGAAAGCAGCCTTCGAAGGTGAAAGATTAGTTCACAAGGCACCTTCAGGTGTAGATATAACAATAAGCACTTATGGAGGAATGTTGCTTTATAGAAAAGGAGAAAAGCCTATCATGCTTCAAAAAAGCGGAAAAGCAATATTTTTAATTGCAACTGTTGGAAAAAGAGTGCCTACAGGTAAAATTGTGGAAAGAGTCCTTAAGTTAAAATCCGAATTTCCTTCAATAATAAATCCTATTTATATGTCAGCTAATTATTTACCAATTAAAATAGCTGAATTTTTAAGAAAAGATGACTTATACAATGCTGGTAGACTTATAAATATAAATCATGAACTTTTATCTGCTGTTGGTGTATCGACACCGAGATTAGATTTTTTTGTAAATCTTTCTAGAAGGAAAGGGGCTTATGGTTCCAAACTGACTGGTGCAGGAGGTGGTGGAGCATTTTTTGCCTTAGTAGATGATGAAAGAAAAACCAAAGTTTTTAACAGTTTAAGTAAAAGATTGAAAGATGTTTTTGAGGTTACTATAGTTGATGAGGGTGTAAATTGAACTTTATATCTTAACCAGTTCACTGTTAGCGTATTAGATTTTTAAAATCTATTAAAAATTAAACAAAATTAATTAAGCTTAAGAAAATAAAGCTAATAATAGGTCAGGTTAATTATTTTCTAAATATACCATTATAATTGAAAGATTAGTTGACTCTAAAGTAAAATCTAAATTTAGTTATCAGTATATAAGCATGCAGATAAATAACCTACTACACTGTCTTTAGGCCCATATGTATCGCCTGAAGTTGCATGAGCTAATATTGTTGATTTTTGACAACCTATTTTCTTTGCATAATGTAAAACTGTTGCCGTTGGACACGGTCCACACATTGATATGTTTTTATCTTCTATTACTTTCATTAAATAGGCTTCATCAATCTTCTTCACAGCATCAATTACATATTCATCTTTATTGTAAGTAATTTCAATGTTTTCATAATGGTTAAGATCTGTTGATGCGATTACAACAGAATTTGTTCCTTTCAAAACTTTAGCTAACGCACTACCCAATTCTCTAGCAACTTCTAATGTTTGTAACATTATACAGATAGGGACAAAGTCAAACCTATTGTAAATATATTGTAGGAAAGGTAATTGAACCTCTATAGAATGTTCATAAAGATGGGCCATGTAATCTGCAGTTAGCATTTTATATTCCTTCATAAGTTTATTTGCTATATCACTGTTTATTTTAACGCTTCCCAAAGGAGTTTCCCATTCGCCTTCTTTAATAATTGAGACTAGTGCTCCGTATCCTGTATGATTCGGCCCTATTATTACTACTGTTTCTGGTCTTTCATTTTCTGCAAGCAATTTATATGCATGAGCTGCTATTGGCCCGCTGTAAATATATCCTGCATGAGGAACTATAAAAGCAGGGTATTTTCCTTTATATTCTCTTGATAAAAAATTTGGCAGTCCTGGTCCAAGTTTATGTTTAAAGCACTCCTCAATTTGATTCTTAAGTGATTCAGGATTTTTCTCATAAAAGTATCCTGCTACAGCACTACTCCTTTTCATAAAGTATTAAGCAGTTTCTTCTATAAGTTCAGTTTCAAAGTCTTCAATTGAATATTTGAACCGATCTGAAGAAGTTAACAGACCTCTTTCTTTTAAGATTTGTCTTGCTAATAACCAATAAACAGTAGCTAGTGCTCTTCTACCCTTATTATTACAGGGTATAACTAAATCCACATTTGAGCAAGTATGTTCTGTATCACATAATGCAACAACAGGTATGCCAAGCTTGCTTGCTTCATTTACAGCTTGTGCATCGTGAAAAGGATCATTAACAAATATTAATTCTGCATGCTTATATTCCTCTAAAGAAGGATTCGTTAATGTCCCTGGGAGAAATCTTGAAGTTATAGCTACAGCGCCTATTATTTCAGCAAAAAGATTTGCTGGTTTGATTGCGTAAGGTCTTGAAGCTACAACTATTATATTACTTGGTTCATAGAATGACATAAATTTAGCAGCGATCCTAATTCTTTCATCAATACTTCTTATATCGATTATGTTAATTCCTTCAGGCTTTGTTTTGTAGATAAAATTTCTCATATATTTAGATTTAAATTTTGTGCCTAGAGGTAGAGCAGCCTGAATATAAATATCGCTTGGTGCTAAAATTAACTGTTCTTCCTTTTTGAAATCGAAGCTTGAAAAATCTGACATAATACAAAAATTATTTGGCTAAGCTACTTATATAATTATTCAATTTTGCCTTATAACCAAGATATTCTTCTATTCTTATTAGTTCATTAAGTTTGGCCATTCTTTCACCACCGATAGTACCTGTCTTTATCAAAGGAGAATCGAAAGCCGTTGCTAAATGAGATATAAAATTATCTTCCGTTTCTCCTGAACGATGTGAAACTACTATTTGAATGCTATTTTGCTTTGCAAACTCGATCGTCTCTATGATACGGGAAACAGTTCCTACTTGATTGGGTTTTATTATTATACCATTGGTCGCGTTAAAATCAATCCCTTTTCTTAACCTCTCCTTATTAGATGCATAAATATCATCGCCCACTATAAGTAAATTCTTAAAATCTTTCCTCAAGTTTGCAAAATCTTCAAATGAGTCTTCTTCAAAAGGGTCCTCGATATATGTAATCTCAAATTCTTCTATTAAGTTACACACATACTTATAATGCTGATCTTTATTCAAATTCATTCTTTCAAGCTTATAGTTATATGTTTTATTTTGTTTATCATAAAAAGTAGAAGCTGCAAAGTCTAGTCCAATAATGAACTCAAATCCCTTTTCATTTTTAACCTGCAAAATTGCCTTCCTTACAACTTCTAAAGCTTTTCTATTTCCAACTCTAGTTATCCAAGCGCCTTCATCATTTTTTCCCCCGCTAAAATACATATCCTCTTTACTTAGAATTTGAAAACATTTTTTATGTACAAGCACATTAGCCTCGATTGACTGTTTTAAATTTTCTGCGTTTTTACATGCAACCAGTATTTCTTGTATATCGATAGATAATCCCCTTGCATGCTTACCTCCTCCTACGACATTTCCCAAAGGAATTGGTAAAAGATAATTTACTTTATTTTTAATTACCTCAAAAACTTGCTTTTCTATTAAAGATGAATAGGCTTTAAGATTTGCCATCGAGACAGAAAGTATATTGACTGCACCATAATTTGAAAGATTATTAGTTCCATCTATTTCTATTAAGTTTCTATCAATTTCTTCCTGATTAGCTGTATCTTTACCTATTAATTTGTTTTTAGCAATTTCATTGAAAAGTTTAACCTTTTCTTCGAAATTTCCTTCAGGTACATTCCTTACCTCATATGAACCTGTACTCATTCCTGAAGGACATGATGCTATTCCTTTACTTTTTTTTGTAAAAATTGTAGATTCTACAGTTTTATCTCCCCTGCTATCAAATATTATTCTATGCTTTAAATCGATAATATCAGAATCTTTCATAAATCATAGAAACTTTCTTTTTCTTCCCCTTCTACCTTTTGTAACTTGCTGTTGCTCGGCCTCTTCTTTAGGAAATTCAGAAACTTGTATTTTTTCTTCAGCTTTAACAAATTGCAAATATTCATCAGCATACTCAAAAGCTGAAATAAACATTCTTCTACAACAATACCTTTTAATTCCTAAACTATTTAGAACCTCATCCGGTTTTTCTCCACCTTCAACTCTTCTTTTATATTCATCCCAATGTCTAGAAATTGGTGCCCCGCAAGTGAAACATCTTACTGGAATAAGCATATTAAATCACCTATAAGATTTCTGCCTTTTAGCTCTAGCCTTTTTACCTCTTGGTTTTTTAGGCTCCACTTCTCGTGGATCATGCTTTAATAAAGCTCTATTATAATCAAGATAAGCTTTCTTTAATTCTTCGTTCTTCGTAAACTCAATCAATGCTTTAGCTATGGCCATTCTTGCAGATTGACTTTGACCCATAAAACCTCCTCCTTTAACATTAACATATATATCTATCTTATCCCTTAAATCTTCACTTAAAAATTCTAAAGGTTCTTGAATAGTATATCTTGCTATCCAAGGTTCTATAAGCTCTAAAGGCTTTCCATTTATTAACACACGACCATGTCCCGGATATTTAAGATAAGCTCTTGCTATTGCAGTTTTTCTTTTACCTGTAGCGATTATGACCTGTGACATTATGATTCCCAACCTAAAATTTTACATATATCACCTAAATAAATATATGCGTGACCCAATTTTGTAGCATCTGCTTCCTCGAAACTTAGAACTTGAGTACTTTTTGGAATATCTATCTTACCAATGTAAACTTTTAATTTTTTATAAGCTTCTCTTCCCTTAGGCTTTTTATATGGCAACATTCCTCGAATTGCTCTTCTGAGAATTTGGTCAGGAGATTTTGGATTTTTATGCGCAATCTTCTCAGGATTTTTTATTGTCCTTCTTGCTAATTTTTTTCTAAACCTTTCTATTACTCTACTTTTATCACCAGAAATAACCGCTTTTTCAGCATTAAAAATATATACTTTTGAGCCATCTAGCAAAAACTTAGCTACTTTAGAAGCAAGTCTACCCATTATTTGATTAGTAGCATCTACATAAATTATTTGATTTCTACTGCTCATGTTAAAACTTTAACATTACTACCCTTAGGATTTAAACTAATTAATTCTTCAAAAGATAAACATTTACCTTTTGCTTCTTCAATTTTTCTCTTTGCTGAATTAGAAAAAGAAAGTGCTGCGACATTAACTGCATGATCCAAAATTCCAAAACCAAGCACTTTACCAGGTACGACAACGAATTCGTTTTCTTTTGTTAATTTATTTATTTTACCTACATTTACTTTAATCCTTCCTCTTTTCCTTATACTTAATTTTTCTCCTACAAGTTTCCATATTGGACTTCCGAATTTCCTATAGGATTTGAATAAGAATCTTATTTCTTTTCTAATAATTGGATTAGTTGGTCCTGTTGGCTTTATCATCTTTCAATTCATTAAGTTTTTTATTTATATTTTCATAAGTATTTAAAATTACTTCGATACCCTTTAGCAGAATTTTTTCAGGCAAATCTACACCGGTTGATTCGAACGAAAAAATGAAACTTTTCTCATCCTCTAATTGCTTATAAGTGCAAACAGAAACAGGCTGAAAACGTGCATGTTCAGAACCAGTCTTAACTCTTGCTATAGCCTCAAAAGAAACTTTTTGTCCTTTAGCTAATTTCACTATTGGAATGGTTTCATAAGCTGGTTTTATATTGGGATCTGATGGAATAAGATCTTTCGAATAAACAACTAAGTCTCCTTCTTTAGCTTCAACTTCACATTTAAAATATGCAGTGGTGTCTTCCTTTGTATTTAACATATCATATCTTATAGGAATCAAACCGAGGCGATGTGCTAACATTTCATCAAACATTATTGATGAATTTTCTATTATTATTACATCATCTATTGCTAAAGTTGGTATTCTAGATATCATAACTCTTCGTAAAAGATTAACAAATTGAGGAGATATATCATTAACCTTAAAGCTCAGCGATAAATCGTTTTTTTCCAACATTTCTACTTTTAATGTCATAATTAAGTTACTTGATATTTTATTAATAAAACTAATCTACTATATAATATTTAATAAATGGATGAAGAAGAGAGAAAACTTTATCTTAAGGCAGGAAAAGCTGCTGCTAATGCTTTAAAAATCGTCAAAGAAAAAATTCAAGTTGGAATGAGTTTAAATGAAATATGTGAAATTGCAGAAAAGGAAATATTGAATAATGGTGCTCAATTAGCTTTTCCTTGCAATGTTTCTATAAATAATATAGCAGCGCATAATACAGCAGACTTTGAAGTTATTGAGTATATCCCTGCAAATTCTGTAGTTAAAATAGATGTAGGTGCCAGTTGTGATGGATATTTAGCTGATACAGCAACAACGATTTGTTTCAATAGAAATTTTGAAAAAATGGATGAGATAGCAAAAAAAGCTTTAAAATATGCTATTGATTCGATTAGACCTGGAATGAAAACTTCAGAAATCGGTAAAATAATATATTCTTACGCGAAGGCTAACGGATTTAAAGTAATAAAGAACTTATCAGGACATTCTATGAAAAGAAATCTATTGCATGCAGGTAAGTCTATACCTAACTTTGATGATGCATCGCAAGAAAAAATTGAAAAAAATGAAGTTTATGCTATAGAGCCATTCTTAACGAATGGTTATGGAATGGTGGAAGATAGCGATTTGATTAGGATTTATTCCTTAAAGGCTCCACCAAAAGTTAAAGGCCTTAAAAATTCAGATTTCATTTATAAAATCTGGAAAGAAAGATTATATTTACCTTTTTGTTTAAGATGGTACAAAGGAAGAGTCGACTTAAAGGAGTTAATGAAAGATTTTGAAATACTTCTAAATAAAAATGAATTGATAGGTTATAATGTTTTGGTTGAATATGGTAATGGTATTGTTGTTCAAGAGGAACATACAATAATAATTGATAACGATGACGTTATAGTAACAACCTATATAGAATAATTTTTATTTCTTTAGCTAATATATAAATTAAAAATATTTTTATATTTCAATATAAGATGAAAATTTACGGAAAGGAAATTAAGGATTATGTAAATGATTTGATAAATGAAATTAGGAAAGTAGTTGATGATAAAGTTGTTGTAGCTGCGATATCTGGTGGAGTAGATAGCGCTGTTGCTTCTTATTTATGTTGGTTAGCTATAGGAAGCAACTTAAAGCCTGTAATAATTGACACAGGATTTATGAGGGAGGGAGAAATTGATGATACAGTAAAAAGATTTGAAGAAATAGGCATGCATGTTGAAGTTATCGATGCTTCATCCTTATTTTACGAGGCTTTAAAAAACAAAAAAGATGCAGAAGAAAAAAGGAAAATTTTCAGAGAAAAATTCTATGAAGTATTATCTGAAGCGGTAAAAAATTATAATGCGAGTTATTTGGTTCAAGGAACAATAGCTCCAGACTGGATTGAAACTAAAGGAGGAATAAAAACTCAACATAATGTATTAGTTCAAATAGGAATAGATCCAGAAAAAAAATTTGGCTTTAATTTAATTGAACCAATTGCTAATTTGTATAAAGATCAAGTTAGGAAAGTAGCTGAATACATTGGAATCCCAAAAGAAATTATTAATAGGCAACCATTTCCAGGACCTGGATTGTTAATAAGATGTGTAGGCGAATTTGAATTGGAAAAACTAAAAGCCTTAAAAAATGTTACATTCTTATGTGAAAAATACCTTCAATCGATTAATGCTTCACAGGCTTTTTTAGCTATCTTTAAGAAGCCTAGAATGGCTACATCGAACAAAATTGTTGAGTTTTTAAAAGAAACAAAAAGAATAATAGGAATAGGTGGAAGAGGTTTTAAAACTTATGAGTTTTATGAACTTGCTACAGGAGTTAAAGGAGATGCTCGAGCTTATGGAAAATTATTAGGATTATATTATAAAGAATATGATGCATTTCTTAAACACAAAGACGAAATAATACAAGAGTTTTCAAGAATTTTGCCAGATTATACAAGATTATTGATAATGATTTCAGATCCAAGACCTGCTGGAAAATATGCTATAGCATTGAGAGCTGTCGTAACAAAAGATTTTATGACGGCAAGTGTGCCTGATTTGGATATGGAATTAGCCCAAAAAATTGTCGATGAAATTTTAAAGGATATAAGAATTACACATGTGTATTATGATATAACTCCTAAACCGCCTGCAACAATTGAATATGAATAGAAAAAAGGTATTGATTTTAGGTCCAGGAGGACAATATAATCATTTAATATATAGGAAAATTAGCGAATTAGGGCATGAAAGCTATTTGCAAGATTTTAATTCAGATTTTTCAATTAATTTTGACGCATTCATAATCGGTGGAGGACCAGCAAGATTGAGCAAAAATAGCTACGAAGTTAAAAGAATTAGAGAATTAGTTTATCAATCTTCAAAACCCATATTAGGAATTTGCTTAGGATTTCAAATTCTTAGCTTAATTTATGGTGGAGAATTAACAAGTTCAAAGCCAAGCTTTGGTCCTCAAAAGATTTTTATTGAAAAATATGATGCATTGCTCAATAATATACCTAATTCTTTTGTAGCATGGGAAAGTCATAATGATACGTTAACAAAGTTACCTGAAGATTTCGAAGTCCTTGCATATTCTAAACTGAATGCTACAAAGATTGTAGAAATTATAAAGCATAAAAGCAAATTAATATATGGTGTACAGTTCCATCCTGAAGTAGATCATACCGAATTTGGCAAAGAAATCCTAAACAATTTCGTAAATTTAAATGAGTGAAAAACCAATTATAATTGTTGATTTTAGAGAAAGAACTTCTAAAATTCCTGAATTAATTGTGAAAAAAGGAGCAAGTGTAAAATTTAACCAATTAACATTAGGTGATTACATAATATCTGAAAGAATTGCTGTAGAAAGAAAAACCGCACATGATTTCATCAAATCAATATACGATGGCCGATTGTTCGAACAGTTAAAAAATTTATCTGATAATTATGAAATTCCTATTTTAATTGTTGAAGGCAACATGGAAGAAGTTTTATTTGAAGTTCAAAATCCCAACATTATTAGAGGCGCACTTGTATCTATGGCAATTTCATATAATGCTAAAATATTTTACTCAGAAAATGAAAATGAAACTGCCGATTATTTAGTCATCATTGCACGACAAGAAAATAAAAAAAGAACTATAGGTGAACCTATAATAAAGAGAAAACCAAAGGTGTATGAAAATGATAGGTGGGTATTATATATTGTACAAAGTTTTCCCTACATAGGACCTAAAAATGCAAAGTTGCTTTTACAAAACTTTCATAATATAAAAAACATAGCCAATGCCAATTTTATGGAATTAGCTAGAGTAATAGGAAAAGCTAAAGCTAAAAAGATTTATGAAATAATAAATTTCGAAATCAAGTAGTTACTTTGTCTCTCCTGGGAACAATAAGTCAGAAGCCTTAGCAAAAGCTGTTATTGACACTCTTTTAACTTTAGCCAATG
This sequence comes from Thermoprotei archaeon, assembly GCA_017857595.1. GTDB lineage: Archaea > Thermoproteota > Thermoprotei > Gearchaeales > Gearchaeaceae > AAA261-N23. Next base: position 75,019 of record JAFMCU010000006.1, read on the forward strand.
TTTGTAATTCTTTTATATTTCTTGCTCCAGCATAACCCATAGCAGCCTTTAATCCTGCTGCCAATTCTTGAATTACGTTAGTTGCCTCCCCTTTGTATGGAAGCCAAGCTTCTGTTCCTTCAGCTATCTCTTTAGATAACTTTGCATATCTATCGACAGCCAATCTCTTTTGTCTGGCACTTACGCTTCCCATACCTCTATGCAACTTGTAGTATCTTCCGCCCAATATCATCATAGGTGCGGGACTTTCTTTACACCCAGCAAAAAGATAACCCATCATCGCACATGACGCCCCAAATGCAATTGAAATTGCAATATCACCTGCATTTCTTATCCCCCCATCAGCAATAATAGGTATGTCAATACCCAATTCATCTAAAGCTTCTTTAGCTTGAGCAACAGCATATAATGTTGGTGAACCTGTTCTGGTTATTTGCGTTGTAGTGCATACTGAACCGCTGCCTATACCCACTCTCAAACCTGCAACTTTTTCGAGCTTACTCAATGAATCAAGGACACCTTCTTTTGAACCTAAGTTACCTATAACAACATCGCATTGGACGTTCTCAATTATTTTTCTTGTAGAAGTAATCACATTTTGGTTATGGAAATGTGAAACATCTGTTACTAAAGCATCCACATATTTTGAAAGCTTAATAGCTCTTTCTAAATCAAAAGGCGAAATAGCCGCAGCAACTCGCAATCTTCCAAACTCATCTCTTACTGCATCTTTATACTTTCCTCTTAAACTGACATCTTTATATGTTATCAACCCTACTAGCCTATTTTGAGCATCAACAACAGGAAGCTTTTCAATTCTGTACTTTTTCATTAGTTCTATTGATGTCTCAGGAGTGATTTTTTCGTCAGCAACGATTACATCTTTAGTCATTGCATCTCTAACTTTAATTTCAGGTGACGCAAACCTAACATCTCGCCCAGTAATAATACCCAAAAGCCTGTTATTTTCATCTACAACCGGTAAGCCAGAAATTCCATGTTCCTGCATTTGCTTAGCAGCTTCGCCTACAGTAGCTTCGGGATGGATTACAACTACATCCCTAATTATAAAAGATTCCGCTCTTTTAACTCTCTTAACTTGTTCAATTTGCTCTTCGATTGTACAATTTCTGTGAATTACTCCTATTCCGCCATTTCTAGCTAATGTAATAGCCATTTCAGCTTCTGTAACAGTATCCATTGGAGAAGAAATAAACGGTACATTAAGAGTTATGTTAGTAGAGAATTTTGTTACTAAAGAAATTTCAGAAGGCTCAATGTCAATGTATGAAGGTAATAATATAAAATCATCAAAATTGAATGCATAATTATTTTCTACACCTAAATCCTTAAGTCTTACCATATAGTATTTTAAATTAGCCTTTATTTAATTTTTATCAAAGCTGTTCTAGTATGCTATCGACCAAGGTATCTTTCATAAGTGCTTTTATAATTATGACAAATTGACCCTGTTCAGTGAATTTAGGCATGTTTTCTTGTTTTATCAAGTTATTTTTTATTATGTCATAAATGTATGTACCGCTTTCTATATCAAATTTTGTATAATGAATTGCAGGAACTTCTGCAATTGCTTCATAAAAATAAACGATGCCTTTATATTTATTTAATGTGTAGAATGGCTGTAGCGAATACTCTGAAATTAAAGAAAAAATTAAATCATATATATTTTTATATTGTATCAATGTAATATCCATAGGATTTTTATTCAATCCAACTTATTTATAATTAATTATGAGCGTAAAAAGGAAGTATTTATTGGCACTTAAGGAAATAGAAAAAATAAAAAATGAAAGTAAAGATCCAATTGTTCTAAGTAAGAATGTTCTTGATTATTTAAGAAAAAATTTTCAAAAGTACAATTGGGTTGGAATTTATATATTGCATGGAAACGTTTTAAAATTGTTAGAATTCAGCGGTGATAGAGAAACGGAGCATAAAATAATACCCGTTGATAAGGGTTTATGCGGAATGAGCGTTAGAGAAAAAAGGATAGTGAATGTTCCTGATGTAAGTGCAAGTTCTGAATATTTACAATGCTTTCTAGAAACGAAATCAGAATTGGTTGTTCCAATGTTCTTCAATAACCAAGTTATTGGTGAGATCGATATTGATAGTTATGATAAAAACGCTTTTAATTCGAATGACGAATGGTTTATATCTAAGGTATGCGAAATTATTGCACCATCTATAGACAGTTATCTTGAGAATTACATTAAAGTATAATAATACATACTTTTGGAGAGAAAATTAATAATATAATGTTTTGTTTTATTGAATAAAAATGAGCGATGAAATAAACGAGAAAAGGAGGACATTTGTAAAAGGTTTATTAGGATTATCCATATTATCTGCAATTGCAGGAGTTGGAACAATCAGTGCGTATATTGGTACAAGCCCTCCTGGTACTAAATTACAATACCCAAGAGTTAAAGTAGCTAATATAAATGAGTTAATTTCTCTTCAACAGAAGGGTTTGCCAGCTGTCATACCCTTTTGCTATCCTTTAACGTCTGAACCTAATATTTTAGTTAAAATTGGCAAACCTGTAAAAGACGGTGTAGGTCCTGATCAAGATATAGTTGCATTCAGTAGAGTATGTCAACATTTAGGATGCACAATAGCATGCTTACCTAATTACCCGTCAGATAAATGTAACAGTGGTTATTATGTTGAAATAGGACCTCCCTATGCTCCAGAAAAATTTAACAATGTTATGTTTTGTCCATGCCATGGAAGTGTATATGACTTAACAGATGATGCAAAAGTTGTTTCAGGTCCTGCACCAAGGCCAGTTCCAAGGGTATTATTAGAATATGATAATACAACAGGAGATATATATGCAGTTGGGATGGTAGGACCTGTAATTCTAGGCAGAGGACCCCCAGGCTTGACAGGCACAAATCTAACAGAAAACTTGATACCAGGAATGTTTGGTGGAACGGTTGTAGATTCAAATACTGTTAGAAATTGTGGAAGTACATAAAATGTCTAACATAATTTCAAAAATAGCAGATTGGCTGGATGAAAGAATTGGGTTAACAAAAAATTGGCTTAGACCAATACCTGAATATGGATTTAACTTCACTTATTGGTTTGGAGCTATAGCTTTCATTAATTTCCTAATCTTAGTTGTTACAGGTATATTATTAGCGTTTTACTATACTCCTTCAGCACAACCGAATCCTGAAGGAATTCCATTAGCATATGCAAGTACAAAATACATCGATACACAAGTGCCATTGGGCTGGTTGTTAAGAACACTACACTTATATGCTGCATATGGTATGATTATATCTGCTTTCTTACACTTAGTTAGGAATTATATAACTGGTGCGTATAAAAGACCAAGGGAATTGATGTGGGTTGTTGGGCTTCTAATGGGATTTGCAATGCTCGGAAGTGCGTTTACAGGTTATTTACTTCCTTATAATCAAATATCATTCTATGCAACAGTTGTTGGCTATAACTTGGCTCTGAGCATTCCTGGAGTAGGTACATTTTTAGGATACTTGATTGCAGGTTCTGGTACGCAGGATATTGTACAAAGATTCTTTTTATTACATATTTATCTTATGCCAGGCATACTTCTCATCCTTCTTGGAATTAAGCTTTATATGTTTGAAAATCATGGCCTTCATGATCCTATGAGAGATGTCAAAAAAAGTTTTATAAAGCTCTATAATTGGTTCCCTAGAGGTGTATATTTTGTTGGAGTTCTATTTTTAATTGACTTGTCCATACTACTAATTTTTGCTTCATTATTCCCCAACGATTTAGGAGCTCCTTATAATCCTAATAATCCACCAGTAGTAGAGATATTGCCAGAATGGTACTTTTATTGGGTTTATGAACTTATAAGAGTACAATATCCTACATCATTACTTTCATGGCTATCAAGTTTAGGAATTGCAAACCCAGCTGCAGTCTTTCCATTGATATTGGTATTTATAGCTGTATTATATTTATTCTTCTTACCTGCAATAGACAGAGGTAAAGAAGTCCATCCTAAAAGAAGATTCTGGACAATCGTCATAGGTGCAATAATGTTTGGAGAAGTTATCATGCTTTCATTCATTCCTTGGCTTTTCCAAAATGGATTTATTACATTAGATACGATGGCTAATTTGGTTGTTATGGTTGTTAGCCTATTATTGGTCGATATACTCATGATAGGTATAGTTACTATAATTTTTGCGTATAAAAAATGGCTATAGTAAAATTAATTTTATTTCTGAGCTTTTTACAAGTATTATTAACAATTGCATTTTATAACATGGTTAACTATGGCATAAAGGTCTTTACTGGATTAGCTAATTTAAGCAACATAATCATGCTCACATTTTTGTCCGCTATAGTAATATTTTTATCGCTAATATTACTAAGCATAATATATAAGATAAACTCGGTGAAAAAAAATGAATAAAACGTATTCAACAATCATAATAGGAATTTTATTCGTTATTCAGTTAATTCTTGTAGTAAGCATTTACAGTCAAAATATGATTAGCTGGGAAGGTCAAAGTAGAGTTGGAATATTTGTTGCTTCGATTTTATTGATTCTAGCAATTCAACTAATATTATACGATAAAAGCTATGGATTTGGTAAGGATAAGTATATAGAAAAGAAAGTAGAAGAAGAACATTAGTGAAAATTAGCATTATTCTTAATTCTTTTAAAAGTAAAGAAAAATTTCTACTTGCTCTTTCTTACGCTTTATTAATATCGAAGACATTTCAACATGAAGTCTATTTAATATTAATAGATGAAGCCGTAAAATATGCAGATAAAGATTTAGTTGAAAAAATATTGATTCAAGAAGAATTAAAGGAAGCGATATATTTCCAAACAGGTGTTAATATTAACTACATAAAAAATGCAAAGGAATTATTAAATTACTTAAAGAACAATTTTAAATTCTATTCTAAGGTTTGCAACACATCATCAATTTTACATAAAGTATCTGATAGAATAGGAGATAATAGTAAAATATCAGAAACATTCGAATTAACAACGATCTATGATGTATATCAAACTATAATTTTATCAAACGAATGCATTTATTTATAAAAAAATTTTACACAATGTTAAATGTATTATGGTTTTCTATAATATCGAATGATCATAAATAAGATTAGAGATTATCTAATTCTCTATAAGTTTAGAGTATGGACCTTACTAATATATGCTGGCATTCTTTCTTATTTAATAGCCATCAAGTATGGCTATTCTTTTGATTCTATAAAGCTTCTGTCTTTGTTTTTTGCTGGTACTTTTAGCATTATGGGTAATGGAGCAGTCAATGAATATTTAGAAATAGAATATGATAAACTTATGATAAGAACGAAAAATCGTCCATTAGTTACAGGATCAATTTCTCCGAAATTTGCTCTATATTCGGGTATAATACTCCTAATAATGTCAATTATGATTTCGTTTTTCTTGATAAATATCTTGACGACATTCTTTATTGTTCTGGCCACAATAATTTATTTTGTCTATACAAAATATCTTAAGAGAACGACATGGACAAACGTTCTTGTTGGGGGCTTTGCTGGAAGCTGCACTGCATGGGCTGGGTGGTCGGCAGCTACAAATAACTTGAATATGATGGGATTTTTACTTGGATTGCTTATTTATTTCTGGACGAATCCTCACTTCTGGGCATTAGCTTTAAGGTTGAAAGATGACTATAACAGTGCAGGGTATAAAATGTTAACAAGTATGCTTAATGAGAAAAGCGCAGCTAGAGTTATTGCAATTTCCTCATTACCATTACCTTTAGTTACTTTGTTAATAGCTTATTTTGGAAAATTAAGCCTAATTTTCTGGGCTTTTAGCATTATATTAAATTTTGCTTTTATTTTGTTCACAATTTTTATTTATATCAAACCAACAAGGGGAAACAGTTGGCTTCTGTTCAAATTCTCTACTCCTTGGCTCGCAATTATTTTCTTGTTAATACTTCTTGATTTAAGTAAATATTCGATATATTACTTATTTACAGTATAATAAGCTCTTTTATAAAATATTAAAGGTAAAGCTTCTTTGCCCAAGAAATAATCTATTACTTTACCGATAAAAATTTCATGATCTCCACCATCATATCTATTAAAATTCTCACATATTATGTATCCAATGCAACCCTTTATTAGAGGACAACAATCCTTTACTTCATATTCAATACCTTCAAACCTTCTATCCTCAATAGTTGGATCTGCAAATCTAATGGATAACGCTGCCTGATCGTTAGCAAGCATATTTATGCAAAAATACTTAGATCTGGATAAAATATCATGAGATTTCTTACCCTTTTTTATACATATGAGAATCAATAAAGGATCCAAAGATAAAGATGTAAAAGAATTTACTGTTAGTCCATAAGGCTTATCATTATCAAACGTTGTAACTATAGTAACCCCTGTGGGATAAATCGACATAAACTCTCTGAAATCCATTTAAAAAGGCCTTTGTTTATAATATGAAGGATCTTTTACTCCTGCGTCTTTAAATGCCAATGCTCTTCTTCTACAATTACTACACCAACCACAATGTATGGGAATTTTTTCTCCATCTTTTTCAATAAACCCTAGATTGCCTCTATAACAGCTATATGTATATTGCCAAGGGACGCCCAGCTGTTGACCTAATTTAACAACCTGATCTTTATCGTAATAAATTAAAGGTGCATATATTTTATATCCGCCATAATGAGTCACATAATCAACAATTTCATTCATTTTATTTATAAAATCAGGTGTGTTATCCTTCATTGCGATTGGAGTTTCTCTTCTTATTCCAATATAGACATCATATTTTACTTTGTTTGTTATATCAAACGATTCGGCATGTGCTAATCCAATTAGTATTAACAAGGCATTTCTGCAAGGATCCCACCATCTAAGAATTCTTTCTTTAGCCTTTTCAGGATTCCAAAGATCTTCAAGCTTTGTTTCAGGTATCTCAGCATCTTTTTTGGTTAAAAGCGAAGTACTTATTTGTCCTAACCATGTTATATCTATCGTTTTAAGCTTTACATTCAAAATATCACAAATTTTATTTATACAGTATAATTCCTCGTTGTATGTCCTTTGTCCATAGTTACAAAAAATAACTAAAGTGTCTTTTGGCTTGAATGAATGTTTAACGTAATATAAAGCAGTAACGCTATCGACGCCTCCGCTTACTAGGCATACAGCCCCTCTGTTATCTACCATGCTTTTGATTAATAATTGCTTGTAATATTATAATAACCTAAAATCTTCTTTCACAGTATTTAAAACAATATGTGTATTAGTTCTCTCAACATAATTAAGAGATAATAACGTTTTTACAAAATTACTAAGCTCTTTTCTATTTCTGAATTTAGCAACCACTACAGCATCGTAATCGCCTGTAACATCGTAAACTAGGCACGTATTGGGTAATTTAGCAATTTCATTTTCAACTTCCAACAGTTTCCCCTGCGAGACTTTTATGTCTATTACTGCTATAAGTTCATAACCCAACCTTTCATGATCGAGTAAAGCGGTGTAACCAGTTATTATACCTTCTTTTTCTAACTTTTGTATTCTATTTATTACTGTTCCAACTGATACATCAAGCTTCTCTGCAATCTGTCTTGAGGATAATCTACCGTTTTCCAAAAGAGTCTTTATAATTTTGGTATCTAACTCATCTAGTGTCTTTTTCCTCCTCATAATAAGCTTTTTGCTATTGAAAATGCTAATCTCGGGTGCGATAGAAGCTTTAAAGCTACACGTTTAATATCAAGACCGTTTGCCAAATCTAATATGTCTTGATCAGAAAGTACGTCTGCAAGTTCATCTAGCATTTCATCGGGTAGAGATTCTAATACGCGCATTACTTTAAGACTTTTTCTTATTCTTGAACCCCAATATTCATCATACTTTATTCTAAATTCCATTAATCTTTGTTTACTATTGTTATTCTCTAAGGCAGCTTTAGCAGCTACTTCTCCCGCTATAAGTCCTGCTGCTACTGAAGAATGAATGCCTGCACCTGTTAATGGAATAACCGTTCCTGCAGGATCGCCAATTATTATAGCCCCATCTACAATATTTTCTTCAATAAGTCCTCCAATTGGAACAGGAGCGCCTCTATAATCTATAACTTCAGCTCCACCTAATTCATACTTAAAATCGTTAATAAACTTATCCAAGAATATTTTAGCCGGAGCTCCTCGAACCCCCACGCCTACTTCAGCCATTTTTTCGTTCTTAGGAAATATCCAAGCATATCCTTTAGGAGCCCATTTATTTGCTACGTAAAATCTCACTGCATCAACATCTCTAAAGTTTTTTCCTACCATAATATATTGAACGGTAGGTATAGGTTCTGGTTTTTCATTTATGCCCAATGATTTGGCAGTTACGGAAGCGTATCCATCAGCACCAATAACAACTTTAGCAAGATACTCTCCATGAACTGTTTTAACTTTCATAAGCTTTTCATTTTGATCATAATTAACTTCTTTTACCTCCTCTCTTACTTTTACATTACATCCATAATCTACTGCATGAATCACCAATTCTTGAATAAACCTAGATTTATTTATCAAATAACCTTTATCTTTTATATCTATTCTTTTCAATGAAGGAGAATAAACCTGAGCATAAGCTACATTAACTATTATATCACTTTTTGGAGAAATTCCTGCTGTTTCCAAAGCTTTTGAACCGACAGCTTCTCCACAAGGCTTGTTAGCTTGTATTGTAGGATATTTCTCTAAAATTAAAGTTTTTGCTCCATTTTTCGCTGCAGATTTAGCTGCAGCCGCCCCTGCAGGACCAGCTCCAACAATTATTACATCATATAAATTGCTCATTTTTAGTATTTTACAACTGATTATGTAAATAAAAACTTATCTGAAAAAATTTTTAATTATTTATTGTGATTCTTTAATTTTTTTAATTAAATACCTATCAATTATTGCAGTTAAGCCATATTTACTAAAAGCTTCTAACTCTGCCTTTTGTTTGTATTTCTCAAAAAATTCAATTTGGCTTGACCAGAATCTATCTTCGTATCTAGGATCTCTTTTCATCGTCTCAAGCCTATGCAGGTCTAGTTCATTTAAAGGTATTGAAGGAAGATTGTATTTTTTAATATCCGTTGCATATATTCCCAGCCATTTAGCTTCAGGAGTTGCAAGCTCTGGTATATGTGCAGCTATGGCTGATCCTGAAATAATGACCCTAGCAATATGCATTCCCCAAGGATCTGCGTCTGTCAAAACATAAACAGGCAAACCTAATTCTTTATTTAATCTTTTAATTAGCATTCTTGTAAATCTAGGTGCTTGTCCTCCTGTATCGATTAATATCGCATTTAGCTTTTTGTACACCTGCTCTTCTACAAACCTCCTAAATATAGCTCCTTTTTCAATTGCAATTACAATTTTGGCATTACATTCAACAAATTTCACTGTAGCTAAAGATAAGCCTATGTTTTTACCATCAGGATCAGTTGTCAATTTTACTCTTTGTCCTCGATGGGTAGGAGGACTCATATATTCAACTGTCAAATCTCCGAATATTGAACTTTTTTCCTCAGGTATTATGTTAAAATTTTCTCTTGGACACCCTAGAATTGTTTCAAGTTCAACCACTAATTTATCAGATTCATCCTGCTCTTCAAATTTTATTTTTATATCATTAAAAGAATTATAATAAAGATCCCTTAGACTACAAGACCTGTCCTTTAAAAGTAAATTTTCTTTAGCAAAGTAAGCTATCCATAATAGTTGTGAAAATATTTTAGCTTGTCTTACATTGGAGGATTTTCTTATTACAAATTTATCTCCAAGCTTTACTATTTTCTGCTTATTATCGTATATTACATTTGTAACAGACCTTAATGGTAACTTAATTATAGGAAATTCTTGATTTTGAACATACTTCAATACTTCTTTTCCAATAAGAGTTAATCTATCTACAACTTTTTCCTTCTCCATTTTATCTTTCCACCTGAATTGAAGCGAACTCCAATTCTTCTTGAGAAAGTTTCTTCTTAAAATTTTCTATGTAATTCTTTATTATATTATCATCTATCTCAGCTAGTTTTCCAGCAAAAATGGAAATCTTTTCTATATATTCGCTCAAGTATCTTTTCCTGACCTTTTGATATTCCATAAATTTTTTCTTATTAAGATAGGCGCTCAAATTCCTTGCATTCCTTCTAATAGATAGTTCAATTTCTTTGTAAATTTCAGGCTGATTCGCAATGTATTCTTTACCTAAAGTTTTATAAGGTATCTTAGTGGAACATATATGAACAAAAAAGGCTATAGGCTCCTGATAAATGTTAATCTTGTATGCATTCCAATTTATATCCTTTATCACTTTCATCGAAACATCATTATAGCTGTCATAAATCAATGGGATTTTATTAGCAAATCTGTAAAGGTTTATTTCATTATTTTGTGGGATCGGTATTCTACCACCATATGCTACTGCAGTTTCAACTATAAACGGGTGACCTTCATAACTAGATGGTTCTCTCTGATCGAAAGAAATAAACTCAGGCTTAAACATTGCATCTATTCCAATTTTCATATATTCGCCTATTGGTGATAAGGCCTTTGCATCAGGTCTTTTGAAAGGATAACTTTTCATTACGCTATAAAGCTTCTGAAGTTCTTCATCTTTCAATCTTCCAACCTTTATGTTGGAAGATATTCCAGCAAGGTTTAGAATATCATTTGCTGTCTTTATCCCTATTTTTTGAAACCTTTTACATAAAAACTTTGAAACTGGGAGGTGAGAATCCAGCTTTATTAAACGTTTAAACATTTCCAAATCAACACCTTTTGGATGAAGTAAAATCTCTTTAGCTTCAGGTGGCATGGAAGAAACTTTTCTTTCAAAAAACAAACTAGTACCTTCAAAATCTACGTATAATAGTTGCATATATGGAACAATTATTGCTGTTTGAAATAAGTACTCAATAATTTTTTTCTTTGCTCCTTTATAATTACCCATAAAATTAAAGTCGATTATCAATCCGTGCCACATTTCTTTATTTAATATTTTTTCATAACGGACAATTTTGGGCTGATTTTTTACAATATCAATAAACATTTCATAATAATGAATGTATTTTGTGTCCATTGTAGCGGTGATAACTTTAAAAGGCATATTTGTAGTTATTTGACCGTATAATACAGCCATTTTGCCACCTAGACCAAAGATACCACGATGTTGTTTAAGAACAAATTTTGAACCATATAGTATTTTTCCAAATGCGAATGGGGCCTTATCAGATGGAATTCCTATTCCATTATCTTCTACTCTTATATTAATTTTCTGTTCCTCCTTTTCTTCACCCATTTCTTCCATATTTTTTACGTAAATGTTAATTTCTGGTAATATTCTTCTAGCTTCACAAGAATCTAAGGAATTCTCCACAAGCTCTCTTACTATCGTGTAACATGTTTTTGTAGGATTTTCAAATCCCGCAATTTCTTTATTTCTATAAAAGAAATCTGAAGGTGAAATTTCTTCGAATTTTAGCATTTCAAAAATACTTAAAATATATATATTTAATAATATCTATTTAATGTTTTTAAAATATTATTGAAGAATTTTCCTTGTTTTCTTTTCTCTTATAACCTTATCCAGAAATTTAAAAACTACAGAATGAGGAGAACCATCAACGATTTTTTGAATAGCCTGTCTAGCATATTCAACATCTTCATAATTACCCAACAATAATATTTTGCTATCTGTTATATGGATTGTAACATCAGTAGCCTCAGAAATTCTCTGTTTAACTTTACCATCCTCACCTATTATTCTTCCCATCACACGTCTAAGATCTTCTCGATCATTTAATATGTCTTTCAAATCAATTATGTATAGTATCGAGTCTTGTTCAAGTATTTTTTTAGATTCTTCTTCACTTAGCCCATAGCTTATGCAAAGAATATAATCTCTCATTTTTAAGTTGTCGCTTTTATCATTGGTTGAAATTATAGAAGCAGTAAAATCTTTATCGTTAATAATGACTTGAGTATTAGTCATTTTTTCGGCTTCTTTCAATATATTTGGATCTTTTTTTATTCGATTCAGAAATTTATCGCTTATTTGAACTATAAGCGGTGATTTCATAATTTAAAATATATTGTAATCGAAATATTAATACTCAAGTGAAGGAAAAAGATTCAGAAAGACTGGCTACATTAGAAGAGGTTTTTGATCATTCAACAGTGATGACTGCATATTCTTTAATTAGAAAGAAAATAATAGACCATTTTGATGGTACATTATCAACAGGTAAAGAATCTCGTGTATACCTTGCTTTTGATTTAAACAATAATTTATTAGCAGTCAAAATTTATTTAATAACTTCAGCTGAATTCAAAAGGGGGATGAGATTATATTTAGATGAATATGGATTAAAATTATATAATAAAAATTTTAGAAGCGCAGTTTTCTATTGGTGTGAAAAAGAATTTAAGCATCTAAAAATAGCATACGATGCTAATATTAATGTACCTAAGCCGATAACATATAAAAATAATATTCTTGTTTTAGAATTTTTAGGTGAAGATGGAAAACCAGCACCTATCCTAGCAGAATGTTATGATATAGACTACGAAAAAACGTATGATATTTTGGTAAATGATATTAAAAATTTATTCAATTGTGGGATAGTTCATGCAGACCTATCAGAATATAACATTCTTTATCATAAAGAGAAACCTTACTTAATAGATTTTGGGCAGTCTGTCAAAAAAAATCATCCCAACGCTCTTTATTTTTTATTAAGAGACATAAAGAATATTAATAAATTTTTTAGAGAAAGGAAAGTCTCTGTTATTGAAGATTATGAATTATTTGAAAAAATTACAAATCCCTAAGTTTGCTTTAATCTTTGAAGTATTCCCATTCTTTCTAGTTCTTTTAGTTCAGATCTTTTATATATGTGAAGAAGGTCGCCTCTTGTCTTCTCTTGCATGCCATACCAAGGTAAAACAAGTACTATATCTCCCTCCTTTAGCCATTCTTTCTTTTTAAACTTGCCAGGAATCCTGCAAATTCTTACTTCATTATCTTCACATCTAACTTTTACTCTATCAAATCCTAGAGATTGTATAACTTCGCCTAATAATTCTCCTTCTTTAGGCAATCTTACTGACTTCTCCTCTTCTTCTTTACTCATAGTATTACCTCATATCCAATAATATAGTGTAGATATACTTATTTCCAGTTTTAACAGAATAAGATTCTTCATATTTACCATAATATTTTTTCGCTAATATTTTAGCTATTCTCCTTGCAATATTTGTATGTAAAAAATATATATCTGTTCCAAAGCTATACTTTTCCAATTTTATTATTTCTTGAATAATATTTTCTTTTAGCATTTCCTCTATATCTTTTTGCATCTTCTCTATTTGAAATAAATCATTATCACGTATTTGCAAAATTGCAGAATAATTTTCAGTCTTTATTTTTAAGCAATCTTCGCATAGCTTTTTAGTTGTATGGATCTCGATGTACTTACTTAATTCAATTTGCTCATCAAATTCATTTAAGTTAAGAACAATGTCCACAAATCCGTGGCTTAAATCTTTATCTAAGTTAAAAGAAAGGTTTTTTATTTCTATATCATCCATAATTTTTATTCTTTTTAAAATATAGTTTGTAACGTATGCATTAATATCTTCTAAAGTCTTTATTTTTTTCCAAGTTTTTGTCCTTATACTATAACAAGAAGGACAAATTGTTAATTTAATTTGATCAATATTATATACAAGCTCTTCCTTTCTGTAGCAATCTAAACATATTCCTTTAGATTTGGATATTTTAATATTACTCTTACCACATAAAGCACATATTATTGTCATTTTACTCAACTATTGAACTAGTTGCACCACAAGCTAAACATTTTAAAAATATATTCTTTTTTTCTCTAATTATAACGGTATCGTTAGAATTACATATGGGGCAAAGTAAATACTTTTTTATATAGTATTTAAGTGACATGTTTATTCTTTCAAATGTAAACTTACCAAATAATATGAGCTGTTTCGTATTAGGATCTATCATACCACTTATTGCTAGATCATTGTAAAAAAAGCGCGCTAGTTCATTTAAGTCTCTATTCAATCTTTCAGCTATCTCTTTAAAGTTAGTTATAATTGTACGATTTTTAACATTTATCACTTCAGCAATAGGTTGTTCAAATCTTCTAAATTTATCTACCCTAACCTGAATCAATGAGTATAATCTATCTAGCATTTTTTCATAAGAATTTATGCTTAAAGTCTTTTTCATTATAGAATTTAATTATAGTATTCAATTTATTTATTTCTTATTAATCAAGAATGGAAAATGAATTTAAATTAGCAATTATTGGAGGATCTGGTGCGTACAATCTGTTAGATGATATAGAATATATTAAAAATTTTGAAACACCTTTCGGAATTTCGCAACCTTTTGCAATTGGCTATATAGGAAATAAAAGGATAGTATATACTAATAGACACTCGCTTCCAGGCTCAAAAAATTTTGGTCATGATATACCACCCCATAGAATAAACAGTAAAGCCTTAATTTTTTCAATTGCAAAATTAAAGATAAAGAAAATAATTTCTATATTATCTGTAGGTTCTCTTAGAAAAGAATTTGCTATCGGTTCTTTTATTGTACCAGAACAATTTATTGATTTCACAAAAAAAAGAGATTATACTTTTTTTGATGGAAAGTTTATTGGTTCAGAGGGTGTAATAATTGATGAAAATCAAGTTAAGCATATAGATGTAACTAAACCTTTTTGCGATGAATTAAGAAACTTGGTTTACGAAAAGGGGAAAAAATTGAATATTGATATAAGAATATGTGGTTGTTACGTTTGTACAGAAGGACCAAGATTAGAAACTCCTGCAGAGATTGCTTTTTATAGGAATATCGGAGGAGACGTTGTAGGAATGACTTTGATTCCTGAATGTATTCTTGCGAAAGAATTGGATATATGCTACGCACCCGTTTGTATCGTAACAAATTATGCAGCAGGAATGCAAGAGAAAGTTTCTCTTGAAGAAGTTAAAAAAGTGACTAAAAATGTAGAAGGTAAATTAAAGCTACTATTAAAAAATGTTATAGAAGAATTCTAAAAAAGAATAATTTTTCAAAAAAGTTTAAATAAGTGAATAATATGAACATTAGATATTATAGAGGCGAAAAGACTAAATATTTTGGTAACTTGTGCTTGGCCATATGTATATAGCATACCCCATCTAGGCAATTTGCTACAACCCCTTTCCGCTGATGTAATTGCTAGGTATTATCGATTGAAAGGACATGAAGTAGTATTCGTGAGTGGTTCCGATGAACATGGAACACCAATAGAAGTTGAGGCAATTAAACAGAATAGATCACCTTTAGATTTAACAAATGAAATGCATGAAAAAATCAAGAATTTATTTAAAATCTGGAACATATCATTTGACAATTATACAAGAACTGAGAGCGAAATACATAAAAAATTTGTTTCTGATTTTTATAAAAAAATATATGAAAATGGTTTAATCTATAAGAAAAAAATAACACAATTATATTGTGAAAATTGTTCAAGATTTTTACCTGATCGATTTGTAATAGGCATATGTCCATATTGCAAATATGATAAAGCAAGGGGGGATCAATGTGAAAACTGTGGTAGGTTGCTTGAACCAACTTTATTAGTAGAACCAAAGTGTGCTATTTGCGGAAATACTCCAATATTAAAAGATACAGAACATTTCTTCATAGATTTCCCAAAATTAAAAGAGAAAGTAACGACTTATATACAAAATAACCCTTATTTTGATAAAAGAATAAAGATAATTAGCTTAAATTATATAAAAGACGAATTTCAGCCTAGAAGCTTAACAAGAGATAACAAATGGGGGATTCCTGCGCCATTTAATGAAGCTAAAAATAAAACAATTTATGTTTGGTTTGAGGCTGTTCTTGGATATATTTCAGCAACAATAGAACATTTCTATCCAAAAGAAGATTGGAAAAAATATTGGTTTAATGACCAAGCTCTGACTTTTTATTTCATAGGGAAAGATAATATTCCTTTCCATGCAATAATTTTACCTGCATTGATAATGGCAAACGGTGAAGGATACAACTTACCACATGTAATATCAGCGACAGAATTTCTTACATTTGAAAGAAAAAAGTTTTCGAAGAGCCAAGGAATTGGGATATGGATTGATGAAGCAATACAAATCTTAGACGCTGATTATTGGCGTTATGCTTTAATATATAATAGACCTGAAGAAAGAGATACAGATTTTTCTATTTCTAATTTTACTGAACTGATCAACTCTCAATTGAATGATAACTTAGGAAATTTTGTTTACAGAGTATTGCTATTCATAAAAAAATACTTTAATTATGAAGTAGCCATACCAAAAGGATTAAACGAGACAGCTAAAATTTTGCTTGAGAAAAGAGATGAATTAGTAGATAACATTGATGATGCATTGAAAAATGTTAAGTTAAGAGAAGCTTTAAATTCATGCATGGAATTAGCTAGAGAAGGAAATAAGTTCTTGAATGAGACTAAACCTTGGGATTACATTGATAAAGATATTGAATTTTCAAAAAGCATTATTTATGCATGTTTTAATTTAATAAATTCATTAAGCATAGTTTTATTCCCTTTTATCCCAAATACTTCTTTAAAATTAAGGGATCAAATAAATTTGAGTAAAGAATTTAATTGGGATGATGCCAAAAAGGATATAAAAACTCCCCATAAAATTAATGAACCAAAAATAATTTTTAACAAGATATCAGAAAAATACATTCTAGATAGATTAAATGAGATTAGGAAGATTAATTATTTAAATTAGTTGAATAAAATATCTGATAATCAATGCAAAAATATTATATAGAAACATTCGGCTGCACATATAATGAAGCTGATAGTCAGTTTATAGCATCATCCTTAGATTCATTGGAATATATTGAAACGAAAGATCCGAAACAAGCAGATTTAATTATTATTAATACATGCGCTGTAAGAAAAGAATCCGAAAATAAAGCCATTGAAGCTATTCAGAGATTGACAAGAGTTAAAAAAGATCAGAAAACGAAGTTGATTGTTACAGGATGTATGGTTAAACTTAATCCTTACAGATTAATTAATTTAGAAAAAAATGCAATTTATGTATCCCCATCAAGGATTATTGAAATTCCTAAGATAGTAACGAAGGAAAATCTAGATACTAATATAATAATAGGACCAAGTGATAGAAATTATCATGTAATACCTAAACATAGAGGAGAAATCTCATATTCTTTACCTATTTCTTCGGGATGCTTAGGATCTTGTTCCTTTTGTTCAGTTAAATTCACGAGAGGAAAACTTTACAGCTATCCTCCATCATTAATTAAGAAAGCTTTCATAGATGCTTTATTAGGAGGTGCCAAGGAAATTTATCTAACTTCGCAAGATACAGCTGTATATGGACTTGATATTAATACTAATTTATGCGAGTTAATTAAGGGATTGCTTGAAATAGAATTAGAATTTCGATTAAGAATCGGTATGTTCACTCCATGGTTCGCATTTAGGATTTTAAATGAATTGATAGAAATTTACAAAGATAGAAGGGTTTATAAATTCTGTCATGTTCCTGTTCAAAGTGGTGATGATAAAGTACTGAAAAATATGCTTAGACCGCATACAGTCGCTGAATTTGAAGATTTTATTAAAAACATTAGATTACATTATCCAAATATTTTTATTGCTACTGATATAATTGTTGGCTTTCCAACAGAAGATGATGAGGCTTTTGAAAATACCTTGAAATTAATGGAAAGAATAAAGTTTGATAAGGTACACA
>JAFMCU010000027.1 GCA_017857595.1 Thermoprotei archaeon
ATGCCTGAACTTGCGCCTGTAATTAGACATACTTTACCTTTCATACTACAGTAAAAGTGTTATGATAAAAAAAATTTAACAGAAAAATTTTCCTTTTTAGCTTGAATATAGCATTATCTCATAAAATTCTTCGCATATTGAAAGACAAAAGGCATAGATGTCTTTAAATTGTTTTATTTTAAGGAAGTTCGGTAAAGTGATTATTAAAGTTAATTTATAACTTACAAAAATTAAAAATATACTGAGTTTCGAGAATCTTTAATTCTTTAATTAATTTTTATCTTTAAATCATATGAAAATTTCATTCTTATCATCATTTAAAAAATTTTTAATAATATGGAAATAATAAAAAATTATAATAATTTGTTAAATGACTATCCTATTGGTACAGTAGATAGTAATCTTTCCTAAGACCTAGATTTATGTTTTTTATTTTATCTTATAAAAAAGGGTTGACCGAAAGTGAATTTAAATTTTTAATGGATTTATTTAAATATTTTCTTTAGTTAAGTATGATTTAAGCAAATGAAAATTAGATATTTCAAGGAATTAACAAAAGATGAAATATCTAGATTATTGCAGAGAAAATTTTACGAAGATGTTGATGTTGAAGAAAGAGTAAAATCTATTGTAGAATATGTAAGAACGAAAGGAGATGAAGCAATAATAAATCTAGAAAAAGAATACGATAAATGTGATTTAACCAAAGTAGGCTTCTATGTTCAAGAAGATGAGTTTAATCAAGTTGAAGAAGAAATTAGCAACGAATTAAGAGAAGCTTTGGATTTAGCGATTGACAATGTAAGTAATTTCCACTTATCACAATTGTCTCCAAACATTTACTTTATACAAAACGCATATGGAATTATAGCAGGAGAGAAATGGACTCCAATTGATTCAGTTGGATTATATGTTCCTAGAGGAAAAGGTACATTTCCTTCTGTTGCAATAATGTTAGCTGTGCCAGCAAAAATAGCTGGCGTTAAAAAGATTACTTTAGTAACTCCGCCCGATCCCAACGGCAATGTAGATCCCGCTGTGTTATATGTATGTAAAAAGTTGGATATAAAAAATGTACTTAGAATAGGTGGAGCTCAAGCAATCGCAGCATTAGCGTTTGGTACAGAAAGTGTTGAAAAAGTTAGTAAAGTTGTAGGGCCTGGAAGTAAGTACGTTAATGTAGCTAAAAAATTACTAGCAAAATATGTGGATATTGGAATTCTTGCTGGACCTAGTGAATCGGCGATAATAGCAGACAAAAATCAAAATCCAAAGAATGTAGCTTTAGATCTTATGAACGAAGCTGAACATGGCCCTGATTCAATCTCTTTACTATTAACTGATTCAAAGGAACTAGCAGATAAAGTTAACTTAGAAATTGAAAACTATTTAAGAGTCATTGAAGAACCAAGGAAAAGCTATATAATAGAAGTGCTTAACAATATAGGTGGAGCTATTATTTTTGAAAATTTAGAAGCTGCTATTGATTTTTGCAATGAATTTGCTCCAGAACACTTGGTTTTAGATGTTAATAATCCATTTAGTTTTCTTGATAAAATTAAGAACGCTGGTGAAATATTGATAGGCCCAAATACGCCTATTTCTGCAGCGAATTATATTGCAGGACCAAATTCTATATTGCCAACATCAGGTTTTGCAAAAAGCATGTCTGCTTTAAGTGTTAGAGATTTTCAAAAAAGATCTTCAATTATATATGTCACAAATGAAGGTTTGAATAAATATAAAAGACACATTGAATTGCTAGCTAAGTACGAAGGATTTTATGCACATGCTCTTTCAGCTTTAGATAGAGTAATTGTAGAGGATTTGAAATTCGATGATGAAGGTGTATATATATTGCATATAAATGAAAATGATATATCTTTAATAAGAAAGACTAGAGAATCTCAAATTATTGTAAATTTGAACAAAGGAGAAAGAGATTTAAACTTAAAAAAGAAGATTAACACTTCATTAAATTTCTTAAATCACATGATTGAAACAATATCATGGAGGTCGGGATTTAATATAAGTATCGATGTTTCTCTTGAAAACGCTTATAAATTAACGCATGTGATAGCTGAAGATTCGGGAATAACAATAGGAAGAGCTTTCTATGAATTATTGAAAAGAAATTATTTCAAAGGAATAAATGGAAATGGATTTGGAATAAGCGTTTTAGATGAAGCTAAAGCAGAAGTTATTGTTAGCTTTGAAGGAAGACCTTATCTTAAAATAAAACACTTAGCGAAGGAAAAATTTGAAAGGGTTGAAGATATGCTTACCGTTGACCTTCAGAACTTCCTAAGTGGATTTTCAAATGGAGCTAAATGCACATTACATGTTAATATAAAAGAAGGAGAAGACCCTCATCATATATGGGAGTCTGTGTTTAGAGCGCTAGGTGAAGCATTGAAAATGTGTTTCGAAAGGAATGAATTTAGAAAAGGAACGACAGTTGGTGTTAAAGGTATATAATTTAAAAATATTTAAATACTACCTGATAAAAATTAATATCCAATGGCAGGTGATATAGTTCATAATAAAGAGAACAAGGAATAAAAATAACCTATTCTATTCCATTCTAAGAATCCAAGTTATCAGAAATTTTACATTAAAAGGAGTTGGTAAAAATGTCTAAGATAAAGCTAGCAATTCCTAAGGGATCTTTGGAAAAGGCAACATATGAATTTCTTGAAAAAGCCATGTTCAATATTTATGGAAAAGAAAGAAGTTATAGACCAATTACTAACGATCCTGATTTATCATTGAAGATATTGAGACCTCAGGAAATTCCTATCTATGTAGCAGAAGGTTTATATGATATAGGCATCACAGGCTTAGATTGGGTTCAAGAAACGAGTGCTAATGTAAAAGCATTGTTAAATCTTGAATATGGCAATGTAAGTCTAGTGATAGCTGTACCTAAATTTATAAATGTTAGCTCTTTTAACGAATTTATTTATCAACAGTTTAATTCGAATAAAATAACTAGAATTTCAACAGAATATCCATATCTAGTTTCCAAATTTATTTCTTCACTACCAAATTACAAAAAATTGTTTGGTAACAAAAAGCCAAAAATTATAACGCCTTGGTGGAACATAGGTGATAATGATTTAGTTCACATTTATCTTTCTTTTGGAGCGACTGAAGCGAAGCCCCCTGAAGAAGCTGATGCAATTGCTGACATAACTGAAACTGGAACAACCTTGGAACAAAATGGATTAAAACCAATAGATATTATTCTTAAATCTTCCGCAACATTAATAGCTAATAAAGATTCTTTAAACAATTCAGAAAAAAAGGAGAAAATATTCGATATCGTAGCACAATTTAAAGGAGTTATAGAAAGTAAGAAAAAGTTACATGTCTTTATGAATGTAAAAGAAGAAAATTTAGATGAACTCTTAAGAGTACTTCCTGCATTAAAGGCCCCAACAATAAGTCCTCTTTCAAAAAAAGGATGGTATGCAATAAACACAGTAATTGATAGGAATGATTATCTAAAGATATTGCCTAAGTTAAGAAAGTTAGCTCAAGGTTTAATTCTGCATGAATCACAGCTTATCATGCCTCTTGAAGAAATAGAAAGTTAAAATGGAAATTGCAATCTTAGATTACGGAGCTAGCAATATATATAGTTTAATATGCGCTTTTAAAAGATTAAATGTTAGTGTCAATGTAGCTTCTAATGAAATAAAATTAACTAATTATAACGCTATAGTTTTACCGGGCGTTGGAAATTTTATAAAGGCGTCTTCAATCATTAATCATATAAAAGATGAACTTTTGAAAGTAGTGAATGAAGGTATACCTGTTTTAGGAATATGTTTAGGTCTTCAAATTTTATTTGAGAAAAGCGAAGAAGGTGATGGTCAAGGATTGGGCATACTTAAAGGCAAAGTTGTAAGATTTCCTAAAAATGTTAAAGCTCCACATATGGGTTGGAACATAATTTATCCAAATGGCGAAACTATCCTTTTATCAAATATTGAAAGTAAAATTTGGGCATATTTCGCTCATTCATATTATCCTTTACCTGAAAATAGTGAAATTATAAAAGGCATAACTCACTATGGCATTATGTTTCCTTCAGTTATTGAAAAAGAAAATTTATTCGGAACTCAATTTCACCCAGAAAAATCAGGCATAATAGGTAGAAAAATACTTGAAAATTTCCTCTACTTTATAAAGAGATAAGATGGAAATCTGGGCTTCTATTGATCTACTGAACGGTAAAGTTGTTAGGTTGATTAGGGGAGACCCTTCTAATTCAATAGTTTATAGCAATAATCCTGTAAAAACAGCGATAAGCTTTCAAAATTCTGGAATTCACGGTTTACACATTGTAGACTTAGACAATATATTCAACAAAAAAAGCAACTTCGAAATTATTAAAAAAATTGCGAAAAACGTTCAAATTCCTATTCAAGTAGGTGGCGGAATTAGAAATATAGAGTATATGAATAAGGTTTTAGAATATGCGGACAGAGTCGTATTAAGTTCAATCGTATTTGAAAACAAAAATATTGGCAAAGAATTGTCTTTAAATAATTTTGACAGAGTAGTAATTGCTTTAGATCATTCAAACGGCATTATAAAGATTAAAGGTTGGAAAGAACTTACAAACTTAAAATTAGAATATATTATCGAAAAGCTATTTAATTTAGGATTCAAAAATTTTATATCCACTAATATTGAACATGATGGAACATTGAATGGTTTTGATGAAAGCTATTATAAGAACATTAAAAAAGAAATTATAAACCATGTTTACGTAGCAGGAGGCATAAGGTCGATCGATGATCTGATTAAAATAAAATCGCTTGGCTTTAAGGGAGCAATAATAGGAAGAGCAATATATGAAAACAGGATATCGAAAGAAGAACTTTCTGTTTTATAAACATGAGCTTATATAAAAGAGTAATTCCTTGTTTGGATGTTGATAAAGGAAGGGTTGTAAAAGGGAAAAGATTTGGAGATATTAGAGATGTTGGTGATCCTTTAGAAATGGCTTTAAAATATAGGGATGAAGGAGCAGATGAACTCATCTTTTTGGATATAACAGCTACTGTTGAAAGAAGAGAAACTATTATTAATGTAGTTAGAAAAATAGGCGAGAACATTGACATACCTTTTACAGTTGGAGGTGGAATAAAAAGTATTCAAGATGTACATATGATTCTTAGAAGCGGTGCTGATAAAATATCAATTAATACCGCAGCAGTAGAAAATCCTAAGATTATATCTACGTTAGCTGATATTTATGGTAGTCAATGTGTTGTGATAGCTATAGATGCTAAAAAGACGTTGAAAACAAAATCTGGATATGAAGTATATACTTATGCAGGTAAAAATCCTACAGGAATTGACGTTTTAGAATGGGCTAAAAAAGTTGAGCTTCTTGGTGCAGGTGAAATATTACTAACCTCTATAGATAAGGATGGAACAAAAGAAGGTTATGATTTAAACTTAATTAAAATGATTACTGCTAATGCTAACATTCCTGTTATAGCAAGTGGTGGAGCTGGTAAACTAAATGATTTTTATCTAGTCTTAAAGCATGCTAATGCTGATGCAGTTCTTGCTGCTTCAATATTTCATTATAATGAAATCTCGATACTTGAAGTTAAAAAGTATTTATTTGAGAAGGGAATTAATGTAAGATTACCATGATTGAAGAAATAAAATTAGAAAATTTAGATTTTCAAAAAGAAAATGGATTAATTCCTGTAGTTGTTCAAGATTATGCTACAAAAGAAATTTTAATGCTTGCTTATACTAATAAAGAAGCATTGGAAAAAACCATTGAAACGGGCTTAGCGCATTTCTGGAGTCGTTCAAGAAAATCATTATGGCTTAAAGGAGAAACTTCTGGAAATTATCAAAGAATTATAGAGATTAGAGTTGATTGCGACAACGATGCATTAATTTACTTAGTAGAATCTAAAGGTCCAGCATGCCATACAGGTAATAGATCATGTTTTTTTAAAACTTTAAAAGCTAATAATTAAAAAGATTAATTTTTAATTACATAAAAAGATTTATTGTTTTTTAATACATAATAAATATTATATTTCTTCAAATACTAACTTTCTATTTAAGAAAATTATAATTTTTCAAAAGATTCTTATTACAAACTATTAAATACTTTGCATAAGCTAGGAATTACAGGTTTAATTCTATTATTTCTTACAGTATTATTTATGGCTGGTTCGGTTTTTGCTTAACTATAGTAAATTTCATAAATTCTATTAATTGCTTCGCTTTGCTCTATTTCTTGTATAAATTAATTAAAATTTATAATCTTTACAATATCTGCATTGCCAGTTAAATATTTTGAATCGTTTTAATCTTTAAAAACTGATAAACTCAGCAATTCTAAAAAAGAATTCATATCTTATTATGTTGAAACACGTTAAATATTCGATAAAATAAACTCTGCAATTGTTCTGTTATAATTCTCTCTATCTTCCTACATTGTAATGTGAGAACAATTTTTAAAGATGACTAGCTTTGAGTTTTTAATTCGTTTATGAACTTCTTCAGCTACTTTTGGAGTTACTTCGTCATATTCACCTACAGTTATAAGCGTAGGAATCTGAATTATACTTATCTTATCAGTTATATCCCAATCTTTTATTACACCAGTTATTGTGAATTCATTTGGTCCATTCAAAATTTTATAGACATTTCTTTGTTCAGCATATTTAAGTGATATTAGAACTTCATCAGGATATTTATCTAATCTTAAGAGATGTCTTCTATAAAACTCTTCAACTGCCTTTTGGTATTCAGGATTATCAAACTCATTATTTAAGATGAGATTTTTATATTTTTCTGGCAATTCATTTATCAATCTGTGCATTTCTTGGACTGTTAATGGAACGCTGGCTAATCCTCCAGAAATTATTAATCCTTTAAGATATTTTTGGTATTTTGTAGCATAAGCTAAAGCTAAAAATCCACCATAAGAAGAACCATAAAGAAATATTTTTTCATCATCATTGAATAATTTCCTTCTTACTCTTTCAACATCTTCTACAACATAATCAATCGTTACATTACTTAAATCAATTGGCATTTCATCAGATCTTCCACATCCTGGTTGGTCGTAAAAAAATACTTGTATGCCCCAATTAGCTAGATCTTTTAAAGGTAATAGATAATCATGTGATGCACCACGACCACCATGGAGAGTTAAAAGCTTAGCCTTAATAACATCTGGTTCTATTACCTTATAGTATACTTTTATGCCTATATCTAATATCCTTCGTATTCTTTCATCTTTTAAACTATTAAAAAATAATGTTTATATATATTTATCATAAATAACTAAGTAAATTCTCTTCTTAACTTAATCATATAGACTTCAAGATAAAATTTTCCTTTAGGCCATCTTAGCTTAAATAACTTGACATGGTAAGAAGTTTATATTTCAAAGTTTTTGAATCAAAAATAATCCTGTATATAAAGTTTTAAATTTATTTTGAAGAAAATATAAAAGCGCTAAATCAAAAATTTAATTAATCCATTGTATCCGTCAACTATTACTACAACTCCATCTTTAAAATAATTATATTTTTCATAATCACATTTCACTAAAGGTATGTTAGCAATAGCGCATCCAGAAGCTGTTATTAGGTCTGAATTTTTGCAAATAATAGCCTTAGGAGAAGTGTTGTTTATTTTTAATGAATATAATTTATAAGCTCCTACACTACTACCAATAGCATTAGGATATACCAATATTTTTCCAGCTATGCTTCTTCCATTTAATGGATGGCTAGAATCATTAATAATACCTTCGTCGGTAATAGTTAATAAATTAATAGATTTGGTGCTTAAGAGTAATTCTCCTTCAGCAATACCTTTTACAATTGGTTTACAACTTATATGCATTCTTCGTTCACAATCTCTTTCATACTCTTAAGACTTACATTTACTTTATTCCAATTTCTTAAGTAATACGCTGCTTTGACACTATTTGTTATTACCGAATCGATTTCGTTTCTGTTTACTAAAGGTGTTAAGCAAGAACAGGAATCACAGTATATTTCTGCATTCGCTCTTTCTAGATTATCAATGTATCCTTTCTTTTTAGCTTTATTATAGACCTCTCTTGCGCAGAATATTATGCATCTTTTTTTGAACTTTCTATTTCCTTTATTTATTAAACTATTAAGAATTTCAAGTTCTTTGATTCCAAGTTGAGGGCTGCCAAATACTATTAAATCTCCTTTATCAGCGTTAGTAATTTCATCCTTCATTCTTTTTGCGTCTTCTTGAGTAAAATCGAAGTTTTCTACATAATTATCTTTTTTATTAATTGTAAACATTCCTGTGGAGCCAGAAGTTCCTAAAGCTGCACACAATGGCTTTATATTAAAATCATTTAGATCAATACCACTTTCAAAAGAAAAATTAATCGACATTTCGTTAATTTTTCCAGCAAAATATCCTAATAGAGCAAAATCCAGCTCCGATTTAATCTGATGTTTAACATTTATATTTATTTTAGGCACACGATTTTCTTCCAATCTTAATCCTGAGTAAATACTTTTACCTGTTATCGCACTAGCTAATGCACTAAGTGCACTTTCCTTATTCGTTTTTAGTTCCAATATAGAATTTGAATATATAGCAGCATTACTCTCTGCAAAGCTCACATTTGTTCCTTTTTTAGGTAATTGATATACTTCATAGGGTATACATGTAAAAGAATTCTCTATACCCATTTTTCTATAAGCGTTTATTATTCTTTGTTGTTTTTCGATAAATTCGCTTTTTAAATTTCTAGGCTTATTTGGATCATAACCCATAGGGTTTAATGTTGTTTTAACTTTAACTTTTGCGTCTTTTTTACTCAGGTCTTCTAAAAACTTCAATCCTGCATCTCCTATAGTATTATAATTAACGCCTGCAACATGAGACCACTCAATAGGGATTAATCTATCTGCTTCTGTAGATTCTCCAATTGCAACCAAAATTTTATATGCTATCGCTATTGCATCTCCATATTTGCCTTCTAAGGCTTCCTCTTCATCTTTTGTAAGAAACACACTAATATTTAATTTTCAAAGCTAAAAAATATAATATTTTTAATGCACTTAGTTATTTTAATTCTAATTGCTGATCCAAATATTTCCTAGATTAAATTTTTCTGTATCTAAAGACCAAATATCTTCAGGTACATAATAAATGTATTACCAGTGTTATGTGCAAACTCTCTAAAGCAGCAACATACAAAACTTTTAGCCATTTCCCAACTCTAATATGGATAATAAAAAATAATTATGAAGAAAAATTTATCATAATTCAGATGAAACAAAAAATTCCGAAAAAATGTAGTAATTCATATATCTTTTTGAAAATAATAGGATGATAAACGAACAAAATTATGGAAAATTATTAGTGCATTAAATAACAAAGAATGTTCTTAAAAGCTAAAGATGTTTACTTATATTTGAAAGACTCGCACTTTAGGTCAGGGATGAAGTCAGTTATTCAATTATCGTAAAATTTGAGAAAGCTCTAGTAAACGGAGATTTTGCATGAAATTACGGTTATGCAAATATGTATTATGAGCATTATCAACAAATCAATTAATTTATTATACAATTTTTGCAAATAAAATAATTAAATATAAATTAACGATGATAACATTCGTAAAGAAAGATATATGGAATTATTTAATACTTCAGTATTTGCAGGAATTAGTAAAAAAGTTTGAAGACAAATTAATAGGATTTGTAGCTTTAGATGAGCAAGAACAGAATGTTTATGAAAGTAATGTATTAATCGTTCTTAAAGAGATTAATACTGAATATATAAAGGAAATATTAAGAATTAAAAGAGAAGTTGAAAAGAAATTTGAAGATAAAGCTGTTATAAGTCCTTACATAGCTACTGAAGAAGAGAAAGATGTCATTGAAACGTTTTTAAAAAGTCAACCTGAGCATGAAGAAAACAGTAAATTAGCTTTGGAAAACTTTGAATCAGAAATAAAAAAATTGCCTTTTATTTTAGAAGTTATTATACCTACTGAAAGAATTTATGAAAGTAATGTATTAATCGTTCTTAAAGAGATTAATACTGAATATATAAAGGAAATATTAAGAATTAAAAGAGAAGTTGAAAAGAAATTTGAAGATAAAGCTGTTATAAGTCCTTACATAGCTACTGAAGAAGAGAAAGATGTCATTGAAACGTTCAAAAGAAATATTAAAGGAGGCTGAAAAAGATTTGGAGATAGGATGCTTCAACAAAGCAACTTCAGCTTCATATTTCTCAAGCAGAATGGCAGCTGAGACATTCTTGAAAAGTTTTAATGAACAAATACCTAGAAGAGATGATAAACTCGCTAATTCTATTGCAAATAAAGGATTAAAAATTGAAGCGGAATTATTAAGCTTACTATATATACTAAGAAAGAGAGCTGATTATGGAGAAGGAGTTTCTGAAGAAGAAGCTAAAAATGCCGTAGAAATTGCAAAGAAAATAGTTCATAAAATAGAAAAAATCTTGTCTTAGTTGTTCATAGAATAATCACTTATTTAATTATTTATATTTTTTAAAAATAATTATAATATGAATGTACAATAAAGCTTATAATCAAAATTTTTAAGAATCGTTGATACTATATTGTTTCATATTTTTCCTATCTTGTTCAATGTATATCTTTAAATGTAAGATATTAAATCTATATTAAAATATGTCATTAAAAGATGTTTATAAATTTAATCCTATTCAACCATTAACAAAATTATAGTTATAATAAGAATTTATCCAATATATAGTTAAATTAGAAATATATTCTTTTGTGTTATAATTCATTGGATATTGACTTATATAAAATGCATTGTATATAT
>JAFMCU010000028.1 GCA_017857595.1 Thermoprotei archaeon
AAGTAAAGTTGTTGAAAAATTTGATTTTCAAATAAAGAATTATGTTGAGTTGCACATTGAACAAGGTCCAATTCTAGAAAGCGTCAAGAAAGAAATAGGTGTTGTAAACGGCATTGTTGGTATTAGGTGGGTATATCTTACTTTTAAAGGTCAACAATCACATGCAGGAACAACTCCAATGAACTTAAGAAAAGATGCAACAGTTCCAGCTGCTAAAAGCATACTAGCTCTAAGAAGAATTGTATTAAACTATAAAGATATGGTTGGCACTGCAGGAGTAATTAAAGTGACACCTAACGTTGTTAACGCTATTCCAAAAGAGGTTGTTGTTAACATGGATATAAGGTCATTAGATAGGAATGAACTTGATCAAGCTGCAATAGCTATAGTAAAAGAAGCTGAATTGTATGCTAAAGAAGAAGGAGTTGAATTGGTATATAGTATAAATGAAGCTGCGAATCCTGTACCTTGCTCAAATGAAGTCGTTGAAACTATAAAATCTGCAGTAGAGAGCTTGAATTATTCTTATATTGTAATGCCTAGCAGAGCTGGTCATGATGCACAAAATGTTGCTAGGTTAACTAAAATCGGTATGATTTTTGTACCTAGCAAAGGAGGTATTAGTCATTCACCGGAAGAATGGACTGATTGGGACTACTGTCATAAAGGAGTTGAAGTTCTGAAAAAGACAATTATAAGTTTAGCTGTAGGTGGGTAAGATGGCAGAAACAAAAGAAGTTGAAGAGGTTGTTGAAGAAGTCAAATACGATCCAAAAACAGGTATTGTTGAACTTCATAAAAAATATCCAGAGCATAAATTACTCTGGGGTGAAGATTTCCATCCGATATCAAAGTCTGGACGTACTTGGGGCTACTGGAGCTATGTAGGAAATTGGTCCGTTATATTCGATGCTGCTCCTTTTGCTGTCGCTGGTGCAGCTGTAACACTTGGATTAACTGTAGGATTTGGTTTAGCTGTATCAACGATATCAATATTATTGCTTTATATACTCATAGTAGTTCAATCACACGCAGCAGCAAGATATGGATTAGCAGAACCTCAATTAACAAGAATGAGATGGGGTGTTTATGGTGCTTGGATAGCTTCTACTATACGAGGTATAATTGCGCTTGGATGGTTTGGTATACAAACATATGTTTTCACAGAAATAACGGATGGTATATATTTAATTCTAACAGGAAGAGTAGAGGAACTTAGCAAAATTGCTGCTGCAGGACCTTTAGCGATGTACCAATTGAACCCTTCTTTATTTATAGCAACTTTTATCTTAATATTCATTCTCCAAGGAGTCTTAATGTATGTATCAAAAGTTGCTGTATCACAAAGAGCTGTTAAGTATGTATTCTATGCAAATATACCAATTGCTATAGGATCATTTACATTTCTATTTTTAGAATTAATGGCATTGACAGGTTGGGATTGGGCAGGTGTTTGGTCGATTTCAATACCTCCTCCTGATGGCTTAACAACAACAATTGTTGCCTTAATATTTATGAATGCTGTTTTGGCTGATGTCATTACTATATCTATGAGTATGCCAGATCTTGTAAGATTCGCTAAGTCTCAAAAGGTTCAAATATTAAGCCAATTAACCGTTATCGTATTTTATATAGTGATAAATTTATACGGCTTAATGGGCACTGCCGCAGCATATAAAGCTTTTGGTAAACCAATTTATGATCCAATATTGTTAAGTACAATAATACCTGCGCCTGCATGGATGCAGATAACGCTATTACTATTGTTAGGATATGCAACATACACAGTAAATGTTCAAGCAAATCTTATTCCACCTGCCTATGATTTATCAAATTTATATCCTGGCAAACTCAATTTCTGGAAAGGAGCACTTATTTCATTACTTATAGCTGCCCTTCTGCAGGCTTGGGCACTATACAGTAATGCTATTGGCTTCTTGGTAGGTTGGTTAGGATTTTATGGCGGAGTCTTGGCTCCGATAGTTAGTGTTGTATTCTTTGATTATCTAATTATACGAAGGTTTAAGATTGATGTAAGACAACTTTATTTACCCAATGGTGAATTTAGATATTGGAAAGGTGTAAATCCTGCTGCAGTCATAGCTACAATCGTGGGATCCTTCGTAGCATTATTCCCATACTTGCCATATCATGACATAATTTCTGCGATGTCTACATATGTTGGTTTCTTTGTAGCAGCACCAATTTATTTATTGCTAATGAAATACTGGGTTATACCTAAATATCAGAAAACATTAAAAGGAGGACTTTTAGAAGGTTATACCAACGAAATAATAGAAAAAATATTTTCAAAAAAAGAATAAATTTTTTATTTTAATTTTATAAATATTTTATTTTTTATTATTTTATATTCGTACGATTTTAATTTCAACTTCAAATCACTATATAAAATATTACCACTATATATGTAATATTCATATCTATGCCAAGGACATCTAATAATTCTTCCTTCTAGGTCGTAAATAAATTCGCCTTGTTTAGATGGTAAAAATGTTCCTGAAATTGTGCCTTTACATATAGGTCCTAATCTATGAGGACATGAATTTTTATATACTCTATATTCATTATTTCCAACTTTTATTATCCCGACCTCAAGATTGTTTATTTTAACAATTTTAAAATGTTTGTAATTCACCTCATTAGTTTCGCAAATAAAATACCAATTTTCTTCATTACTCATTTTATAATCTAAAAGTTGATTTAGGATTTTCTAATAATATTTTATTTCTAATTTCTTCGGATAGAAATTTTTGGCGATATACATTATTAATAAATATTATAGATATTATAATTTTTTCAATATGAACTATTACTTCTTTAGAGAAAGCCACAACTTGCATATATTGAATATTAAACTTCATCAAGATGATT
Source organism: Thermoprotei archaeon (assembly GCA_017857595.1). Taxonomy (GTDB): domain Archaea; phylum Thermoproteota; class Thermoprotei; order Gearchaeales; family Gearchaeaceae; genus AAA261-N23. The sequence goes on from JAFMCU010000028.1 coordinate 2,893, forward strand.
GCGTCATAAGTAACATTTCAGAGAAATTAAATACGAATTTTGAGATACTTGAATCTAAACCTATAAGTAAAAAATTATTCTCTAAGTTCAAAGTTGTTACTTTAAAATGGGTTAAATCAGAAGATAATAGTTTCAAATTTAAATTCTTGTTGAATGAAGGCTTTAGAAGTAATTTCAGAATAATAAAAAGTTCACCTGAAGAAAAAATTTTTCAAATGATTATAAAAAATACAATATTAGGGTTGTATTATAACTCATTCACCCACAAATGTGTTAGATTGTATCCAACATTAGTTAATAACGGGATAGAAATTTGGAACATTATATTTGAAAATCAAACTAGCGCTTATAGTTTTATAGACATCTTAAAAGAACTCCCTGAAACTATAATATTAAAACATCAAGTTTTTACTTTCCCTCTTATTCTTAAAGACGAGTTAAATCAATTCATTGAAGAAATATTTGAACTAAAAGAAAGAATAAATAGTAAAAAATATCAAATTTTATTCGATATATACAAGTTGGGTTACTTTAATCCAGAGAAGAAAATTAAACTGTCAGAGATAAGTAAAGAAATTAATGTATCAAAAGCATATTTGTCAAAAATAATTTCTGATTTTGAAAGGAGAATATTGATGAAATATATTCGACTACTATTCGTTGAGTAATTTAAATAAATATGTTAACATGTTAACATATAAAGAGATATTTATATGTTTCTATTAGATTTTCGTGAGAGGACGTTATTTAGCTGTCTTATTTGGTTTCCTTTTGGTTTTTATAGGTTACATGGATAGAATAAACATAGGTGTTGCCGCAATACAAATAACAAAAATTTTTAATCTTAATACGGCACAGATTGGAGCTATAAGCACTGTATTTTTTATTGGATATTCAATATTACAAATACCAGGGGGAGTTTGGTCTGAAAGATTTGGACCAAAGAGAGTATTGACAGCGGCTTTTACATATTGGAGCTTATTTACCATGTTAACGGCATTGGGTTCTAGTTACATTTCATTCTTAATAATTAGATTCCTTTTTGGATTTGGTGAAGCGCCTTTATTCCCAGGTGTATCTAATTTATTCGGAAGATGGTTAAGAAAGGATGAGTTTACAACAGGTTGGGGGATTGCTATTATTGGCATTCCTTTAGGGGGTTTAGTCGGGTCTTATATAGCAGCATCAATAATGTATGCTTTAGGTTGGCAATGGATTTTTATAATATTCGGTATAATAGGATTTATCATTGCCGCTGCTTTATATGTATTAATAACCGATATGCCTGAAAATAACAGGTTTGTATCAAAAGAAGAGGTTGGACTCATCGTTTCAAGTTTTGATAATCCCGATCAAAGAGGTAAAAATATAAAAGAATATGCTCCGTGGAACAAATTGTTAAAATCAGGAAGATTTTGGGCGTGGGGTTTCACGCATGCTGCTCTAAATTTTCCACTATATGCATTTTTGACCTTTTTGCCATTATATCTAGAAAGATATAGAGGTTTTACGGCATCATCCTTATCTCTTGCGATTTCATTACCTTGGGCATTTTTACTTGTAGCATGCATACTATCAGGTTATTTTATGGATAGAGCTATAAAGAGAGGTGCAACATTGTTTAAAGCTCATGCATTACCAGATTCAATTAGCTTTTTCCTATCAGGGATATTCATTTTGTTAGGTGCATTTGTTTCCTCACCAATTCTCGCTGTCATATTTTTATCTTTTGGACTTGGATTTATGGGACCAGAGTTATCTTTATCATTCGCCATTACACCTAGAATAGCAGGAAAATATTCAGGTTCTTATTCAGGATGGCTAAATACGATTGCGAACATTATTGGAGCAATAGTGCCTATAGTAACGGGTACGATTGTTGTTTATTATGGTTGGCCTGCTGCATTGACTTTTGTAGCAGCCGGTGCTTTCATGGGTGGTATATTGTGGCTGGTTGTACAACCAGATAAATCATTTGTACCGGATCTGATACCTTCATATATACCTATGAAATTAGAAAAATAACATGACAAAGATAACTAAAATAAAAACTAAGTTAGTAAAAGGAAATGTATCAGCACATGATTTTGGTAAATCTATGGACTATTTAGTAGTTAAAATAGACACGGATGAAAATGTTACTGGCATAGCTATTTTACCAGAGTTATTTCAATTTTCACAAAGTGAAAGTTTAACAACTGTTGTTCAACCTTTAATTGAAAATATACTGGGTAATATAATAATTGGTAAGGATCCTACATCAATTGAAGCTATATGGGAAGAACTATTTATAAAGACTACAAGATGGGGAAGAAGAGGTTTAATATTGCAAGCAATAAGTACAATAGATGTAGCTTTATGGGATATACTTGGAAAACTATCCAATAAGCCCATTTGGCAATTATTAGGTGGGTACAGAAAAGTTGTTCCAACATATGCAAATACTGCATATCAGCTTAGTCCTGATGAACTAGCAAATAAAGCGAAAGAATTAGTTTCAAAAGGATTTAAGGCAGTTAAAATTAGGGGTACGCTAACTGCAGTGACACCAGAAGAAGCTACTGAAAGAATAAAGAAAGTAAGAGAAGCTATAGGTCCTGATATTAAATTGATGGTAGATTTAAATGGTAGCTATACAACTGAGCTTGCTTTAAAAATGTTACAACGTTGGGAAAGGTATGATTTGTACTGGGTTGAAGAACCTGTACATCCTGATAATTTGGAAGGCTATAAGAAAATAAAGAAAAGTACTGATATAAAGATAGCTGCAGGTGAACAACACTTTACTATTTATGATTTCAAAATCCTAATAGAAAATGAGCTAGTAGATATAGTTCAGCCAGATGTATATGTTGTAGGCGGTGTAACTGAATGGTTAAATGTTTGGTCATTAGCAAAAGCTTATGACGTTCAAGTATCTCCGCATTTAGCTCCGGTGGAAAGTGCACATTTAGTAGCTGCTAAGCCAAATACAATGTGGATAGAATATGTACCACCAGATAATTATTTAAGAGCTACTCTATTTCAACTATTAGACGAACCTTCATCAATTCTATACGCTAAGAACGGTGTAGTCACTGTTAACGAAATGCCAGGCTTTGGTTATAAATTGAAAGCTGAATACGAATTTTAAAATAAATAAGCAAAAACAAATTTTTAGTTATTTAATATTTACTAGTTTAGTTTCTTTAATTTCCTTAAGACCTACTGGTGTTTTTGGACCTTGGTTAGGTAAAGGTGGAGGTGAAAGAACAAATATGATTATGGAGATGGTAGAGGACGTCCTTAAGGGTAAAAAAGCATTTATAAATTCTTGGGTTAGCGAATTAGTTTATGTAAAAGATGTCGTAAAAGCAGTAAGGTTAGCGGTTCAATTAAAATTCCACTTATTAAAAGTTTGCAATGTACGCATGGGTTGTATATACGCCTAAAGAAATAATAAATTTTATGACTCAAATATTACCAAATGCCAAAATCATAATTAGAAATAATCAAGATAAATTACAAAGGTTTAAACCCACAAGGACGTTAGATCAACCGATCGATTTGATAAGAAGTAAAATAAAATTAAACTATAGACCAGAATATGATATGTATAGATTTTCAAATAATTATATAATTATATATAAAAAATCAAATATCTTTGATTATATATTTTATACGATATCTAAGAAGTTTAAATTAAAAATATAAATATATAGTTCAAATTTAATACTTATGTATGTTCTTCAAATAGTCTTATTTTTAAGATTACCAAACGAGGAAGAACAAAAAATTCATAGAACATATCTAAAAAAAATGGCTGAAAAAGGAAAATTAAAATTAGCAGGTAGGATGAGTGATGACTCAGGCTCCTTTTTGCTTTGGGAAGTTGATACATTGGATGAAGCAAGAAACATAGCTATGGAAGAACCTTACTATAAACTAGGAATTTCTACTTTCATTTTAAAGGAATGGAAAATTATCTGGAATTATTTTGTCCATCCTCCTAAATCGCCAATTTAAATTTAGTTACTTTTATCAATTCTTATTATTATTCTTCCTACCGATTTTCCCTCTTTGACTAAACTGATTGCTTTGTTAATATCATATAAGCCAAATCTTTCAGTAATTAAAGGTTTTACTTTTCCTTCAGATATTAGTTTTAGACTATCTTTTAAATCTTTTCTTGTGTATGATCTTGAACCAAAAATTTTTATACCATCTAAGACAATTTTAGAATAATCTAGATTTAATTGTTCAGCTGAGTATCCTATCATTATAAATAATCCACCCCTTTTTAATGTTTTGATAGATCTTAAAACTTCTATTGATGATCCTGCTAAATCTATTACAGCATCGAAACCTTTTCCTAAAGGAGTTAATGCTCTAGCTTTGCTTATATAATCTTCATTAGTATCAATTATTGCATCGGATCCTAAATTCAAAGCAATTTGTAGTTTTTCTGGTTTTCTTCCTGCAGTTACAACGTAAGCTCCACCATATTTAAGAATCTGTATTGCTGCAAAAGCTAATCCCCCTGTACCAATCACCAATACATATTTACCAACCAAATCACCAATTTCTCTTATTCCATGTAATGGAACTGAAACGACACCACCGGCTAATGCCCCTTCTTCTATACCTACATTGGAAGGCAAAGGTATTAAATTTCTTAATGGCAGCACTATGTATTCTTGCAATGCTCCGTCCACATTAATACCTAGAGAGCCTTTTATATTCAAGCATATATTTTCTTTTCCCGTTATACAATTTTCACAATTGCCACAACTTAAATGAGGATATATTACAACTTGTTTACCTTTAATTTCCAAAAATTCTTTTTCTTCTGTATTCATATCTATTACTATTCCTGCAGGTTCATGTCCCGGTACAAGAGGCAAATTAGGGCGAAGCCCTTCCCCATATGCTAATTTTACATCTGTTCCGCAAATGCCATTTGCAACAATTTTAACCTTTGCATAATTATAAGGTATTTTTGTTGGTTCATCTTCTTCAACAATCATTAAAGGGGAGCCAAATTTAATTATTTTAGCCTTTTTCATATTACAGACCTGCTGGTATTAACCCTATTTCTTCGTGCCCAATAATCTCAGATTTAGTAAGTTTTCCATTTATCACTCGTATCATATAATTATATATTTTATTGCCTGCTTCTTCTAGAGTAATTCTTCCAGTAAGTAGCTCGCTTATATCAACATCTATATGATATTTAACCCTATTTATAGTCTTTGGATTTCCAGTTATTTTTATTACAGGACTTATTGGATTTCCAACCGGATTACCATTTCCAGTAGAAAATAATATCAATTGACTACCAGCTGAAACCATTGCTGTCATAACATCTGTTGCTGCTGAAGGTGAGTCCATAAAAAATAATCCTTTAAATTTTGGTGTTTCTGCATATTCTAGAAAGCCATTTATTGGTTTTGTTCCAGTTTTAAGTATAGCACCTAATGATTTTTCTTCAATTGTAGAAATGCCTCCTTTAATGTTATCTGGAACTGGATTTGTGCCAACTAAGTCAACACCACTTAATAAAGCTTGCATTTCATTATTTTTTGCAGCTTGAATAATAAGTTTTGCAACTTCATCATTGATTGCCCTTTTAGCAAGCATATGTTCAGCACCTATAATTTCAGTTGTTTCAGAAAATATAACAGTTGAACCTAAATCTATAATTTTATCTACAACATAGCCTACTGCTGGATTTGATGCAAGTGCTGATGTAGCATCACTTCCTCCACATTTAACACTTACAATTAAATCTGACCAATCAATACTTTCTCTTTTAGCTTCAGAAGCTTCTTCTACCAAATCAAGGGCCAGTTTGCAACCTTCTTTTATTGCATCGATTGTACCTAATTCTAGAACATTGATATATTCTATTCTTTTTTTGGTTTTACTTTTTAAGTTTCTTAAATATGACTCAGTTGAAGAAGAATCATATCCTACTACTAAAACATTATATACGTTAGGATTTAATGGAATTCCTATTAAGTTCTTTTCTAATCTAATTTTGTTTATTCCTGTTTCATTCCTGCCAAATGGATGTGTGATACCGACAGTGTTTTTTATTATTGAAGTAATGCTATTGACAGTTTTGCTACAAAAGGAATTCAAGGCTAATATTATAGTTTTTGCTCTGATTCCAGCTTTACCATCTGCATTCCAATATCCTGTTATATCACTCATTTCTCCTTGCTCTTAGAGATTTAATATTATGTATATGTACATGCTGACCTTCAAAAATATCTTTGATGGCTTCACCAATTATTTCACCGAATTTCACTATCTTTTCTCCTTTCTTTATATCTTTTATAGCAAACTTATGTCCGAATTCGATTTTTTCCTTTATGATAACTTCTTTTTCTCTTATATGAACCTTTTCCCCTTCTTTTAAATCTTGTAACGCTACACCTACATTATCGATGCTTGTTAAAACTAAAAACTTTTCAGTTCTTATATATTCTTTCACTTTATATTTTAGCTATAACGCGTACAGGAGAACCTGAGGCGCCTTTTATTTTTATTGGAAAAGCATATACATATACTTTTTTATTTGCCAAACTAATCAGGTTAGTTAAATTTTCTATTATTGGTATGCCATGGGATAAAATTTCAATGTGTAAAGGATCTCCTTTTCTCTTACCACTTCTTATAGGCGCATCAGGCCCAGGAGTATCTATACCTAGAGCCTTTATGCCAAGGGATACAATAACTTTTCCTGCTTCAGGTTCAAAATAAGGATACATACTTTCGTATTCTTTTTTACCCCACATTCTTTCCCAACCAGTGCTAATAAAGAGCATATCATTTTTATTAATAAATTTCCTTAATTCTTCTATTTCATTTGCTGAAATACTCTCTAATGGGTCTTTAGGAATATATGCTATGTATGCATTTCCTACTAAAGCATCTATATCAAGCTCATCAACTTTTGCTCCATTATAATAATAATGATACGGTGCGTCTACATGTGTTCCACAATGCAAATTCATCTTAATTATGTTTTGTATGCCGCTATTGACTGATACTTTAAACTCTATTAGTTCGAATTCTTGTCTTATCTCTCCTGGCCAATCAGGAACAGGCATTCTAGGTTCAAATGTATGGCTTAAATCGAAATATTTATCTTTCATCTTATTAATACAATTTTTTAAGTGGGATATAAAATGTTTTAGTAGAAAAAATATAAATAACGAAAGTTTTATA
>JAFMCU010000029.1 GCA_017857595.1 Thermoprotei archaeon
TCCTAAAATCTTTGAACTCATTCCTAAAATCTTTGAACTCATTCCTAAAATCTTTGAACTCATTCCTAAAATCTTTAAATTCGTTTCTATAATCCCTAAATTCGCTTCTATAATCTTTGAATTCATCCCAATAATTCATAAATATTGTTTGCATTGATCCAAAACCTTCTTGAAGTTCATCAGGTAATTCTCCATATATTATTTTGAAGAATTTTATCTCAGAGCGATAAGATTGTTCCTCAACGACTAAATTGTCAACTTTAATAGGTTGTGGTGCATTACGAATCTTTTCTATATAGTATTTTAGCTTTTCTTCATCGCCTTGTATAAATAATTCAACAGAACCATCCTCAAGATTTTTTACATAACCAGCTAATTTTAGCTCTTGAGCAATATCTAATGCAAATCTTCTAAAACCAACCCTCTGAACACGTCCATATACCTTGATAAGATAAGCTTTATCCACAAAAAATATTATGAATTTTAGTATTTAAACTTACACCTTTTATACATATTTTATACACATTTTTAATAACAATATATTTTTTTAATTTACTAACAATTAAAACAAAATAAATTTTATATAAACAGAAGGCCAATTCTTTTTTAGGTAATACCAGATAATATTTAAATTTATCTAGGAAAAAGTTTTAGTTGAAGGATAAAAAAATAGAGTTGACCGAAAGTATTTTTATTCAGTTCGCATAACTGGAGATTAAACGAACTTTAAGAAGGAATAGCTACTTAAGGTATTAATTAGCAACGATCTCATAAAATTTAGCTATTAGAAAAAATCTTGTCCATTATTAGCTATTCTATTCAGAGTATAAATATTAAATTAATATCTCCATCTGATTAAAAATTTTATATCCGATTATAGATTATAAATCTGCTTTAATTCTTATTTTAGAGATAGATATAATATTTAAAGAATCATCTTATCTCAGATTAATAAAATATTTTGACTAATCAATTTGTTCTGATCAAGGTATAAAATAAGACTAATTTTATATTAGAAATGATTTTTATAATATCAGATTAAATTTTACTTTTGGATAAATCTGATAAAATTCGGCTAATAATTACAATTGTTGAATGAACCTATTAATGATTTATTCAATAAATTAGATTACATTAAAAATAAAGCATTTAATTTTTAAAAGTTAAATTTAAAAAGATTATATTTATAAGATTAGTATGGCAGGTTTGAAGGATGCTAAGTTATTAGGAGGTATAGGAGCGATACTTGCATTAATACCATACATAAGCATAATCGGATACATACTTGTGTTGATTAGCTTAAAATTTATTTCAGACGAAACAAAAAATAGCTCTATATTTAATAATGCTCTATATGGAATAATCTTCGTAATATTGGGAATATCCTTATCATTTTATTCATTATTCAGCATTGGATTTAGCATTTTCAACAATTTTCTTATTCCTTTTGTCATCGGTTTAATAATAGTAAGTGCAATACTTTTAATCATAGGAGTATATTTCTTTAAAAAAAGCTTAGATGATACAGGTAATACATTCAATATAAGTTATTTTAAAACTGCAGGCTTATTATACTTCATAGGAGCAATATTAACATTCATATTAATAGGTGCTTTTATCATTTTAATAGCTAATATCTTTCTTATTATAGCCTTCTTTTCTCTACCTGAGCAATATGCACAACCTTCACAAACACAACAACAAATTTAAATGAATAGTTTTAAACTCTTTATGAACATACTCCAGAAGATAAATAAGCTATGTTAAAAGACGACAAAATTTTTTTAAATTATTTTATTAATTTCTTTAATTAATTTTGAAATATTTTATTAGTCGTAAAGATCTAACATCCATTTCCATGCTTTTAGTATCTTAATTTTTCGATTATTAAAAGTTTTATTTCCTTCTTCGTCATACGTTATAATTTTACCTTCGTTTAAATTAAATATATTCATAGCTTCTAATAATCCATCTATTTCTCTTTTTTCTGTTAATGGATCAGAAAGACTCCAAGTAACTTGTATTGCATCAATTACATTATTTCCTTGCACTATAATGAAATCTACTTCTCTTTTACCACTATAATAATATATTTCTTGCATGCTGTTTTTTCCTTTTAAATTAATGAGTACTGCATTTTCGAGTAACGAACCTAATTCTTCTTTAAGTCTAAAGCCTATAATGTTTGATAGTCCGTTGTCTATCGCATATACTTTTCTTAAAGACCTCTCTACTATTTTTAATGAAGGTGCAATTTTATCTAAACTTCGTATATTTTCATTAAATCTGTTGAAGAAACTTCACCCAACCTTGGATCCTCAAAATTTATAAAAAGTGTATCTCTAGGATCTAAACCATTATAAATTTATTTAGAATCAGTTAAAAAAAGTAATAGCACACCTTACATTTTTTTAGATGAAGTTCAAAAAGTTAAGAATTGGGAAAATTTTGTTAGAAGCTTACATGAAAGGAGAGAAGCTTATATTGCAGTATCAGGTTCAACATCACAATTATCTAAAGGTGAAGTATCTCTTACACTAACTGGAAGGCATATTACTACGAATGTAAATCCTTTAAATTTCATTGAGTTCATTAGCTTTAAAAATATTAAATTCACTGATCTAGTAGAGCTCGTATCCAAAGAAACGGAAATAAAAAGATATTTTTTGGAATATTTACAATTTGGTGGATTTCCTGAAGTCGTTTTGAATAAGAATAAAGAAGAAATAATATTGAATCTTTACAACGATATATTAACTAGAGATATAATAGAAAGATATCATGTAAGAGAAATAACAAAATTAAAAACGATTGCAAAATATTATCTTTCTAATACTGGAAAACTAATAACATTAAGGAGTGTATCAAGAGGATTGAACATTTCATTAAGTACTGTTGAACGATTAACTAATTACATTAAAGAATCGATGATAATTACATTTCAACTCTTTTATCACTTGCCTCATAATTGTAGATTTGCCGCTTCTCCTTACACCTATCACATCAGCTATAAATCCATTATTCATAGTTTGTATTATCTTATTAACGTAATGAGTCCTTTTAATTCCAGTGTAGAGATCTTTAATCCAAAAATTCCAATCAGTTAAAATCTTGATTATTTCCTCTCTATCCATAAATCATATATAATAAAAGTTTATTTTAAAAATGACCCATATATGAGTCAAAAATATCATAAAAATGACCAATATATAGGTCAAAAAAATTACAAATTTTGCTTCACAATTGATGCTGATTTCCTCTCTTTCATAAAGAGCGATACCTTAAATCTTTTTTTTAATTTATACTGTTATTGCTTTATTCTTTTAGTTATTATTATCATGATAAATTGTATCCTTTTTTCTAAAAATTATAATTGCTTAATATTATACCTTAAAATTTATTCAATCGACTAGAATTAGTAGTTTCAATAATGTATGAAATTTTTAAAAGTTTATCATCATCTCCAATGTTTCCAACTAGTTGAATACTATATGGCATTTCATTATAATATCCAACAGGTAATGATAAAGCTGGTGCACCTAAATAACTCGCAAAGCTTACATATTCAGTAGCCTTAGACCTAAATTCTAGTTGCTTTTCGACATCATTCAAATCATCGATCTTCGGTGCTATATCATAGACTGTAGGCGTTAATAAAACATCAACTTTGTTAAACAATTTTAAAATTTCTTTTTTATACTTTATTCTCATATTTTGAGCTGTTATATATTCAACCGCACTTATTTTAAAGCCATCTTCTATTAACTTTGCAACATCTTTGGAATATTCACTTTTTCTTTCTTGAAAGTTTTTATGGTGTATTTGAGAAGCTTCAGCTAATCTAATTATCCTATGATATTCACTCGTTGATTTAATGTCTAAATTTATCTTTTCTACATTAAAGCCTTCAGAAGTAATCTTATCAACAAATTTTGCAATACTTTTTTCAACTTCTGTCTCTTCGTTATTTATATATCCAATATTAATTCTTTGTGGTTTAATATCATCAATCAAGTAGTTTAAATTCAATTCTTTGTAAGATAAAGATTTAAAAATATAGGCAGCATCTAAAACTTTTTTTGTTAATATCCCAACTGTGTCAAACGTTGGTGCTAAAGGATAAACGCCCTCAATACTAATTGAATTATAAGTAGGCTTAAAACCTACAATTCCACAGAATGATGCAGGAATTCTAATAGATCCCCTTGTATCAGTTCCTATCGAAGCTAGTGCTGAACCAAATGCTACAGAAACAGCAGAACCGCTGCTAGAACCGCCAGCAATTCTTTTATCATCTATAGGATTTTTAACTGGACCAAAATAAGAACTTAAACCTGAAACTCCTGATGCAAATTCATGAAGATTATTCTTTCCGATTATAATTGCATCATTGATAATGATTTCATTAACCAATTCAGCATTATAATCAGGTATAAAATTTTTGAAAATTGAAGAGGCCATCGTAGTCTTTGAAAAATTTGTATATATAATATCTTTTAATGAGATAGGAATTCCAACTAAGTTGCCAAGTTTAGCTTTATCTTTAAACAATCTATCAATTCTTTCAGCTTGTTCTAAAGCAAAATCTTCCAATATTGATATATAACTATTAAATCGAATATTCTCTTGCTCAGCTTTTTTTAAACAACTATGTAATGTTTCCATAACTGGTTTTCCATTTAAGATATCATGCAGCTCAGCTAGAAGTACTGTGTTTTTTAATAAATCTTTACTTTCTAATTCCTTGATAAAATTTCTTAAATTTTCTTCCATAAATCAATTTCGAATTATATGAATAAAAAAATTATAAATTAGAATATTTTAAAAATATGCAAGCACTATGTTATTCTATAAAATTTTATTTGTTCATAAAGAAATTAATTAAAGATTGCACGTTTTCTTGATTTAATAGATTCTTACTTTCAGTCAACAATACTAGTTTATTTACCTTAGCTGTAGCATATATTATTCTTCTAAAGTAATTATTTATCACATCGATCAATTTATCTGATTCTTCTTCTATTTCAGAATTCGTAATTAATGTTTGCTTTAATCTCTTATCTCTTAGAATCACTCTCAATCCCTTTAAATAAGCCTCAAGATATCTATTCTTATTATTTTTATCCTTTTTAATTAACTTAAATAATAACAGTTTTGATTCGATTAATGAAATTGGATTATAATATACTTCATAACTATCTAGCAACTTAGGAAATAACTCATTGTATTTTTCAATTCCAACATCGATGCCAAATATTGGATATAAATAAACAGTATCAATTAATATCTTGTTCATTCCAACTCTTCATCAAGTTCATCTAAGCTAATTTTATTAACAAAATTGCTTTTATTTATCAATTCCTCAATTTTTGGTAAAGGTTCGACTATGATAAATCCATCTTTAATTTTTACGATTACCTTGCTATTTTCCTTTAAACCTATTGCATCTCTTATTTTCTTTGTAGTATAAATTTCTCCTTTTTTTCCTACGTTTAAAATAAATTCTGACATAAAAAGACTTCTAAAAGAATTATTTAAATTTTTCTAATTAAGGTTTAGCTTTACTCTTAATTTGCTTTAGTAGTTTATCCCATCCACCATATGCCACCCATCCACCATCAATAGGTATAACGGCTCCGGTAACATATGATGAAAGATCTGAAGCAATAAAAGCTATTGTATAAGCTACCTCATATGATTCTCCATATCTACCCATCGGTGTTCTTCCTTCTATATCTTCTGTTGTATATTCTCCTGTACCAGTATCCTTTACATCCATTGGTGTTCGGATATATCCAGGAGCAACTGCATTCACTCTTATTCCGAAAGGTGCCCATTCAGTAGCTAAAACTTTAGTTAATCCGATTAAAGCAAACTTGGAAGATACATATGCTGCTCTTTTAGGTAGTCCTACTAAACCTAATATTGATGAAACATTTATAATTGAACCCTTGATTTTGTTTTTTATCATATTTTTTGCTACTAATTGAGCCATGTAGAATGAACCAAACAAATTGATTCTCAAAACTTTCTCGTAATCCTGAGGCCTTAATTCAACACTATCTGCAATTAAAGATATTCCTGCATTATTTACAAGCACATCAATCTTGCCAAATTTTTCCATACTTTGTTCAACAATTTTTTGGCAATCATTATATTCTGATACATCACCAGCCACGCCGAAAGCTTCACCGTATTCTATACTCTTATTTAATACCTTAACTGTATTTTCTACATCTCCTTTATTCCTTGAATTTATAACAACATTAGAACCTAAAGATTTGAATAATTTAGCCGTCTCTAACCCGATTCCCTTCGTTGAGCCCGTTATTATAACAGTCTTGCCTTTTAAATCTTGAAAACTCATTTTACCAATACCACCTCCTTTCATTAGGTATTCTAATTCCTCCTGCTTTTGCAGCTCCCTTAATTCTTTCTTCTGCTAATCTATCTGCAGCTAAATATGTTGGTATTTCATTTTCTTCGCTAATTTCAATTATCTTCTGAATATTTTGTCTAATTAAATTACCAACTTCTTCTATTGCAAACTCATGATTATGGACATTATGGAATAGTCTATAAGTATCATAAACCGTTCCGACTGAATTTACAACATAATCTGGCAAGTATAATATTCCTTTTCTATGCAACTCGTCGCCAACAGTTTCGCTTTCCAATTGATTATTTGCTCCTCCTGCTACAAGCTTAACCTTCAGCTTTTTCAATGTATCAAAATTTAATATTCCACCTAAAGCATTAGGCGAAAAAATGTCTGCATTTTCTTCATATATTTTATCAGGCTCGACAACTTTAACATCATATTCTTTTGATATTTTATTAACATGTTCATCACTTATATCACATACTATAACTTTTGCACCTAACTTATCAAGCAATTTAACTACTTCTGAACCAACCTTTCCTAATCCCTGAACTGATACCTTCAATCCATTTAAACTTTCAGAACCAAATACTTTTTTCGCACCAATTTTCATAGATTCAACAATACCAAAAGCAGTTGCAGGACTTATATCTCCAGCCCCCCCCATAAGAACGAGGGAGTGTAATAACATACCTTGTTTCTTTATATATGTTTACCATATCGTTAAGGTCTGTTCCAACATCTGTACCAGTAGAATAGAGATTTAAATATTCTATTAGTAAATATCTTTAGTGAGAAGGTTCGAAATAATAATAAAAGGTAAGGTTCAGAAAGTTGGTTATAGAGATTATGTTGAAGAAGTTGCTCGAAGGTTCAACATTGTGGGCTTTGTAGAGAATCTTAAGGATGGAAATGTACGAATATTATGTGAAGCAGACGAAAAAATAATAGACGATTTTCTTAAAGCGATAAATGTCAAAAATGGATTAACTGAAGTTGAAAAAATTATATTTAAAGATATAGGTGTAGCTACAGGAGAATTCCAACATTTTGAAATAAAATATGGACCGCTTGAAGAAGAGATTGGTGAAAGAATGGCCACTGCAGTAAAATATGCTGCTGCTATGTGGAGTGATATTAAAGAAGTAAAAACGGATATTAAAGAAATGAAGAGTGATATAAAAGAGATGAAGACAGATATAAAAGAGATGAAGACAGATATTAAGGAAATGAAGAGTGATATAAAAGAGATGAAAAATGATATAAAAGAGATGAAAAGTGATATTAAGGAAATGAAGACAGATATTAAGGAAATTAAGGAAGATGTTAAAATAGTTATTAAAAAAGAAGATGAAATTGCAAAAAACATTTTAGATTTAAGACTAGATTTGAAGAGTTATTTAGATGATAGATTTAAGAAAATAGAAGAAGAAATTAATTTAATTAAATCCAAAATCGGATTATTATAATCTTTTGAAATATTTTTAATTATATCATTAAAAATTATTACTTATTCATTGGTGAAAATGATATCTGAAACTTTATGCATTTAGATGAAAATTTCAAATTTATTTACTAGGTTTATTTAAATAAACATTTGTTTTTATAATATTAGTTAAACTATATATTGCAGGACATTGTGATTTCGCTTTTTCAACGATTTTTTGTAATTCTTCATTACTGGCATTCAATGCAGTTGCATCTACAAAGAAATTTACCTCTTCTATAATTGGTTCATTAGATAATTCTAGAACTTTTGAAAAATTAATGTCACATTCAACCCTAATCTTTAAGCTTTTAAAAATAATATTATTCAGTGATGCTATTGTTACGAATGTAGACATGAAACATGAAGCTACACCTGCAATGCAGTATAACATTGGGCCTGGTCTTGTATCATTACCTCCCATCCATGTTGGAGAATCTATTTCAAAAATTGCTGTACCTTTTCCATATTTTGCTTCAGCTTTAAATTGATAATCAAGCTTTTTATCTAAAATCCACTCACCTTCTATTTGTATCTTCTTTTTTAAAATTGAAGGATCACTTTTTGCATTGTTTATCGTTTCTTGAATAGATTTTAAATTTACATTATTGATTTTATTTTCCATATTTAGTTAATTATTACAATTAATATAAATCAAACATTAGCGCCTTACGTATCTGTACCTGTAGTTACATTTAACACTACTAAGAATCCTAAGGCACCTATTTTTAATGTAACAGAGCAAGTATATTTTTATGGCGCTTATCTTGAGGCTCCTTCTGGTAATAATGTTACAATAGTTAGTTACACTTGGGATTTTGGGAATGGACAGAAAAAAACTTTAATTGCCAATAGTTCCAATTTAGAACCTAGTGAAAATCCTATTTCAGTAGCCTATAATAAAGCTGGACTATATCCTGTATCTCTTACACTGACTACACAGAACTTAACATCGAAAAATAGTTATAATGTTACTGTTTATTATACAATAGCTGTTCAAAGTAATAAAGTATCATATAATTTATATAAGTATCATGGTTCTGTACCAAATCCCGGTGTTATAACGGTTGTTAAAGTTGAGGCAGGAGGGCCTTATTCTTTAGACCCCAACATAGACTACGAGCTTGTAGGATTTGAAGTAATATCAAATATATTCATGACTTTACTAGCTTATAATGGT
>JAFMCU010000001.1 GCA_017857595.1 Thermoprotei archaeon
TTTCTTATAACAAATAAAGATCTTTTGAACAAGGAAGAGAGATTTAAATTTAATTTTAAATCTATTGTTTCATGCCAAGCTCTCCAATAATTAGCTGTTCTAATTTCCATTCTTTGCAACTTTCTGTATGTAATGTATTGTAAAATTTTGCGAATTTCTTCTAAACTCTCACCGCAAATAATGTAATAATAAACCATTTTTGTTTCGTTGGGCTTAAGCTCCAATGAATGCCTTATTACCGAATCCACAGAACCTATTGCTATAGGATTCATTGATAATTCTCCATCTTCAGCATCCCGCCATGTACCTTCATGTCCTTCAAAATCTTTAATTCCTGTAGCATATTGGTCAAATACTTTATTTTCTACATCCAACGTTGAAGAATAAAAGTATCTTTTCCCTTTGTAATGTATTATACCTTGAAGGTCTGGAAAATAAGCTGCGGTATCTCCTACGTTAGTGCCATAAATATAAAAATTTTGATGGAAGAAAAATTTAACATCTTTTTTTTCTTGACCCTTATTCTTAATCAGTATTTTTCTAACGTAAATATCATCATAAACATCTACAAAATTATCACATTCAAGAAGTATATCAGCAAATTTACATTTGATGTTACCAACCATTGTATCGTTTAAGTAATCAGCAAACTGAACTGTCTTTTTATCCAACCAAGTAAATTTACCATTTATTTGAATACCAAACATAAAAGGTCTTCCAAGTGAATGATTTTCTGAAAGATCTTTCGAATAATAAAAATCAGCTATCCTATAATCTGTATCGAAATTTATTAGAATTCTTCCATTACCTATAGGTAAATATCTAACCATTTATTGATTGAATTTAAATTTTATATTATATAAGCTATTTATTCTAAAGACTCTGCTCTAGAATTTTCAATAAAAAATTTTTCATGAAGAATTTATTTAATTTCATAAGAAACTAGCTATAAATAGAACCAGTTGTATTTATTATAAATCGCTATAAATGGAAGCTAGTTATAAAATAAACGTATTGAGATTTATAGTGATACTAAGCTTTCTTAGATCATTTTCTTTTGGTTCAATTTGGTCATTTTTAATTTTATTTTTAGTATTGATTTTCAATCTTTCACTATCCTTCGCAGGACTATTTGTATTTATATCTGGAATTGTAGGCGCTTTATCTCAGATTTTAGCCGGTGCCGTATCAGATTCATTTGGAAGAAAAAGAATGGTTATTCTAGGATTAGCTGGCCAAGGGTTATCATTTATTTTTATAGGCATATTTGTTGTATTGAAATCAATATATTCTATCCTACTTGGAATGATTCTTATCAATTTTTTTAGTGGTTTCTATTTTTCTAGCATTAATGCAATAGTGGCTGACATAATGGATAAAAACGAAAGATTTGGTGGCTACGCATTGCTAAGGGCAGCAGCAAACTTTGGGTGGGGAATTGGACCTGCTATTGGTGGATTCATTTTTTATACTAAATATTTTAACATATCATTTTTTGCAATAGGTGCATTACTTTCATTACTTTCATTATACATGATTAAATTTCCAGAAACTGCAAAAGTTACTTCTAGGTTTAGATTTAACGACATGATGAAGGCATTAAAGAATTTAAAATTTTTATTATATTGCGTTGCAGCCTTTATTAGCTTTCTAATTTTTGGTCAATTTAATAGCACATTCGCTGTATATGAAAGTGAGGTAAATGGTATATCTTCATTTTACATAGGATTGGCGTGGACTCTCAATGGTTTTCTCGTTGGTTTTACTCAATATTTCTTTGCTAAGCTTGCTAATACATCAAATCAAATGAAATTCTTGATTTATGGAATTATAATTTATGGTTTTGGTTATTTTTCAACAATATTTAGCTCTTCAATTTGGTGGATGTTTGTTTCCGTTACAATAATTACTTTAGGAGAATTAATTTTTTCATCAACAGCGAATGCGGTAGCTATGAACATGGCTAATGAAGAAGATATTGGAAAATATTCAGGGACATATAATTTCTTTACTTTTATAGGGAGAGCTTTTGGGCCATTGTATGGAGGTTTAATATTTAGCTTGTATTTGCCCTACAATAATATGTGGGGAATAATATTCCTTACTGCATTATTTGCTAGCTTCTTATTTTTATTAATAGATAAATTTTTCTAGTTCATTCATAAATTCCTACTAGGATACTCTTTCATAGCATCAATTAACACTTCATTTATTTCTTCAGAAGTATATTTAACATCACACTTCTTTAATGTTTCATATCCCCTTTCTCCCATTTTATCCCCTATTTTCAACGCTTGAACTATTTTATCTCTAAGTTCTTCATAATTACCTACTGAAAACGTAAAACCATTTAAACCATCAATAATTAATTCACTAATACCTGCTCCTTTACTAACAATAGTTGCTTTTTTGTATAGCCATGCTTCGCATATAGTTAGTCCAAAGCCTTCGAGCCTAGAGGGTAAAACAACGACATCTGAAATTTCGTATATACAAGATAATTCCTTATGTGAAACGTAGCCCGTAAAAATAACTTTGTCTTGAACTTTCAATTCCTCACAAAGCTTTAATAATTCATTAAGCCACAAACTAGCTTTATCATGTCCAAGCTTCTTACTTGTAAAGCTCCCATCTCCAACAATTAGTAATTTTGCATCAATATTTTTAATAGCTTTTATAGCAATATCTTGTGATTTGACGGGATCTAGTCTTCCTATAACTGAAACTATTCTATCGTTATCATTTATATTCAATTTACTTTTAATTTCTTCTATTTTTGAATTATTAGGTTTTTCAAATTTACTAGGGTCAATGAAAGGATATATTTGTTTTACTTTAGCTTTGATACCACTTCTTATAAATCCTTCAAGATCTCTTTTTGTACTAACTATTACTCTATCAAAACCTAATATTGATTTTACAATAAAATCTCTTACTTTTTCACTCATATTTTCTGGGACGAAAGGAATATGATACCACAAAACAACAGGTGCTGATGGACCGATAATTCCACCTATAATTAATTGTTGAAAATCATTAACAAGATAAACATCTGTTTCATTGTAAAATTCAAGCAACTTTTGTGCTGTATTCCAATTATAATTTGCATATGCAATATAATCTTCAGCCTTTAATTCATACTTGCCCAAACCATGAGATTCATTATAAATTCCTTCTTTAAATCTTGTATAACCATTTAGCTTAGAAACATCCAAATCAATAAAATATAGATCTATATCTCTGAATCTCATGATAGGAGGATATCTCGGTCCTAAAGATATCCATCTTTTTATTTTGAAAGTATTGTTTTTAAGATAATCTAGCATAATATTAGAAACGCCACCTACTGTAACTTGGTAATCTTCCTGATTCAAATAGGAAACATCAATTATTTCATTCTTAAAAGCATATTTTTCTAGTATTTCTTCATAGGATATGTTTAATCTCAAAGGAGGAGTTTGTGAATTTATAGTTATATAATTCATAAATTCAAAATAATCAATATTGTTTAAAAACCCTCAGTCCGCCCTTCCGTTCCTCATCTTTCTTCAGTTTTTTTAAAAGACTTCATAGGGCTAATTTAAAATTAGAAATACAAAGATAAATTCCTAACTTAATTTATTAACTATGATATTAGAAAAAGTTTTGACTATTAAAACGCATGTAAGTTTTCAATTAATAGATATAACTGATGATATTGAAAGATTTGTTGCTGAAGCAAATATAAAAGAAGGGATTTGCTTAATATATGTTCCTCATGCAACTGCAGCATTGATCTTAAACGAATTTGAGTCTAACCTTTTAGAAGATATATTAACAATGATAAAACAATTGTTTCCAATTAATAGAAATTGGAAACATAATACAATTGATAATAACGCGCATGCTCATTTAGCATCTGCATTCCTTGGAACTAGCAAAGCTTTACCAATTTCGAAGGGAAAGTTAATCAGAGGAACTTGGCAAAATATAATTTTTGTAGAATTGGATGGTCCTAGAAGTGCTAGAAGGATAATAATAAAAATTGTCGGTGAATGAAATATAGTTTTAAAATATATTATTAATTAATGACAAAACTTGCAGAAAAGGAAATATTAGAAAGATTAAAAAATTTAAAGAATTGGGAACATAAAGAAAATAGCCTTATAAGGTTTATAAAATTTAAAGATTTTGTTTCAGCTGTGAAATTTATAGATTTATTAGTCCCCATCGCTGAAGAAATGGAACATCATCCCGATTTAGAATTAAAAAATTACAATGAATTAACAATAAGATTAACAACCCATGATGAAGGCGGCGTTACTCAATATGATTTTGATCTAGCTAAAAGGATAGAAGATTTACTAAAAAGTAAAGGTATATCATTAAACTAAAACATTTAAGAGTTAAAAATTGTTATCAATTCATAGTTATAAAATAAATATCTTATCTTAACACACCAAAATCTTGGCAAATATATGTTTTTTTACAATAGATTGCAAGCCTCGTCTTTTAGGGCGGGGAGGAAGTCAGTATATTGATATATCATTAAAATTTATGAATTCAACAAAATAATTTATTCAAATATTTTGGTGATTAATAAATTAACATGTACAAAGCTTATGTAATTAAAAATTTTTTCCAAAATTTAGAACCAATTTATAAAGATGAACAAGCAAACAAGGATAAAATTAAAGTAAATGTAAAAGCTTGTGGAATTTGTGGTAGAGATGTTGTAATTTGGAAAGGGGGTTTTAAAAATCTCAAGCTTCCAGTAATTCCAGGCCATGAAATTTTTGGTTATCATGAAAATAAGCCTGTGGCAATATTCCCTGCAATAAGTTGTGGAAAATGTGAATATTGTTTAGCTGGAAAGGAAAATTTATGTGCTAATTTAATTTTCTATGGTGAAGGTATAGACGGGGGATATGCTGAAATTATCTATTCTCCTACAGAAAATGTTATTCAATTGAAAGATGATAATTTTGAAGCGTATGCTGCTTCAGCTTGTCCATTAGCTACTGCAATTCATGCTTCACAAATCGCAGAAATTAAAAGCTCTACAAGAGTTTTAGTGACAGGTGCGGGAGGTGGTGTTGGAATACATGCAATTCAGTATCTTAATCATTTGAATGCCTATGTTATTGCTCAAACATCAAAAAATAAAGTAAGTTATTTAAAGGATTTTGCAAATGAAGTTATATCAGAACCCAATTTTTCAAATGTTATAAAAAACGTTGATGTCGTATTTGAGCTTGTAGGTTCATTAACAATAAACGAAAGTCTTAGAGTTATTAAGAGAGAAGGAAAAATAATTTTAATTGGGAATATATCAGGTGAAGAGTTGGTCTTGAAAAGACCAGCGCTATCAATAATGCGTGAACATAGAATTATTGGTTCAGCAGCTTACACAAAAAAGGAATATAGAGAAGCTCTAGATTTAATACATGAACAAAAAATAAAACCAATTTATAAAGAATATTCATTGGATGAAGTTAATATAGCCATTCATGATCTTTTGAAAGGAAATGTATTAGGTAGAGCAGTATTAAAAATTAACTAATTAAATGGTTATTCTTCTTTAGTAAATATTTTGAAATATTTATTTCAAAAAGACATACTCATAGATTAAAGCTGCAATTATTGCGCCTATAATAGGACCTATCCAATACACATACCAATTGCTAAATTGGAATGCTGCTAACTCAGGACCAAAAGCTCTTGCAGGATTCATAGCTGCTCCTGTTAAGGGACCTCCTATTAAAGCGTCTACTGTGACTGTTAAGCCTATTGCAAAGCCGCCAAGTTTAGGTGCTCTTCTATCAATTGCTGTAGCAAAAATCACGAAAACTAGAAAGAAGGTCATCAACATTTCCAAAAATATTCCTTGATAAACATTTATTGAAGAGCTTAAAGTAGGAGCTCCGTAAACAACAGTATTTGCTACACTTGTTGGTGTCAACGCCATTAAGAATGCACCTGCTATAGCAGCACCTAATAATTGTGCAAGTATGTATGAGATAGCTTCTAATAATTTTATTCTTCTAACAGATAATGCTGCGATGGTCACAGCTGGATTAATATGACCGCCTGAAATATTCATTGTAGCTGTGATGGCCAAAGCTAATGCAATGCCATTTGCTATAGCAGCAATTAAAAGGTTTGATTGAGTTTGAAGTGCAATTGTTGCACCTATTGCTGAACCAGCACCGGTGAAAACAAAGAATAATGTACCTATTAATTCCGCAATGGTTCTTTTGAATAAAGAAGGTTGATTCTCTAATTTATTATTAGAATCCATAGATTATTAGAGTATTAAATTAATATAAAAATATATCTTGATTGAGTTTAATTTTTCTAAGAAAATATTTCAAAATTCTAAATGTTAACCCCCAAATAATATTCCCGTTATAAATGAAAGCCTTTCTATATCGATTGATCTTTTCAATCTTAACTCTTTTTTCAATAGATTTGTTTGGATTGAACCAAAAAAAGTATTCAACTTCTTCACCTTTTTTAATTTCTACATTTTCTTTCAATACGTATACAAAAGGTTTAATCTTAATTTTTGGCAATCTTGGGTTCGAAGGTTTGAAATAAGGTAATTCAACTAAAAATTTTTGTTTAGATAGATCTATGCCGACTTCTTCCTTTACTTCCCTTATTACAGTATTTAAAACATCCTCATCTTGTTCTTCTTTTCTTCCACCAGGCAAAGCAACGTCTCCAGACCATGGATCATTGGGATTTATTCTTCTCTTAATTAACAATATTTCAAATCCTTCTAAATCTTTTCTTAGTATTATTGCTACTGCAGCCTCTTTTTGCATTAAATTATTTATATATTATTTTATTTCTCAAATAATTTTCATAATATTTTAAAAATTTTATTTGATTGTAGTTTTCTATACTTCCAGGCCTTAAAGAACGAATATATTTTATAGCTTCTTCAGCTGTGTAGCCATTCTCATACATTAGGAATGCAGCAACGACGGTGCCTGTTCTACCTAATCCGCCTCTACAATGCACCATTACGCTTTTATTTTCTTTAATTTTGGTTTCAATCCAGTTAATTACGTATTCTAGCTGTTCTAAAGTTGGTACACTAAAATCTTTTATCGGAGCATGTAGTAATTCTATATTTCTTTTACTCAATAATCTTTTGTAAGCTTCAATGCCTACATTGTAATTATCATCCATTATTTCAAGTTCATTTTCTTCGACTAAGCAAACAATAGCGTTAATATTTTCTTTTCTGACGAATTCAATGTCTTCTATACTAGTAGGAATGCTACTAGCTGCTAATTTCCTTTTTATAATCCAAGTAAAATGCATTTTAATATTGATAGAACCCCAATTTCGTCTTTTTACCTAATCTATTTTCCTTTAGAAAATTTATTAGCAAAGAATCAACTTCAGCTTCTTCACCAGTCAAATTAATTACAGTTTTTATTTTATTCACAACTTCATCTATTCCGCATTCATCTGCATATTCAAACATTCCTTTTGGATATCCCAGTCCCAATCTAACTGCTTTATCAATATCCTCTTTACTTGATATGCCTTGATTTAAAATATAAGATGCTTCGTTTATTCCAAGTGAAATAATCAAATATGGATCAACTTTTTCTCCCATCTTTGGCTCAAGCTGAATTCTTTTATATTCGCCAGGCTTTGGATATTTATAAAATCCTTCACCTGTTTTTAATCCAAACTTTTTTTGATTGAATTTTTCTTCTATTGCTTTGCATAATCTAGATTTAAATCCTCTCAATGTCATTGCTTGATAAATATTGTAAAAGACATCAAGGCCACTATAATCAGCTACTTCAAATATACCCATAGGAAATCCTAGCTTAAATCTTAATGAAGCATCTATTTCTTCATAGGTTGCGTAGCCTTTATTTGCCAAAATACACGCAGTATTTAAAATTCTTGCTAATATTCTGTTAACTATAAAACCTGGAATATCTTTGTTCAAAACTACTGACTCTTTTCCTATTGATTTACAGAATTCAAGAGATGCTGATAATGTTTCATCGTTTGTATACTTACCTCTTATTACCTCAACAAGTTTCATCAAGACTGGCGGGTTAAAAAAATGAAGACCTATAACTTTTTCTTTTCTATTCGTTGATTCGGAAATTTCTGTTATGGGTAAGCTACTTGTATTCGATGCTAATATTGCCTTTTTAGGCGCTAACTTATCTGCTTTTGAAAAAACTTCTTGCTTTATTTCGATTTTTTCAAAGACAGCTTCTATCATTAAGTCGCAATCTTCTACCACTAACTTAAAATCAGTAGAAGGCTTTATCCTAGAAAGAACCTTATCTGGGTCTTCTTTCAATTGACCTTTCTCATGTAACTTATCTAAACTCCACTTGATTTTCTGCATTGCACTTTGTAAGATTCCATTTTCTACGTCATGCATTTTAACATCAAAACCTGCTATAGCACATACTTCTGCAATACCATGACCCATCGTTCCAGAACCAATTACAGCAATTTTATTCATCATATTATTGAATACTTAATTCAATATTAACTTAGCTAATTTCTAAAGATTTCCCTGAAATTTTTCTTATTAATGATTTAGCTATCGTTAACCTTTGAATATCGTTAGCTCCTTCATAAATTTCTGTAATTAATGTATCTCTTAGATATCTTTCTATTCCGGTTTCGCGATCTACACCGTATCCACCATGAATTTTAATTGTATCAATTGCAACTTTTTCAGCTGCTTCCGTTGCAAAAGTTTTAGCGATTGACGCTGCTAAAATTGCTTCATCTTTATTTTCATCTATTAATCTAGCTGCCCAATACGTAAGCAATCTTGCAGCTTCTAACTTTATCAAAGCATCTGCGATCTTAAATGATATTCCTTCATAAGATATCAATGGCTTTTCAAAAGCCTTCCTCTGTAAAGAATAATTCAAAGCTTTTTCGATCAATCCTTGCATTATTCCAACAGCTTGCGCAGCAACTCCTATCCTACCATGGTCGTAGGTTGAAACTATTATTTTAAAAGCTTTACCTTCTTCTCCAACAATGTTTTCTTCGGGCACTTTAACATTATCCAAAATTATTTCATAAGGTTGTTCACCCCTAAGCCCCATCGTATCAATTCTGTGTCCAAGCTTAAATCCTTCAAAATCTTTTTCTACAATAAACAAAGAAATTCCCTCATGCCTTCTTTGTGTATCTTTAGGAAAAGAAGTTCGAGCTGATACGACAAAATATTGCGCTCTTCCTGCACCTGTAATAAACATTTTTCTTCCGTTCAGTATGTAGTATTTTCCTTCCTTTTTGGCTGTGGTTTGAATCCCTGCTACATCACTTCCAGCAACAGGCTCAGTATTGGCATGAGCTGCAAAATACTTACCGCTTGCAATATTTGGTATATACTTTTTCTTCTGTTCTTCATTTCCGAAAAAGTACACAGGATAGATAAATAAATGATTAACCATTATACCTGTAGCTAACGCAGGTAAAATTCGTGATATTTCTTCGATCATAATAGACAAAGTTAAATAATCGCCGCCTTGTCCTCCATAATCAACAGGAATACCTATGCCTGTTAATCCTAATTTAATTGCTTCTTGATATATCTCTTCATTTATTTCATTCTTATTTTCTATTTCATTAACCTTATTGCTTACAACTTTTTCTATAAATTCTCTTACTGATTTTCTAAAGCTTTCAAGTTCTTGTGGTATATCTATTTTAAAATCCTCCAGCGTATTAAACGGAAACATGTTTATCAAGCTTATTTAGTTTCTTGGTTTAAATATTTGTATATTTAAGAAGATGAAAGGGGGACCTTTTGTAACTGTAGGTGGGTTGATTGTAAATGATAAAGGAGAGATTTTGCTTGTGAGATCACCAAAATGGCTTGGAGGAAAATACAGTGTTCCTGGTGGTCACGTTGACCCTTATGAAAAACTGCAAGACGCTTTAAAAAGGGAAATAAAGGAAGAAGTTGGGCTAGATGTAAAAATCTCTGATTTACTTTTAGTTCAGGAAGTCATAATGCCTGAAGAATTTTACGATTCTTCAAGACATTTTATTTTCTTTGATTTCCTTTGCTTTAATGAAAAAGGTGAAGTTAAATTGGATAACATTGAGATCGTAGAATATAAATGGGTAAATCCGAATGAAGCATTAAAATTAAATGTTGAAAAGTTCACTAAAAATTTATTGAATAAATATCAAAGATATTTAAAAGGCGATAAAAAAATAGAATTGATACAATATTAAAGTTTTAATGTATCCTCTCTAGGTTTTTCCTGTTTCCAAATTATTCCATTTGAACTTCCTATTATTCCCAAAATGAATCCAATTATAAATCCTCCTCCATCAAAAGCTGATAATAGAGTAAATATAAAAGCTATTATGCCTGCTAAATGAACCTTTTTCTCATCATTGTTTCTCATCATAAAGGAAGCAATTATATCAACAATTCCGCATATAATTCCCAATGAACCTAAAGTATACAATGCTAGTGCATTCAAATCTACTAATTTAAAATAGCTTATCAAAAAAGGAGATATAGCAATTGTAATAAAACCAAAAATTAAAATTAACAAACCAGCTATTAATGTTAAAATTACAGCTGAAGTTGGTTTATCATTTATCATATAATTAGAACACTTATTTCATTATTTATATTCTATTTTATCTAATCTCCTCATTGCAAGCACTTTTAGTTCGTTTCTTATATTTGCTCTTTTAATAGCATCTCTTAGAATGCTTATTGAATTTTCATAAACCTTTTTATTTACCGGGTAGGGCACTCCGTCTTTTCCACCATGTGCAAATGTGTATTTAATAGGATCTCTCCATGAAGCTGGTGAACCATATATTATTTCTGAAATCAATGCCAACGCTCTTATTGTATTTTTTCCTATTCCTTCAAATTCTACTAGTTGAATGTAATCTGAAGGATTATGTTCATGTAATTTCCTTATAGCGTCCCAATTTACATATTTAGGCATTCTGTATCGGTTAATTAAATTCAAATTCTTACCACCTAACCAGCTATCTAAAGGACCTACAATTAATTGTTTATAATCTTTTTTTATTTTATCAACACCACTCTTGATCAATTCCAATGTAACTTTTCTATTATCTTCGGAGTATTTAGAAGTCATATTAAGCACGTTTTCATGTTTTACATTTCCAATAATTCCTGCATGAGGATCTGATAAAAATTCAGTTATGTTTTCAGAAAACCAATGATATCTTCTTGCATATTTAATCTCAACATTCATACCTTGTTGAATAATTGCCCAATTCTTTTTCTCGTCTACAAAAATAGCGTGATGATATAAGTCATATCCATCTTGAACTAAATTATTATCTATCTTTGCAACCAATTTACTTATTCTCTTAAAATATTCGGCTTTATCTTCCAAATTTATTTTCTTCAATAATATTTCTAGTTCGTTTGGTGTATTTTTAGATGTATTCCCTTTACCACCAGCAACTATAATTCCAAATTCAGAATTGTTTATTGCAGTTTTTAATACACCCGTTACAACAGTTGTAACACCTGAAGAATGCCAATCATATCCTAGCACACATCCAAGTGATTGAAACCAAAGAGGGTCAGATAATCTTTTCATGAATTCATTTGTTCCATATTCTTCGACAATTATTTGAGTTATCTCTTTGCTTAAGTCTAGCATTAAACGAATTAACCATTGTGGAGCATGACCTGTATGTAATGGTAAATCAATTTCGTTTCTTTTGAAATTAATAATATTCATTTTGATTTGAATTTACTGTTTAAAATATTATTTTCAATTTATTTAAAAATAGAACCAAATTTTTCTCTTTGTAATTCAGCAATTTTTTCTAGATTTCTAAATAAATTTTCTAATTTTTCATTGATTTCTGATTTATCTTTAACAACTTCATCTATTAGCTTATAAATATATTTTGTTCCCATTCCTGCCCTATCAATTCCTCTTAAATTTAATGCTTCATAAGAACAATATGCTTCTATTGCTAAATTGACTTTAAGGTTTTCTAATGATTTTTTAAGCAAACTTATTCCATTTCCAGACATACTTGAAAAATCTTCTTGATCTGCACTTGTAGGTATGGAATTAAAAGAAGAAGGTTGGGCTAGCAATTTACATTGGTTGGCATGATATGCAGACAAGTACTGTAAAAGCATTAATCCTGAGCTTTCTTCAGATTTGGCTAGAAATGGAGGTAGACCTTTATTTAAATTAGGATTAAGAATTCTATTTATTTTTCTTTCTATCAATGATGATAAGGCAGCTATTGTTATTCTTAGTATATCACAATCAAAGGATAAAAGCTGAGCATGAAAATTTCCAGCATTATATATCATTCCTTTTTCCAAAATAACAACAGGATTTCCTGAGTAAGAATTCATCTCGTTAATAACATGTTCTTCGACTATCTCTATGTAGTTTCTTATTGAACCTATGATTTGCGGTAAGCAACGAATTGAGTATGGATCTTGTGTGTTTTTATCAACATTTATTAACTTACTATTTTCAATAAGTTTGAAAAGATACAACCCTACTTTTACTTGAGAGTCGAACCTTTTTACAGATAAAGCATCTTTTGTAAATTCAGACGAATTTGATAAAAGCGCTTCAGCTGTTAAGGCTGAAATTCCGCAGGATAAATCTAATAGCTTTTTGTACAATTCAATGTATACAGCTAAAGATGCAGTAGTAAATGCTGTGGAATTAATTAATGATATAGCTTCACCTATATCCAAATCATACTTTCCAAATATTTTCTCACCTTTCAATATTCTTTTACCATCAGAAAAATTGCCATTACCTATTATGCATTGTGCTAAACTTGCTAATGGAATCAAGTCTCCACTAGCCCCTAAACTACCTTCTTCATGAATCAATGGAAAGTACTTACTGTTAGCTATTTCAAGCAATCTATTCAATGTTTCAATTTTAATAAAACTGTTGCCTTTAGCAAGTTGGTTTGTAAGAATTAAAATTGTTGCCTTAGCTATTTCTTTATCTACGAATTTTCCAAAACCTATAGCATGTTCTTCTATTATTAACTTCTCTTTCTCTTTAGATGCTCTAACTTTGGATTTTACTAATGCACCTAAACCTGTATTTATTCCATAAATAGGTAAACCTCTTTTTAGGTATTCCTTAATAAGATTCCTATTTTCTTTTAATTTATTTGCTACCTTATTTGAAATCTTTATGCTATAATTTTCATATAAATATTTATTCAGTTTTTCAAGCGTTAATGTATCTCCATCAAGAATTATTGTATTCATATAAAAGAATTTATTATTTATTTATTTATTTAAATTAGAAATCTTTATATTTTCTATTCTAGTCTTTTCTTTATCTTAAGAAAAATTTCTCATATTCCTTTATGTACTCCACACTTTCTTTAACACTTAAAAACAACTTTTTAACATGCTCTACATCCTCTTTTGTTATTGCATTTCTACCATTTTCCTTTGCCTTCATTAAAGCCGGTGATAGAAGCTGAACAGCGTATCTTAAGCTATGATTTACTCCTATTTGGGTTAAATAATCTAATGCATCTTCTCCTAAATCTATCTTTTCTTCTTTAGCTCTGATTTTTATAATTTCTCTAATTTCATCTGCACTATAAGGTCTCGTTCTTATAATGATTAACCTATCCAGCATATCTAAAGGTATACCATGAGGTGCTTCAACATCAGTTCCTCTAATCTTTGTAAATCCACGATTTGTTGCAAAAACAAGTATCGGTGTTAGTTCACCTTCCATTGCTCTTGATAAAAATGCCCACGTTTCTATATCCAACATGTGTGCGTCATCTATAAACATAACACCTGGTATTAATTCCCCCTTTCCTTCTTTTATTGTCTTTTCAGCAAATTCATCTACTGCTTTTCTTACTTCCATAGGTATTTCTTTTTCTTCTCCTGCACTACCAAACATTATCATGCTTAATAATCCTTGTTGTTTTGCATTTAATGTATCAAGGTCATGTAATGTAAAGTATCTAGTTATTTCTTTATCCTTATAAACTGGGCCAGAAGGTATTTCAAGCTTTTTTCTAACGTATATATCATATGTTTCACCACCTTCTTCTTCAGCTTTACCTTGAACAAAAACTCTACCCGTTTCTTCATCTATCCAAATTACATCACCCGTATCTATATTTTGTTCTGCAAGTTGTTGTGCTATTTCATAAGGAACTCTTAAAGTCTTTTCTTCTTGTTTCGTTCTTAATGTAATTGTGGCAGCTACTGGAACTTGTGCATAAGGATTGTAAGGATTTTTGCCAAATCTATAGTCTATTTTTTTAACAACGCCCTCATACACTTTCCTTAATTCTCTTATCCTTAATCCAATACCTCTTCTTAAAGTTCTTGTTAAAAATTCTGTTTTCTTAATTTCTAAGCTAAATACTTCTGCAGCAGAAAATTGAACGAATGGTGTATCATAGCCTAACTCCTTTGCTATACCTAAAGCTAAAGCTGTTTTTCCTGTTCCAGAAGGTCCAACAAATAGAACACCTTTACCTCCGAATCTACCTTCTTTAATAAGCTTTGTAACATAATAGGCAGCTTCTCTTGCTTCCACTTGACCAACAAAACCGTCTGCAGCAAATGCAACTTTTCCATCTCTAATTCCAAGACCTTTGATGTGACTATGGATTGAACTTCGTTCAATTTTAGGACCGACTTCTTCAATTTTAATGGACATCAAATTAAATCAGTTAATTTTCTAACTAATATTTTTTATGCATAAAATAAAAAATAATTGAATAAAATTATTCAAATTTTTAAAAATATTTTATCTTTATCTTCTTAATTTTTCTTCTATTAGTTCTTTTAATACTGTAGCATTATTCATTCTTGTTTCTTTTGAAGAATAAAGAAGAGTTACAATTGGATGTTTAGAAATTTGATTAAGAAATTCATTGAATTTTGGGTTAATTTCTAGTTCTTCACGATATTTTCTTTTAAATTCTTCCCATTTGCTAGGATCATGCGAATACCACTTCCTTAATTCATTAGAAGGAGCTATCTCCTTAGCCCAAAGATCTATTCTCAATTCTTCTTTTTTTATACCCCTTGGCCATAAACGATCAGCTAACACTCTAAAGCCATCTTCTTCTGAATAATTATCGTATACCTTTTTCGTTTTTATATTCATGCTTTTTTAATATTCTATCCTATTTATATTTATTTGAATATCCTAATTACTATCAAATAAACAATGATTATTGTCAAAGATATGAATAAAGAAAATGTTAAAATTGAATTTACTATTGTTATTTTAGGAGTAATGTATAATAATGGTATAATTATGACAAATATGATTGATATTAGAATAATTTCATCTAAAATCTTCTTTTTAAAATTCTTAAAATAATCATTTATATTTATATTTTTGGTTCTAATCATATTCATGATTGAGTATTTATCATTAGCTATATAAGAAAATAGATCAAATGATATGAATAGTATTGTAAAAATACTATACATAAGAAGAAGAAATTTGATTAAATCAAACAACATAAAAAAGATTGGCAATATTAATAAGAAAAAGCTAATTTTTAAAGGGAATGGTTCTTTAATGTACCATCCAATGAAGTAAAAAATAACAGATAAAAGTAGTAAAACAACTATTACAATAATGTAATCTTCAAAGTATAAGAGTGAAATAAGTAAAGAAGTAACGATGTATGTTATCCAAATAATTAAATCTAAGTTTACTAGTATTAATAGGCTCTTCGATACCGTTTCCATATTTCCATATTTCTCTCTAATTCAATATCTATAGGAATGTTCACATTCCAATCAACTACATAGCAATATTTTGCAAGCTTGGAAATTAAGGTTTTCCTCTCAATTTTTAAATAATTTCTAATCACATCATCGTATTGAGTTGATCCAAAATTTAATAAATTTAATACCGAAGGAATAATGACTGTTAATTGATACCCTTGTCTGACTAAATCTATAATTGAAAGAATGCTTGCATCGTCAATTGCAGGTGTTATAACAATTAGATGCATATTGATAGGGAATATCAAAGGAATGTAATACCTTAAAAGTCTTATATCAAGATTATTACCGGATTTTGCATCCAATGCAACAGAAAGAATTTTACTAAATTGTTTTTTTCCAAAACTAGGCGACAATCTGTATAATTTATCGCCT
Source organism: Thermoprotei archaeon (assembly GCA_017857595.1). GTDB lineage: Archaea > Thermoproteota > Thermoprotei > Gearchaeales > Gearchaeaceae > AAA261-N23. Next base: position 16,166 of record JAFMCU010000001.1, read on the forward strand.
ATTATTAATATACCTATCCTAAATCTATCTTTCAATAATCTATAAGCTACAAGAAGTGTTGTTTTAATTTCCAATTCAAGAAGATTAAAATTAATATTTTCAATATTATTGATACTGCGGAAGTCTACAATAATAACAAATTCTGTTCCAACTTCTTTATGATAAGCGTTTTTCATTATTTTTCCCGTTCTTGCAATAGCTTTCCAATTAATCCTTTTTATATCTGTTGATTCTTCCTGTTCAATAACACCATAAAACTCATTACCAATTCCCATTTTCTTTGCGACAATCTCTCCTGGCCAAAATTTTAGATGTTTTGGTAAAAATGAAATTTTCCTTAATAGTTGTACTTGAGGTGATATCTTAATTTCTTGTTTATTATCAAATATTAGATTATCTTTACTTATACCGAATCTATTAAATACAACTAAATTTATAGGACCAACAAAATACTTGCCTACCTTTTTTATTAGAATGGAATATCTGAAACATTTTATTTCAAAAGGTTCCAATGACGTAACAATTTTATTGGTACCCTTTATTATTTTAGAATCATCAGGTAATAAATCTTCTAATATCAATCTTTCTAATCTTTTGCTTCCTTCATTCATGACTTTAAGTTCCACATCAATTTGTGTACCTTCACTAAAGATTTCTTCCTGAATTTCTCTTGTAACTTTAATTTTAGGTTGATCATCCATAAAAGTTACTAATGCTATTACCAAGTATAAGAAGGGAAAAAGTGAAAGCAAATAGAATCTAGGATCATTAGAAGCTGCTCCCAAAATGATAAGAATTACAATCGATGAAATTATTGTGAATCCTTTAAGTGTAAGCATTAAACTTTTGGAACAGGAAGTTCATTTAAAATTCTAAGGATTATTTCATCATTCTTTATTCCTTTCAACCAGAATTCTGGCTTCAAAATTAATCTGTGCCTTAATGCTGGGATTGCAACATACTTAACATCATCAGGCAACACGAATTTTCTTCCTTCAATTAATGCCTTTGCTCTTGCCAGCTTTAGAATAGCCAAAGACCCTCTCACGCTTGCACCAACTTCTACTTCAGGACTCTTCCTTGTGTATTGAACAATGGCAGCGATGTATCTTTTTATATCATCAGAGACATAAACTTCCTCTGCTAATGATTGAAGATATATTAAGTCTTCTTTACTTGCTACTGGGTTAACATCTACATCATCTTTTTTTCTATCTACTCTCCTTCTTAGTATTTCCACTTCTTCATCAATTGTGGGATAACCTATACTAATCTTCATTATGAATCTATCCAATTCTGCTTCTGGCAGCGGATAAGTTCCCTCGTATTCAATTGGATTCTGAGTAGCTAGAACTATAAAAGGTTTTTCTAAGAAAAATGTTTGCCGTTCCACAGTTACTTGCCTTTCTTGCATCGCTTCAAGTAAAGCAGATTGTGTTCTTGGAGGGGCCCTATTTATTTCATCAGCTAAAATTATATTTGCAAATATTGGACCTTTTCTAAATTCAAATTGGGAAGTAACTCTATTTAAAATATAGCTACCTGTTATGTCTGATGGTAGCATGTCAGAAGTGAATTGAATCCTTTTAAAATCTAAATTAAAAGCTTTTGCAAATGATTTAGCCATAAGTGTTTTTGCTAAACCAGGATAATCTTCAATTAGTATATGTGAGCCAGCAATCATTCCCATTAAGATTAATTCCATTACATCCTTTTTTCCAACAATAACCTTAGAAACTTCATCTAATATTGCCTTAGGCAAATATTTCTCTTTCTCTTCCACTTTTGTATTCCTCATTATATTAAATTCTTAAACATTAAAATGAATTTGTTTAGTGCATTTAAATATTCATCTTTATTCCTAAAATAATCAGGGTATTCATCAGGAAAAATTAGAGCAACAATATCTCTATCGTTTATAAAATTGTGAGCATTTTCCGATGATAATTTAATTCCTCTATTAGTTTCTAAAATATCCTTTAATTTATAACTAAGCATTTTCCTTGATATCAAAGATCCTTCAATCGCATTTTTAATCATCTTTATTTCTCTAGATATTGCATCTTCAGAAATAACAAAATTTTTGTTTATTCTCTGGTTTGATTTTAAAAATTTTGATGATATATATATTAGCAAAAAAGCCTCGAATGCAGATATAAATAAAATTAAGAAATAAGCTGCATCTAAAGATATTTGAATAAATGATACAGAAATTGATAATATAATTAGAATTCCTATTAAAATGTTAAATTTTATTATGGTTCTATCATCCATTTTTTAAATCATTTAGAATGCAATTAAGTAAAAATGATGCTTTATCAGCATCTCTTTCTTCAATATTTTCCAAACTATATCTTGCTTTTTCAAACATTATAGTAAGGTCATGTAAATAGTTCGAATTATACCCTAGTAGCTTTTGTATATATATTTCAAATTCTCTTGCAGTATAATGCTTCGGATTATTGATACCCTTATTTTCTATAAATTCACAAAAAGACTTGTAACATTTTAATATATATTCTTTTGGAGATTTGAATTTAAGTTCCGAATACTGTAAATTGAATTCTTCAATTTTATCTATAAACTCTTTTTTTATCTTTTCAACAACTGGTTTACTTTCTAAGATATTTTGCATTTTTAAATATCGAAGCAAATAAAATGATGAATAACCTAAAATAGCAATTATTGTAAGGAAAACAATAAGAAAGGTAACGGAATATAAATTAAATCCTGTAGTTAATACGCTGTTTGAGCTTGGGGTATTTAGGAATAATCTAGCACCAAAAATAAGAAAAATAATTATTAAAAGCATAGCAATCATTCTTGATACAAAATCTCTTCTTATTTCTCTACTTATAGTAATAAAAGTTAAGGTTATGCCTATAATAAAAATGAATATAATTATCAAAATAGTTGAAGGGATTATAGGAGGTGGAAGATTTATATTTTGTTGTGTAAAATTTGCTTGTGTAATATTTATTACAAAAATAGATTGAGGATTGACTTGCTTGCTTTGGTTTAGTTTAGAAGGCAAAAAATCGTAAGATAAATTTGTAAAAGATAAACTAATAATTAAAAATGAAAATAAAGGAATTGCTAATATAAGCATCACCCTAGATAGCCTATTCACAAATTTAATAACATTCCATCAGATTTATCTTTATCTTCTATTTCTATTTTTTAATAAATTAAAATATAAATTTCTATTTTTTAAAATATTTTAAAATGTCGGGCATTATAAAAAAATTTCCAAAGAATTTTAATCTAATGGTTTTGAATCTTTGCATATCAAGGTTGGGTACTTCTTATTTTGGTATTATAATAATATGGATTACATTAGTTCAAACAAATTCAAGCTTTTATACTGGAATCGTTGCTTCAATGACAACAATTCCCTATTTTTTAAGCATTATAGTTAGCGCGATTGTGGACAATACGAAAAGAAGGAAAATGATTGCATATCTAGCTAATATAGTTAAAATTCTTGTACCGTTAGCGGTTATTTCAAGCATATTTTTTTCAGATATTATTTTTAAGCTTCTGATCTTATCAATTGCAGCGTTTATATTAACATTAGGAGCAGATTTTTTAAGTGCAGTTAGAGCATCATGGGTTAAAATTTTTATAACGTCTGAACAAATGTTTAAGCAAGCTGTTTCATTTGTAGCTTCAGCTCAGACTATATTTCAAGTTTTAGGGTATGCTATTTCAGGTTTATTTTTAACTTATAATTTTTATTTACCTAATCTATTTTTAATGTTAATCTTTTCATTGGGCTTAATACCTTTATTTCTAATAAAATATGATGAATCTTCTTTGGACATAAAAAAGCAAAGCCTAACTTCTGCTACATTAGAAACATTTTCTTTTATATTTAAAGAAGAAGCATTATTTCAAGTTATGTCATTCGTCTTAATTTTTAACGCTTTATTTGTGATGAGTTCTATTTTTTATGCATCGCTTGTTTATTTTAATAATTTAAATTCAATTTACTTGAGCGGATTTTTCATAGCGCAAGTTTTGGGAATTTCATTGGGTTCATTATTGCTCTCTAGAATTAAAGGTAAATCTGGAAGAATAACTTCAATATCTATGCTAGCTATAGGTTTAGCATATTTAACTTTGCCTTTCATGCCAATTTTTTATCTTACATATATATCAGCAATATTTGCTGGCTTATTTTTTGGTATTGCATCATCCTTAACCTTAACACTTATAACAAAGCTATCACCAGTTAATATATTAGCAAGAGTACAAGGCTTTTTAAATACCTTTGTTATTGCAATAAGTTTTATTGGTGATATTTTATCAGGTTATATAGTTCAACTTACTTCAGTAAACATTAGTTTCATGTTGCTTGGACTTTCTTTTATTATTATCTCTCCCCTTGTGTTTTTTTTCAGAAAGCTTAGTAGTATAGAAGTATAGCTATTTTATATTAACTATTTTTAAGATTGGAAGAGTAATTACTGAATAAATTGAAAGCATAAACCAACTGTATGTAAATGATGATGAATGAGCTATAAATGCAAAAATATATGGTATTGTAGAGCCTAAAGCTATTTGTAGAGTATTAACTATACCTAAAGCTAAAGGAATTAGTTCATTTGAAATGCTATTATCTAAAGATGGAACAGCATACATTATTGAGAATACTCCTGCAGAAATGAAACCAATAAAAATTGAGTTTAAAATAGCTAAAAAATAATTTGAAAATGGTATTGTTGCTATATCAATGGCCATCAGCATCGTAAGAATTATTAAAAATGTTCTTCTTTTCTTAAATAAATCTGAGAAAGAACCTAAAATTGGGCCTCCTATTACGCCTGCTATTAATATAGCTGAAGATATTATGCCAGAATAACTTGAATCTATATTTAAAGCCTTTATTATGTAAGTATCATAAAACTGTGAAGTTGTAAAGTATGAACCCCAAAATCCAGCGCACCCTAATCCAATCCCTAGTACATTTTTATTTTTAAATATTGAAAGTACATTGCCTATTTTGTTAGGATTATCATTTGGTAAAATTAAATGGTTTTCCAATGTAATTAATATTCCTAGAATTCCTGCGATAATTAAAGAACTTCGCCAACCTGTATATGATGCAACAACATACCAACTTGCTATTCCAATCCCTGCACCTAAGTTAAAAGCAGCGCTGTACAAGCCTAAAGCTAAACCTTGTCTTTCTCTAGAAAAAATTATTCTTAGTAGCTTTATTATGGGCGCAAAATAAAGTCCCGCACCAACTCCTACAATGAATCTAAAAATAAGCAAAGTATAAAAATTCTGTGCTAAACCTGATAATATCGTAAATATTGATAGTATGTACATTCCTATCATAGCCGTTCTTTTTGCTCCTATTTTGTAAGCTATAATTCCAGAGGGTATGTTAAACATAGCAGCACCGAATAAAAACGCTGTAGGCAGCAATCCAATTTTATCTAAACTTAAAGAAAGGGCATTCATGATTAATATGAATATAGGCGATATATTGTACCAATTAAGCCCATATATAGCTCTAGAAGAAATTATCGAAGCGCTATTAATGATAAGTTTCTTGTTCATTTAATTAAGCTATGTTGTTAGAATGCTTAAATATTTTAGATTAGATAAATATATAAAATGGAATTAATTGCGGATAATTTAACCAAGTATTATGGTAATTTTCGAGCTCTTGATAATGTTAGTTTTAAAATAAGCGATAAAGGATGTTATGGATACTTAGGACCCAACGGAGCAGGTAAAACAACAACGATGAAGATATTTACTAGCTTACTAAGACCTACTAAAGGAAATGCGTATATTAACGGCATAGATGTAACTAAAAATCCTGTTGAATCACTAAAACATGTAAGTTCTCTTATTGAAGATCCTGAGCCTTATTCCTTTATGACTGTAAAGGAATTTATCATATTTGCTTGCAAAATAAGAAACATAAGCATTGATGAAAAAACTCTTAAAGATCTAACAGAAAGATTAAAGTTACCTTCAATTAATACTAAATGTTCAAAATTATCCAAAGGTCAAAAAAGGAGAGTTTTTTTAGCTGGAATTTTAGCCCAAGATAGCGATATATACATATTGGATGAACCTTCAGCAGGTCTAGATCCAGAGGAATCAATCATAATTAGGAATATATTGAATGAATTAAAGAAGTATAAACTTATTTTCTTATCTTCCCATTTACTATATGAAGTAACTCAGGTATGTGATTATATATTGTTTTTAAATAAAGGAAAATTAATAGAGCAAGGTACTGTGGAGGACATATCTAAAAGATTTGCATCTAAATCGCTAAGGGTTGAATTTAATCAACCTGTGCAAGAAGAAGTATTCAAGAATCTTGTAGAATATAAGTTAATAACTGGATATAAAAAAGAAAACGATTCATCTTATATAATTCAATACGATGGTAGTGAAGAAAGTAGAAAGAAAATATTGCAATATTTAAGTAATTATAATCTAAGAAGTTTTTACGATAGCGCTTTAGGTTTGGAAGAGGCATATTTAAAACTGATCAGTGGTGAGTAAAATGCCATTATTCACATTATTAAATACAAATTTAAGGTTCTATTTTCAAACAAAAAGATTCATAGTGATTTTACCACTATATTTCTTTATAACGTTAATATTTCCGATTTTAATTATAGCAGGCTACATATCAAAACCCTTAGATGTTTATTCATTTACCAGTGAAGGTTTAAATAACTTTTCCAACGCATCAGCCTTAGTAGCTGCCCTTTTTGCGGGTGATGCAATTTCTAAGGATTTTAGTAGAGAAGGTTTCTTCACTTTAACGCAGCCTGTGAAAAGATTGGAAATCATGTTAAGCAGGTATTTAGCAGGCAGCATCGTTACAATTTTAACAATGTTTGCATCATATTTCATACCTTGGATTATATTCAGTGAAGCCTTCTATTCAAGTATAGATCCGAACATTGGAGAAATAGTGTTGTTTGCTATATTGTTTAATTTATCTCTAGTAGCATTTGCAGTATTATTTAGCTCCCTTTTCCGTAGTTCAACGATTGGAATCATTATTACTTTGCTTGTAATATATTTAATTATGCCTGCTGTTACTGGAATATTGCAATTCTTGGGCATTGAACCTTGGTTCTTATTAACATATGCAGGATCTCTAATTGGGAATCTAGGATTAAAAGATTATCCTCCTCATATACAAACGTTAAGTTCTCAAAATTCCAAATTTACCATCTATAATCCTTATGTATGGGAAGCCTCAATTATTATGGTATCTTACCTTGTTATTTCATTAATCATTTCATACTTTATATATACAAGGCGGGAACTTAAAGAAATTTAAATTTTTTCTTCTACAGATTTATCTATTGCGAATTCGCATATATCTATGCTATATTCAATTATTCTTTTAAAGCTGTCAAGTATTACTCTTAAAGAGATGATAGCTTCTTGATTTAATTTATAATTAAAAATGGATTTTTCTATTTGTAATAGATCTTTAATTTTATCAAAACACTCTTTAATAGTATTATTAGCAATAATCTTATCCTTTTCTACATATGAATTATAAGCGTTCTTTAATAGATTTTTGGAAGTTTCAGATAAGGCATGTAATGTTTTTATTATAGATTTATCAAAACTGCTGTAGGAATTAGAAAGTTCATTCGATATGTTTTCAATGTGGTCAGCAATCCTTTCTAATGTTTTTCCATTTAATCTATAACCAATTAATTCGCTTCTTTTTGTTATACCTAAATCAGGCATAAGATAAACATTATTGATAGCTAAGTTTATTTGTCTATTAATCAAATTGTAAATCCTATCAACTTCATCATCAAGTTTTGATATTTTATTGAATATTTCCATGTTCTCTTTTAATGCGTAACTCAAATTTTCTAGCATTAAATAAACTAAACTATATAATCTACTGAAGGCCTTGCTGAGGTACATTTCTGCTATAGAAAAAACTTGAACATATAAGCTATCTATATTTTCTTCTAAAAATTCTATACCTACTAATCTATTTCTCAATATCTCTTTTATTTTTTCTTTATAATCCAATGTTTTTTTCCCAAATTTTAAATTTATTTTATTGTATCCAACAAGATAACATGCAATACATTCTCTTATTATTGAATCAAAGTCTTCATATTCTTCTAAATTTAGAGAAGCTATTTTTTCTTCCCTTTTCTTAATATCCTTCCAAACATAAATTAATAAGGAGGAATCTTCCTGTTCAAGAATGACAATTTTATCCTGAGGCTTAATATTGTTACTTTTTACCCATTCCTTTGGCAGTGATACAATATAAGTTCCTCCACCAGTAACTTGGACATTTCTAATTTCTTTCACACTATTTATTTTAGATAAACAATATTTATAACTAAATTATTATTTAATTTTCTATATATTTCTTAAAGTAATCGTTATTATAACGCTAATATAGAATAGTATATATACAAGGTAAAACATGAAATCATTTGATAAATGTATGAATCTATCGCAGTAAGATTTTGTGGAGCTGCAGGAGACGGTATTGAATCAATTGGAAGCATTATGGTAAGAACTTTTGCAAGAGCTGGATTACATGTTTATGCATATAGAAATTATCAATCTGTAATTAGAGGTGGACATGTATGGTATCAAGTAAGAGCTTCCAATGAAAAATTAACTTCATTCGGTGATTTTTATGACATAATGGTTACAACAAATAAAGACGGAATAATTTATGATTCTTCTCAAATTAGAGAAGGTGGCATTATTATTTATGATAAATCTAAGGTAAAATTCAATGAAAGTGAAGTAGGCAAGAGATATCTCGATATGAATATCCCTCTTTCAGAGATTGCACAGCTTTATTCTAGAATTTCAGCAATGCAAAATGTTGTAGCATATGGCGCTATAGTTGAATTGTTAGGTCTTGATTTTTCTATAGTAAAAGAAGTTTTAGAATATGAGTTCGGAGATAAAGGTAAGGATATCGTAGAACAGAATATAGCAGCAGCTAGAAAAGGTTTTGAATATGCAAATGAAGTTTACGAAAATATAAAAATTGAGTTTAAAGTTAAAGATCCAAGGAGAAAAATGTTCATAAGCGGTGCTAATGCAATCGCTTTTGGTGGATATGTTGCTGGATGCAAGTTCTATGCTGCTTATCCCATGACACCTTCTTCACCTATATTACATTGGTTTGCTGAACATTCAAAGAAAGGAGGTATTATTGTAATTCAACCTGAAGATGAGATAGCTGTTATTAATATGGCAATAGGAGCAGCTCATGCAGGTGTTAGGAGTATGGTAGCAACCTCCGGTGGTGGCTTTGCATTGATGTCCGAAGCTGTAGGACTTGCTGGAATGACAGAAACACCATTAGTTATAGTTGAAGGCCAAAGAGGTGGCCCATCAACAGGTTTACCTACAAACACTGAGCAAGGAGATGTTAGACAAGTTCTAGGTGCTGGTCAAAGTGACTATCCTAAGGTTGTAATGGCTCCTAGAGATATAGAAGAACTATTTTATTCAACAATCGAGGCTTTTAATCTTGCAGAAAAATATCAAATACCCGTAATAATTTTATCTGATCTCTACATGAATGAATCAACTTCAACTTTAGAAAAAGAATTTGATATTGAAAACGTTAAAATCGATAGAGGATGGATTGTAAAAGAAGGAGAAGTAAAAGATTATAAACGATATCTTATAACTGAAAATGGCGTTTCGCCACGTGCTTTGCCAGGTATGAAGGATTATAACTTTGTAGCTGCAAGTGATGAGCATGATGAAAAAGGTCACTTAATAAGTGATGTATTAGCAGGACTACCTTACATGCTTAAGACGAGAAAGGCAATGATGGAAAAAAGGATGAGGAAAGAGCAATATATATTGAAAGAATTGGAGCCTCCTACGCTCTATGGAAGCAAGAATGCTGATGTAACAATTATAAGTTGGGGCTCTACAAGAGGTGCTGTAAGGGAAGCAATAAAAATATTGGAAAGGGAAGGCATAACAGCTAATTCTTTAGAAATAAAATATTTGCATCCCTTCCATGCAAATGAAGTAAAAGAAATTTTGATAAATTCAAAGTTAAAATTGCTAGTAGAAAATAATTATAGTGCACAAGTTGGTGGTCTAATTGCTCAACATACGGGTATAATCCTAGAAAATAAGCTTTTGAAATATGATGGCATGCCTATAATGCCGATGGAGATTGTAACAAAAGTAAAAGAAATTGTTTCACTTAAGAAATATGAGGTGGTGAAATAATGGAGGCTGAAATAAGGTTATATAGAGGAGAAGTTCCTCCTGATTGGTGTCCTGCTTGTGGAGATTTCGGTGTATTAAATGCTATCCAAAGAGCATTAGCTGAATTAAAATTGGATCCTAAGGATGTTTTAATTGTATCTGGTATAGGATGTTCCTCAAATTTACCTGGATTTACTACCACATATGGTTTTCATGGAATTCATGGTAGAGCAATACCTGTTGCAACAGGAGCAAAGTTAGCAAATCCAAATCTTACAGTGCTTGTTACTGTAGGAGATGGAGACTGCTATGGTATCGGTATGGGTCATTTTATACATGCAATGAGAAGAAACCCTGACATAACAGTAATAGTAATGAATAACCAAGTCTATGGTTTAACAACAGGGCAAGCATCACCAACAAGTATGAAGAAGCACGTAACAAAATCAACTCCGTATGGCGTAATCGACGATTCTGTAAATCCAATCGCTTTAGCAATAACTGGTGGCGCAACGTATGTAGCTAGGGGATTCTCTGGAGACCCTGTACATTTAGCTCAATTAATAAAAAATGGGATAATTCATAAGGGTTTAGCATTGGTTGATGTCTTCAGTCCATGCGTAACCTTCAATAAATTAAATACTTATGAATGGTTTAGAAAAAGGATTTACAAGTTAGAAAGTATAGGTCATGATCCTACCAATTTCGAATTAGCACTAAAGCGAGCTTTCGAGTTTGGAGATAAAATACCAATTGGATTATTTTATAAGACAGAAAAACCATCATATGAAGAGTATTTTGAAGATATTTACAATGGAAAACCATTGATAAATCATGATTTTCCCAAAAAAGAGCAAATCATAGAAATAATGAAAGAATTTTATTAAAATATTCGTTTTTTATTTATGGGTTATTTCAGTCTAAAAGAAGTTAAATTTATTGAATCTAATGAAGTTTGCAGGTTAGCTTCTTCTGATTTAAAGAATATTCCACACGTTGTTCCTGTGAATTACATTTTCAAAGAAAGCAGTTTTTATATATTTTCTGATTATGAGACTAAAAAGATTAAGAATATAAGAATGAATCCAAATGTAGCATTGATTATTGATGTTTATCATGCTCCAAAAAATAGAGCAATATTAATTATAGGTAAGGCAAACATAATAGAACGGGGTGACGAGTATCGGGAAATTTATAATATGTTTTATAAAAAATTTGGCTGGGTCCGTGCAGATCCTTGGAAAGAAGGCGAAGCGCCTTTGATTAAGATTGTACCAAATAAGAAGATTAGCTGGGGTATTTAATTATACAAAATAAAGTCTTTAAAATCAAATTTACAATAAATCGAAAGCCTCGCCCTTTAAGGCGGAGATGGAATCTAAATATCTAAAAGAAAAATCTTCCTTAGATGAGGAGTGATCAAGCAATCAGAGCAACAATCGCTATGAAGGTTACTCCCACCAAAAAATTCAGTATCGCAATATATTGCGTATCAGTATACAGAACATTCATCAAATAGGTTTTCTCCGAGCCTCTCTACCGCCTCTCATATGAGATATGTAACCAAGAGTAAATGAGGAGTATCATCATCATTTATGGAGAGGATGAAGTCAACAATAAAGCTTAATTTAAAAGCAATGCAGTCCAAATAACAGTACCTAAACATCTAAAAGTAGAAATGATCATAAATAAGCTTGCTTTGTTGTTTCAATTTTAGATAGAACGAATACTGCTGCAATGTAAAAAGGTATTGAAGCTATAAATAAGATTAATGGTGAAATAGATGTATAAATTATTCCTGATATCGCCTGAACAGGTGTAGATATGATTAAAGGAAAGACGCTAAAAATTGCCATAAGCCTGCCCCTGATTTCTTTTGGTATTAAATTCCCTTGAAGACTTTGAATAGTAGGTGTTAACATAGCACCGCTAATTCCACCTATTACACTCCATGCAATTAAATCATTCATTCCATTTGCTGATACAAACAGGACCATGCTTAAGGGAGAAGTCAATGCTGAAAAGATAGCTGCCTTTTTTATACCAATCCTTCTTATAAAGTAAATAGAAGGCAAAACAAGTATAATTGTAAAAATTGCGCTTAGACATGTTAATATACCATATACAGTAGGCGGTATGTTAATTTCCTTTATTAAGTATAATGATAAGTATATAGTAGTTAAGCTTGTTGCTACACTTGAAAGAAAAGAATATAGAACCAATCTCTTGACATTTTCATCAATCATGCCTAGAGCTTGAATATTGTCTTTTATTATTGATGTGATATGATTTAAAACATTCTTTCCGTTATCATTATAATTATTTTTATTTACATATGTTTCCTTAAGCTTAAAAGCCCTATATGTTACTCCTATGATGCCTGTTATTCCTGTTATTAAATAACCAATCTTTAGACCAAGTTCTTCACCAAATTTCTCAATCATTAATCCTCCTATGTAAGGTAAAAAAACAGATGGTAATGTGGTTACCATCAAGAAATAAGCGAAACCAATGTATCGATATCTTGGATCCATTGAATCATTTAAAGTAGCGTTAAAAGCTGGTACATATATGCCTGAAATAGCTCCTATAACTATTGGAATAAATAACCAAATCCAATCATTTGCAATGAAAAATAGAAAATTGTTAGCAGCTGCAACAAAGCTAAAAATTACAATAACTTTTCTTCTACCCCATCTATCAGCGATATATCCACCCAGTAAATACATAAATGCGGTTATTATACTACTTAGAGCTCCCGCAAAGCCTATTAAATAAGTTGGCATTCCCAATGCATAGAAGTATATTGATTGATAAGGATTAACAATAGCACCTCCTATACTCCAAATCGCTGCTGATATAGATAGAACCCAAGCGTTTCCAGGTAAATAGAATTTATGTATTCTTTCCTGATTCTGCATAATTCAATTTTATCTATTTCTATTTTACAACGTCTCTTAAATACTTTATCAATAAAATAGTTTAATTGAACAATTTCTTGATTAATGCAGGATAATAATGTAACCTAATAAGGCTTATATATGCATATATAATAATACATGATGAAAATCCAAGGAGAACAATTTAATGTTTTTAGAATAAACGTTTATTAAAAAATATTATGCGGAAGACTCATATGCTTACCTTTAAACACTGCACTGAGAGACTGTTCTTCGTATGATCACTTACTTCTTCTTTAAGCACTTACCGACCCGCTTTCCGCTATACATTGCAGGGAGCTCACACATCAATTCGAAGCTACATGTCTCATTTGAGAGGCTCGGAGAACTCTTCAATATGAAAAAATTTAGTATGCTGCATATAAATGTGAAGAGATTTCTTTAAAATAACAAGCTTTGAATTTGATATGTTTTATGTATTTCTTTTGCAATGGTAGGTATTATCATATTAATAGATTTAAAGCTTGTTTTTTAGAGTGGAGACGAAATTTTGTTGAATTTTTAATACTTATTAAATAATTCTTCTTCGAATTAAGTGTAATCAAAGTAAGCATTGCAATGAAGATTGCTCATTCTGAAAGCATTTTAGTGTTGTAATATGCAAAAGAAAAGATAACTATCTAAAAATTGTAGAGTAAATTTATAAAAGAAGTTTCTTAAAAATCTTAAACACCAAATAGAGCAATCCTTGCCATTATTAGTATTATTATCAATTGAAATATTGCTTGAGAACCAGCTAGTTTTAAGTTAATATTATTTAATTTGACTATCTTATTATTATCTGGTTTTTCTTTATTTAACTCAAGAAATATCCTAACTTCATTAGGAAGCAAAATTCCAAATCCTTGAACTGATAGTATTATCACAACAATGCCTGCAGCAATTATCCAAGGTGAATTAATATTGAAATAACCAATCTTATTCGCTAAAAAATATCCAGCAGTTATTGCTACGCTTGCTAATGATGGCATGAAGAATACCATAGCTGGAGTTAACCTCTTAGCCATTTCAATTCTTGCTTCAATGTTTAAAGAAAGCATTATTCTTGTCATTAAAACTCCCATAAATATATCAATACCAGTCCAGCTTCCACCAGTTATTACGTGTACATAATTTAACAACCATAAGTTGTTAATCAGCAACGCAATAATTAATACAATTATTGGTATAATTGCTACTATTAAACTAACGAGCATTAATCTTTTTGCATATTCGGGGAGTCTACTTTTATTTTGCATGTATTATAATGTAGGCTTGATTTATTAAATTTAGATAAATTTAATAAACGAAAGTAGTTTTTATTCTATGGCAAAATTTGAAATTTTAGGTAATGACTTACAATATATAAAAGTCGAGCTTTTGGAAAATGAAAAAGTATACGGTGATGCAGGTCACTTATTAATGAAATCTAAAACTGTTACTCTTCAAGCTAGGGCGAAGGGTGGTTTTTTAAGCGCAATAAAAAGAGAGCTAACTGGCGCTTCTTTTTTTGTTAATGAGTTAATAGGTCCCGGAATTGCAATTTTTGCAGGAATATTTCCAGGTAAAATTGTAAACATAAATCTAAATAATAATGTAATATTAGCAGAATCTCATTCTTTCTTGTTAGCTGAAGATACTGTTCAATATGATGCACAACTAGCAAAATTATCTGTTGGTATTTTGGGCGGTGAGGGAATATTTCTCGCGAAATTATATGGCATTGGTAATCTTTTTCTTCATTCGTACGGAGCATTGTATCATACTTATTTAAATCACGGTGAAAAAATTCAAGTTGAAGCTACCCATTTACTAGCTTTCGATGGTAATATGAATTATTCAATATCGAGAGTAGGAAATATAACTACTATGTTATTTGGAGGTGAAGGATTATTCTTCGTTGAATTGGAAGGTCCTGGTAATGTGTGGTTACATTCGATTACTGCACAACAACTTGCTTATGCTATTAGACCTTATTTACCTTCTGGTCAACAAGGAGGATTTACTGTAAGAATATAATTTTATGGATAGAATATTTGCAAAATTTTGGAATGCAGCTATAGGCTTTTATACTGTATGGATTGCTTACTTAGGAATTAAATACGGAATTATAAATTCAATTTCTGTAAAAGAAAAAACAATCGATGAAATTTCTGAAGAAAATAAACTAAATAAAAAGGCTGTTGAAATTTGGTGCAACACTGCTTATACTCTTTCTCTAATAGACATTGTAAGAAATAAATATAGATTAAAGGAAAATTTAAAAGAAATATTCGCTGATGAAAATTCAATAAGAAATATTGCAGGTTTGTATTCTTATATAACCATTCGAAGCTTAGATTATGCTGCATTTGATTCTTTTTTTAAAAAAGGAAAAGCTCAGAAAATTACTAAAAATTTGATTGAAGCATATTCGAAAGCGACTAATTTTGATCATCTATTTTTTACAAGATCTATATTAACTAAAAATGTTGAGATCTATGATCTTCTACTAAAAGGTTGTAAAGTTCTTGATGTCGGATGCGGTTCAGGAGAATGGATATTTAAAATGAGTAATCTATTTCCAAACTCTACATTTATAGGAATTGATAAAGATGAAAACTCGATAAAAATAGCTTCAAGTAAGATTAAAAGTAAAAACGTGCATTTTTACAAAAAAGATGCCAAAAATATTGATTATTTAAACGAATTTGAAATAGTAAACTTATGTGAAGTGCTTTGTGTAACAAAAAATAAAGAAAAAGTTTTGAGTGCTAGTTATAGAGCATTAAAAAAAGGGGGATATATGATAATAGTTGAAGGTCTTATTGAAAAGCCTAAAAGGGATTTAATAAATAAAATTCTTTATCCTATGCAATTGGATATGGCTTTACAGGGAGGATCTTTTTTAAGTAAGAATGAGCTTATTAAACTTTTATCCAAATATTCATTAAAAACTGAATTCATTGATGCAGGCGGCGGTCTTTGGTTTATTTTATGTAAAAAGTATTAAACTACTGTATTTGTTCTTTTATAATTGGGCATATTTTTTCGCAAAATAACTTAATTTGTTCGAATTTTTCTTTAGATGTGGGCCAAAATATGAATGAATTCATGTTCAAATCCTTATAGAATTTAATGATTAACTCAATCCACTCTTCAGTACTTGCATGTATTAAATTATCGGAATCTATATATGGTCCTTGATTTTCTTTAGTAATTTCTCCAGCTAAATTGTAATTTCTAATAATATCATTTAATTTCCTTCCGTTATTCAAGCAAGCTTTCTCTAATATTTTAATTTTCTCCTTTATTTCCTCCGGTGAAACGTAAAACATAGAAATTGTCCAACCTTCTGCCAATTTGCCCGTCAATTCTAGCATTCTTTTTCCATTAGCTCCTAACCAAATTCCTATCTTATGATGGGGAAAGGGTCCTGGATATGCGTTTTGTAATCTATAATATTTCCCTATAAAGCTCACCGTTTTTGTTTTAACGTTTAACCCCCAAATCAATCTTATTACAATAATAGCTTCTTCTAGAGCTTCAATTGCTTCACGTAGATTCCTTTTTGGACCTCCATAATTTTCTACTGCTTTAAGATTTGCACCAGCACCTAAACCAAGCTCAATTCTACCCTTTGTTAATATATCTAGCGTCGCTATAGATTTTGCTAAAACTGTTGGTAATCTTAGAGGCAAATTAGCTACATTAGGAATAAACTTAATTCTTTTTGTTTTAGCAGATAAATATGAAATTAAAGTTAACGTATCAAAGAAAAATCCTATATAAGGATGATCTTGAATACCTATTAAGTCAACATTATTGTTATCAGCTATCTCAGTGACTTTAAAAGCTTCATTTAATTCCGTAACGTTTGGATCTATATTAATTCCTAAAAGTATCTTTGATTCGAGTTCATTCATAAAATAATAGTTTTTATTATAAAATTTATTCTGTAGATTAAATTAGATAAAGTAAGGAATAACATGCTCACCAAATATTTCAAGATCATCGGTTTCTGGAAAGTTATTAAATGCTAATGTGAATCTTTCAACTCCAAGTTTTATGTAGCTTTCTACTATTTTAATGCAATCTTCCGGTTTTCCTTTTATACAAGATTTGACAACGTCATGATTCTCATCGACCATTCTAATTTGAATGTATTTTTTATATTTTTTCTTCAAATCTTCATCATTCATTGCCACTACAACATCAAGTTCAATTGACTTTTCTATATTTTTTCTACCAATTTCACTACAAATCTTTTCAAATTTTTCAGAAATGATTTCATATTTATTTAGCGGCAAATAAGAAGCTTCCCATACATTTGCATGTTTTGCAGCTAACCTTAGCATGTTAATGTTCATCGCTGAAATGTGCAATTCAGGATATGGCTTCTGCAAAGGTTTAGGAATGCATTTCGCATTCTTTATTTTAAAATATTTCCCCTTATAATTAACATTATCCATTTCGAAAAGCAATTTTAAAATTTCTATACCTTCATCTAATTGTTCAATTCTTTCAATCGAACTTGGATAGGGGATTCCGTAAGATTCCCAGTAATACTTTCCAGCTTGGGTACCAGCGCCAAATCTTAAATCTAACCTTCCGTTTGAGATTATATCTAATGATGCAACTAATTTTGCAATAAATGCAGGCTCCCTGTATCCTTTAATTATATAGCTTACAACTGAGCCTAGCCTTATTTTGTTTGTTTTCGAGGCTAAATAGGATAAAATAACCGTGTTATCCATTATCCAATCAAATGGCCCTTCACCATAATATATTGCATGAAAATTGTATTTCTCACAAAAATTGGCAAATTTAATAATATTTTTTAAACTAGTCCCCCAAATCTGAACACAAAATTTCACAAAAAAATAAATTGTTTTTGTGTTATTTAATCTTCTGTATCGTTATCTTCTCCAGCTGGATGGAAAACTATTAATGGTTCGTTTTCAACGTGTTCTGACTTTGGATGATTGGATACTACGTAATGTATTGTAACTAAAACTGTATAAGTTCCATTTTGTAAATAAAGTGTTGCTCTTTTATCGTTTAATGACAGATTCAATATATGGTTTGCTATATTTATCGTTACATTGAAAGAACTAAAGACTTTGCTGAGCTTTTCAACTTCTTCCAATTTAAATGTGTAATTCCCAGACTTATCAACCTTTACTGTAGCGTTCGCTGTTACTGTTCCTGATGCTCCTGGATTAAGGTTGCCTAGGTTAATGTGTGCAGCAACAACTTGCTCATTACTCGTGCCGGTAACGCTGTAGCTTATGTAAGCTAGAGGTCCGTATCCTGATGCAGCCATGGCAACTGTTGCTCCTCCGAATACTGAAAGTAGTACTATAGCAACTATTGCAGTCTTGCTTTCTATTAAAGCCATGATTTAACTTATGGATATAATTATTATTACTATAAGCTTTCGAACAAAGAATAAAATTTTTTGAACATTTATTTCACGCGTAAAATTTAATTTTTTCCTTAAATACCATAACGATGTTATAAAATTTTGAGTATCGTTATGGGATACAAAATTATTCTTACAGCTGATCAAGGATCTTTTACAGATTATAGTGGTGATAGTGTACTTGGATATGTGGCTTGCATGCCTTATAGACTTATACCTAGATTATTTATGGAAAAATTCTTTACGCCTAAGATAAAATATTATGATGATTACAGAGCATATATAGCACCTTATCCATTAAGGAAGATTGAATCATCTCTTCTTCATCATGGATATACTGAAGATGATGTTGCTGTAATACCTCCGCATGTAATAAAGAAAGTTGTTGATAATCATACAAGAGTATTAGGAATTTCTGCTCATGATCCTTTTGGACTTAATCCTGTAAGCTATAAATTGTCTATGCTATTTGGTGGCGGGCAAACATGGACTGCAAAATTTTTTGAAGAATTAGGAGAAGCCGTATCGAGTTTAAAGAAAAAATATAATTTTAAGGTTATAGTTGGCGGGCCTGGAGCATGGGAAATGCAAAGATATAAACCTGATTGGGTTGATACAGTATTCCTTGGTCATGCAGAATTGGATTTTCCTATTCTTGTTGATAAAATAATTAAAGGAGATAATTCACCTAGCTTTGTAATAGGTAAAGATCCTAAAGCGGATCAAATACCTCCAATAATCCATCCTGCAAGATTAGGTGAAGTTCAAATAACGAGAGGATGCCCTAGAGGATGCTGGTTCTGTTCAATTACTCCTGAAACTTTTTTATCAATACCTATTGAAACAATAAAGAAAGAAGTGGCAATTAACTTAAGCACAGGTTTTAAGAATATAGAATTTATAACCGACGATGTTATGCTTTATGGCTCTAATAAACTAAAGGTAAATCACGATGCATTGGTTAGGCTTTTTACAGAAATTAGAAAAATGGGCGTTAATAAAATATCTTGGCCCCATATTTCTTCTCCACCAGTCAAAGAAAGTCCAAAAACTGTTAAAGCTATATCTGAAATTGCTAATTATTCTGAAGATAATGGAAATGCCCCAGTAGTAGGTCTTGAAACTGGAAGTGAGAAAATTTTCAATAAATATATGCATGCTAAAGCATTCCCTTGGACAGCCAAAGATTGGAAAAATGTGACGATAGATGCTACAACGATAATGAATGAGAGTTATATATATCCATGTTATACAATGACGATAGGTTATCCTGAAGAAACCGATGAGGATGTTAAACAAAGTATTGACCTTGTACAATCAATAATCGACCATGATTTAATCGCATGGATATTTCCATTACCCGTTATTCCAATGGGTACAACTAGAATAAAGAAAAATCCATTCCCAGTCATTAAAGGGTTGCCTAGCCTGTATTGGGACTTATTATATATAAGCTGGAAATATAGTTTAAAAACTACTAGAAGATTAATACCCACGTTGACAAAAGGTTTAAAGAATGCTATGATAAGCAAAGTCGTTAGATTAATGATTGATAAAATATTCGATAACATTGAATGGGTTTTCTATGAATTGAAAAAAACTAAAGGAATTTATTCTTTCAACTTTTCAAATATAAATTTGAACAACACTTTAGGTGTTATAAAATCTATTTATTGGCTTTTTAAGATATCAGCTATTAAGAGGTTAAATTAAATGGAATATAAGATATTTGGTAAAACGGGCTTTAAAGTATCTTCTATAGGCATGGGAACATATTATGATTTTAGTTACATCATTGTATCAAGAATATTTGGAATTAAAATGCATAGGGAA
The DNA here is from genome assembly GCA_017857595.1 of Thermoprotei archaeon. Lineage (GTDB taxonomy): Archaea > Thermoproteota > Thermoprotei > Gearchaeales > Gearchaeaceae > AAA261-N23. The sequence continues at coordinate 36,572 of JAFMCU010000001.1, forward strand.
CGTTCAATTGCAGCCTTAAGACTTGGTTTGGAGAACGGCATTAATCTAATTGACACTGCTGAAATCTATGAAACTGAACCTTTAGTAGCTGAAGCTATAAAAGGATATAAAAGAGACGAAATTTTCATAGCTACAAAAGTATGGCCTACGCATTTAAGATATAACAATGTAATTAAGGCATGCGAAAATAGTTTAAAAAGATTGCAAACAAACTATATTGATCTTTATCAAATACATTGGTATAATCCTAGAGTCCCTTTGGAAGAAACGATGAAAGCAATGGAATACTTAGTAGACGTTGGAAAAATAAGATATATTGGCATAAGTAATTTTAATCTCGAGCAAACAATAAGAGCTCAAAATAGTTTGAAAAAATATGACCTTGTATCAACACAGATGCGCTACAATTTATTGGAAAGAAACATAGAAAAAGATATTTTGCCTTACTGTATAAAAAACAATATAGCAATTCTAGCTTATTATCCATTAGCACACGGTAAGTTATCCAAATTATCGCCAAATTACGAAAACATATTTAAAGAGATTCAGAAAAAATATGGAAATAAAACTCCTGCACAGATAGCTTTGAATTGGTTGCTTTCTAAGCATGATATAGTTTTTCCAATTCCAAGAGCTTCCAATCCAGTACATGTAAAAGAAAATTTAGAAGCAGCAGGTTGGAGATTAAGCAAGGAAGATCTTGTACTCTTAGATGAAATTACATTTTAATTTATATCAACTAATTAAATATTATGAGCCTTAAAGAGATTATAATGTCTATAAGACCATGGAGTCTAATTATAAGCTTAATATCTGTTTCCGCAGGATTCGCTTTCGCTTTCTACGAAGGTTATTCCTTTAATCCTTTATTATATATTTTAACTTTGGTAGGTGCAGTTTGTGCTCAATCTGCTGTCAATGTTATAAACGATTATTTTGATACAATCTATGGAATTGATAAACCTGATACTCCTACAGTAAAATACAGACCACATTTAGTAGTTCAAGGAATATTTAAACCAATTCAATTGATTTACATGACACTTGGCTTTATTGTCATTGGAATGGTTACAGCGGTGGTTCTATTTTTACTCTCGAGACCATTAGTATTGGCATTTGGAGCTTTAGGCATCCTTCTAATTTATGCATGGTCAGGCCCTCCATTTAAACTTAAATATGTTGGATTAGCGGAATTTGAGAATTTCTTAGTATTTGGACCTGTGATTGTTGTTGCTTCATATTATGTTCAAGCTGGTACAATTTCTCCACTAATATTATTAGCTTCATTACCTTTTGGATTTTCTGAAGCTGTTGTTGACTTTGCAAACAATTTAAGAGATATTGATTTTGACAAAAAAGCGAATATAAAAACAATACCTGCAATGTTAGGAAAAGAAAAAGCTCTTAAAGTTTACTCAGCGTTATTATTTGTTCCAAATGTATTAGTTGTTTTGTTTGTAATACTAGGAATTTTTAAGCCAATATCATTGATCACTTTGTTATCGATCCCGCTAGCTTTGAAACTTATTAAAGAATTTAAAAAAGAAGTTCCATTAATGGCCGATGCAAAGACTTCATCTCATAATACACTTTTCTCATTCTTATTGATAATAAGCTTTATATTGGCAGTTTTTATCTAAACAAAATTCTTTAGATCAACATTTTTATCGCTTAACAAATCTGGATTTTCAATTATTTTCTTGTTTTGAATAATTTTCCTTGCATATTCTGTTTCTTTAAATGTATTTACACCTAAAACAGCTATCATTTGACCTTTTTTGAAATAAAATTGTAGAAATCCTTTTTCAACGTTCAATTCTCCTCTTTTAACTACATAATCGTATCCTTTTATCATTCCCCATGAGTATATATTCAAATTGTACATATAGGAAAAGAAATAAGGCAGCTCTGTATATGAAGCTTTTAAACCTGCCATGTTTGATCCTGCTATTTTTCCATGTCTAACTGCAACATCATAATGTTCCACTCTCATATTCGTTTCATAGAGAGGATGGTAAAAGTTAGCAACATCACCAACTGCAAATACATTCTCATAGTTTGTTTTAAGACTCTCATTTACAATTATGCCATTGTTTATATTGATGCCTGCTTTTTCAGCAAGCTCAGTATTGATTTTTATTCCTATACCCACAACAAATATATCGCCGTTTATAATTTTTCCTGTTTCTGTTTCTACAGCTATTGCTTTATTTTCCTTTGTTATAAATTGTTTTACAGACGTGCCAGTTATAATATTGATACCCATCTTTCTGAAATACTCTTCTATCAATTTCGCTGTTTCCTCGTCCAAAGCTAATGTTAAAATACTATTTGCTTTTTCTATTATAGTAACATCCAATCCAATCTTTTTTAGCGATGAAGCTATTTCGCATCCAATAAAGCCTCCACCAATTATCACAGCTTTTTTTGAATTTATCGCGGCGCTTCTAATTTTTTCACTATCTTCTATATTCCTAAGATAAAATACATTGTCTTTATTCGAACCTTCTATGTTTAATTTTCTTGGATAACCGCCTGTAGCTATTAATAATTTACCAAATTTGATTTCAGTATTATCTTCAAGAACAGCAATATTATTTTTAATTTCTAAATCAATTACTTTTTTACCAGTCAGAATTTCTATCTTATTTTTTTCATAAAAATCAGGCTTTCTAATAAACAAGCTTTCTCTTTTAACTTTACCTTGTAAAAAATCCTTAGACAGCGGTACTCTGTCATAGGGTAAATGTTGCTCAGCTGTTATTATCAATACGCTTGAATTTAAATCGTTTTGTCTTAAAGCAATTGCAGCATAACCTCCTGCTAGTCCTCCACCAATGATTAAGTTATCTATATATTTCATTGAAAGATAAATGATTTATAAAGCATAAAATAATTGCATAATTTTTATTTCTAGTCAATTACTATTTACAATATTATGTTTTACTATTTACTAAAACCTTTCACGAAAGAGGAAAGCTTATCATGCTTAAATAAATATGTTAGAGAATGGTTCGAATCCAATTTTAAAGATTTAACTCCACCTCAATATTACTCTTTTAAATTAATTTCAGAAAAAAAGAATCTTTTAATAACAGCACCAACTGGTTCAGGAAAAACTCTTTCTGGCTTTTTATCTGTTATTTCATATTTGTTTGATTTATCTTTAAAAAATGAATTGAAGGATGAAGTATATTGTATTTATGTTTCGCCATTAAAAGCGTTGAATAATGATATAAAAAAGAATCTTGAAATACCTTTGCAAGAAATATATAAGAAAATAAAGGAATCCAACAAGGAAGCAAAGGAGATAAGAATTGCCATAAGGACAGGTGACGTTCCTCCACATGAAAAGCAAAAACAGTTAAGGAATCCACCACAAATCTTGGTCACAACTCCAGAATCGTTGGCGATAATGCTCAATTCACCAAAGTTTTCAGAAAAGCTAAAAAGTGTTGAGTTTCTAATTATTGATGAAATTCATGAGCTTGCTAACAATAAAAGGGGAGTTCATTTATCTCTTTCTGTTGAAAGATTAGCTGATATTGCTAACAAAGAATTTGTTAGGATAGGACTTGGAGCAACATTGCATCCATTAGAAGAAGCTGCAAGATTTCTTGTAGGATTAAATGAAAAGGGAGAATTCAGAGATTGTTATATTGTAGATGTTTCATGGGAAAAAGGCTACGATCTTAAGGTATTATCTCCTGTCGATGACTTAATTTATACTCCTGATGAAAAAATTGAAGAAGAAACATACAAACTTTTAGATAGAATAATCAAGAAGAACAAAACAACTTTAATATTCACAAATACTAGAAGCGGAACAGAAAGGGTGGTATTCAATCTTAAGAAGAAATTTAAATATACTGATGATGAAATTGCAGCTCATCATGGTTCTCTATCGAGAGAAATAAGGTTAGAAGTAGAAGATAAATTAAAAAGAGGTGAATTGAAGGCTGTCGTATGTTCAACAAGTCTTGAGTTGGGTATTGATATAGGTTATATAAGCACAGTTGTTCAATTAGGTTCCCCTAAATCCATAACTAGAGCAATTCAAAGAATAGGTAGAAGTGGACATAGATTCGGCGATACATCTGTTGGTAGAATAATTGTAATGAATAGAGACGATCTTGTCGAATGCTCTATCATGCTTTATTATGCTAAGAAAAGAATGCTTGATAGCTTTTCTACACCTAAGAATTGCCTCGATATTCTTGCCCAACATGTTGTAGGAATGGCAATAAATAAGAAATGGAATGTAGATGATGCCTTGAAATTAATTAGGAGATCCTATCCTTATATGAATCTATCAAAGGAAACATTCATAAAAGTACTTAAATATTTAGCAGGACACTACGTAGAACTAAAAGATAGGAAAGTATATGGAAAAATATGGTATGATGAATCTGATCAAATGTTTGGAAGAAGAGGTAAATATATTAGAACTATTTATATGTTAAACATTGGTACTATACCCGATGAAGTCGCTATAGATGTATTCCTTTTACCTGAGAAGAAATGGATAGGTAATATTGAAGAGGAATTTTTAATGCGTCTTAAGAAGGGCGATGTATTTGTTTTGGGAGGAAAGACCTATAAATTTAGTCATTCAAAGAATATGAGATGTTATGTTGAAAGAGTTGAAAATCTAGCGCCAACGATACCTCCTTGGTTCTCTGAAATGCTGCCCTTGAACTTTGACCTTGCAATGAGGATAGGAGAATTTAGGAGAAAAGTTTGTGATAGAATAAAAAATAATCAGGAGTTTTTTGATATTATTGATAAACTTCCTGCAGATTCAAAATCAAAAAAGGCCATGTATAAATATTTAATAGAGCAATACCTATATGCTGGAGTAATACCGAACGATAAACTTATTTTAATAGAAAAAACTCAAGACTTTGAAGGGAGAAAACTTCTTATATTTCATACTTTGGTAGGAAGAAGGACTAATGATGCATTATCAAGAATTTTTGCTATTATAATAGCTAAAAGATTTGAAACAGATGTTGGAACTATAATAAGTGATAACGGGTTTGCACTCTTAATTCCTAAAGAAATATTCAATTTAATAAATGAAAAAGAAATATCGGATATTATTAATCAAGCATGTAATGAGAATGTGGAAAATCTTTTGAAAGAACATTTAAGATATACTGAAATAATGAAGAGAAAATTTAGACATAATTCTACAAGAAGTTTTCTTGTACTGAGAAATTACAAAGGCTATAAAATAAGTGTAAATAAACAACAGCTTAACTCACAAACTATTCTAGAAGCAATTGAAAAAATAGATCCTGAATTCCCCATTATTGAAGAAACTTTAAGAGAAATAATGGAAGATATAATGGATGTACCAAAAGCCAAAGAAATATTGAGGCGCATAAAATCAAAAGATATAGAATATTTGGTCAAAGAATTTCCAATACCTACTCCTTTCTCCCATGTAATGATAACTTTCGGCGAAGCAGATATAGTACTAATGAAAGATAGAAGGAAAAAACTCAAAGAATTGCATGAAGCAATTTTGAAGAAATTGAATTTAAGCGATGAAGAATTGTTAAAATCTATTAACATTGCGACAAAATAGCTTTTTTAAGAAATTAAATGATGAAACATTGATAATCGATGATGATATATACATAATTAAAGATTATCATTTAATTTTTGTTAAATCGATTCAATCGATAATATTATCTGATCTTCATCTTGGATATGAGAATGTAGCTGCAAAAAATGGAGTATTTTTACCTAAATTGAATTTAAATCATATAATTGAACAAATTGATAATTTCGTACTAAAGATTGGAAAGAATAATATTAATAACATCATCGTGTTGGGCGATATTAAAAATGAATTTGATGAAGTAGACCAAGCTGAAATAGATGAGCTATTCTCTTTCGTTCATCATATTAGAACAACTCTATTTGATAAAGATGTAAATATACTTTTGGTTAAAGGAAATCATGATAATTATGTTGATGGTTATGCATTATCTTTAAATGTTAAAGTTTTCAGACAAGAGCTATTATTGGGAAAGTACTTATTATTTCATGGAGAAGATATTCCAAATCAAAAATTGTATGATGCTTGCGATTTCTTAATAATGGCACATGAACATCCTGCTATCGTTCTTTTTACAGAAATTGGTGAAAGAGTAAAGACAAAATGTTTCTTATTTGGAAATTTTGATAAAAAAATACTTATTCTTCCAGCTATCTCTTATTATGCGCAGGGCACAGATATCAATTTGTTACCGAAAGAAGAATTGTTATCGCCTTTTTTGAAAACGATCGATATAGATGAATTGATACCAATTATTGTTGATAGCGATTTATTTATATTTCCAAAGATTAAGTATTTAAGATATTAATTTTCTATTGGAATAATTTCATATGTCAAATAATTTTCTGGTTCTCGATTGACAATCTCAATCCTTCCTTTCATACCTACTTTTAGTTTATTAACATTTTTTTCAGATATCCAAGCTAATACATTTATTCCCTCTTTAAGTCTTATAATTCCAATTGTATAGTCAGCATAATGTGAGAAAGAAGTTGGCTTTACATATATTTTAGTAAAAGTAACTATTTCACCTTCTTTACTTAATTCTACCCATTTCATATTGTTTGATAAACATTTTGAACAGAATGATTGAGGAGGAAAGTATAGTTCATTGCACTTTTCACATTTAGTCGCTAAAAGCTTATTTTCTGCTAATCCTTCAAAGAATCTTTTGATTTTTTCTACGCTAAGCATATATTTTAACTTAAGTTCTCTATTTGATTCCCATAAGTATGCATTCCTCTTTTGGTCTATAATTATAGGTAAGCTTTTTCTTTTTTTTTCTACAACTGTGAGTGTTGTCTCGTTGCTCATCTTAGTTTAAAGATAAAATTGTTACATATGCGTAATGTCCTGTTCCACCTACATTGTGTGCAAGAGCAATGCCATTTTTAATATCAGCTTGCCTTTGTTTTTCAGCCTTATACTTAAGTTGTTTCGTCAATTCAACCATCATTGATACACCAGTAGCACCTATAGGATGGCCTTTAGCTTTAAGGCCTCCACTTAAATTAACTGGGATTTTTCCTCCAATGTAGGTTTGTTTATCTTTCAACGCTTTAATACCTTCACCTCTAGGGAATAAACCTAAATCTTCATACGCCAAAATTTCTGCAATAGTAAAACAGTCATGCACTTCTGCTACGTCTATTTTTTTGGTAATTTCATCTTTATTCAAATTTGCTTTTTTATAAGCTATTTCTGCGGCTTCGACTGTACTTCTTAAACTTAGGAAATTGCTTCTTTTGCTTAAGTTTGATGTATCAGTTGAGTAACCTATAGATTTAATCCATACAGGTTCTTTTATTCCATTTTTTCTAATATAATCTTCACTGGCAACAATAATGCTAGCTGAACCATCTGTTATTGGTGAAGAATCAAGAAGCTTTAAAGGCCATGCAACATATTTTGAATTCATGCAATCTTCAATTGTTACTTCTTTTTGAAAATGCGCATTAGGATTTCTAGCTCCATAATAGTGATTTTTTACGGCTACTTTACAAAGATCTTCTTCTTTTGCTTGATATTCATTCATATATGCTGTAGCGTATAATGCATAATAACCTGGGAATGTTAAACCAAAGTTTTCAAATTCCCAAAAATAGTTTCCTGCACGGCCTATAAGCTCTACTACATTAGGCGTTTGAGACTCATTCATCTTTTCAATGCCTAAAACTAAAACTACATCTGCATTTCCACTTTTAACCATTTCATAAGCTGTTTTAACGCCAGCACTACCAGATGCACAAGCTGCTTCAACTCTTAAAGATCCTTTTCCTACAAGATTTAAACTTTCTCCCAAAGTTATAGCAGGTAATTCTTCACTGCTCCATATACCAACGTTAGAAACAACATAATATTCTATATCTTTAGCTTCAATTCCTGAATCATCCAGTGCCTGTTTAAAGCTTTCAAAAGCTAGCTCGCTAAAGTTTACATCGTTTCTTATTCCAAACCTTGAACTTCCAACTCCTATTATTCCAACTTTTCTATCCACAATAATTTAATTAATGCTTATTGTTAATAAAATAGAATTTAAGCCTTCCCGTTTTCAATTATTTCTCTTCCATGTGGACATTTACTTGGCATTCCTAATCTGTTTCTTATAAGATTGGCTATTTTCTCATCAAGAATATAATCAAAGTTGCTAATTTTTTCACATGCCTCTTCCAAATCTAATCCACATTCTACTAAGAAATTTTCAAAAACACGATGAACGTATACAATATTTCTATACATAACTCTGCCTTCATTAGTAAGTAAAATCATACCCTTACTTCTCTTTACAAGACCTTTTTTCTCCAGCCTACTCACTAGTTCTAGAGCAGTAGGTGGTTTCACATTTAGCGCTTTAGATAATTCTGAAAGCTTTACAGGAAATTCATTTGTAGAAATTCTTTTAAGAATAATAATACAATCTCTCTCTTTTTTTGTAAGAGTAATATTAGACTTATCCACAATAATTTAGTATTAATCTAATTATATAAATTATAAGTGCTATATAACGTTTAAATCAAAAAATAAATATAGTTTGTTGTTAGTAGATTTTATGTCAGTTACAAAGACCAATAGTACAAAGGTGGTAATTAAGGCATCTAAAAACGGTCCTAACTTAGTAATCGTTGATGGCACAATGAAATTTGCTCTTTGTAGATGCGGACATTCCAACAATAAACCATTCTGTGACGGATCTCATAGGAGAGTCAATTTTAACGCAGAAGAAAAGGAAATTGTTGTAATCTAATTTTTAATAAATAATCGATAAATTATTTTTTTATTAAAATGAAATTTGGAGTTTGCCTACCAAATTATGGCGAAGAATTATCTGTTGAAGGTTTAAAAAAGATTGCAATTGAAGCTGAAAATCTAGGTTTTACATCTATTTGGACAACAGATCATATTTTAATGTCCAAGAATAGTGGAACACCTTATGAGAATATGTATGAAAGTATAATAACCTTAGCTTATGTAGCACATTTTACGAAATATATTAAGCTTGGTATATCATCTCTCGTAATGGCAATGCGTAATCCTATAATAGTAGCAAAGCAACTTGCTACGCTGGACAATTTTTCCAACGGGCGAGTTATTCTCGCTACAGGTGCAGGTTGGTATCAAAAAGAATTTGAGAACCTAGGTGCAGATTTTGAGAATAGAGGAAAATTTTTGAACGAAGCTATAAAATTAATAAGATTATTATGGGAAAGCGAACAAGCTATAAATTTTAAAGGTAAATATTTTAAAGCGAACATAGTTGATGGTGTATTTTCTCCTAAACCTATTCAAAAAAGATTACCGATTTGGATAGCAGGAAACAGTTTAAGCGCAATAAAAAGAGCTTCAAAGCTTGGTGATGCATGGCATCCAAATATATTACCGTTGGATAAATTCAAAGGATTAATAGATAAATATTATGGGCTAGGTGGACATTACATAGCAGCGAGGATAGCAGCAAATATTAAAGCAAAGAATTCAGAATATGTAAGTCCTTTAGGTGAGAGAAGAGTAATCCTCTCAAGTAATACCAAAGAAAATTTAAAAGTGATTGAAGCATTGGAGGCTATGGGAGTGCAAGAGTTGATAGTTGCAACAAATTTTGACGGAAAGCAATCTGTAGAAAACCAGTTATATACATTGAAATATATTTCTAGTTCTTTTATTAAATAATTAATTTTCTAAAAAATAAAGATTACTTTAATTAAATACAATATCTAATTCATATTAGTATATTAAAAATATATTTTTATACCTTCAAAGGATATTTATAAAAATAAATCTAATTATGCGTAATTTTTTAAGAGAAGAGTTTATTCACATATAATTAAAAGCTCGCCTTTTAAGGAGTCCGAATCTTATTTATTTTGTAAAAGACATGATACTTTAAAATTAAGTTTGTCTGAAGAATGATAGAATTGAGGAGATTAGCATTATTATTGCTGAAGAAATGAAAGCATAATGCAAACCATTTAAAAATTCAAAGCTAATATTTTTGGGCAGTTGCAAATTTGTTCCTGCGAATATTGCAAGTGCAACATCTCTAGGTATCGAAAGAGATGCTACAGTTAATGATATAGCAAAGCTTAAAACCATACCAACATTATTCAAAGTTCTATAGACTCCTGAAGCTACTCCATACCTGCCTGGGGGGGCATTCACCATTACTGCTCTTATATTGGCAGGGAAGAATAAAGCTGAACCTGCTCCCGATAGAAGAGTAATAAGTGAAATAATGAAGTAAGGAGTATCAAAATTTAACAATGTAGCATAGAGAACATATGTTAAGAATAGAAGGAACAATCCTATGGTCGCTGGTATTCTCGACCCTATTCTGTCAGACAATCTTCCCATCAATGGCCCCATCACCCCTCCTAGAAGATAACCTGGTAAAAGAATTAAACTTGAATAATAGGCGTTCAACTGTCTAATTCCTTGAAGATATAGTATAAGGAGAAATAATACTGAGAAAGACGCTGTAAATTGCAGCATTCCTGTTAGTATTGAAAATGAGAAAGTTCTGTTTTTAAAAATTGACAAATCTAAAAGTGGTTCTTTTTCTCTTTTTTCCCATAGAATGAAAAGGAAAGATATTAAAATACTAATTATAAATAATGCTAAAGTTAGCAAGTTTAAACCAATTTCTGTTATCAATACTGATGCGAAGGAAATTATCAATAACGCTAATCCTAAAAGAATAGAACCTATGTAATCAATTCTTTCAGAAAGACCTCGATGCTTATCTTTCATCTTTATTAATCCAATAGGTCCTATAATGAAGCCAATTGGTACATTAATTAAAAATATCCATCTCCAATCGATATCGATTAAAAAGCCTCCTAAGACAATACCTAATACAGCACCTACCATCCAACCAAGATTTGTGAATCCAAAAGCTTTACCTCTTTCTTTTACTTCGAAATAATCACTTACCACTGCACCGCTGTTTGCTGCAATGAATGCACCTCCTATTCCTTGAACAGCTCTGAATGCGATAAGGAGATATATACTATTTGCAAACCCACAAAATAAAGATCCAATAGTAAATATTAAGAATCCAAAATTATACATCTTAGATCTTCCAAACATATCACCTAATTTTCCTACATGTGTAGAAACGATCGTTATCATGAAAGCGTATATTAAAATTATCCACACACTTAGCGCGGGAAAAGTATTAAGACTTGCATCTATTGTTGGTAATGCTAGAACAACTATCGTCGAATCTACAGCGCTCATTAAAACACCTATTGCTACTATTATCAAAACAAGATTTTTCAAGTTCAATCTAAAATTATTTAAAGTAACAATTTTGCTTAGATTCATCGGTTTAATCATTGAATTTCATCATTAATATAACCTTTTGTTTAATATTTAATTCAAAAAATCTATTAAATATTTAATTTGAGATATAATTACATGTATTTTGTCTGTCTAACTTTTGATTTTGACGCGTATTCTCCTTGGATCTATAGGAAAATGCATGATTATAGCAATCTTTCTAGGGGAGAATTTGCTGACGTTGGGGTTAAAAGAATAATCGATTTACTTAAAAAAGAAAGCATACCTGCGACATTTTTTATTCCAGGACATACCGCTGAACATTTTCAAGAAACAGTTTCACTGATAATAGATGAAGGTCATGAAATCGCAAATCATGGATATATGCATGAGCCTCCCAATGAATTAAAAAGCAGAGAAGAAGAATTTATCATAATAAAAAAAGGGATTGAGACAATCCAAAGATTATTCAATGTTAGAACAGTAGGATATAGGTCTCCTTCTTGGAATCTCTCAAAAAATACAATAGAAATATTAGAAAATCTAGGTTTCATTTATGATTCAAGTTTAATGTCAAATGATTATTTGCCTTATAGACCACCAAAATATATCATAATAGATAATGAAGGAAGGGTAAACAAAGGTCCTAAATCTAATATTATTGAATTACCTGTTTCTTGGAGTCTAGATGATTATCCGCATTTTGAATATGTTCGTTATCCTAATTTCATTCAACAAGGTCTTAGATCTGTAAGCGAAGTCTTTGAAAATTGGTCTCTTGATTTTGAATATCTTGTTCGAAATTTGAAAGAAGGAATTTTTGTAATTACGATGCATCCTGAAGTTATAGGTCGAGGTCATAGAATGATACTTCTTCAGAAATTAATCAACTTTATAAAGTTTCATGAAAAAAGAAAAGAGACTGAATTTTCCAGTATGATAGATGTTGTGAATCATTATAGGGATAAGCTATTATGAAATTCAAAGTTATAGATGCCCACGTTCATTTAGGACTACACAAAATGCCAGATCATTGTAAGGAGTTTATACGTAGAATAGGTTTTTTAAATTCATTGAATTTAAGACCTGAAGATTTTAAATTAAGCAATGATTATTTGATGATAGATAAGATAATACTTGTACCTTCGTATCCTTGTGGAAATAATTTGGCTACTGATGGTTTCTACGAGCAATATGAATGGAGAAAAAATCATGATGTTTTTCTTCAATATGGAACAATAAATCCTTTAGCTGATGTAAAAGTAAGAGAAGAACTTAACAAACAATATTCAATGGGAATTGTTGGAATAAAGCTTCATCCAGTACACCATGGATATAAGCCAAATGATTATAGAAAAGAAGAAAAAAATTTACTAAATCTTCAAGAAGTTTATCAATTCGCTGAAGATTATAAGTTACCCGTGACAATACATACAGGAACGAGTTTAACTTCATTTTCAAGAAACAAGTATGGAAATCCTATTTATTGCGATGATGTAATAAAAGATTTTAATGTAAATATAATTTTAGCACATGCAGGAAGGCCTTTATGGAGTAACGAAGCCTTTTTCTTGGCAAGAAGTTATGAAAATGTTTACATAGAAATTTCTTCCATTCCTCCAAAAAGATTGAAAGAATATTTACCAAGATTAGACGAGATAAAGAATAAAGTTATATATGGAAGCGATTTTCCCAATTTCTCAGGTCATGATCTAATCGGGAATGCGATAGATGTAATAAATTTGATTGGATATGATCAAGGCATAATGATGAACAATATTTTAAAATTGATAAATTACAAATAGAATTTAATAAATCATTTTTCTTTCCATCTAAGTCTTTTTCCAGCTAAGAACATCAAAACGCATGTGTATAATAAGAGTCCTAAGCTGTAATATAGCAAATTGTTATTGGACAAGTTTAAAACAATTCTAATTATTTCGGCAGGATATGTTGTAGGAGAAAGCAATGAAGCATAAAACGCCCAATTTGGTAAAAATGTAATAGGATAATAAACAGGTGAAATAAAGCCCAAAACTACTGTCAATATTGGGGCATAAACCCAAATATCTCTTGGATCTCTTGCAAAAGTAGATATGAAAAAGCCAAGAGCTGATATATTAGCCCATGTTAAAGAGATTGCATAAAATATTGCTAAAAATTGTAATATTTGTAGCTTATTAATTAAGGCTAAGAAAGTTAAAAAGAAAACAACTCCAGGTAGTCCAGGAATCAGGTCAGATAAAGCCAATCCTGCAGCATAAGATATAGGTGAAACAGGTGAAGAAACAAATATGTCTTGAATTTTAGTTATTATTCGTAAGAATGTTGCATCTGTTTCTACGATTATGCTCGAGCTAACAATTGAGGAGATCAATGCTCCTATAATGCCATAATTTAGGGCTCTTTCGCCTCCAAAAATGTATATGAAAAATACCAATGATAAAGGTGTTAATAAAAACGTAAGTACTGAAAACGGGGATCTTTTTATTTGTAAAATTCCATAAAACCAAGAAATTATAAGCGTAGTTCTTATTCCATAATATATTCTCTTAATCATTTACTTCACCTACTAAATAAACAAATACATCTTCAAGATTTATTGGTCTGACAGAGAAGGATATGCCTTCTTTCTTAGATAGTAGCTTGTCCACAATTTCTCTACTTACCTTTTCGTTTGTGTATAATCTTAATGTTGAACCTGATTTAACAACCGTACCATAGCTCTCTATCTCTACTTCATCAACATCACCTACTATTAGTACAGCTGTTGTTGCATTAATTTTGTTTTTTATCTCTTCACGTGTTCCTTCTATGATCTTTTCACCTCTATCAATGATTGCAATTCTATTGGCTAAAGTTTCAGCCTCTTCCATATAGTGAGTAGTTAAAAATATTGATGTGCCCATAGAATTCAATTTTCTAATTATTCCCCACATACGTGATCTTGCTATTGGATCTAAGCCTATCGTAGGCTCATCTAACAATAAAAGTTCAGGTTCAGTTGCGATACTCATAGCTAACATTACCCTTTGTTTTAATCCTCCAGATAAGTTTCCGCATATTGTATTTTTAAATTCCTTCAAATCTAGCATCTCTAAAACTTCATTTGTTTTCCTTTTTGCTTCAAAAATGCTCCATCCACGAGCAACTAAATACATGAAAACATGTTCATATGGTGTTTGAAGACTTAAAGGTCTTCCTTCTTGTGGAACCACTGCAATCCTTTTTCTTATTTCTTTTACTTCAGATTTAATGTTCTTTCCCAAAACATAAGCATCGCCACTTGTAGGTTCAAGTATTGTTGAAACGATTTTAGTAAAAGTTGTTTTACCTGCACCGTTCTTTCCTAAGATACTAAAAATTTGATTTTTCAGAACATTCAAAGAGAAATTATTTAATGCCTTAACTCCATTCTTATAGATTTTTGTAAGATTAATGCTTTCTATTGCATTATTCATACTTCTATCTTTAATTCAAAGGCGCTTATTAATATGAATTATTAGAAGCCAATTGTAGATTCTAAAGAAAATTATGTCATTTTTATAACTAACTTATAATAATTTTTATAACCGTTTATAAGTCGTATTTATTTTATGAATGGCGAGGGATGGTCCTTAATTGACAATGCTAAATACAATATCGAACATCTAAAGTTATTTATAATTGTATCATTAAGCTTTCTACTAGATGGGTTGCTTTTTTCACTTCTACCATTAACTCTTTATATTATAGACCCCAATGAAGCTTCATCAATATTTTCTATTAGCTTGTTTGCCTTTGCTTTTGGTGCAATTTTACTTGGAAGGATTGGTGACTATATAGGAAGAAGAAAAACAATGATATTGTCAATAGTCATCTATACATTATCAACAATTGCATTTCTTCTGTATCATCAAGGATTTATTGTATTAAGCATTATATCATCTTTAATTAACTTGGGTATAGGTGGAGAGATTGGTTCAGCGTACTCAGCTTTAGCTGAATTAATGCCCAAGAATATTAGGGGTAAGATAATAACGTTATCTACGAATATGTGGAATATAGGTGCAGCTCTTCTTGCAGGACTAGCATTAATTTATAGCGAAATATACACCGACTTATCAACTCAAATAAACTACTTAATTCTATCAGCAATTATTGCAGTTCTTATTGTTTTCTTTGCTAGAGTGCACATGCCTGAATCTCCTAGATGGTTAATAATTAAAGGAAAACAAGAAGAAGCCAACAATATTGCAAGTAAGATAACTAAAGAAAATGTTAAATTGCAATTAATAGAAGATGTTGGAGTAGGAATTAAAGATGCTTTTAGCAAATATGCTTTTAGACTAATTATTTTGTTAGTAATTACTTCATCTCAACTACTTACGTATAATATGATAGCTTATTATTCTCCTTATGCACCTGGATTTGTTTATGGTTATTCATCTATTCCTTATATTACATTTTTTGCCAATCTAGGTGCATCTCTAGGCGCTTTTATTCTAATTCCCCTAATTGATAAAAATAGAAAAATATCAACAACAATTTCTTATTTAGGAGGTTCAATTATAGCCTTGCTCATTCTCACTTTATATAGCAACGTGTCAATATTATACTTTTTGATAGCAATTTTCGTGAATATGATATTTTCAGAATTTGCTTGGGCATCCTTAAGTACATTGGAAAGTGAACTTTTTCCAACTGGAATAAGGTCATCAACTATAGGATTAATAACATTTTTCGCAAACTTTATAAATGCATTATTAATTTATTTTGAATCTTACATAACAGCTTATGACTTCATCTTGCTTGCATTTCTAATTTGGTTAATTGGTTTGATATCTGCCATAAGTTGGCATATAAAAGGTATTGAGTCTTCAAAGAAGTCCTTGAATGAATTGATCATTAAACATTGATTTAAATACATGTTAATTTATAACATATTAAAAAATAACATATGGCTCGTGATCCTGTATGTGGAATGTATGTTGATGAGGAAAAAGCTACACTTATGTATACAGTTGATGAAATTACGTATTATTTCTGTAGTAAAAGTTGCCTGTTGATATTTTCCAAACCAGAAATTACTTATAAGAGAATAAAATTCTTTACTTATTTATCATTCTCATTAGGCATTCTTGTTGTGATTTTAGAATATTTCATTTCATTTAATTTTTTATTACCAAATTTAGTATGGCTTTTGATTCTTTCAACACCTATCCAGTTTGGAGCTGGATATTATTTCTACGTAGGAATGAAAGATGCAATAAAATCGAAACAAGCAAATATGGACACACTTATAGCAATCGGAACAACAGCAGCATGGTTATACAGCACAATATATACATTTCAATCTTTAAATATATTACCAGTTATACTTCCAAAGTCTGCGTCAGGTGTTTACTTCACCGAATCTTCTTTAATCATTGCATTCATATTATTAGGAAAATTAATAGAGCATAATATTAGAAGAAGAGCAAACAAAGCAATCAGTTATCTGAACGAGTTACTTCCAAAAAAGGCTAGAGTAATAAGGAACGGTGAAGAAATAGAAGTGCCTGCAGAAAAAGTTAAGAAGAATGAAATCGTTCTAGTTAAACCTGGTGAATATACACCTGTTGACGGAATCATTATTGAAGGATTTTCTACTGTTGATCAGTCAGCTATAACAGGTGAAAGTTTACCAGTAGATAAACGTCCCGGAGACTTTGTCTATGCATCAACGATAAATAAAAATGGTTACTTAAAAATAAGGGCTTTGAAGATAGGTAAGAATACTACTATTTCCGATGTAATTGAGATGGTTGAAAAAGCAATACTAAGTAGAGCTCCTATTCAAAGATTAGCGGATAAAATATCTTCATATTTTGTACCAGCTGTTATAGCTATTGCAGTTTTTTCTTTTCTTTTCTGGTATTTAGTAGTAGGACTGCCTATAAATTTTGCACTTCTGGCTTTGATCTCTGTTTTAATTATAGCTTGTCCATGTGCATTAGGAATAGCAACGCCTGCAGCAATACTTATCGGAGCAAGCAAAAGTGCACAAAAAGGAATTCTCATAAAAGGAGGTGAATATTTAGAGAAGGCATATAAAATAGATACCATAGTTTTCGATAAAACAAAAACCTTGACAAAAGGAACAATTATTTTAAAGAAAATATATACTTTCGAAGGTTATTCAGAAGATGAAGCTCTTAAATTTGCTTCAATAGCTGAAAAATTATCTGAACATCCTTTTAGCAAGGTCTTAATCGATGAAGCTAAAAAAAGAAATTTAGAAATTCCTGATCCTGATAAGTTCGAATATTTTCCTGGTGAAGGTATCAAAGCGGTTTACAATGGTCATTTAATTTTAATAGGAAACAGATCTTTAATGGAAAAAAATAGGATAAATTTAACTAATATTACTCCTATATTAGAAGGTCTTGAGGCAGAAGGTAATACTGTGTTGATCCTTTCAATAGATAGCAAATTAGTTTCCTTATTTGCTATAACGGATGAGATTAGGGGAGAAGCTAAGTATGTTATAGACTATTTGAAAAATAAAGGCATAAAGGTAGTAATGATAACAGGAGATAATAACAGAGTTGCTGCAGCTATAGCTAAAAAGTTGGGAATAGACGAATATTATGCAGAAGTGAAACCTCAAGATAAGGCTGAAATTATAAAAGAGTTGAAGAAAAAAGGAAGAGTAGTTGCAATGGTCGGTGATGGAATAAACGATGCTCCTGCATTATCTATTGCAGATATAGGAATAGCTATTGGTGCTGGGAGTGATATTGCAAAGGAAGCAGGCGGAATAATTCTCATCAATAATGACTTAAAAAGTGTTATTCACGCTATAGAAATAAGTAAAAAAACATACAGTAAAATTAAACAGAACTTATTCTGGGCTTTCTTTTATAATGTGATCTTAATTCCAATAGCTGCAGGTGCATTATATCCATTCTTTGGTATAATGCTAAATCCAATATTTGCAGCAATAGCTATGGCTTCAAGTTCGATTACAGTGGTAACCAATTCATTAACGTTAAACAGATATAGATTTGAATATGTATAAAGAAATCGAAATAAAAAGCATAACAAAATTACAAATTATATTATTGTTGAGTTTAGGCCCTACACATGGATACAAATTGATCAAAGAAATAGAAAGAATTCAAGGAAGAAAACCTAGTCAAGCTCACATATATCCGTTTATTGAAGACCTTATAAATAAGGGATATCTAAGAATAAAAGAGCGTGGCTCTAGAAATCAGAAAGTATATGAACTTACAGAAGAAGGTAAAGAAGCTGTAAATTTAATTCTTAGCAGGTTTAGAAACATTTTAGAATATGTGCTAAATAATAAAGTTAATTCATGCATTAATTGCGGTTGTAAAATATATGAAGGTGGGTATAGAGCAGAAATAAATGGAAAGGAAATGTTTTTCTGTTGTGAACATTGTTACAATAGCTTTAGAGTCTCGCATTTAAAGGAGAGGTAAAAACTTAATATTTTTGTAAAATTTTATTTGAATTAAAGGCAATCAAAGCAAATATAACTAAGTGGTAGTTTTTTTTTAAAAGAAATCTAGTTTTACGATACACATAAAATAATTTTACAAAATATTCATTCAAATTAACATTTTCTAATTCTCATGTAAAAAATATAGTTATGAATTAATGAGGAACTAAGTTATTTATTTCGGAGAAAATGTAAAAGCAACTTCGGATAGAATCAGAATAATTCTATTACTATATCCATCAATCTTTCAATTCTTTCAACAAGTTCTCTTTCTTTTTGATTAAATTCCTTAAATATTTCTATTTCAAATGATTTGCCTTTGTAAGCATTTCCTATGAATGTTTCAGAAAATCTAATTAAATTTAACAATCTTTCAATATCGCCTGCATGCAAATATAAAGTTAAATCATTAATAACTAATATCTTGGAAGTTTTTTCTTCATAAATATTAAATAATTTTTCAATTGAATTTTTATTCCTTCTTGATATGTCATAGAGTTCTTCAATATTCTTTGCATTCATCCTAGGACCCAAAATATTGGTTGTTAAATATCTTATATTTTTTACATCGATAAAGTCTCTAATTTTTCCCCCTATTTTATCTCTTCTTTCTGGAGCTAGATCTAATATAGTAATAAAATTTCCATATCCATTTACAATAAGCTTCTTAACTAAGAATGCAGTTAACTTAGTTTTACCTTTAGCAATATCTCCTACTATTAATGTTTTTTTATGTAAGAATTCTTCAATATTAATCCTCTCCAATTATCTTTTTTCTATCATATCCAATATGACTTAAATACCTTAGTATTGAATATCCTATTGTTGCTCCAATTAAAGAACTTGCAAGCCATCCTAAATAGAATACTAATAAAGCAAATGGCTTCCCTATTAATGTTGGAGCAATAATATAGACTCCGATAGTAGCTCCTATTAAAACTGTTCCGATCGGCTCTGAAAAAGCTACTGCAATTGCACTTTTATATCTGAAATGCTTCTTGAAAACATAATGATACAATATCCCTATAACAATAGCGCCAGGAATCCCTCCTGGTACTGCAAATATTGTCCCAACATGTAATGATATTCTTATCAATCCAATAGCAAGTGCTATAAATGCTCCCCATAAAGGTCCTAATAATATTCCTGATAATACGTTTATAGCATGTTGTGTAGGATTGGCAAGACTCGGACCTACAGGAAAAAAAGTAAAAGGAGATAATATAACACCAATTGCAATAAACATTGCAGCTAATGAGATTTTTCTGGCTCTATAATTTTGCATATTAAATAAATATATTACCCGGTTATATAACTCGATTATAAAGAATTTATAATTATGTTTATCTTAGTTAAAGTTCTAACATTTAATGTAATGCAATTTAAAAACAAAATACCTGTTGCAATGACTATAGCCGGTAGCGATTCAGTTGGAGGTGCAGGGATTCAAGCTGATTTGAAAACTTTCGCAGCACTAGGAGTTCATGGAACTACAGCAATCACAGCAATAACGGCACAAAATACTTATAGTGTCACTGCAATACAGGAAATTGATCCTAGCGTTGTTGTTAAACAAATAGAAACAGTTTATGAAGATACTGGTATAGATGCTGCTAAAACTGGCATGCTGAGTAACAAAGATATAATATCATCTGTAAGTAAGACTATTAAAAAGCTATCGATTCCTTTGGTTATAGATCCTGTAATGGTAGCTAAAAGTGGTGCAAGGCTGCTTAAAGAAGACGCAATTGAGGTTCTAATAAAAGAATTAATACCTCTTGCATGGGTTGTAACGCCGAATATCCCAGAAGCTGAAATAATTTCAGGAATTAAGATAAATAGCGCTGATGATATGGAATTAGCAGCTAAGAAAATTTTTCAAAGAACAAACTGCAAAGCGGTAATTGTAAAAGGAGGACATCTAAACGTTGAAAAAAGTACAGATGTAATCTTTTATGATGGAAGAATTGTAAGGATAGAATCAGATAGAATCCAAACAAAAAATACACATGGAACTGGTTGTAGCTTCTCTGCAGCAATAGCAGCTGAAATTTCAAAAGGGAATGATATATTAACCTCAATAAAGAGGGCTAAAGATTTTATAAATTATGCGATAAAGTATGCTTTACCCATAGGTAAAGGTCATGGACCTGTAAATCCAACTTCTTGGCTAGAAATAAGAGCTAACAAATTATCTGTGTTGGAGAATATGAGAATCGCTATTAATATTCTTGAATCTGAAAAGCTTATAGCAAATTTAGTTCCGGAAGTTCAAATGAATATAGGAATGGCCCTAGATAGCTTGTATGCAAGAAGTATAGAAGACGTTGCTGCAATTCCGGGAAGAATTGTTAAAATAAAAGACAAGGTTAAATCTTCTTCATATCCCGAATTTGGAGCTTCTTCACATATTGCAAGGGCAATTCTTAAAGCAATGGAATATGATATTAGGTATAAATCAGCAGCAAATATTAAGTATGATGAGCTTATATTGGAAGCGGCAAAGAGACTTGGGTTTTCTATTTCATATTATGATAGAAATGAAGAACCAGAAGACTTAAAAAATAAGGAAGGAGCAACAATTCCTTGGGGTGTTGAAATTGCAATAAAAAGGCTAAATCACGTTCCAGATATCATCTACGATAAAGGAGATATTGGTAAAGAACCTATAATTAAAGTATTTGGATATGATTCAATTGATGTGGCAAATAAATTAGTCAAATTAGCAAAAATGTATAATGATTTAAAAGCTAAACAATTTCTTCCATAATTACTTTTCTATTGAATTTTTCTTCGTATATAGTTAATCTTGACTTGTATATTACAATTTCTTTAGGCAATTTTCTCATATTATATCTAGAAGCCATCGAATAACCATAAGCACCTGCATTCAATATAGCAAGTATATCGTTCTCATTCGGCAATGGCATTTCTCTACGAACAGCAAAAACATCTCCTGTTTCACATAAGTTTCCTGCTATAGTTATTAATTTTTTATTTTCGCTTTCAACGTTATTACAATTAACAATTTCGTGATAAGAGCCATAGAGTACAGGTCTTATTAAATGATTAAATCCACTATCAACACCGACGATCAAATCTCCATATCTTTCTTTTATATCCGTAACCTTTACTAGCAATATTCCTGAATCTCCAACAATATATCTTCCAGGTTCAAAGGCTAAGTTGTCAATGCTATAATTTAACTCTTTTAAAATTTCAGATATACCTATTGAATATTTTTCCAATGGGAAATCTTGCTCCTTTTCAGAGTATCTAATACCGGGTCCACCACCAAAGTTGATAAATTCTAGCTTATATCCCAGTGTATCCTCTAATTTTTTTGCTTGTTGCACAAGAATTCTGGCAGCAGAAAGAAATTCATTCAGTTCTTCTTCTGTTTTCCAATTGGAACCAACATGCATATGCAGACCAACGATTTTTAGATTTTCTTCTTTTGCTAACTTTACAGCATTGTCAATTTGTTCAATAGATATTGAGAATTTAATTGGCACGTTATGTGCTTCTTTACCTGCAGTTATTGTTCTCCAATTGTGTCCTAAACCCGGCATTCCAGGGTCTATCCTTAATGATATAGGTATATCTTTTCTTATTTTTGATATTTTTTTTATTTGAGATATAGAATCTGCATTTATTCTTACCCCTAAGCTTAAAACTTTCTTCAAATCTTCATAAGAAACACTTACACCTGTAAATAATATTCTTTCAGGAGCATAACCATTAGCTATAGCGTATTCAACCTCTTCAGGTGATACACAATCTAGATAAGAACCTTCGCTTTTAAGTATTTCCAACAATTTTGGATTGTTATTAGCTTTCATTGAGTAATGTATTCTTATTATTTGCGAAAGATATCTCTTAAGAGTTCTATAGAAAATTCTGTATTTATCTAGAACTCTATTTCCATTATAAACATATATAGGCGTTCCAAACCTTTTTGCAAGCTCTTCTGCAGAAATGTTTGCTATGTATAACTTGTTGTTTATAACAGATAAATGATTTGGAATTTCCCACCACATTTTATAAGTTTATAAAGGCTATTCCTTCCATTATTTTATAAACCTTTCCTGCAAGCTTTATATTTGAATCATTTTCAATCCTAATTTTAATAATTCCACCAGGCATCTCAACAGAAATTTCATTTTCAACCTTTCCTAATTTATACGCAGCGAATGCAGAAGCCGAGGCTCCTGTTCCAGATGAGAGTGTTGCACCTGCGCCTCTTTCCCAAATAAACGTATGTATTTTATTCTTATTCTCTACATAGAAGAATTCAACGTTTACTCTGTTGGGGAATGCAGGATAATTTTCTATCAAGGATCCTAGTTCATTTAAATATTTTTTTGCTGTATCTTTTGATTCACATTCGATTGCAAAATGTGGATTGCCCACTGAAATGTAAAGACCTTTTAATTTTTTATTTGATACTGAAATCTCTAGTATACCTAAAAGATTTGCTTCTCCTAAATTTATTTCAATAGATTTATCTTTTAATATTCTAACTTTAGCTATCCTTCCGCCTTCTTTTCCTCCTACTTCAACTTCTCCATATTCTTCTATTATTCCTTTGGAATGTAAATACGCGGAAAATATTCGTAATCCATTTCCTGAGACTTCAGCTTCGCTTCCATCGGGATTGAAAACCCGCATTCTTGCATTTGCAATACTACTTTTATTATGAATTAGTATTCCGTCTGATCCAATCCCAATACTTTTATCAGAAAGTAATTTTGATAAATCTGAGTATATTTTTTCTTTTTCAAAATTCAAATCTTCGATTACAATATAACTGTTACCTTGTGCGTGGTATTTTTCTATTTTTATATCCATTTGGAATTAATAAGTATTTCACAAGCGAGCTTTATATCATCGACGCTTGGAACTAATGCGAATCTTGCATATGTATTTATATCTTCGTTTGGATCTAAGCACAGCATTTTACTTGGGGTAACATTAATACCTATTTTTCTTTCCTTATCTAACTCCAAAATTTTTTTTGCTGTCTCCATTGAATTGTTTGATAATTTAGCCCACACATAAAATGTTGATTCTGCGTAGTACTTTATATCCAAAGATCTTAATGTTTTTATAAGTATATCCCTTTTGGTCCTATAAAGTTTCCTATTTTCTTCCACATGCCTTTCATCATCTAAGGCAGCTATAGCCGCTTCTTGTATAGCGTTTGGGATTCCAGAGTCTATTTGCATTTTTAACATTCTAAAATATTTGATTATTTCTTTTCCACCAAAAACAAATCCAACTCTTAAACCTGTCGCATTACTTCTTTTTGATAGCGAATTGAAAACTATCAAGTTGCTCCAGTCATCAGAAAAATTTAATATAGAATAAGGTTTTTCATCGAAATAAATTTCGCTATAACATTCATCTGAAGCTACTATTATATCTTTATCTCTTGCTATTTCTATTATTTCTTCATATACTTTTTTTCCTGCTACTTTAGATGTAGGATTGTTTGGGTAGTTGAGATAAATCAATTTAACTTTTTTGAACTCTTTTATTTTTTCTTCGATCTCATCTACATTTGGTAGAAAATCGTTTTTTTCACTCAATTTGTAAAAAACCGGTATTCCACCCGCAAATACAGTTCCAGTTTTATAAGGAGGATATCCAATTGACGGAATCAGTGCGTAATCACCGGTATTTAAAAATGCTAATGGGAAATGGAATATTGCTTCTTTTGCACCTGCGGTTATTGTTATTTGTTCATCATAATCTACATAAATATTGAACCTTCTTTTCAACCATTCTGAATATTTTTCTCTTAGAACCTTCATGCCTATATAAGAAGGATAACCTGATCTTGCATGCTTGACTGCACCTTCTTGTAACGCTTTTATAGCCCCTTCAAATAGCGGTTCTGTTGGGTCGCCTACACCAAAATCTATTATCTTGAATCCTCTTTTTATTGCCTCTTCCTTAGCACGATCTATTTCATAAAAGGCATATGTAGTAAATTGTTTTAAATTGTTTGATGGATTAATCATATTTAATTTAGGATAAGCAATTAGATATTATTAAAATTGATTAAAGATTATATCTTCCAGCACTTGACCAAAATTATACATACCTTTTTTGCCAATTATCCATTTTGCAGCAATTAAAGCGCCTTTAGCAAAGCTTGTTCTTCCTTTTGAACTATGAGAAATCTCAATAGTTTCATATTCGCTATCGAAGCCTACAAGGTGGAAGCCATGATGATATCCAGCTCTTAGAGATACGACGTGTAATTCATTTTTTTCTATTCTTCTATTTAATCTATCAAACTGCAGTTTGTTTTTACTAGTAAAATTTTTCAATATTATATTTGCTACTTCCTTCGCAGTTCCTGAAGGAGAATCGGCTTTCATTCTATGATGCATTTCGAAAACGTACGGATCGAAGTCTTCGAACTTTGAAATTAATGTGGATGCATAGTTTATAATCTTAAAAAATATGTTAGCACCAATGGAAAAATTTGGACCGTAAACCATTCCGACTTTGTTTTCTTCAACAATTTTTGTAACGATAGGAAGTCTATCATACCAGCCCGTTGTACCTACAACAATATTTACTTTATTTTCAGCAACTGCTTTAACGTTTTCTAAAACTGCATCAGGTTTAGAAAAATCTATTGCAACATCCACATCTTTCATAGATTCATTTGTTATTCTATTATGAGTAGCTTCAGGGTCTGTGGGATCTATAATAGATTTTACATTTATATTAAGTATATCTGCAAGCTTTTTAACTTCATGACCCATTCTACCATATCCTATTATTGATATGTTCATTAATGAACAGGAATTTCATAGTATCTTTTGATTACAGATTTTAATTTATCAAGATTTTGTTGGCTCATTTCGCATAGTGGAGGTCTACAAGGACCTGCTGGCAATCCTACTAGATTCATAGCAGTTTTGATTGGAATAGGATTCGTTTCTAAGAATGCTGCCTTAAATATTGGCATTAAATTATAATGAATTTCTCTAGCCTTACTTAAATTGCCTTCAAGAATATTATTTACTAAATCACAAACTTGTTTAGGTAGGAGATTGCTTACAACAGATATTACTCCCTTACCACCACATGCCATTATTGGCAAAGTTAAATTATCATCACCACTAAGAATTGTTTTATCATTTTTTGTCATTGATATTATATCCATTATTTGTTGCATGTTTCCTGAAGCTTCTTTAATTGAAACTATATTATCTATTTCCAATAATCTTGCTTCTGTTAAAACATCTATATTTACTCCTGTCCTTCCTGGAATATTGTAGAGTATAATAGGTAGGTCAACACTTTCAGCTATAGCTTTGAAATGCCTATAAAGCCCTTCTTGAGTTGGTTTATTGTAATAAGGCGCTACGATTAAAGCTCCATCTACACCAATTTCACTCGCTTCTTTCGTCATTCTAATTGATTCAGCAGTTGAATAAGTGCCTGTACCCGCAATAACAGGTATTTTTCCATTTGCTTCATCTACTGCAACTTTTAAAATCTGCTTTCTTTCTTCTTCTGTTATTGTTGGTGATTCTCCTGTAGTTCCTAATACGACTATTCCTGAAACGTTGTTTTCTAATTGAAATCTTATTAATTGTCTTAGTCCTTCATAATCAACTTCTAAGTTTTTCTTAAAAGGTGTTACTATCGCAGTTATGCAACCTACAAATCCTTTCAAGCTCATATTAATTTTCCATCTATTACAAGGCTTATAAATATTTTCCGAACTATATACTATTTATCGATGAAAAAATACGATAATTAATATTTATATTACAAAAATCAAATAAATTATGACGATGGACGAATTAGATAACATAATAATAAGTGAACTTGAATTAGATGGAAGGAAGCCATTTACTGAAATTGCAAAAAAACTTAATCTAAGTGAGGGGACAATAAGAAAAAGAGTTGAAAAGCTTGTCAAAGAAGGAAAAATTAAATTCACAGTTATTATAACAACTAAAATTGGTTTTTCCGCAATTGTTATGATAAAAACGAGCCCTCAGATGAAAACATCTTCTATAGTAGAATCTATTAAAAAGATAAAGGAAGTAAAAGAAGTTTATGAAGTAGCAGGGGATGCAGACATAATAGTAAGAATTTCATGTAACAATGCAGAAGAGTTCAATGAGATAATTGATGAAATACGTTCTATACCTAATGTTCTTGAAACAAAAACATATACGATATTAAAAATTTCATATCCAAGATGAAATGTTCTCGAATTTCTTAGGAGCTAAAATAGAAGAATTAAATGAAAGATATGTAAAAGTAAAAGGTAAAGTTAAAGAAGAGTATCTAAATGTTCATAATACTGCACATGGTTCTTATATTTTTGCTCTTGCAGATATCGCATTTGAAGCCATAAGTAATTATTCAGAAAAGTCAGTTGCTCTACATATGGACATAGATTTTAGGAATCCAGCCTATTTAAATGATGAATTAACTGTTGAAGGCTTCTTAGAGAGTAAAGGTAACAAAACTTCCTTGTATAGATTCGTAGTTAAGAGAAAAGAAGATATGATTGCTGAAATTCTTGCCCTAGCTTATCACATTAGGTAGAAATTTGTTGATATCCTGCAGTTGAATTTTGATAGTATGCAAAATTCCATGTTGGTGGGGCATCTAGTGTAAACGGTAGCATGTAGCTAGCTGGAAGACTGATTATCTTTCCGTCAAGAGTTGTTATCTGCATGTTAATCAACTCTCCGTTCATCTTATAGTAGCTTATTGGATATAAATTACAGCATGGTTGAAATTCAAGTTGAGTATATGTTCCATAAAATGCAGTTCCGTTGTATGGTATATACGCAATAAAAACAGAATTTGTCTCAACATCTTTAATATAGAATTCAATTTGATCTGTGGTCATGTTATAAATTATGGAAAGGAATAGATGAGTTGGCATCGGAGATACAAAACCACTTTGTACAGCTGGATTTTGAGACTGTAAAAAGTAATGAGCTATACAATTTTTACCAGGTACATACCAAGGCGCTATAGTGCCATTGGGATTCAAATCTATACCGAGTTGGAAAAATCCCACACAGCTTGACCTTGTTGCTCCGTAGTAGTTCATAGCATTAATTTGGAAACTTAATATGCCAACTTGTGGTGTTGACCAGTTAAACAAAATCATTTCAGCACTCAATTTATAGAATGCTGGCAACAATTGTACCAATAATCCTGACCCTTGCCCATAACCTTCCATGTTGTTATAACCTGGTATATATATATAGGAATTTCATAAGTGCTTACTACGATGTTTGTATAATAAACAATTCCATTTAATGTTAGTATAATTGCTCCTGAATATTGATAAGCATTAGGAACATTAAAAGTAGCTGCAATTTGATCTGTCCTATCGACGAATACTTGCATAATCCATCCTTCATTAGGATTGGAAGGAGTGCTTGCATTGTATACATTAGCAGCTATGTAGACCCATCCATTAGGATAAGCAGTATTTTGTGGAACTTTTTCTATCAACTTTAGATTGTTTAAATCTGATCCTGCATAAACGTAGCCATTCGAAATTCCTACAATTGCAACAGGTTTGTAATTATATGCATATAATCCAAAGAATCCTACTCCTTTTTCAGCATTAATTAATACTTGGAACGACAAAAATTGATCCCCTTGGACAAATCCTGAATCAGCTATACTAACTTGTACATTATTTCCTTTTGTTTTGGAAACTAAAACAGGCTCTCCTAAATAATTTATAACGTTCGTTACATATATGGAACCGCTTATAGGTATCCAACCATCCAGTTGCATATCTTCGAAATTAGATACGAAAGCAAAAGAGCCACTTGTTGAAGTTGTTGGAGCATACTTAATTTTATGCGTTGTGGTTATGGATATGTTTGCAAAAGAATTTGGTAATAAAAACGAAATTAATGATAAAGATACTAATACTATTAGAAAAATTTTCTTCATAAAAATTAAAAATTATTTAAATATTTATATTTTAAATTATTTCTCAACTTTTTCTAAAACTTTAGCTCCTTCACTGACGTGAGTTATTAACCCTTCAGCATATACTTCATTTTTATTAAATGCATTTATCATAGCATTTAATATAACATGCGGATTTGAATTTCTTTTATCGATAATTGCTAATATAGATGGTCCAGCGCCGCTAATACAAACACCTATTGCTCCTTTTTCATATGCTACATTTCTAACTTCTTCAAAACCTGGTATCATTTTACTTCTGTGTATTTCTACTACATAATCTTTCATCGATTCTCTTAGGAATTTATAGTTATGAGTTAGGAATGAATAAACAATCCTACATGATTTCGATATGTTGTCAGACATTTGCTTTAAACTTATACTTTGTGGTAAGATTTTTCTTGCATATTCAGTTTTTTTAATAGGCAATTGTATCTTAGGTAGGACAATGCATAAACACAACTCTTTATCAGGCATTATTGATACAGGGTCTAAATTATCTATGGGGGTAATTACAAATCCTCCCATCAAACAAGCTGTGACATTATCATAATGAGGCGAACCTGCAATAAAGGACTCTCCTTCTCCTGCTATATATATCATTTCGTTCAGACTCAAATTAATGTTAAATATGTTTTTTGCGATGAGAACGGCTGAAACGCAAGATGCAGCACTGCTACCTAAACCCATACCAACCGGAATATTTTTGATCAAAGAAATATTCAATTTTCCTTTAAGATTGTATTTTTCAGATATTTTAAATAAAAGTAAAGATAGAACATTTTTATTCAAGTCCTTAGGAACTTCATAATTCCCAGATACATTTAAAGAAATTTCAAATTCGTTTTTATCCCAGTATTCTACTTCAACAATATCACATGGTTCCTGCAAAGCAATAGCTAATACATCGAATCCTGGTCCGAGATTAGCACTCGTTGCTGGCGCAATTAGCTTTATGTATTTACGCATTTGTTATTCTATCTAAAATTTTTCATAAATTATTTTTCTATACGTATCGATTAACTTTTTTTCAAATCCTTCTTGATTAGCTTTCTCAAAATCGACTTGAGCAACACAAAAGCCATAATTGTTTAAGTTGAATTTAATTCCTTCTTCTATCATAAACGTAATTGAAAGTTCAGACTTATTTAACTCTTTATAGCCAGCTTCTTTTAATCTTTTATTAAGTTCATTCAAATCCAATTTAATATTGTTATAAGGTGAAAGATAAAATATACCCTTACCTTCTCTTGCACATCCAATTTCAAAATTTTTTGAAATTTTATTTATTTTAACATTGGGATAATTACTACAAGCCTCGCATTTTTCAGATCTTTTTATATCAATATAGTCAAATATGAGATTTTGAAGGTCTACGAGTAAAATTTTTCCAGCTAAAACAGGCTGTTTGTTCGTGATTACTCTTATAGCTTCACTTACTTGTACACTAGCAATTATACTAAGAATAGGAGGATTGACACCTACTATTGAACATTTAGGCAAATCATCATCAGATAAGCCTGGATATATACATTCTAGACATGCTGTTTTACCTGGTAAAACTGTAAATGCACTTCCTTGATTCTCTATTGCTGCACCATATAGGTAAGGAATTCCTAACTTAAGACAAGCTCTATTAACTAAATATCTAGCGTTAATTGAATCTGTACAATCAATAACAACATTGCAACCCGTAACAATATCTTCTACGTTAAAATCAGTTACTGATACCGGAATAGCTTCTATTTGAACTTCCGGATTAAGACTCTTTAATCTTTCCTTAGCGGCTTCAACTTTTAATCTCCCTACATCATTGGAACTATACAAATATTGTCTATGAAGATCTGTTAATGAAACAATGTCCTTGTCAACAATCCTTAAAAATCCAATTCCCATTCCTACTAGTTGATAAGCTACAGGTGAACCTAGTCCACCTAAGCCGATTAAACATACTTTTGCATTAAATATTTTGTTTTGTCCTTCAAAGCCTATATTTTGCAATATTAATTGCCTTGCATACCTTTCTACATTTTTACTTTCCATTTTATCCGCCAGCTACAGCAGGAATAAAGCTTACTTCATCACCTTCCTTCAAGTTTTTGTTCAAATCTGTTTCTATTTTACCATTGATATAAATATTGAGTAATCTTCTAATTTGACCCTTTTCATCGAATAACTTTTCCTTTGCTATTAAGTTGTTTTTATCTAAGTATTCAAGTAGCTCTTTTAAGTTTGATGCTTCAGCTGTAACTTTAGATTTATTTTTATCCCTTCTTAATATTCCAGGAATGAAAACTTCTACTTTAGCCATTTATAACTTTTTCAAGATATCTTATATTTGGCTTTATCAAAATAGGGTCTGGTAAACTATTGGCTATTGCTTCAGGTGTTTTGAGACCGTTTCCAGTAATATAGCATACTACTTTCTCATCTTTTTCTATTTTTCCTTGTTCAACGAGTTTCTTTAAGACAGCAATCGCCACACCACCTGCAGGTTCGCAATAAATACCTTCAAATTTGGCCAATAGCTTTATCCCTTCTATTATTTCATCATCATTAGCATCTTCAGCGATACCTTTTTCCTTTAGTCTTCTAATAACATAAGTACCATCACCTGGATTTCCTATAGCTAAACTTAATGCTATGGTATTGGGTTTATCTATAATATCTACATAATCTTTATTCTTCTTAAATGCATCAACGATGGGATTGCAACCTTGTGCTTGGGCAACTACAGGTTTGCTAGGCAATCTTTTTATTAAATCAATATTATAAAGTTGTTCAAAGCCTCTACATATAGCATTGAACATTGCACCGCTAGCGGTAGGAACAATGAATACATCCGGAGCTTGCCATCCAAGCTGTTCAGCAACTTCATAAGCAAGTGTTTTAGATCCCTCTACGTAGTATGGCCTTAAATTTATGTTTACAATACCTATATGATAAATATCAGCAGCTTGAGATGCAATCCTATTTGCATCGTCATATGTCCCCTCTACAGCTATAATCCTAGCTCCATAAGACTGTACTTGAAAGATTTTAGCTTTTTCTGTGTTATAAGGTATAAATATTAAGCAAGGAAGATTTGCTCTTGCAGCATATGCAGCGGTTGCACTTGCAAGATTTCCTGTTGAAGCACAACCAACATATTTCATTCCGAATACAATTGCAGCTGTAACTCCTAAAGCAGCAGGCCTATCTTTAAATGAATAAGTTGGATTTACGCAATCGTTTTTCAAATAAAGCTCCTTTAGTCCTAAATATTGAGCAAGCCTTATCGATTTTATTAGAGGAGTAAATCCTGCCTTAATACCTAATATAACTTCTGGCGGTTCGAATGGCAATAATTCCTTATATCTCCACAATGTACTTTCTCTAAACACAACAGTTTCTTTATTGAACCTAATTTTTTCTTCGTTGTATAAAACATCAAGAGCTCCGAAACATTCATCGCATACATAATTGTTACCTATTTCAAAAAATTTACCGCAATCTCTGCACTTTAGACCTAAAACATTTTGATTGATAAGATTTGAGTTTGAGATATTCTTAGTTAAACCTTCATGCATGGTTTATTAAGAACAAAAGTTTGCTTAAATTCATTTGTAATTAAATATTAATTTAGTAATCAACTCTAAAACAATAAAATACCAAAAAAACTAACTCATATCTAAAAATCAACTTTCTTTATTTAAATATGGAAAATTATAAAATAACAATGAGCCTGAATTTAGAAGGTATAATAACTCCTACCATAACTCCTATAAAAAATGGAGAGGTTGATAAGGAAGCTGTAAAAGCATTAATTGAATATTTAGAATCCATTAAAGTTAATGGCATTTTTCCTTTAGGTAGCACAGGGTGTGCACCAATTATTTCATTAGCTGATTGCAAAAAGGTATTGGATGCATTTTCTAAATATATAAATGGCATGCTTTTATTACCAGGAGTTGGTCGAAATAATTTATCTGAAACATTGGAATTAGCAAAGTATGCAAAAGATATTGGTGCAGACGCAATAGTAATCGTTACACCATATTACATGAAAATGGATAACGAATCAATATACAAATACTACTATTCTATATTATCATCAATCGACAAGCCTATTATTGCTTACAATATTCCTCAGCTAACAGGTAATAATTTAAATTATGAAGTTTTGATGAAATTGCTGAATGATTTCTATAACTTAGTTGGTTTAAAGGATTCAAGTGGAAATTTATCCAATTTTCAAGATTATATAATAAATTTGCCAAAGAATTTTAAAATATTTCAAGGTCAAGATGAACTATTACTTTCTTCTTTAATTATAGGAGCTTCAGGTGGTATATGCGGAACAACAAACTTTTCAAACTTAGCAGTGGATGTTTATTTGAATTATAAGAGCGGAAATTTTAATAAAGCTAAAGAATTACAAGAAAAATTAAGTAGGATAAAAAATTATCTAAGTAAAAAGTCATTTCCACAATCATATAATGCATCATTTTATAAGCTAATTTTGAAGAAAAATTATACAGGTGCTTGTTTTCCTCTACGCGATTTAACTATTGCAGAAATAGATGAAATCTATGAGTTCATCAAACAAAATAATTGAGTTTATAAATAATAATATCTTGAAGGAATATCCTAAAATTGAAAACCATGGAGTCCTGTTCAACAATAGAACAGCAGCTTTAGTCTCAAATAATGGAGAAATAGATTGGGCATGCTTTCCCAACTTTGATTCGGATCCTGTTTTCTTTTCCATTCTAGATAGAAAAAAAGGTGGATTCTTTGCAATATTTCCATTATTGGATGATTTTATATCATATCATAGATATGAAGAGGATACAAATGTATTAATAACAGAATTCTATAAAGGAAATAGCTTAATTCTTAGAATTCTGGACTTCTTACCAGCTTCTAAATATTCAAACATATATTATTCTGAAATTCATCGTTATGTGTATGCTCTCGAAGATTTGAAAATTGGAATAGCTTTTAGCCCTTTTGAAAGAAATAAGAATAAGAAAATAATTTTAGGAAAATTTGGTGGCTTAATTTTTTATAAAAAAAGTTGCATGGGTTTATCGACCGATATTAAGCTAAATGTATATAATGATTGCTTATTAAGCATGCATCCTATGAAAATGGGTGAATCTCGTTGGTTCGTATCCTATTATGGTATTAAAAAATTGTATCCTTTGAATGCTTTCAAATCTAATGAGAAATTAAGAGAAACAAGAAAATATTGGTTAGAATGGATAAGTAAATCAAAATATAGTGGTACTTATAATGAATTAGTTAATCGTTCCCTTTTGACATTAAAAGGATTGTTTTTTGAACCTACTAATTTTATGGTCGCTGCTCCTACATCATCACTTCCAGAAAGCTTAGGAGGAGATAGAAATTGGGATTATAGATTTACATGGATAAGGGATACAGCATATGTCATAGACGTAATGTGCAAATTTGGATATCTTGATGAGGCAACTTCTTTTCTTTATGGAATAATAGATAAAATAGAAAAAGAAAAAAAGGTAAGATCTGTTTATTCAGTAAGTGGTAAAAAGTTAATCAAAGAAAAAGTATTAGATCTTGAAGGTTACCTGAATTCAAAGCCAGTTAGATTTGGTAACGCAGCAAAGGATCAGCTTCAGATTGATCAATATGGAGCTTTAATACATGCAGTTTATATTTTTGTAAATAATGGCGGAGAAATCAACTTGCATATAGTTGAAAAGATTAAAGACGTGATAACGATGATCATGAAAATATGGAAAAAACCTGACCATTCTATCTGGGAAATTAGAGGAGAACCTCATCATTATGTTTATTCTAAAGTTGTTGCTTGGAGTGCATTAAATGACATGAAAAAACTGATCGGTATTTTAGAATTGAATGATATCAATTTCATAAGAAAGATAGATTATGTGATGAATGAAATTAGAAACTCTATTGAAATAAACGGTGTTTCAAAAAGAGGAAATTATTATACACAGTACTATGGAAGTGAAAATGTAGATGCTTCATTACTTCGTTTGCCCCTTATAGATTATTGTAATATTTTTGAACAACGTTATTTAAACACTTTTAGAGAAATAGAAAAAAGGTTAATGAAGGAAGATTTCTTATTTTTGCGATATGATTCTGATGACGGCTTTAATAGTAAGGATAACGCATTTTTACTAATCACTTTTTGGTATATACAAAATCTAATTTTAATGAATAATATTAGAAGAGCTAAAGAAGGATTAATTAAAATAATTAAAATTATGAATTCAATTGGCTTGCTTCCTGAAGAAATTGAATTTAAAACATATAGGTATTTGGGAAATTATCCTCAAGCATTGAGCCATTTATCCTTTCTTAGTACGATTCTATCTATTGAGCCTAACTCCATTTTATAATACTTTTTATTTCGTCCTTAGGTTTTTCTTTTAATATCCAAATATCTTCAGGCTTATAGATGCCCGTTATTAGATTCTTTATGTTTTGTTTAGGAGCATAATTTTCTAAATAGTTTGATGCTTGGATGTAATGTAATTTGCTTCCATCTTCACTGCCAGCTATTGATAGATTTTTATCTACAATTTTGGTTATAAATTCCCCTTTTTCTATGCTTCCAGATCCTTTAGTACCGAATAAAATTATAATACCATTGTTGTTAATGTGTTCTATAATTTGATTGAAGATTTCTGTAGTTCCAGCAGCATCTATTGCTACATCCATAGGGTAGTCCTTTAACTTTTTACTCCAATCATCAGAAGAAGAATTAAAGAATTCTATTCCATTAATATCTAAAAAATCTAATATATTTGTTGGCAAAGGATGTCTGTTAACAATAGTTGTTATCAATCCTAAGCTTTTAAAAACTAGCGAAATAAGTATTCCTTCAGGGCCTGTTCCAAAAATCCATGCACCTTTACATGAATATGTTGAATCATCACATTCCCATGATACACGATTTTTCAAAAAATTGAATACCTCAACAATTTTCATGACGTTTTTAAGTGGCTCAACTAAAACAGCATATTCTTGAATGCTTTTGTTTATTTTTACTAAATACTTTTCATCTTCATAAAAATATTCGCACATGAAGCCATTTTTACCCCTAATACCAGCTTCAATAAAGTTTCCATCTAAACAATAATCTTGTCTACCAATTTTACATAACTTGCAATTTCCAGGTCTTCTTACCATAGGAACAACAAGGTCACCTTCTTTAAAAATAGAGTTTTCTATACTTTCTTCAATAATTCCCAATGCTTCATGTCCTAAAATAAGATAATCTCCTTCTTCAGGCTTTACAAAATTGAGCTCATTATATACTATTTCTCTATCTGTGCCGCAAATACCTGTTGAAATTGTTCTAACCTTAATTTTATTCTTTATCTGCTTTAATTCTATGTCCTTAATTTCTACACCTACTTTTCCCGGCTTTACAGTTATAGCTTTCATGGCAATTCAAAAGCTATAACTCTAGCTGGAGAGCCATCACCTTCCTTTATTTTTAAAGGTAATGTAAGCACAAATACAACTTTACCTACTAATTTCTTCAATTCAATTGAATTCAAATTTTCTATGATTAAGACGTTATTTCCAAGTAAAATTTTGTGAGCAGGAAAATCTTTATTGTTTGGCTCCTCGATAGATGGGGAATCTATTCCAATAAGATCTACGTTTTTCTTAACAATCATTTCCGCAGTTTCTTTAGTTATGTACGAGTAATTTTTAAATGTTTTATATTTATTCCATTCTAAGTTACTTCCTGTATAAAAAAATATTTTTTTATTTGAAACGTTTTTTATCAACTCTGGCGTTATTTTATCATATTTGCTAGCATCAATTACACTGACAATTCCGGAATAAGAAAATACATCAACTTTATCTACACTCTTGCCATTTTCAATGAAATGCGAAGGTGAATCAACATGGGTTGATGTATGAGTGCCAATTATAATTTTTTTAACATTATATCCATCTTTGTTTATCGATTTTACCTGTTTTATTCTAGGTATAGGGTCGCCTTTAAAATGAACCATTCCATTTTCAATATCATATGTAAGGTCGAAGATGTTCATAATTTACTTGAATGTACCTTTTACAACCCATGCAGGTTCATTTTCATCGAAATTTTCCATTCCTGTCATTTTATATTCTTCCAATATTTTTTCATTTACTTCTACCCCTAGACCTGGTAAATCTGATATGATATAATATCCGTCTTCTATTCGATATCCTCTTTTAATCAACTCCAATTTCCATTGTGGCCATGAATTTTCAAAACTTTCTTGTATTAAAAAATTGCTAATGTTTGCATCAAGTTGTATCGTTGCTGCTGTTTGTATAGGACCAAAAGCATTATGATAAGCAACACTAACACCAAATGCATCCGCTAATATTGCAGAATATTTGGCTTCTAAAATTCCTCCCACATTTGTAACATCAGGTTGTATGACATCCACCAAATCGTTCTTAAGATAATTTAAGAAAAGATTTTTATTCAAAACACGTTCTCCTAATGCGACTCTCGTATTGACATTTTTCCTAAATTTAATTAATGCCTCTGTTTGGTCAGGATGTACAGGTTCTTCCATAAATAGCGGATTGAATTTTTGTAGAGCTTTTCCTGCCTTTATTGCAGATATTGCATTAAATCTACCATGAAATTCAATCAAAAAATCCAATGATGTATTATCTCTAAGTGTCTCAACTATCTTTTCAGCATTTTTTAAATGAATTTCATCTATGTTATCAAATTGATTTCCAAAAGGGTCAAATTTTATTGCTTTATATCCTTTTCTTTCAAGCTCCTTAGCTCTTTCTAAAAAATCTTCAGGTTTTACGCAATTAGAATACCAACCATTTGCATATAATTTAATTTTGTCCCTTAATTTTCCACCTAAAAACACATAAATTGGCGCACTGTACATTTTCCCTACTATATCCCAAGAAGCTATTTCAAATGCACTTAAAGCAGAAGTTGATTCCATTGAGACAGTTAGATAAAATGAGTGCTTATAAAACTCCTTTACGTTTTTTTCAATTTCTGTAACTTCTTTATTTTTAAAAATTCTTGCAACTTCTTTTAATTGCTCGTAGACAGGTAATGTCATTAAAGTTGTTGGAGCTTCCCCGTATCCTACATATCCATCAGAAGTAGTTAATCTTAATATTAAAATTGTCGAACTCCAAGGAGTTGCAGTTTCTTTTTCTCCCAATTCATAAATTTCTATTTCTTTTATCTTACCCATTAATTAGGATAACGCTTATCAATTCTTTAAAAGTATGTTTTAAATTTGTTCCTGTGAAATTTCGTATGTTGGTTTGATATGTATAAACATTTTGTAGAAGAGCATAGTTGAAATAAAATAAAGTGTAGCTGTGATAAAAAACGGTACATCTAAAAGTCCTACATCAAAAAAGTATCCACCGATAGTAGGTCCTATTGACCTAGGTATAGCATCAAATGTTTGAATTATTGCTGAACCCTTTGCCCTTTCCTCCTCAGGTATCAGGCTCATTGTAAAAGCATTCATAATTGGAGAAGACATATTCATTAGTGCATTTCTAATTATATAGAATATCCCTGCAAGAATATAGTTGCTTAAAAATGGAATTAATATTAGAATTAAGATTGAAATCAATTGTGTGAATACGATTGTTCTTATTGATCCTATTTTATTTGCTATCGAAGGAGTTGTGAATGATGCTATTGATGTTATAATTTGGGAAATAGCAAAAATAGGACCTAAGATGTTAACATTTATACCAAACTTAAGATAAAACCAAAGAGGAAATAATTGTATAATAACTCCTGCGCCTAGTCCAATTAGGCCTAACATTGAAAGTTTTAATACGAATTTGAATGACCTTTTTGGTAATATTTCAACTCTTCTTGTTCCTTTGTATGTCTCATTAACTTTGTAAATTAAAATTAAAGAGAGAGTTACGATTATAATACAAAAAATAAAAATTATCCTATAAGAATCTACTAAACTTAAGTTAAATATACTCATTAACACAGGAGGTAAACCGCCTATTAGCATTCCAAAGGCCATAAATATTCCTGTTAGTAAGCTATTAGTAGCAAATGCTACATTTCTATCACTTATATTTGTTTTTTCTGTAAATAAAGCAATAAATGAAGAAGATGTTGATGCGAAAGCTAAACCTGTAAGTATTGAAGCTATGATAAGCAATTTAAAATCGAATGTTATGGAATAAATAATGAAGCTAAAAAGTAAAAATGCTCTACCGATCATTACGAATTTTTTTCTTCCTAGCATATCAGATAACGCTGCTAAAAATATCATTAACAATGATCCTACTAAAGTTCTAATAGAAATTAAATTGCCGATATAAAATGAAGAATATCCTACATTATTTAAATAAATAGGAAAATCTACGAAAATGAATCCTTGAGCAAGTGATACAATCATAGAAGAAATTATCAATAATTTACCTTCATGCTCAATTTTCTTAAATTGAAGAGCTTGATTTATGAAATGAAGTTTAATTAAGTTCATAATTTAAAGAGATTTTATTTCATGTTTTATTTATTATTTTTCAAGCATTTTAAGATAAGAATTTATTTGAACTAATGTCATAGAAATTAATGGAAACGCAGCTTAAAGAAATTGATAAGTACTTAATGACTAACTTATATCCTACGCATAGAATATTTGTCAAAAGAGCTGAAGGAGCGTTTGTTTATGATATAGAAGGTAGAAGATATCTAGACTTCATGACAGTTGTTACAACTGCTACATTAGGGCATAATTTTAATGGATTAAGGAATGTTCTGAGTGAAGTATCTGAAAGGATAATTGCAGGTAATGGCTATAATTGGTATACTGAAGAACTTTTGAAAGCAGCAAAGCTTGTAATAAAGCTTTTTAACAATGAATCAATCTACAATAAAGTTCATTTTAAACTAAGTGGATCAGAGGGGATTGAACTTGCGATTAAGATTGCAAAAAGGTATACAAAAAGGAATAATATTGCAGTATTTATGGGGGGTTATCATGGAAGGACATATCTAACAGGTGTATATCATGGGATTAGAAGAAAGGAATATGGTCCTTTGCCACCTGGTATTATGATTCTTCCTTTTCCATATAAATATAGAAGCGTATATAGTGAAATTGATGATAATACATATTCGAAGGTTATCATCGAAGAAATTGAAAACTACATAAAAAATAATAGCGATTTAGCATGCTTAATATCAGAACCAATACAAGGAATTGGTGGAATTGTAGTACCTCCAAGCAACTTTTTTGCTTTGCTAAGCAGGTTGCTAAAAGAATATGGAATTCTACTTATTATGGATGAAATACAAACTGGTATGGGGAGAACAGGTAAAGTTTGGGGCTTTGAAAACTTCAATGTAAATCCTGATATAGTAGTTGCAGCTAAAGGAATGACTGGTGGCTTACCTGCTTCAGCCGTTGTAACAAATGATAGAATAGCTGCATCTATGCAATTAGGCGATGAGCATTCAACCTTTGGAGCTTCAGCTTTAATAATGTCTGCTGTTGCTTATTCTATTGAATATTTCTTGAATAACAAAGATAATTTACTTTCCAATGTTAAAGTTATGGGAGATTATAGTTTGAAAAGGTTGAATGAATTGCGAGAAAAGCATCCGATTATAGGTGATGTAAGGGGAATGGGATTGATGATAGGCATAGAGCTTATCAAAGACAGAAAAACAAAAGAACCTGCTACAAAGGAAACTAATGAAATTTGTTTAAATAAGGCTTTGAAGAAAGGACTTTTGGTAGTTTCGAGTGGTTGGTATGGGAATGTAATTAGATTTGCACCGCCTTTTATAGTAAATAAAGAGCAAATTGATGAAGCTATAGATATTTTGGATAAATCTTTATATGAAATAGAAAGAGAAAGTGGTATTAATTAAACATTAAACCATGGTAGTAACTGTATTTTAACAATCTCACCTTTTTTCAAGAATTCTTTTTCTTTTTCCTCCACAACTATAAAGCAATTCGCTTCCGCAAAGCTTTTTAAAGCATGAGATTCTTGAAGACCTGTTGATCTTGCAAAATATTGGCTTTCATGCCAATATGCATATCCACGAATGAATTCTATTCTTCCAGCTTTTCTTTTTATTTCTTCCTGCAGTTCAGCGTATCTTTCCGGTAAGAATATATCCTCTCTTCCTATCATTTTCATTAAAGCAGGCCTTATGAATTGATAATAGCATACCATAGCAGATGCAGGATTGCCTGGTAAAGCAAAAAATAATTTATCATCTTTTATTCCAAAATAAAACGGTTTTCCTGGCTTGATATTTACTTTCCAGAAAACTCTTTTAACACCTAAAATTTCTAATTCTCTTTTAACAAAATCTTCTTCGCCTTCAGACGTGCCCCCGCTAATTATGAAAACATCAAAATTATCAGCGTTATGATTAATTTTATTTCTAAAAGTTTCAGGATCATCTTTAATTATTCCTAATTTTTCAAAAGGAAAACCATCATATTTTAATGAGGAGGCTAACGAATAAGAATTTGCTTCCCATATTTTACCTTGTTGAAGTTCATTGCCAGGTTCAATTAATTCTTTACCTGTGACTAAAATTCCAATTTTTGGTTTGGAATAGACAGTTACTTCAGTATACCCTAATTTAGCTAAAAGGCCTATTATTGAAGGCGTTATAAGCTTGTTTTTATTTATAGCAACTTCTCCTTTTTTTATTTCTTCTCCTCTTTTTCTTATATTCTCACCTAGCTGTGTATTCTTATATATTTTAACGTATCCATCTTCTTCTTTTGCAAACTCTTGCATACAAACAGAATCTGCACCTATAGGTATCATTGCTCCTGTCATTACTTTGCTTGCGCTGCCACTTTTTATTTCAAATCTTGGTAAATCTCCAGCCCTAATCCTTTCAACTAATTTCAATGTAATTGGATTTTTTTCATTCGCATTAATTATATCTTGACTTTTCAGAGCATATCCATCAACTGCAGAGTTATCAAAAGGAGGTAAATCTATGGTTGCATAAATATCTTCAGCTAAAACATAATTTAACGAATTTAATAAGCTAAGCTTTATTTTATTCATTATTCTTACGTGATTTAGCATTAATTTTATTGCTTCTCTGAATTCTATCACAATCTTATTATAATTAAAGTTATATATAATATTATCACAAATTCTTTCTAAATAATATAATAATTATATAATTATTATATTATAATTTTTATATTTATTTACCAAAAGATATTTATGCATTATTTTTTCAATATAACATAATGAGTAAAGCAAGCTCAGATGTAGATTATTATATTCAAAATAAACCCGCCTTAGGCATAGTCTTATCTTCAACGATTGGCTCTATAATTGAATGGTACGATTTATTTGTATATGGTTCTTTAATCGTTGTTTTATCCAATGTTTTCTTTCCTAAGATAAACCCATTTATATCAATATTAGCTTCGATAGGTGCTTTTGTTGCAGGTGCTGCTGTTAGACCATTAGGTGGGCTTATTTTTGGTTTTCTAGGCGATAAAATAGGAAGGAAGTATTCATTCACTTATACAATTATAATAATGGGATTATGTTCTTTCTTTACAGGATTATTACCAACCTATGTCTCAATAGGTATTTTAGCTCCCATCTTTTTGGTTTTAATAAGAATAACACAAGGTCTTGCATTAGGTGGTGAATGGCCAGGTGCAGCTATATTTCTAGCTGAAAATTCTCCTAAATCTAAAGTTGGTTATTGGACGAGCTATATACAATCAAGTGCAACAATAGGATTAGCTTTAGCTAGCTCGGTTTCTTTTCTATCAAGTTATTTTCTAGGTTATGAAGAATTTGTCTCATGGGGATGGAGAATTCCATTTCTATTTTCTATTTTCCTTTTAATAATAGGTATTATATCTAGATTAAAGCTAAGTGAAACTCCAATCTTTAAAAAATTATTACAAAGAAAAGAAATTTCACGAAATCCGATAAGGGATAGTTTTCTAAATAAGAGGAATTTTAAATTAATTCTTTTAGTAACATTTATAGCAGGTGGTTCCAGTGTTGTTTGGCATACAGCTCAGTACATTTCATCTATTTATATGCAAGGTTATTTGCATATAAACTTTTTAACTGTTACAGGAATTATGGTCGCATCGTTTCTATCTGCAATTCCTTTTTTCATATTTTTTGGTTGGCTGTCAGATAAGAAAGACAAGCTGTTAATCATAGCTTTAGGGAATTTAATTTTTTCAATAACAGTTATACCAATTTATTATTTAATTCCTATTTTTATAACTGAACAAAACTATTTAGGATTATTTTTCCTTACTTTTATACAAGTATTTTTATCTACGATGACCTATTCTCCACTGGCTGCATTCATGATAGAAATTTTTAATGAAAAAATTAGATATACTTCAATCTCAGTTCCTTATGGTATAGCTACAGGTGATATAGGAGATGGTACTTTGCTTATCGTACCTATATTAAGCGCAGTATTAGGTTCATTTTATTTAGGTTTATTATGGTCAGCTATAGTACCTTTAATTTCTTTTATAATGATAATTTTTGCAAAGAAACATTTAAAAATTTGAGAGGAGCTGTAATACTAGCTGGTGGA
The DNA here is from genome assembly GCA_017857595.1 of Thermoprotei archaeon. GTDB lineage: Archaea > Thermoproteota > Thermoprotei > Gearchaeales > Gearchaeaceae > AAA261-N23. Next base: position 79,997 of record JAFMCU010000001.1, read on the forward strand.
GCAAGTAAAAGATTTGGAAGTAATAAAGCTTTGGCAAAGTTTAAGGATAAAGAGCTTATTAAATGGTGTATAGAAGGTCTCGAAAATTTAGTAGATGAATTATTTATTTCAGTTAAGAAAAAAGAAAATTTCAAAGAGTTTGAAGTAAAAAATGTTAAAGTTGTTGAAGATATATGTAATTTAGAAGGACCGCTTGTTGGTGTATACTCTTGCTTGTTAAAAATGGAATCTTCATTTGTTTATTTACATCCTGTTGATTCACCCTTCATAATAAATGAGTTTATCGAATTCATGTTTAAAAAATGTGAAGGCTATAATGGTTGCGTAATAATTTTTGAAGATGGAACAATTAATCCTACACATTCAGTTATAGAAAGAAGTATTGCATTATTTTATTCAAAAAAATTGCTAGAAAAAGGTATAACAGACTTAAAATCTTTATTTTTTTCATTGCCCAAAATTAACTACGTTAGAATACAAGATGTTCGCATATACGAAAAGGCTCTATTTAACATAAACACGCCTGAAGATTTAAAAAATGCATATATGATATGAAAAAGATTTCATGTATAATATTGGCTGCAGGACCTTCTTTAAGGATGGGTTTTCCTAAACAAATAGCTAAGTTTAAAGGAGAAAAAATGATCAATATTGTTATCGAAAAAGTTATAGACATGAATTTTTATGAATTAATCGTCGTACTTGGTCATGAAGCAGAAAAAATTAAAGAGAATATTAAGTTCAAAGTGGATAAATTTGTTATAAATAAAGATTATCTCAGTGGAATATCATCTTCGTTAAGGATTGGCATTTTAAATGTTTCAAAGGAATCAGATGCTGCAGCGATATTCCTTGCAGATGAGCCATTGATAAGAAGAGAAACAATAAAAAAAGTTATTGATGCATATAATAATTCGAATGCGTTAATAGTTGCTCCGTCTTATAAGGGAGAAATAGGTCATCCAGTAGTGTTCGATAAAGAACTGTTTAAAGATATAATCGCTTTAGAAGGTGATGTGGGAGCTAAAAAAATAATTTTCAAATATAAAGAAAATGCTCTAATAATTGAAGTCGATGATGGAGGAATTTTGATAGATATTGATACACCGAGCGATTTAGAAAAATTTAATAAAGCGTAGAGAAACTACCATGAAAGTATCCAAATTATCTTATATTAGGAAATGGTTCATACTTAGTATAATATTTGGAATCGTCGCAGGATTTTCTGCAGTAATTTTTTACTTTTTGCTTAATCTAAGTGAAAATTTTTTCTTAGGATTTTTAATAGGTTATTATCCTCCTAAACCAATAGGTGAAGGAGGAAATTTAAGTTATACATTTTCAACACATTACTATTGGTTAATTCCCTTTATTACAGCTCTGGGAGGTCTAATATCTGGCTTAATTGTATATACTTTTGCACCTGAAGCTGAAGGTCATGGGACAGATGCAGCAATAAGAGCTTACCATTTTCAGCAAGGAAAGGTTAGATGGAGAATTGCTCCTATCAAATTAGTAGCTTCAGTTATAACAATTGGAAGTGGAGGTAGCGGTGGGAGAGAGGGTCCAACTGCACAACTTGCATCTTCAATTAGTTCTTTTCTATCAGATATCTTAAAGTTACCTCCTGAAGATAGACGGAAAGCGATAGCTGTGGGAATAGGCGCTGGTATAGGAAGTATATTTAAGACTCCGATAGGTGGTGCTCTTCTTGCTGCTGAAATATTATACAAAAGAGACTTTGAATCTGAAATTATATATCCAGCTTTGATTTCTTCCGCGATAGGCTACTCTATTTTCGGTTTAATTTACGGATTTACACCTATATTCGGTTATTATACAATGGGCTTTAACCCTTTAAGGCTTCCTTTATATGTAATTTTAGGATTTATAACAGGAGTATTTTCAATTCTATATGTTAAAACGTTCTATAGCATTCATAATTTTTTCAAAAAAATTAAAGTTCCAATTCATTTTAAGCCTATGATAGGAGGATTACTTATGGGGATTATAGCATTAATTTCGCCTGAGGTTATATCTGTTGGTTATGGTTGGATTAATATAGTAGAAAATCAGAATGTTAATAGCTTATATTCTTTCTTATTACCCCCTATAATACTTATAATTGCCTTACCTTTTTTAAAAATATTAGCTACAAGTTTATCAATTGGCTCTGGAGGTAGCGGCGGTGTATTTGCTCCTGGCTTATTCATCGGATCATTTCTTGGAGCAGATGTTGGTTTATTATTTCATTTACTACTACCGAACCTCGTTCCTAGTATTGCTCCTTTTGTTATACTTGGAATGATTTCCTTTTTTGGTGCAGCGGGAAAAGTCCCTGTATCTGTTCTAATCATGGTTATAGAAATGACAGGAAGTTTACAATTGCTTCCTGGTGCTATGATAGCAGTAGCAATATCTTACTTTGTATCAGGTAATTATAGCATTTATAGTTCACAAGTTCCAACAAGGAAAGATTCACCTGCACATACCATGGAATTCGAAATACCTTTATTACAAAGGATCAAAGTTAGAAGTTGCACATATGAAAATATTAAGATTAATTTAGATTCTGAAATAGATGTTGCAATTCAATTGATGAACAAATACGATATATTATCTTTACCTGTCGTCGATCAAGAGAACAATTTTATTGGAATAGTCTATATGAAAGATATTATGAATAAAAAAGGTAAAATTGTTGAATTTGTAGTTAAAGGTGCGCCTTCGATTAGTCCCGAATCGAGTTTAGAAGAAGCATTAGAGATCATGTCAAATAATAAATCAAGATGGGTTGCAGTTTGTGATAAAGGTAAATTAATTGGTGTGATAACTTTGCAAAAAATAATAGAAGCTTATAAAAAAAGAATCTAAGTTCATTCATTGATAACCTATCATCCTATTTTTATAAATATTTTCATTTTGATTTCAATGTTAATTGATTCAATCATTAAAAATAAGGATCTTATAGATACTGCTTTGCATTATAATGTAAGCAAATCACAATTATCAAAACTAGATTTGCAAAGGTCATATCAGATATTTGTTGAATTGTTTTATATGTTGCTCTATCCATACATTATGGGTCATAATTTTCGATTATATAACAAGTTTCTAAGTATAATATCAATAGATTCAACATTCATAAAAACAAAAATAAGAGGATCTGGCATTTATTCAAGGAATGGTAATAGAGAGAATGGTATAAAGATGCACACTGCATTGTTCTTCCCATTAACAATACCATTGGAATCGATAATTACACCTGCGAACATCAGTGATTCATCAATGTTTGATGAAATAATAAAAAACATTGATGGAAATATACTAAAGGGTAGCATTCTTGTATTTGATTTGGGTTATTATGATTCAGAAAGGTTTAAAACTCTTGATGAAAAATGCATACTGTTCGTTACAAGAATAAAATCGAATATAAAATACGAAATAATAGATATTGAAGGTAAATCTAAGATAATAAGATTGGTGAGCAATGGCTATACTTTAAGGCTTGTATCAATCAAAAAAGGTAGAGAGGATTTTATCATATTATGGAAGAATCAAATGTAGAAAGAGTCTTAATTGCTGGACAAACTATAGCTGCAGGAAAATATGTAATAAAGAGGGCAGTTGAATATTCAAAGAAAAGGGTAGTCTTTCCGCCAGATCCTATTGGAAAATATCAAGGAATTCAATATCCATTAGCAGATGCTTGGATAAGATTGGAAGCGGCAGATCAAATGAAATGGAAGGCATTGGAATTACTAGAAATGAATGGAGATTTAAAAGATGTTGGATATTACGCAAATATGGCAAAATATCTTTCTGGAGAAGCTTGCTCATTAGCTAGTAGATATTCCATGTGGACCCACGGTGGATATGGTTATTAAATTGAGTTAGATATAGAAAGATTTTGGAGAGCGGCTGAATTATTTGCAGGCCCAGGTCAAATTTCATCGCATATGATACTAAATTTCATTGCAACAAACATATTAGATTTGCCTAGATCCTATGGAGAGTAAATGAATATTTTTAAAATTTAACTTGACATTATTTTAAGTTTTCAGAAAATTAAAGCTGCAACAAAAGCTATCCATTAAAATATTTTTTATTAAATTTGCATGTACATTGCAAAATGTGTCAATGTCCTCCACCTTCTATCATTTTGAAGGAATGTAATACTGCAGGAAAGAGAACATCCATGTATTCTTTAGCGGCCCTAGGGCTTCCTGGCATATTTATTATTAATGTTTTACCTCTAACACCTGCAATTGCTCTTGATAGCATTGCTAAAGGAATTCTTCTTTGTCCGTATGCTCTTGCTGCCTCGATTATTCCTTCAATTTCTTTTTCTATGATTTCTTTGGTAGCTTCTGGTGTAATGTCACGAGGCCCTAAACCAGTGCCGCCGGTCGTTAATACTAGGTCTAATTTTAATTGATCAGTTAATCTCAATAGTTCATTAATAATTAAATCTTTTTCATCGGGCAAAATTTTATATGATTCGATCTTTATATTCCACTTCTTAAGTTCCTGTTCAATTATCTTTCCAGATTTATCTTCTCTACTTCCTGCAGCAGCTGAATCGCTAATAACGATTATACCTGCCCTTATTTCTTTTTCAATTTCTTGCAAAAAGTCGCTCTTACCTCCTTTCTTATATAGCAGCTTAATCTCTGTAATTGTAATGTTATCATCTATAGGCTTAAGCATATCATATATTGTTAATGCAGCTATAGCAACAGAAGTCAAAGCTTCCATTTCAACTCCTGTTTTCCAAATTGTTTTCACTATCGATTTGATAAGTATTTCATTTTCCTTCATATCGAAATCAATAGATACATAATCTACAGGTATATTATGACAAAGTGGTATTATTTCTCCAGTTCTTTTAGCAGCTATTATTCCAGCTGTTCTAGCAGTTGAAAAAACATCACCCTTTGGTGTTGAACCTCTTTTTATCGCTTCAATACTGCTAGTAGAAACTAAAATTCTAGCCTGAGCACTAGCTTCTCTTAATGTATCATATTTCCAACTAACATCAAACATACAAATGAATAATGTCTCATAAAATAATTATTCTTAAATCAGTTAATTATTCTCAACCACCAGCTATGAAAGGTAAGAATGCTATTTCATCGCCATCTTTTAAAATTATCTTATCAAATTCATTTCTATTTACTGTTGTAGCGTTGTATGATACAATGATTCCATCTTTCAATCTTTTGTTATTAAATAAAATGTTGCTTACTTTATCGATTTTAGATAGATATTCAATAAAGTTCGATAATTTTAAACCGTCTTTTATTTCTATTTCATCCTCAGATTTTCCCAATGATTCTCTAATAGAAGCAAAGTAACGAACACGAATTTTCATACAATCTTATTATGATTAAGAATAAATATTAAAGCGTAAATTATTTTATGCACCTTCTATCCATAAGCTAGTGTTATCTAAATATACTTCTTTTTTAAACAATGCAGGTTCTTTTTTATATCTCTCTACAGCTTCGATTAAAGCTTGGAATCCTTTATCTCTATGTTCAGAAGATATTGCAACCAATACAATAGGTTCTCCTACTTTAAACTTACCTATTAAATGCCAAATGAATACATTGCTAACAGAATATTTACTTTTAACTTCTTCACAAATTCTTCTTATAGCTTTATTTGCATGTTCTTCGTAACTTTCCATTTCAACAAATGCAACCTCTTTATTTCCTTTACCTTTTTTCCTAGCTATTCCTAAAAAGAATAAAGCAGAACCACTGCTACCTTCGCTACAAAATTCAATGAACTTTACTAACAATTCTTTCAGATCTAAATTCTCCTTCTTATATACTCCTGAAATTGGAACAGAATCCATCAAGTATTTAATATTCAATAGATTTTTTATTTTAAAGCTTCACCCATTCCTTTTAAAATGGCTAAAATTACCCTTATACTTCTATTTATATCAGGGTCATTTATCATTCTAATGATGCTTATTAATCCTAACTTTTTTTCTTTTTTCATTTCTTCAACACCTTTATTAATTCCTTTTGATAATGCAAATGTTAATTTCTGTAGTTTATCAAATTCCACATTTTTTGAGAAACCAACAATGAGGAGTAAATTTTTAATTGCATTTATATTATCAGGTTTTAATAACCATGTAGTTAAAGATTCTATTAATTCATCAGATTTTTCAACTATTGAATTTAACAGCTTTAACACATTTTTCTTTTCGAGATTGTTTATTAAATCAACTAATTGCTTTAGTACTTCTTCATTTATTTCTTCTTCGGCTTGCATCTTATTTTTCAATCCTCTCAGCTATTGGAGCATATTCAGGTCTTTTCCATTTTTCCTCAACCTTAATTCCTATTTGTGATACTCCTTTATAATATCTAGGGTTAATTAAGGGTAAAGGTTCTATACCTTTTCCTTCTTCTATCTTTTCTATTCTTACAGGAAGCTCTTTATATGCTGGAGTTTTAGATGTTGGATCCCTAAAGTCTGTTGTTAGCGTGTTTACCGTTTCTTCCATGTTGTTATGTATTGCTAAAAATAGATTTTTTCCTTCAACTCTTGAAGTAATCACAACTCTTGCCTTTATAGATCCTACAGGTGAAACAATTCTTACTAAATCTCCCTCGTTTAATCCTCTCTCCTTTGCAAGTTCAGGCGAAACTTCGATAAAAACGTTAGGCACTTTTTCTTTTATTCCCGCAGTTCTATAGCTTATATTACCCCAATGGAAATGTTCCAACATTCTTCCATTGTTTAAGTATAAATCATATGATTCGCTTGTTTCAAGAGGTTCTATGTATTTTGGTGGATAAAATCTTGCCTTCCCGTCTGGGAAATTAAACTTATCCTTGTATAAATATGGGGTATCCCTACCATCAGCTGAAACAGGCCAAAGTAAGCTTTTATATCCTTCTAATCTTTGATAGTTTACTCCTGCAAATACAGGGCACAACTTTGCCGCTTCATCCATTATTTCTGAAGGATGTTTATAATTCCATTTTGCTCCCAAAGAATTAGCTATATCCTGTAATATCTGCCATTCAGGTCTACATTCGCCTGGAGGTTCCAACGCTTTGTAAAATCTTTGTATTCTTCTTTCTGTATTAACGTATGTTCCATCTTTTTCTACACTTGCAGCTGCAGGTAAAATTACATCTGCAAGCTTAGTAGTTTGTGTCATAAATAGCTCTGTAACAACTAGAAAATCTAGCATTTCAAGAGCTTTTTCAGTCTTTTGTCTATTAGAATCTGCTAAAACTTTATCTTCTCCAAATATTAGCATTAACTTCAATTTTCCTTCGTATATAGCATCGATCATTTCTGTGCTTGTTAAACCCGGTTTTTCAGGCAGTTTAACTTTCCATTCCTTTTCATATCTCTCCCTAACTTCAGGGCTATCTACTCTTTCATATCCTGGCATATAAGCTGGTAAAGCTCCAAAGTCGCTTGCTCCTTGAACATTTGCATGTCCTCTTAAAGGATAAGCTCCGCAAGCAGGTCTACCATAATTTCCTGTTAGCAATAACAAATTAGATATAGCTGTTGAAGTTTCACTACCTGATTGATGTTGCGTTATTCCCATTGCATAACAAACACATACGTTTCTAGAGTTATGAATCATTTCAGCTACTTTAATGATTGTATCTTTAGAAACACCGGTTATTTTTTCTGCATAATCTAAAGTAAACTTTTCAAGATATTTTTTATATTCTTCAAAATTTACAGTTCTTTCTTGGATAAATTTTTTATCTTCCCATCCTTGGTCTATTATATATTTTGATATAGCATTGAGCAAAACTAGGTCTGTACCTGGCTTAACTTTAACGAATATATCAGCTCTTTCTGCCATTTCATGTTTCCTTACATCAATTACGATTAATTTTTGGCCTCTTAGTTTTTTTGCCCTTTTTATTTTGCCAGCTAACACAGGATGGGATTCAGCTGTATTAGAACCCATCGTTATGACTAAGTCAGCGTTGTAAATATCTTCCATCGTTCCAGCATCAGCCCCAATACCCACTGTCCTAAATAATCCAGTTGTAGCAGGAGCTTGACAGTATCTTGCGCAATTATCAACATTATTCGTTCCTATAACTTGCCTAGCCAATTTTTGAGCTAAATAAGCTTCTTCGTTTGAACCTGTACAATTTGCAATTATACCGATTGCATCAGGACCATATTTTTCTTTAATTTCCTTTATCTTATTAGCTATCAAATTTATTGCCTCTTCCCATGTTGCCTCTCTAAAGTGGTCTCCTTCTCTAATTAAGGGCTTTGTTAATCTAGAGGGATCATTTATAAAATCCCATCCAAATTTTCCTTTTATGCACGTTGCAAGACCATTGGCAGGAGAATTTGGTGAAGGTTGAACTTTAACTATTTTATTACCTTTAGTCCAAACTTCGAAACTACATCCCACACCACAGAACATGCAAACTGTTTTTGTCCTCTTGAAGATAGTTGTTCTCAGTTTAGAATCAAGTTCGCTTAATTCTAAAATAGGTTGAAATCCTCCTATACTTTTCTCAACTTCCTTGGTTATTTGTATTAATTTTTGCTTTAAATTTGGTTTTAATCCAGTAAAGTATCCCATTTCTCCCAAAACTTTCTTTTCCATTAACGCATTAACTGGACATACAGTTACGCAAGTTCCACATGAAACACAAGATGATTTGTTTATCTCTGTTCCGTGATCCCAAACAACCCTTGGGGGACTTAAATTCCAATCGATATGTATAACTTCATTAACAACTAAATCTTGGCACGCTTCAACACATCTACCACATAGAATGCATTGGTTTGGGTCATAAACATAGAAAGGATTGCTATCATCTATGGGATAACCTTTAGGCCTATAATTTTGATGCTCAATTCCAAGTTCTAAAACCCAATATCTTAAGAAGCAATAAGAACTTTTATCACATAATGTACAATATAAATAATGATCAGTTAAAATTCTATCAAATGCTTTCTTCCTTGCTTCTTCAACTTTTTTTGAGGTAATCAGGATTTTCATTCCTTCATATAATTTTGTAGAGCATGCTCTTACCAAATGACCATCAACTTCAACAACACATGTATCACATGATTCTAAAGGGCCTAGACCTTGTTGATAACAAATAAAAGGAATATGAATATTGTTTCTTAAAAGGAAGTTAAGAATTGTTTCATTTTCCTTTGCTTCATAAGTCTTATTATCTAAAAAAATTTTCATATGTTTTAATAATTACTCATTAAAATTTATTTTTAACATTGATTTTGAAATGATTATTTTAGATATGTCTATGGAATTGGGGATCATGCATTATTATAATTATATATTCATCTGAATTTGATTCAAACAAAATTAGATATGAATAAAAACCATAACGCTATAAAGACTTTAATTCTACTTGTACATCATTTTTAATTTCTATTTCTGCATAATAGTTATCCTTTAAAGGACCTGGGTTAACAACTAATGTTTCACCCAGTTTATCTTTTGATCTAGCTTCATGAACATGGCCTGTTATCACAAGAATTGGCTTATTATCTTCTATGAATTTTCTTACAATTTTACTACCTACATGCAAACCTGTTCTTGTGTAGTCTAAACTTGTATTATAAGGAGGATTATGCGATACTAAAATCCATTTATCGAAATTTTTAAATTTAATTAGCTCTTGGTAAGCGGATTCCAATAATCTATCAATTTCCTCTTCAGTTATCTCAAATGGAGTGTTGAAAGGGGTTTTTAAAGAACCTCCGATTCCAATTATTCCTATTCTTGAATAAACTACGTGCTTACCATGCAAGTTATATTTTAGTTGTTCTTGGTCAAATCTATTTACATAATCACAATTTCCTGGAACATAAAAATATGGCTTATTTGAATTATTGAGCAAATTAATTACTGCAGAAATCTGATTTTTATCGCCAAAGTTTGTCAAATCTCCAGCAACCAATATAAGATCACAACTCAATGAGAAATCTTTAAGTAAAACTTTTTTCAATTTCTCAGTTTCACCGTGAATATCAGTTAAAGCTAGAATTTTCATTATTATATAATCTTTGTTTAAAACTTTTATTTTTTGTTGAATATGTATTTAATAATTGATATTAATGATATAGGTCCAAAGCTCTGATTCAATGATGAGACTAAACTTAGAAAACTTAATAAGCAATTAGCTCTTTAATTAATTGAAGAGGCTTATTCATAACATATTATGAGTAACGTTGATTCATCAAGTAACAAGATAAATAAGTTATTCCCACTGGGTATTAAAATAGAGAGCGTGCTCGGTTTGCTAAAAGCTCTAAATGATGTTTTCAACAAGCATGCAGATATTTTTGCTTTAGCTAATTATTTTGACCTTGAAGCTGATGACTTGCTACCGGTATTAGATGTAATTGAATTATTAGAATTTGCTTTAATTCAAGGCGGTGATGTTATTATAACACCACAAGGAGAAAAATTTTTAAAATCATCTTCAAGCGTTAAAAGACAAATATTAAGGGATAAATTAAAAAATTTTGAACCTTTTAAAACAGCTATTTCAATATTAAGCAAATCTAGTGAACTAAAAGTTGAAGATGTTGCAAAGGAATTGGAAAATATGGGCTATAGTGAAGTTAATGAATTTGGATTTGATGAAAAATTAAGCCAAACATTGATAGAATGGGGTGTCTATGCAGGAATATTAATATATTCAAGCGAAAATCAGGTATTTAAGCTTAATAAAAAGCACATAAAAGTTTAGCTTAAATATTCATATATTGTATCAAGATAGCTGGTAAATTTGGGTAATCTAATGCTTCTTGGCCTTGGCAAGTCAATAATTATCTCTTTGACTAATTGAGCAGGTCTTTTTGAAAGTATTATAACTCTATCAGCTAATTCAACAATTTCTTCAATATTATGACTTACTAGAATTACTGATTTTAAGGAAAGTGAAGGATTGAATAGCGTGCTCAATATTTCTGATCGAAGGTTACTAGCTGTTAATTGATCTAAATTTGAAAAAGGTTCATCCATGAGCAAAATTTCAGGATCAGACATCAATGCTCTAGCTATTGCTATTCGTTGTCTCATTCCACCACTTAATTCTTTTGGATAGGAATTTTCGAATCCGGATAAACCTACTAATTCTAATAATTTAACAGCTTTCTCTCTTCTTTTTTCCTTGTCAGGAATAAGTTTTAAAGCAGGAAGTTCTACATTCTCTAATGCAGTTAACCAAGGTAATAGAGCAAATTGCTGAAATACCATTGTTATTTTGTTAGTCGGTCCTGTAATTGGTTTTTCGTTTAGAAATATAGTACCTGTCGTAGGTTTCAAAAGCCCAGCAATTAATCTTAGTAACGTGCTTTTTCCGCAACCACTCGGACCGGTTATAGCTAAAAATTCTTTTTCATAAACTTCGAAACTTAAATCATGTATGATTTCAAATTTGGAACTCTTACTAGTTATAGAAAAGCTAACATTTTTTAAAATAAGTACAGGTTTTTTTATTTCTGTCATACAATCATGCTAGATTTCATATCTGAACTTGCTAGTTGCATAATCATATAACTTTTTCCATAATGTTCTATCAAGTGCAACGACCACTAATATCATCATGATTAATGATGCATACATAAGATTTAGGTCACCAGAACTTGCTGCAGAATCTATTAATTTACCTATACCATATTTTACAGAGTATACTTCATTGCCAATTGATATCCATTCTGCTACTATTAAAGCATTCCATGCTCCACCTATGGCGGTTATAAAGCCTGTTACTAAACCTGGCAGCATCGCAGGAAAATAAAGCTTTTTAAATTTTTGTATTTTTGATAAATTTGATAACAATATACATTCTTTGATATCTTCAGGTATTAATTGAATTGAAGAATATGCGTTATAAAATATATACCATATTGAACCGGATATTATTACGAGAATTGCAATTATTTCTACTTTTGGACCGAACCACAGAATTATTAAGGGTATAAATAGCGGTGCAGGGAAAGAAGCAATGATCAGGATTAAAGGTAAAAGTACTCTTTTTGCTAAATTGTTTGTTGCAACTAGTAATGCAAGCATTATAATAGGAAACATTATGGCTGATGCGATCAATATTCTAATACCTGAATAAGCTACTGAAGTAAGAATATAAATAAAGTTATTAAGGTTTTCAAGAATGTAAATAGAATTTATTATAGGACCAGTAATGAAATATATGAAAATTCCTGTGATTAAAATTAAAGCAATATAAGTAATATATCTCAAAATTTTTGCAATATTAAAAATTGCAATCTTATTTTTATAGGATAAGACATTTCCTTCTATCGAAGGAGGTAAATAGGAAGGTTCAAGATTTCTACTTTTAATAAAAGGTGAAATAGGTCTTCTAGGAATTACAATATGCTTTGTAATATTTCTGAAAGGTCTTGAAGAACGAATGAACGTACTTATAAACCAAGGAATTTTTGTTGATGTTACAGAGGATGTAAATTCATACTTAAATTTTTGACTCCATTCATTTAGTGGCCTAAAAAATAATGCATGTGTTCCTACTAATGCTAAGAAAAGTGATATAAAGGCTATGTATAAATCTTGAAAGTCACCTAAATTAAATAATTGAAAAGTGATAGAACCAATTCCCAATAGTTGATATGTAGTTGTCCCTAAACTAATGATTTCTGAGGAAGAAAGAAAGAATAAGCCTATAGCCCAAGATATGGGTATGTTATCTATTATTCTGGGCCATGCACTAGGAATGTATATTTTAGCTATTTTATCCATCAATGACATGTTAGATAATTGAGCTTGTTCAAGAATGTAAGAAGGTATCGACCTAACCGACTCATAAACAGCGAATATAAAATTCCACAATTCACTTGTTATTATTAAGAAAACGGCAGCCATTTCAACACCGATTAAAGGAACAAAATTTACGAAGAAAAACACAGCAACAGGAAAGAAGCCTAAAATAGGAATAGATTGTAAAATATCTACAATTGGAATTATGATCTTTTCTGCTGTTTTATTCATGCCAGCTAAAATTCCTACGAAAATTGAAATAATTATTGAAATAACCATTCCAATGGCTAATCTTAGCCAAGATAAGGCAAGAGCGTAAATTATTGTAGTTATTATCATTGAAATATATTAGATATTGGTTAAATCAAATATAATTAATTTGCCAATCTCAAATTCTATTTAACTAAATTCCACTTAAAGAAATGATCATATCAGTTAAAAATCCTAACATCAAACCTACAAAAAGACCTAGCATAAATAAATTGTTATTTACTTGTCTTCTTCCAATATTATACATAATCATTATAACATAAATTAAAGCTCCACCCGCTAATGATAGAAAGAATATATATGCGATTGTTGAGAAGAACATACTTCCTAGTATTGTTCCAAAGAAAGTTGGAGCGCCTCCAATAAAAAGTATCTTTAAAACAAAGCTCAATTTAGGCCTTTTTTCTAATCCTACAATAGGAGCCAATATGCCAAATCCCTCTGTTGTGTTATGTGCACCAAATCCTATGATTAAAAGTAATGCTAAACTTACTGCACCTGCTGCATAAGATTGCCCTATTGCTAATCCTTCACTTAAATTATGTGCTCCTATTCCTAAAGCGATCATTGTAGCGATTTTACTTCTTATATTAGCATCGCCTTTGTTAGATTTCATAAACCTATTTTCATATGTTGATAGTCCTAATAATCCAAGTGCTAAGCCAAAAAATAAAAATAGCATATCGCTTATCGCAATAATTGATGATGTTTGTCCTTGCAAGAATAGCCTTACATCTTCCATCGTAGCTTCCCAGGAATCTGCTAGTACTTCTACTAATAGAAACAATAAAATTCCTGCTGCTAGTGCATTGAGTAAACCCTTTGTTTTGTCACTTACTGAAAAAATTATCAATGGCAATCCTAAAAATATAGTAAAACCTGCAATGGCGCCTAATATTAAAATATCTATGTAGTTAATCATAATTTATAGGACTTCTGATTGAGGAAATAAGAATATGATCAGTAATGCTTTGATCTGTTTTGTAATAAATTATATGCATCAATTTTATCGTCATAATTGAGTTTAAATATAACATTGTTATAAATGTTTCGTAGTACTAAGTATATAAATATATTTATCTTAGCTTAATTTTATCTCTTATCCAAGTCCTTACATCATAAAAATATTCATTTTTGTAAGGACATGCTGATACGCAGTTGCCAACACCTATACATTTATGGGATTTAAATTCACCACTTGCAATAAAGCTTGCTGGCAAGTCTGTTAATCCTACAGGGCAAGCTTTAGCACAATCTTTTGTAGGACATTTTAAGCATATCTCTGGATCTTTAACCTTCAACTTCCAGAAGCCTAATTTACTTAAATATTGAGCAAATAAGCCATAATGACATGAACCTGTAGTTACGCATGAATATGTTCCAACAAAAGGTATTAGCAAGAATAAGAATTGCCAGAGAAAGTGAAAATAAAATTCGGTTGCAAAATTCACAATATCTTCTCCATATAAACTTACATTAATGTAGCCTATTGAGTTTAAATATGAAATTATTGATGCGGTAATTATTGAGATCCAAGTTATATTTGCTATAACTTTATATACATTGTTTATCCTACTCATTAAAAACTTTCTTCCAATTTTTGATGTACGATTAAATTGCTTTAAATTATCGAAGAAAACACCTTGATACATTAATGCAATGTGACATGTTACAGAACATAACCATCTTGCACCGAATAGCAACGATAATATACCAGCTAATAAATAAGTTAAGGCCAATGCAATTAAAAAGCTAGGCGCTACAGGACCAGCTGTACCTACTCCATGAAGATAACCTATAAAAGGTACATATGGTAATGTATCTTCATTAAAAAAGAAATTAGAAAAGTAAACCCAAAATACAAAATAAGCTAATACTATCAATGCAAGTCTGATTTTTGTCTCTAGTTCTCTTACATGTTTAATTCTTAAAATAACCAAAGCTCCCATTTGAATGCCCATCATAAAGAAATACCAAGCTGAATCGATTATAGCTATGAAAAATCTAATAAAATTGTATAATGAATTTACAACTATTATATGAAATTGTCCTGAAATTGGTGCAAAATTTATACTATTTAAAAAATCTTGTCCATATATAACTAAATCCATCAATCCGCCCATGAAAAATCCAGAAATATATGTTAGCAAAATAATATAAAAAACCCAGTTTGGTTTAACAATCCATGAGAATTTTTTGGCTACATTAATTTCATTTCTTTTCAATAGATAGTAGAAGTAAAGGGACATTTCAGCAATGATTGTTATCGCAACAATCAATCCATTTCCATTAATCACCCAACCAAATAATCCTCCCATCATTATCGCATAAATCGAAAGAAGAATAAGGAGATACGATGATATTTTTTCGTTTATTTCTCTATTCTTAAAGATGTAATTGAAGATAATTACAAAAAGAATAGACATAACTATTGAACCTAAAATAGAACTGAAGTAGACCCAATTTGAACCATTAACAGCTGTAGGTGTCAAAAACATTATAACTGATTGAAATGCAATCAAAATTATGAAAAACTTATCCGTATTCTTTCTTAAAAGATAAATAGTAAAAAGCATTTCTCCACCCATGACAAATATAAACCAGTAAGAATTAATCACATTCGAAAACAATGTGATGGGAGAGCTTAGCATTAGCTCTAAATTTGCTGAAATGGGTTGTGTAATTAAATTGAATGTCCATCCCATGAAAAACTCATTGATAAGAACAAGAAAGATAAGAAGAGGATAGTTTTTTTGATTAACTTTTTTGTTTGGCTCTTCTCCTATTAAGCTAGAAATTATAGGTATAGCAGCTATCCACATAATCAATTGATTAAAACCAACAGCAATCCATAAAGTTTGGAAGCTTGGAGATAAGAAATATATTACTGCACCAACAAACATTGAAGCCATCATGGCTAAAATAAATATTATGATCGAATAATGTAATGCTCTTTGAACTTCATCGAACCACTTTATGCTATAAGCAAGTATGATAGCCATGAATATTGCAATAGCTATGAGTTCAAAATTCATTCTACATAGTATCAGAATGTGAACAATTAATAAATTGTTATCTCTAGAAATGTATGCTAAATATATTCAATGTATATTTTTTTATATTTAATATTTTAAATTTTATCGACGTCATATACATAATGATAATTCAGTTAAAAAAGAGTGCTTACATAAAATTTTCCGAATTAATCTTTGTTCTTATTTTAATAATTGGTTTCATAAATCCATATGTTGAAAATATAATGTATTATGACCCATTGTGGTACATGCTTGAACATTATTCGTTGTATACAGCTGGTATATTGTTAGGGAATAGATTTCTAAAAGGCAATAATTTACTGTTCATAATAGGAATTTTACCTGCTGTTATATGGCACTTCCCTTTACCTTTTCTTTTGGGTGCTTCATTTTTCAATTTCAGAGTTTTATCAGAATTAACCTTGTTTATTGGAGGAGTGTTTCTAGGTAGCTCGTTAGACAGTATAAGTTTTAGAATAAAAATTATCGCGTTATCCTTGTGGATGATAGGTGATACAATTCTTTCAATTCTTTTCATTTTTGGAATAAAATATTACACTAATGAAGTTTTTCCGTTTTCAAATTATTCTCCCTACCAATTGCCTATAGTAGGTATAGCTATGTTAATTTTGATGAATGTGGTTATTGCATATATTATTTATGTTGTTGTAAAAAGTTACTTGATAAAAAGTTTAGGATAATTAATCTTGTTCAATGTATTTAGATTTATTCTTAAAGCAATAGCTGTAACCGGTGGCAGCAATACATATAAAGCTAATAATGTCCAATATCCTAAAGGGCTTGATAATAAAACTAAACCAATTGCTGGTATAAAAAATGCGATTAAATAGGGAATTGATATGCAGCATGCTGCTCCACTTATTACTCCAAACAAAGGTATAATTGCTAAATATTTGAAACTTTTACCTAGACCAAAAATCTCTAATGCTTTAGTCAAATTAGAAGAAACCAATACTGCTATGATAAGGCCAAACGCAATGCTATACAATGATAGTACTACAGTAAAGTAGGGAGGTATTATAACTGTAATTAATGGATTATAAATTAAACTTAAGAATGCTGTAATAACATTGGGATATGTGAAGGGGCTAAATGTTATTGTTGCTTGAAATGTTGTAAAACCAAAATTCGTTGGAAATAAGAAAATCAGTAAATCTTCAAGAGCTATGCTATACACGAAATAATGAATAGATATATACACAATGAAAATTAAAATTGCAATCTTTCTCTTTTTGCTTTTAAATATGATTTTAATTGCATCTCTTAGAGAGAATTGGAAGATAGCTATGGTAAATACTATCCAGAATATAACGACTAAGTAAAAGGTAACTAAAAAGTATCTAATTTCTGATAATATTGAGAGTAATGAATATGAAACTATTAATATTATTAAATATGGCAATAATAAGTAATTTTTATTCACGATTTGAAAAGAATTGACTATTAATATAAATTTATTGCATGAAAATTCATTTAATAAAGTATATAATTATGGATGTAAAGATAATTCATACTAAAGAACCTGAAATATTGAAGCAGGGAGTATCCGTTATATCAAAAGCATGGGGAAGCGATGATTTTGCTACATTTTTAAAAGATTTGCTAGTTGCAATATCCCATAATGGAGGTCTTACTTTAGTAGCTTATCATGGAAATAGCGTCATTGGCTTTTCATTTGCATTCAGAGCTTATCATAATGGTAAATACTACTTGTATTCACATCAAACAGGCGTAATTCCAGAGTATAGGAATACGAGTGTTGGTTATAAATTGAAATTAAAGCAAAGAGAATGGGCAATTGATAATGGTATAGACTTGATAGCTTGGACTTTTGATCCACTTCAAGGTTTGAATTCAAAATTTAATCTTCATAAACTTGGTGTGATAGTAAGAGTTTATCATAGAAATCACTATGGTATCATGACAGATTCTTTGAATAAAGGTATAGCATCAGATAGAGTAATTGCAGAATGGTATATAAAATCTTCACATGTTTTAAAAAGGTTAAACAATGTTTTTGAATCTTATGATAATTTAATCAATGTTGTAAAAACAAGAGAAAAAAATGAATATAGAATTGTTGAAGACATTGATTTGAATTCTAATGAAGACAGTTTGTTAATTGAAATACCTTATGATATTAATTTGATAAAAAAGAAAGACATTGAAGAAGCAAAAAGATGGAGAGAACTCACAGTTGAAGTCTATTTGAATTACTTTAAGAAAGGTTATATAATAATTGATTTAATCACAAAGGATAAAAGGAATTTTCAGGTAGCAACAAAAAATATTCCTCCTGAGATAGATAAGAATAGTATATTTTATGATTTATTGGGATAGATGTTTTTAAAATCATCGAAAAGCTGCTTTTCGAAATGCTTTTCAATCATCTCGCTTTCATAAATGTATTTTATTTGGAACATTTGTGCTATTTCCTTATAGAACGAAGCAAAATCTTCATTTTTTAAATCTTTAATATTATATTTTCCTACCGCAGAAACAAGCATTTTAGTCTCAATCTCAACAGTTTCTATATAGTTGCTAATAAATTGAATTGATTTTTCATTGGGAATTCTTAATATTTTTTGGATTGCACGAATAATAGGATTGCTATATAAATTAGAGGAAATTACTTTTTCAGATAAAGGATAAGCATAACTTGAAATCAAAAATGCTCTTCCTGCAGCTATTCCCGAAGCTCCTAATCCAACAGCCTTTACTAAATGTGAACCATTATATAGTCTGCCAGATAATACAAGTGATGTAGTAACTCCTCTTTTTCTTGCATCGTAAATTTTCTTCAAACATGCAAGAGCAGGTAAACCAAGGTCTTGTAATGCAATAGTAGGACTCATACCAGTACCTCCTTCTTTACCATCTATAACAACGCAATCAGCACCTGCCTTACTTGCTATATCAATTACGCAGTCTAAATCCCTATAAGGGCCTGTCTTTAACCAGACTTTTACTCTAGGATAATCATTTTTTATCTTCCTTATTCTATTATACAAAATTTCTTCAGTAAATATATCTGGAGAAGAATGCCTTTCATAATATTCTGCGTCTACCGAATCAGGATCAGGATAGATTATGTACTTATCTTTTAACCTTTTTGCTGTCATTCTATCTACTATTTTCTCTCCACCCAATCCAGCTTTTGCTCCCTGTCCAGCCTTTATTTCGAATGCAATTTTGCCTTCTTGAATGTATTGATCTAATCTTTTATCGCTGTATATTTTATTCCATAATTCATCAAAAGCATCTTCTTCGTTTTGTTGTATAACAACACCGCCTAAATCTTCTTTACAATTATCTAAATAGGACAAAATTCTTTCTATGAAACATGGTTGATTATCATTTATTCTTTTATCATAGCCCCAAGTTGAAGCGACGTTTTCTCCAATTCCATATATAACTCCTTTCTTTGCACATGCTTTTGCAGAATAAACAGATACAATATTCCAATCATCCTGGCTTCCCATTGAAGATTGAATAAAGGGAATTGAAGTTTTAAACCCTCCAATTTCAGATTTTGTCTCTACGTCATGATATATTGGTTCTCTATTAACCAATTCTATAGCTTTTTTCAGTCTTAAAGGAGTAAATTGTGGCGGTGTTATGATTATATCATCTAATGTAAAGAATCTTTTATTCTCTTGATATATCGTAGCCCCAAATATGGAAAATTTAAATTTCTCGTTTTTAAAAGGATAAATTGACTTCCTACCCAATCTTGCCCTTTGAATAATTTCTTTTATTGGATAGTCTACATTCATTGTTAAAGATTGTAAATTCCGGGTATTTTTGGATAAGGTAGAGTTAAATATATACTAGGTAAAGCACAAATATATCGAACTAATCTTTCAAGACCTATACCAAATCCTGCTGTAGGAATACCATGATTTTTCAAGAATTCTAAATACCATTTATATTTTTCTAATCTTTCTCCTGTTTCCTTCATTCTTTGTATAACTTTGTTTATTTCATATTCACGCGCTGCTCCCGATGCAGCCTCGCCATATCCTTCTGGATAAATAAGGTCAAAATCCATCAATATTCCTGGCTTATCCGGATATTCTCTATCGTAAAATCCTCTTGCACCTCTTGGATAATCATAAATAAAGAAAGGTTCTTCATTAATACTAGATATTAACCATTCATATTCCCAATGTATTTCCGTGGTATAACTAATTTTTTTAGGTTCAATTTTGAACAATCTTTTGATTTGTTCAAAGTAGTTTGGATTTTCTTGAATTGTGTTCTTTAAGATGTCAACTGCTTCTTTATGTGTATATCTTTTTAAAGGTAATTTAGGTAGCTTTAACTCTGTCCTTTGTTTAAGTCCTCTCGATTCCCAATAAGGTTGAAAAAATTCCCAGATCATTTTTAGTTCCTTTTCATTTTCCTTAACTCTAGATATTACATAAAATAGTAATTCTTCTGCAATTTTCATAGCGTCAAAATGATCAGCGTCAGCAATTTCTAAATCGACCTGAATAAATTCGACTAAATGTCTATCCATCGATGCTGTTTCTAAAGGTTCTAATCTAAGGTTATCTGCAAAGAAATATATTTTACCTTCCTTTCCGCTCTTCTTTCTAGCAGCTGCTAAAAATTGCTTGTATAATATAGCACTACTCATTATTTTGTATTCTTTTCCATAGTAATCTACAGTAATTTGCTTTGCACCTCTTATACCAGGGTCTGTAACTGGTCCTAATAAAATAGATTTGAACTCTAGAAAACCGTTCTTATTCAAAAATTCTCTAATGTATTGGCTTACTTTATCATAGATTTCGTAAATTCTTTGAAATATAGGATTACTAACTATTTCAAAAGGATCTTTACTAAATAATTCATGTGAAATGAATAATTCTTTTTGAGATTGCATATAGCGTTATTTAATTAGTCTATTATTTGAATCTTTTACCAAATTTTTTAAATATTTTACAACATCATACTTAGAAATACCCAATACTTCATAATAAATTTGTTTATTTATCCAATAACCAAGTAATTTTTACAAAATGTTTTAAGAAAGAATGTATTTATTGACTCTGAATAGAAATAAAAATTAAATTTGAGTTAGTTATTTATATGAAAATCTTTGATTCTGTTGCAACTAAGTTAGATATACGAGAATTTTCAGATAAAGAAGTTCCAAAAGATATTAAGTTAAGAGTACTTGAAGCAGCTAGATTATCCAGTAGTGGAATAAATAGTCAACATTGGAGATTTATATTGGTTCAAAGCAAAGAAGGATTAAAAAAGCTAGCAGAGGATAGCACAACAGGAAAGTGGGTAGCAAATTCTAATTTTGCTGTGATGGTTTTAACCAATCCAAAATACAATTTCCATTTAATAGATGCAGGAAGAGTTGCTCAGAATATGCAACTTGTAGCTTGGGAAGAGGGTGTAGCTTCTTGTGTTTTTACTGGTATAAAAGAAGAATTATTAAGAAAAGACTTTAATATACCAAATGATCTATACCCTGCAATAGTAGTAGGATTTGGTTATCCTAAGAGAAAGATAAAGGGTAGAAAAAATAGAAAGCCGATTGATGAATTGGTGTTTATTGAAAAGTATGGAAATAAGTTTGATAGAGATAAATTATGATTATTTAATGATTTCAAAATGACTGAACCCATCTCTGTCTTTCCAAACTTTTATAATTGAATCGAACATCGGATTTTCTTGAATATCTTCTACGTGAGAAATGATGAATATTTTTTCATAATCATGTTTAAGTTCGAGTATTGTTTTCAATACGGCTTCTCTAAATTCTTTACTCAATGGACCGAAACCTTCATCTATAACTAACATTTTAGGAGCCACACCAACTCTATAAGTAGAGAGGATTTTTGCAATACCCAATCTAAAAGCTAGTCCGATGATAGTTTTTTCGCCTCCTGAATAAGTTGCAAGTTCTCGTGTGTATGAGTTTTGCGATATGTTTATTTCTATTTTTTCTTCTGTCACTTTTATATCAACAGATATATCAGGTTTAACTTTTGGAAGAAAATAATAATTAATATATTCATTCAATCTATTCAGATAATCCTTAAGAAGCTTTAATGGAAATCCTCTATCATTGAATATATCGTCACAAATTATTTTAAGAGCTTTATACTCAATATCTTGTTTGCTTAATTCTTTCTTATTTATTTCAAGTTCATTTTTGGCATCTTCAATTTCTTTTAATTTCTCTCTCAAATTATCTATAGAATTCTTTATAATTCCAAGATTCTGGTTTGTGTCTTTATATTCCTTATCTAATATTTCCTTTATCGCCTTTAATTCGTCTTCGTACTGTTTAATTTCATCAATTTTTCTTTTTATTTCATCCTTATCTTGAATTTCAGACTTTATTTTTTGAATTTCATCGTTTAGATTTTTAATCTGCATTTCAAGATTAGGCAGTTGATTTTTTAAAGCATCAATGGAGCCTAGTTCTTTGTTAAGCGCTCCAATTTCTTCTTCAATTTCTTTTTTAATTTTTCCTAAATCTTCGTTCTTGTATAATGAAAGAGATAGATTTTCTAATAACTTTTTATTTTCATTTTGCAAACCGTTTAGCTTGATTATTTCAGTTTCTAATTCTTTCCTAAGATTTTCTTCTTCAGATATTTCTTTCTTTAAAAGATTTATAACAGTCTCATTTGCTTCTTTTTCTATACCCTTTATTATTTCATCATATCTTTCTTTTTTTTCTTTTAACCACGCAAGTCTTCTATTTAATTCAGACAATTCATTTTCTATTTTAGATATTCTATTTCTATGATCTGAAATTAACCCATCTCGATGTTCCTTATCAAGTTCCCTTTTACAAACAGGACAAACATTGCTTTTTTGATTCTCAATCAAATCTAATACTCTTAAATAATTAGCCTTTTCAGCCTCAAGCGTATTTATTTTAGTTTTCAAAGATTCAATTTCTTGTTCTAGATCAAATTGCTTGCTATAAAAACCAGCGATCTCCTTTTGTTTATTCTCAATATTTGCTAACCTAGATTTATATTGTTCTATATCATTCAACCTGTTTTTGATTTTTGATATAATTTTATTTAAAGTTTCGATTTCTTTTTTATTATTATTTATATTGTTTATTATCTTTTCGATATCATCTAATTTGCTTTTGTCAATCTTTAATTTATTTAATTTTTGTTTTATATCATTTTCTTTAATAAGCTTTTCTTCTATTATATTTTTGTTATTTAATAATTCATTTAAGTATGAATATTTTTTATTCATTTCATTTTCTTTTTGTATTAAGTAAGAAAGTTTTGATTGCAATTCAGATTTGTTTTTTGATATGTTATTAATTTCTTTTTCGATTTCTTCTCTTTCTTCTTCTATTCTCTTTATTTTTTGTGTTAACTCATTTAATTTAATAATGTTATTGTTCAATTCCAACTTTAATTGATTCTCATTTGAAACTATCTTATTTAATTCGTCTATCTTTTCAGTTAGTTTCCTAATTTCATTTTCTTTTTTATTTCGTAACTCCTTTGATATTTCTAGAAAGTTTTTGAAATCTAAGTTAAAAGCCTTGAGTAAAATTTCTCTTCTCTTCTTTGCATCAGCCTCTAAAAAATGAACAACATCACCTTGTCTTATCATTATAGAATTAAGAAATGTTTCGTAATCAAATTTCAATAGCTCTTTAATGAATTTATCAATTTCAGATACGTTTACTGCTTTTTTTATAAATTCACCATTTTTTTCCTCATAAAGAATAGCCTGTGCAGACTTATCTTTATAAGCTATTCTCGTTATTTTATATTTTTTATTTCCTAATGTTAATTCAATTTCACATTTAGCTTCATTGAATTTAGGATTGATTACAAGCTTTGTAGTTCCTTGTCTATCTATTCCATAGGCATTACCAAAGAGGCAAAAAGTTATGGAATCAACGATCAAGGTGGTTTTACCACTTCCTGTAGAGCCGAATATATTTATCACTTGACCTATTTTATCCAAATCTAAAATTTCTTTTTTATAGCTTGCAAAATTCTCCAATAATATTTTATTAATTTTCATTGAGTTTTACTTCTTCCATTATTTTTTCAACATAGAATTTAACTTTATTAATAACTTCCGGGTTTTCATTCCTATACCTTAATTTCAGATACTCATCCAAAGCTTCCTTAAAATTCCACTTCGTATTTATATTAATTTCTTCGAGGCTTTCCTCCTCTTTTATTTCCTCCAACTTAAAAGCTAATACCTTTTTTTTATCGTATAGGTACTTTTCGATTTGATTCATAGAAATGTTTCTTATTATATCTGATCCTTTGATTCTGATTCTTAGCAAGCTTCCTTCTTCTACGTTATATTTTTCTAGAATATTTTGAAGTGTTGCATTTATGTTTAGATTATTAACTAGTTCTTCTTTTTTTATGTAGATAGTTTTCATAGGTCTAAGTTTTAATTTTACATTCGTAACGTGAATTTTATCTCCTAATACAATTTCTAAGAATGACTTTTCTTCACCTTCTTCCCCAAAATCTATCCTTTCAATAGAACCTGAGTAAAAAATTTTGTTTCCAACTTTTTGTGGTGTATGAAGGTGTCCAAGACATGTAATATGCACATTTTCTCTTTCAAACACAGATTTAGGAAGAGGATAATCCCTTAAAGAAGCAATTCTTTGTTCAGAACCTATTTTTCCACCTTCAACGTATATATGTCCAACAATAACATTGTAATCGGCTTCATCATTTTGTAGTAACTCGTTTATTTTATTTTCAACCTTGAAAACATAATCTGAGTAACTTAATGTAGATTGAAAATGCGGATAAGGAATTCCTATAAACTTAACCTTTTCATTTGAATTCTTTGCTCTAAGCAAAATTTTAGATGCCACATCGAATAGGTAGAAATTCTTTAAATTTACGTTGACAAATCCTCTTAGATAGCTCAACATTTCGCTTGTTTTTGTTGTATCATGATTTCCTAATACTGCAATGATTGGTATTTCTTCTTTTAGTATTTCTCCAATTATTTGAGAAAATGCATTAAAAGCTTGTGAAGAAGGTCTTGGATGATGAAATATATCTCCAGCTAATATCAGAAAATCTGCATTTGAACTTATGGCAAAATCTTTAATGCTTTTAAGATTTTCAACGAAATCATTAAATCTTTGTTGAACGATTTGTGGAGTTTCATACAAGTCGCTTAAACCAATTCCAAGATGCAAATCAGCTGTATGAATTAATTTAATCATTTATTCTTTAAGTTTTGTTACTAAATTTAAGCTTAATTCAAATTAGATTATATTTTTCAAATAGATATTCAACTAAGTATTCAGCATTGTATGTTTCATTAAAGCTTCTTTTTAGTAAATCTTTAGGTGCGTAGATTGCGCCATATTTATGTATCTTATCTTTTAAAAATTCTTTTATCGATTCTAAATCTCCGCTTTGTACTTTGTTTTTTAAGTTTTTAAAAGATTTCCATATGATTCCAGCTATAACATTTCCTAATGTATAAGTAGGGAAATAACCAAACCATCCCTTTGACCAATGCATATCTTGTAGAAATCCATCAGCATATCCTTTAGGCCTTATTTTCAAGTATTTTTCCATTAATTCGTTCCATAGCGAAGGTATTTCATCCATTTCAATCTCATCATTAATAATTCTTTTCTCTATTTCAAATCTTAAAGCAATATGAAAATTATAAGTTAATTCATCCGCATCCACTCTTATTAGACTTGGCTTTACCAAATTAAAATAAATGTAGAAATCGCTTATAGTATAATTTTTTTCAAATCTCAAATTTTTAAGAATATGATATATTAATTCAACAAATTCTTTGCTTCTACCTATTATATTCTCCCAAAATCTTGACTGCGATTCGTGAATGCCTGAAGAAGCACCAATACCAACAGGTGTACCTTCTAAATTTTTATCAATATTTAAATTATATATTGCATGACCACATTCATGAATAGTTGAATATAAAGAACGTTTAAAATCTATTCCTTCATATCTTGTAGTTATTCTTACGTCATCTACTGATATTCCAATAGTAAAAGGATGTGTTGATATATCCATTCTGAATCTATCAAATGGCATGTTCAATAGCTTCAGAACTTCTTCGTTTACTTTTTTCATTTCATCTTCGTTGTATTTAAGATGTTCCAATTCATGAGAGGAAGGTAAGTCCTTCTCAAGTAAAATAGGCAATTTATGTGTTATTACATTAAATATAGAATTCATATCTTCAACATTCAAACCCTCTTCATATAGGTCCAATAACGCATTATAAGGATGCTTTTCATAACCCAATTTTTCTGCGATAATTTTATTAATTTCTATGATCCTTTGTAGATACGGTTTAAAGCTATTAAATTCGTCTTTTTTCCTATCAATCCTCCAATAAATAGTACCTTCAGAAGTTACTTTATTTAATTTTACTATTATTTCCTCAGGGACTTTTTTATAGAATCTTATTTCTCTGTTTAAAACTCTTATTATCCCCTTTTCCAAATCATCTAAATTCTCTATCTTTTCAGCTTCTTCTACGAAACTTGCTAAACTAAGGATTTCTTGCTTTTGAATTAAATCTAGATGTGCAAAAACTTCTCCTCTTGCATTTGCACCTTTAGGAGGCATATAAGTTTCAATATCCCAACCTAGTAAACCTGAAGCATATTTTAAGGCCCATATTCGTTTGTATTTTTTTAAAATTTCCTCGACCAATTTGTTCATATGATAATTTAACATGCTTTATTAAAATAAGTTATTTATTGAAAAGAGTCCCAAAATTTTAGTTCAATCACTTGTATATTTTTCATAATTAATATAATATTCTCAATATTTTTTCTATAAAATTTATTCAATATGTTCATTATATCAAAGGATAATTCTTTTTTCTAAAAAATGTAATTTTTTTGATTGAATTTGTACATTATTTTGCTAATATTTTCCGAATGCAATGGAAAGTTTATTAAAATTAAAATAGAAATTAAAAGAATATCTTTGGAATTGAAAATACTTTTAATTGCTTCAATTAAATCTTTAGTCTCTTTTTTTATTTCTGCATTATGTTCTTGATTTATCTTATTCACAATTTCCAACTTATTTTTTTCAAGTACAATTGTTCTATTGAATGAATTATCAGATATAATCAATTTTTCCAAATTATTTACTTTTTCTTTTTGTAATATACATTCCTGTCTAATTACTTTAAGAGCCAACTGTTCATCGCATGAGACGATTCTTCTTATTGTATTATTTGTTAAAATGCTATAATTAATTTCTACTAATTCATGCTTTATTTTCTCTATGCATTCGAGTGGATGGAACAATTTTCTCTATTAAAATTATTAAAAATTTATCTAATTTCTTTTTCAACAATTCATTATAGAATAAAAAATTTGGCTAAGATTTTTCAGAGATATTAATAAAGAAACTTATAAGTTAAAAATAACATATCATAAAGATAATGGAATTTGCAATGATTTCACTTTCGAAAGCAAAAAATGATGTAAAAATGATATTGGAAAAAATAGGGGTTAAAGTAACAGAAGTAGCATTATGCACAGCAAATGTAGTTTATAGAAAAAATACTTTAGCATATATCTATAAGCATGAATATCAAAGTGTTGAATCAGCTCTCACAAAATTTGTAGAAGAAGAATCTAAGAATGAAACGATAGAAGAATTTTACCTTTGGTCTGAATATGAGGGAGGAAACAGATATTTAAATATAGGATATTTTTTGAAGCCTAAGAATGGAATAACTAAATTGGTAACTTTTTCTGTACTTGTTCCTACGGTTTAGTTAAGGATAATTTATTAAAAAAATATTGAATCATATGGTATTTAGAATTTTGCATGTATCAGATACGCACATAAGTGATTTTGGTCAATTTAACGAAAAAATGTATTATAAGTTTCTAGAAAGTATAGATAAATTAAGTTACAAGCCAGATTTAGTCATACATACAGGTGATGTCGTTGATAATGGAACGCTGAGTGAGTATACATTAGCAAAAGATCTTATAAATCAGCTCAATTATAAGAAACTGTTGACAACAGGCAACCACGATGAAAGAAATTATGGCGGTACATTGTTTAATGAATTCTTTGGAAATAGTGAAATTGAATATGAGGTAGGTAAATTTAAAATCTTTATTCTAAGTAGCTCAATTCCAGATAGAGATGAAGGCAGGTTAGGGAGGAGAAGGCAGTCCTATTTGCAATCTAGATTTTTGGAAATAGGAGATAAGTATTTTAAAATAGTTGTTTTTCACCACCATTTAATACCAGTACCATATTCAGGGAGAGAAGTGAATGTGCTAGAAGATGCAGGTGATGTGCTACATATGATATTGAAAAACAATGTAAATATGGTATTAATGGGGCATAGGCATATTCATTATTCATTAAGAATAAATAATACAATTCTTGCATACGCAGGTACTGTTTCTTCAAGAAGAACCAGAGGTCATTTTGGAAATTCGTATAATCTCATAGAGATCGATGATGATCGAGTCCATATAGAAGAAATTAAAATAGAAGGCGGTGTTGGTATGAAATATAGCTATAAAATAAAGCCTATTTATGATAAAGATTAAAAACCTGGTAATTCTGTTTTTTCTATTGTTGAATTGTAAATTTTTTTCATTTCTTCGATAAATTTTTTATATTCAATTACTCTAACGACAACAGGAATTTTTACTGCTTCGCCAAATATTAATACTTCTTGCCTTTTTAAGTAAGATATCACAGGCTTAAATAAATCAGCTTTTTTAAGACCTAAAGTTACACTTGCTATATCTTTATCATCTGTCAGAGTTAGTACGAAATTGTTCCATAGCATTGATATTACATCTTTAGATAATTGGGATGGAGTTTGATCAACTATGCATAGAAAAACACCTCTTTTTCTTAGTTCTCTTGTAATGTTGCCAAATGGAGTTTTATAATAAAGAACCGGTGAAAGAAACTTATGAGCTTCCTCAATCATAATGAGTATTTTATATTTCAATTCAATTCTATTCATTATCCTATCAATAATCGCTCTCCATAATCTTTTAGATACTAAGTTTGCAATGATTATATTTGCTTTAGAGTCATCACCAAACCTTCCAAAACTTATTATAACGCTTCTGTTACCATCGAGTATTTCGTGAACGATTTCTCTAATTGAATCTTTCTCAGGCAAGTATTCAATGAAATCATAAGTAACAACACTCGTAATTTTGGCTTTTCCAGCTTTTAAAGCGCTTAAAGCACCTATACCTAATTCCTTTGAAATCTTATCTTTTATTTCATCTTCAATATTTTTTACTATGTTATCATGGGTATCAAAATATCCAGAAAGATACAATATCCAAGCTTTATGCTTTTTATCCTTTAATTCAGGGAAATGATTCATTTTCTCAATGTGCTTTTCAATGACTTGATTAATGATTCTCTTAAATTCATAAAGATAAGCAATAAAGCTTTCAGATAGATCTAATTCCTCTTTTAATGATATCAAATCTTGTTCATCGAGGTCTGTAATACTTACCTTAAGTTCTTCAAGTATATGTTCTTTTGCTAATATTTTGTCTGCAGAATATCTAATGAATTCGTTCTTAAAAGCAAGCCCTACTCCATCTGCAAAATCTTCTCCTGTCATATCCTTAACTCGAAGTCCATATTCACTATGCATATCAAAGATAATTAATTTCGTTTGTTTATCAGAAGTTCGAAGCTTATTAGAAAGCACGATAAAACTACTTAATATATTTCCCAGTATTGTTTTTCCTGTTCCAGTTTTTCCAAAAATTCCAAAAGAGCCTCTAAGTAATATGTCAACATTAATAGGTACCACTGTATCTATTGTCTCATTTTTTAATGGACTTTTGGGATAACCTATTCCCCAAAGTTTTAAATTATCCGGTATACCGTAAAAATGCTTTATCTCATCACTGGCTGGTGTTAAAATTGATGATAGATAAGAAGGTATTGTATCCACATCTTCCACTTCTCCGTTATTTGATTGAGCCAATGGAATTATCAAAGCATTTGTTTGCATTCTACCTAGCCTTGCTAAGTTATCTTTAGTTTTCGTCATCAATTTCTGTTTTATTTCTTCATTTTGTGACCTTGTGTAGTATTTTAAAGCAGAAATCGATTCTGATGATCCCGAGGATAACTTAAGGTCAGCGATAAGACCTAAGTAATCTCTTCTATTTCCTTTAATAATTACTAAAGAATTTACGCAAATATCTTCTGTTAAATTATAATCATTTATTTGTCCAGCTACACCTTCATTATATTCTGCAGAAATTACACTTGCGATTTCTTTCTTTACCATCGCTTAATTTTTACAAATCAAGATATAGTCTTCTTAGTTAATATTTCTTCAAAAATACTGTTGATCATATCCACATCGATTAATTTTTCAAGTTTTGTTGCAGTTAAGCTTTCGTGGATTGATCCGAATAATTCGTATATTTCATCCTCTTTAAAGAAATTCGACAAATACTGCAAATAGGCTTTTAAATATAAGTTGAATATGTTCTTTTCGTTTTCTGGGAAATAAGTGTAAATGAGGGGTATGTATTCTAAGCTTATTTTGTTTTCAATAAAATGAAATTCTCTTATTAATTCATTATCGGGTAAGTAAACTAAGTCATGAATCCATGGAATCCTCCTAGGTCTTTCTTGGTAAAATTTCTCTTTATAATAATATCCAATTGTAATTAATTTTGCTAATATTACAAGCTTATCTTTAAGCTCTTTGTAATGCAAATTTAATTCTTCCCTCGATCTTTTCAAAGGTTTTGGCATACTTCCAGCTAAAGATGACTCAGGCTCCATGCTTACGTAACTTACTAATCCAAAAATAATCGTCTCACCTGAATTTGAACATAATATCGTAGCATATTCTGGAGCCTTCTCCAATTCATAAGCTCTTATAGTAAAATCGGAGCTAGATGAAGCTATTATTTCACCTATTAGCTTACTATTATCCTTTTTTATTTCTTCAATCCAATTTTTCATATTATTTTAATTAATTTTCTTTCTTGCTTTTTAGTGAATCCAAATTGACTAAGCTTTATCCCTTCTTTAATCAGCTTTTCCTCTATTAGCTCAAATATAAATTCCCTCTCTTTTTCATTAATATAAGCTAGTTCGTGTGCTCTCTGCATGCATATTGGATAACCTCCACCCATAATACTTTGAAGAAATACCACATGTTGTATTTCATTTACCTTATCTTTCAATCTTTCTTCAAATTCTATCCTTAAAACATTATTATCAGAAATTTTTAGATAAAAAGCGTACATGTTTAAATCAGCTATTTTAGTAGTTAAATTATGAACTTTAAAAATGCAGCTTCTTTCCCCAGGTAATAGTATTTCATTAAAAATTTGCTTATCATTAAGTTGTATTTGTTCCATATTGTAGAAAAATTTTAAGAAATTTACGAATCCCCTGCTCAAAGAATAAATAATCCCTATAGGTTTTGCGTTCTTTTTTATTAAATAGCCTATGTTATGCTTAATTTTTTCCATAATAGCTCTTATGATATCTTTGTTCGATGATTTTAGGTAATTTGAGGAAAAGCTTTCATCAAACATTATATAACTTTCTTCTAAAGATTTTTCATTATCAATTTGTTCTAGCACTAAAAGTTCATTTTCAAGCCTCAAAATACTTATTTTTAAAGGAATACTTCTATCATCATCTATTTCATCGAAATGATATTTTGTAAAGAATTTTGGTATTGAATATTCAATGTAATCATTGTTCTTGTAATCATAATAAAATAATCCGATATTCATTAAAATAAAAACTGGAAAATAATGCGTGGTAAACATTTCACTAGTATCGATTGCAATAGTTTTAAAAGATTTTAATTTTTCATAAGCCCATTTATTTTCCTTAATATCATCTACTGGACCTTGAACCAAATCATCTATGCTATTTATTAAAGAATTTTCAAAAGGCTGCAATATTTCAAGATTCTGACCAAATTTATCCGGATTAAAATTCTTACACAAATCTAAATCTAGATTATTTACAATTTTTATGAATTCTTTCAATTGTTTATTTTCTTCTTGCAGCTTTTTATTATAATCAGTAAGACTTGCATTAATTAAGTTGATACATTTGTTAAGATCTAGCATTAATTAGAATATAAAATATTTAGCTAAAAATCTCAATTTTTAAGTTTTTGCGTATGCACTTTTGAAAAAATTTAGTACGTCATTGGAAATTTCGTTAAAGACTTGTGGCCAATTTTCTTTTGTTACAGTGTATAATTTTTTTTCATTGGATTGTACTAACTCTAGCATGTTTAAGTGATTCCTATGTATTGTTGATAAGCAATTTTTATTGGATTTCAGGATTTTTCCTACAATGTTTCTAAAACTTTGGCTAAACAATTCCATAGTACCTATTTCATCGATAACTATTAAGTCCGCATTATTGTAAGCTCGTTCAAGTGCCTGAACAGCAATTATTTCAATATCTTCTAAGTTTACTGTATAGCTTCCTACTCTAGGACCTTGAACTTTTAATTTCTTGGAAGCCAATATACCCTTATTTTTTGTTTTTATATCTAAAATTTGAAAACCTGTCCTAGCACCGCCTTCTTTAATTTCCTTCGTAATTATACCATCAATATTAATACCTTCAAACCTTAATTTTTCTACGATTAAAGTTACAAGTGTTGTCTTACCAGAACCCGGTTGTCCTGTTATGAACCACTTCATTTTCAAAATCTATTTTTCCGCATTTCCTTAGCCAGTTCTCCATCCCTCATGAATAAATGTATAATTTCTTTAGCTTCTTCCCTTTTTTCTTTATGTTTCTCTAAAAAAGATAATAATTTCTCGATCAATATTTCCTTTAATTCGCCTGATAAAAGCTTACCAGATTTATAATCTTCTTCTATTTTTTTAATCCTGTCATCATCATCTTCAAAAAAGCTATATAACCACTGAAAACTTACATCTATGTAAGGATTACCTCCAAGTTTTCTGTGCAATTCAATCGTAGCCTGTCCACCAGAGAAAGCATATTTCATCACTTTTTCTTTTACTGTCTTTTCATCATCTGTTAAATAAATCGCACTTCTTGGATTTGATGCACTCATTTTACCTTGCATTCCAGTTAATGGAGGCAAAAATTTACTCGAAATTTCCGCAGCTTTATAATATCCGAAATATTCTGCTATATCTCTCTGGATTCTCCAATAAGGATCTTGATCAATTGCGGCAGGAATTAGGCATCGCTTATTTTCAAAAAAAGTAGGCACTATTTGAATTGCAGGATAGAATAGAATTCCTATATTACTACTTTCTTTGAATCCAAATACAGCCTTAACAACAGAGAAATTTATTTTTCTTGATATTTTTACTGCTAAGCTATAAATGTTTCCCATAAATTCTGTATCTTTAAAAATAAAGGTCTTATTAGGATCAAATCCCACAGCTATTATATCTAAGATATTTTCATAAGACCATTTTTGAACTTCTTCAAAACTTAATTCTCTTTCAAGATATTTTTCATCATCAGTAATTTGAATGTATAGATTTACATTGAATTTTTCTTGAAGCCATTTCGTAAAATAAAAAGGAATTAAATGACCAATATGCATTGGACCGCTAGGCCCTCTCCCAGTATATAAGAAAAATCCTTTCCCTTTTTCAAAATCATCAAGAACCAAATCTAAATCTCTATGTGCATAGAAAAATTTTCTTCTTAACATTACATTCAATTCTTTAGTATGATTTTTAATTCGATTTATTATATTATCATCTACAAATTTAAGACCAAATTCTCTTACTAATTTTTCATAGTCTACTTTACCCTCAACTTCCCATGGTGTAACCTTGAAATCTTGCATCTTTATCACTACATAATTACTTTCTTTATATAATTTCCTAGTTCTAAATTTTTTGAGACTAAAAAAGCTAATCTTTTGTTTGTAAATATATTCAGATTTTCCAAATCTTCATCTAGTAATTCAACGTATCCGCCAGCAAATTTAATCAATAAAAGTCCAGCAGCAATATCGAGAAATCTAATTCTTTTAAAGGGTACAATGAATGCATCAGTTATGCCAACTGCAACATACGCTAATTCAAGTGCTAAAGAGCCTAAAAATCTTAGGTATCTAAAATTTTTAAACAATTTTAAAATAATATCGATTTTTGGATCATTGACATCGATTACTTTTAAATCTGTACCAGCAACAATTTCGCTGTAATCTAACTTATCTTTTCTTTGAACTTCAACATTGTTAAAATAAACTTTATTGCAATCTGTTAAAAACAAATCTCCATTTGCTAAATTAATTATGCCTGCAGCTATCGCATCTTTAAACTTTTCACCGTTAAATATAGCTATGGATGAAGCAAAGAAAGGTATTCCTCTTAATGCGTTTATACTTCCATCAACAGGATCTATTATCGCGTTCAAATTACCTTTGTTAAATTCAATTAAGCCTGATTCCTCAGTAAGAACACAATTTACATGATCTTTAAGTCTATTTAAAATCGTATTTTCTACTTCTTTATCAAAATAAATTGTTACATCTTGTCCGAAACCTATCGATAATCTTTTTGAAAAATTTTTATCACTTTTAACCTTATCAAATGTTTTTTTCGCATCTATCAAAGCTTCTTTTATTAATTGAATGTTAAGCATTAATGTTCAATTTTAATAACAAGTCTATAAATTTCTTAAGTTATTTGCTCCAGAATTCTAAGTATATTTTTTGAAGTTTCATTCCTTTCTACACCCATTGGTAATCCCAATATCAAAAGGTCTATGTTTAAACTGAGAATTTCTTCAATTCTCCTTTTAGAATTTTCGATATCTCCACATATAACAAGCTTTTTTACCTCATCCGCATCGAGCATATTTCTGGCCTCATCGATTTTTCCTTCGATAATTAAATTTCTAATACGATTTCTTTTTTCTAAATCCAAATCGTACATTTTTAAGGCTGAATCTGAGATACCTGAATAAATTATCGCTGCACTTTTCCTTGCATTTTTAATTGCTTTTTCTTCTTCATCTAAAATATAAGCTTGTGATATAACAAATTTCTTAAAATTTTGCTTCGTATTGCCTAAAATGTTGATAGCTTTGTTTATGTGATCTGGAAATGAGATGTTAAAAATAATTCCATCTGAATTTTCTTTAGCAATTTTTATCATTCTTGCTCCTTGAGCCCCGATAAATATTGGTATTCTTGCATTCGTTGAGTTGAATTTCTCTTTAATGATATTCATACCTAGTAGCAATTTTTTTATCGCATCTTTAATTGAAATTCTATTTTTTTCCAACAATTCCCAATCTCCTGTACCCAAGCCTAAGAAAATATTGTCAAAAATTTTGTATATATTAAGGTAAAATTCTGCAATTTCTAAAGGTTTATGCGTTATAAAGTTTGTTACAGCAGTTCCTAGCATCAAATCTTTTTCCTTTATCTGAGAAACTTTTTCAAATAGTGGTATAAAATCATATCCTCGATGGAAATCGCTAAATGTAAACTTATTTATTCCATTTTTTAAAAATTTTAGAACTAGTTCAAAATCTAGGTTAATGTTTTTTGTTGGGATAATTGATATTCCTATTTTTCTCTTGTTTATCATTAAAAATTTATTTCCTGAAATGCTATAAGGATGAATATGTCCCAAAAGATAAACGGTGTTGATTTAAATGGCTTAAATCAAATCTTAAATGAAATTTCGAAGGAAAAAGATAAAGCTAAAGAATTAAGTTTGTGGAGAGTAAGGTTAAGATGGTTAGGAGGTTTCAAGACAAGAGCTTATATGAGAAGACATTCAATCGATATCGATGAACCGGCCGACCTTGCAGGCATAGATACTGCACAGAATGCAGTTGAAACTTTACTTGCATCTTTAGGAGCATGTATTGCTACAACGTTTATTTTATTTGCAACAAGTAAAGGCATAAAGATTGAAAATCTTGAATTAGCAATAGAGGGTCAACTTGATAATGTTCTTGTTTTTTTAGGATTAGAAAAGGAAGGCAATCCAGGATTTAAAAGCATTGAAATACTTGCATATATAAGAACGGAAGCTGAACAAAAAGTTATTGAAGATTTGTTCATTGAAGCTATGAAATCTTCCCCGGTCTTTAATACATTAACAAGGGGGGCTCAAATTAACCACAAAATTAAAATATTCTAAGCTTAAATAAGAATAAAAAATTAATGGTATTTATTAATTGATAGGTCAACTTGATTTTTAATGGGAAAAGTAATTAATGGTCTAGATGTTGAATCACTAAAATCTCTAATAGAAGAAGCAAAGAAAAATCAAGAATTTGTCCAAAAAATAAATAAATGGTATGCAAGAGTAAGATGGGCTGGTTCAGGATTCACATTTAATTCATATGTAAGAAATCACTCATTTACGATATCAGAACCTTCAGAATTAGGAGGTCCAGATAAGGGTCCTAATGCAGTTGAATATGTAATTTCTGCATTGGGCGCATGCTATTCCACAGGATTTATATTAAATGCTACTAAAAGAGGTATTAGCATTAAGAATTTAGAAGTAGCGATTGAAGGCGAAATAGATAATATTCTTGTTTTCCTAGGATTATCAAATGAAGGTCATCCTGGTTATAGAAAGATAATTGCAAAGGCTTATGTTGAAGCCGATTGTGACGAAAAATTAGTAAAAGAAATTTGGGAAGAAACGGTAAGGACTTCTCCTGTTGGAAATACATTAGCTCGAAATGTGGAAATTGTTCCACAAATTAGCTTAATCAAATGAATCTAAACTTTAAATTTATTACACAAGAAGTTTAATCATGGATAAAATATTTCCTGTTACTGTTGTTGGAAGTTGGCCTAGACCTAAATGGTTACTTGATGCGTTAAGAAGAAAAAGGGAAGGAAAGATCAGCGATGAAGAATTTCAAGCTATTGCAGATGAAGCTGTTCTAATAGCAATTAAATATCAAGAGGATGCTGGAGTTGATATAATATCTGATGGTGAACAAAGAAGGGATAATTTCTATTCATTCGTTGCTGATAAAATAGAAGGGGTCGAACTTAAAACTGTAGCAGAGTTTATTGATTTTGCTGAAGATAAGGCTGCTTTCGAAGAATTATTAAGGAAGTTAGATGTACCAGCATTCTCAATAAGAACACCTATTGTTACTAATTTTATTAAGAAGAAGACTCCTATAGCTTTGAATGAAGCAAAATTTCTAAAGGAGCATACAAATAAGAAGATAAAAGTAGCTCTTCCTGGACCATACCTTTTAACTCGATCTTCTTGGATTAAAGGAATATCAGACAAATATTATAAAAGAAAGGAAGATTTAGCTGAAGAATTTTCAAAAATATTAAGAGAAGAAATAAAGCTTTTAAGAGATAATGGAGTTGATTTCGTACAACTTGATGAACCTGTTCTTATGGAAGTACTTTATGGTCCTGAGTTAAGTGTTCAGACATTTATGTGCGCAGCTCTGACAGCTAAAGAAAATCCTAGAGATGAATTAAGATTTGCATTAGATATACTAAACAAAACAGTTGAAGGAATATCAGGTGTTAGGTTGGGTGTACATATTTGTAGAGGAAATTGGAGCAAGTCAGAAGATGCACAATTAAAAGGAGATTATTATCCTTTGCTTCCTTTCCTACTTGACATGAAAGTAAATCAATATGTTCTTGAATTTGCAACAAAAAGAGCTGGATCCATAGATGTATTTAAAGATTATCCCACTGAAAAAGAGATAGGTTTAGGCGTTGTCAATCCTAAAACAGATGAAGTTGAAAAACCAGAAGATATTATTAACTTTGTAGAAAAGGCATTAAATTATTTTAAACCTGAAAGAATCTTTCTCAACCCTGATTGTGGATTTGGAACCTTTGCTGAATCTCCAGTAAATACACCAAAAGTATCTTTCTTAAAATTAAAAAGTATAAGCAAAGCTGCATCTATTTTAAGAGAAAAATATCATTAATTTTTATTGAAATCTAACAATAAAAAAGAAGAATTATTAGATGTAGCTATCATTGGAGGAGGAATAGTAGGCACTTCTTTATTATTTACTTTAGCTAATTTTACAGGTGTAAAAAGAATTGCCTTATTCGAAAAAAATAAAGAATTAGGTCAAGGAAATTCAAATTATCGAAATAATAGCAAAACATTACATGAAGGTTTTGCAGAGACAAATTATTCCTTAGAAAAAATGAAGAGAATGAAAATAGCTGGTATTTTATTTAGGGGATATTTAAGGAGATCTAAAGTGATAAAAGAAGGATTAATTAGAAAAGAAGAAGTCTTTAGTGAAGTTCCTTTCTTTGTTTTAGCTATAAATGAAGAAATTGATCTTCTTGAAACTAAATACGAGCAAATTAAAAATCTTTTTCCAGAAGTTAAATTATTGAATAGAAAAGAGATATTTAATTTAGAACCAAATATTGTTAAAGGAAGGAATAAAAATGAAAGGATAGAAGCTATATTTAAAGAAAATGGGCTTGCGCTAAATTTCGGAAACATAGCTAAGACGTTAGCACAGGATTCTTTAATCAAAGATAAAGATATAAAAATTCTTAAAAATCAAGAAATAAATGAGATAAAAGATAGAGATGATTATTTCGAATTAAAGACAAACGGCAATTTATTTTATAGCAAATTTGTTTATGTTTCATCTTCAGCGAATAGCTTTTATTTCGCTAAAAAAATGGGTTTCTTGGAGAATTTCTCTCTTCTAAATATAAGAGGAAATTATTATTCCTATCCGCCTGTAATAAATAGCAAAGTTTATAGGGTTCAAATTGAGAAGATTCCTTTTGTTCAAATACATGCTGATCCAAACCCTTTTTTAAAGAATAAATCCGTAGAATTCGGACCTACTGCTGAAATAATTTTATCAAATGAATATGCAAAAGATTTTGATCTAAATTATATTTATAATTATTTAATTAAAGATAAAGATACGATATATTCTAT
Source organism: Thermoprotei archaeon (assembly GCA_017857595.1). Classification (GTDB taxonomy): domain Archaea; phylum Thermoproteota; class Thermoprotei; order Gearchaeales; family Gearchaeaceae; genus AAA261-N23. The sequence continues at coordinate 119,076 of JAFMCU010000001.1, forward strand.
CATTAATATATTTAAAGATTCAGATATAAGAAAATTTATTTTTAAGAATGTCTTGTATCGATTTCCTAAAGTAGGAAAATGGTTATTTGCAATTGAAGCAAAGAAGATAGTTCCTAAATTAAATGTTGATTATTTGGAATTTAACAAAGGTGGTATCAGACCTCAACTAGTAGATAATTCTCAAGCTAAATTGGTATTAGGAGAGAAGCAATTTGCTTTTAATAACATTATGTTTGCTATAACTCCTTCTCCGGGTGCCAGCGCTTCAATTTTAAATAGCATCGAGAGTTCGAACTATATTTGTAAACAATTGGATGTTAAATTTAATATCGATGATTTATTGAACTATTTTAAATTAGAAGTCGAACAAATAAAAGATATTAAATTAAACTTCTTATAGTTCAATCTCACCGCCACTATTTATCCAATCTAAAAATGATTCTAAGTAAACTTTTGTTTTAAGGTTAGGATACAAATTTTCCAATAAATAATAAAGATACGTAGCCATTGGTCCAGAACTGCAATAAACAATTATTTCTTTATCTTTTTCTAAAAGCCTCTCCAGTTTTGACTTAATTTTTTCTTCATTAAATTCATAGGGTCTTTCTTCAACAAATTCCAGAAAAGGAACATTTACACTGCCAGGTATTCTTCCTTTCTTAGGTAAAGTTGTTTCTAAACCTTTGAATTCTTCTTCTCTTCTTGCATCTATTATTATATATTTATTCTGCTTTAATACAGATTTTACAAACTCGAAATCAGCTTTAATTTCTCTGTTTAAGTTTATTTCAAAATTTGCCTTTTTAGGCTGAACTATTCCTTTTTCGACAGGATAATTGAGCTGAATCCATTTTTCAATACCTCCTTCGAGAATTTCAACTTTTTTATGCCCAAGATATTTTAAAACGAAATATAAGTAGCTTGCATTCGTAATTGAGTATAAATCACAGTAGATTATAGTTTCTATACTTGAATCTATTCCATTTTTAGATAAAACTTTAGCTAATTCCTCTTCATTTTTTAGAAAAGAAGGCAGATTTTCTTCATGCCTAGTAAGATCCCAGACATAAAACCAAATGGAATTTGGAATATGTTCTCTTATGTACTTGCTGAATGGTCTAACATCAACTATGATTATTTCTTCTTTATTTTGAATTTTCTTCAGAAGTTGGTCAGGAGAAATTAAAGACATTAACATAGTTTTCTACTAGCAAATTTAATTCTGCTTACTAATTCTTTAGAATTATTTAAATCAAAACCGATTTTGTTTAGTGTATTTTCGATCATAGTATCTATCATCTTATAAAAATTGAAAAGTCCTTTTTCTACTATTTCTAAATCCTTTGTTTTAATCAAAGATATTAAAGCATACAACGATTCTTTTAAGTTTCTTTCAGATATTGCAGAGGATAAAATAAGTAATTCTGAACCCATAACTGATTCTAGGATTTCTTGATCTTTTATTTGATGATTTTTAATGTAATTTTGTAGATATATCAAATTAATGGTATCATTTATTTGATATTCTTTTAACAAAGTACCTAAGTTTCTTGCTTCATCATATGTTGAATAATTCGAAATGAATTCAAATAAGGCTTTGTAAATATTCTCTAAATAAATTTTTAGTGTCAAGAATATTTTTGACGTGCTGAAATCTTTACAAGCTGAGGTGCCAAGTTCAATACCTACAGAACCCAATGCAGTTATTTTATTTTTCATAGCGAATGAATCAATTGAGCTTATCAATTTCATTTCCTTTTTAATTAAACCTAATTCGCAGATTTTTACAGCCTCATCAAAATTTACATCCTCGATGACTTTTTTTCTTAATATTGCCTTGCATTTATTGAATTGATATAAATATGCCAAGGATTGGCCGAATTCATCTATTAAATTATATCTCTTAGAGACATCAAATAGACTTTCAAGAATGCTTATTGTTTCATTGTCGTATGAATGCTCTTCTTTATAATAGCTTAAATTTTCAAAGCTAGAAGAATATATTTCAATTTTTATCCAATTTGAAGTTGTTAAAAAGTCTTCTTGAATATTCATTACATCTAATTTTAATTATAAAGCATTTAAATCATACATATTGTTCCTGCGATAAATTAAAATATTTCTTTATAATATCGCTTACCTCTTTCTCATATAAAACATCGACACCTCTAAAGCATAAAAACTCAAGAACGTTGTTAGATGTATTTATTATTTGATGTGGCTCATTCGCTTTAATAAAAATAACATCCTTTTCTTTAATTTTTTCCATTTTAGGCATATTATTTTGTATTGTTAGTATAGAGCCTTCACCTTTTGTAACAATTATGATATGTTCATAATTATGTACATCATAAGGTGTCATTCCTCCTGGTTGTACTTCATAATATCTTAAATAAAACCTATGAGAGCCATGAGAACTATCTATGAGCTCTTTTCTCTTAACTTTAAATGCTCCCCTTTCATTAAACTCTTTAAAATTGGCTCGCTCTATATTTACTATAATCATAAGAATATAATCTTCTATACCTTATATAGTGTTAAATTTTCAAGAATGTAACAAAACTTAAAAAAAGCACAGCTGCTAATAAATCTGCTGTTGTACCAGCATTTATATTAGACTGCAAATATGTTTCCTTAAATTCAGCAGCTACTGTTATCACATCTTCTCCTTTCTCTATTCTTTTGTAATAATGTTCTGCATTTTTTCTTACCGTTTCTGCAATATTATAGCCAAATTTCCTATAAATATGAGAATCTATTCTTCTACTTAGCATCCAAATGAATGTTTTCAAAGCAGAAGAATTTAAATTATTATAGTTCTCAAGGGCTTTTTTAAAAAAGGGATAATTTTCGTTAAAAGTTAAACTATAGTCGTTGCAATATTCATATGCTATCCAATCAAAGTTTTGTGAATTTCGCATTAACATTTTAACATTTGCATTATCTTTCTTAATTTCATCCTCCCAATCTTCCTTCAGTATATCATACTTATCAACTTTAATAAGCCAACTTGGCCTATTTTCTAGAATTGCTTTACAAATCCAAATCGAATCTATATACGTTGTTGAATTGAGTATCGATTTAACATTTTCTTTAACATCTTCCACAATTACTTCATCTTTATATTGAAGGCTTTTTGCAGTTGCTGTAATTAACGGAATTAAAAGCATTATTGTTCCGAGACTGGTATTTTTTCCTGATTGAAATTTAAGCATTGCACTTGTTGCTTCATAAATTCTTTTACCTATATTTTGTCTATTCTTTAATCCATCCAAAATTGCATCCAGATAAGAAATAGAAACATAAGACGTTGTAGCCAAAAAATTTTCAAATTTTACGTTTTTTAAAGCCGTGAACCTATCAACATTTAATGGTTTTGGGAAAGTACTTACTTCAATTAACATACTAAGTAAAGCTGAACCTAAAATCAGTCTAATCTTTTCCTTTTTTTTCATTAAATTTTATTTATCCATTTAATTATAAATACAAAAATTTTTCAAATTTTGATGATTATTAGTTTATTAATTCTATTTTATTCAATTTTAATCAAACATAATATTTTTAAATTATAGAACCATTTAATATTAATTGTAATGGGAAAAGAAGTTAGTGTTGAAATTCAGAAAGAATTACAACTTTTAAGGCAAAAAGTAGAAAAAATGTTTAATAATCCTGAACCAAAGATAGTTCAAATTTTAGGTTCAAATCGAATTGAGTTATTTAGAAAAGTTTATGAATCTATGCTTAGCCTAATGGAAAATGGTACACTACCAATCCATCCAAACTATCTTGGTGATAATACATTAGCTAAGAGTATATATGAAAAGAAATATTTCTTGAAAGATTTAGATGGGAACTTAATAGAAACAAGGCCAGAACACTTATTTTTGAGAGTTTCTTCTTTCATCGCTACAGCTGAAGAGGATTTTGAAAAAGCTTTAAAATTAGCTAAGCTTTTTTATCATATAATATTTGAAGGATATTTTATGCCTGCAGGTAGAGTGTTGGCAGGCGCTGGCGATCTTTACAGAGCAAAAACTTTGGCTAACTGTTTTGTTTCAATGATTGAAGATGATAGCATTGAAGCAATTTATAAGGCAGCTTATGAAGCAGCAAGAACATACTCTTATGGTGGCGGTATTGGAATAGATGTCTCAGTATTAAGACCAAAGGGTTCAAGAATACACAATGCTGCAATAACGTCAACAGGAAGTGTTAGCTTCCTTGAACTTTATTCATTAACTACAGGATTGATTGGACAGGAAGGAAGAAGGGGCGCTTTAATGCTAACGATTGATGTTAAGCATCCTGATGTTTTTGAGTTTATAAAATGCAAGCAAATTCCAAATTGGGTTACATCCCAAATTGTTGAACAGTTGAAATTTACAGGTATGTTCAATGAGGCGCAATTGAAGGAAATAGAAAAGCAAGTAATGGAGAACACCCAAGTGAGGTTTGCTAACATAAGTGTAAAGATGAGCAATGAATTTATGAGAGCTGTAGAAGAACAGATGAATTTTGGTCCTAATAAAATATTAGTTTATAAAAAGAAAAGGAAGGGCGTTATAAAGAGAATAGATAATATAAAAGATGTACACTATTCTTATGGAATACCATCTAAAAATTTAAATGATTATGAATTGATAAAAATATTTGAAAAAATTGAAGAATTAAATGAATTCTTATCTTTAGAATATAAAGAATATAAAATAATTTTAAAGGAAGAAGATTTGAAAGACGCTTTCAAAAGAGACGTATACGGCGATTATATCGTTGAACTACCTAACAAAGATTATGATTTAGCAATTAAATATTCAGGCGATTTCTTGCTTTATTTTTCATCCGACAAAACTGGTGAAATTAGAAGATTGGTGAAAGCTAGGGAAATATGGAATATGTTTATCGAATCTAATTATAAAACAGCTGAGCCAGGTGTTATGTTTTGGGATAGAATGACAAATTATTCTCCTTCAAATTCCGTTGGAATACCAATTGTAACAACAAATCCATGCGCTGAAGTACCTTTAGAAGATGGAGGAGCATGCAATTTAGGTTCTGTAAATTTATCAAGGATAGTTAATGATCCATTTACAAGTTTCGCAAAAATAAATTGGAAAAAGCTAAAGAAGGTTGTTAAGTATGCAATCAGATTTATGGACAATGTCATTTATTGGAATATATTCTTACATCCATTAGAAAAACAAAGAGAAGCAAGTAGAAGAACTAGAAGAATAGGACTGGGTGTGATGGGAATAGCTGATATGTTCTATCAATTAAGAATCGACTATGATAGTCCAGAAGCAATGAGAACTTTGGAGAAGGTTATGAGAAATATAGCAAATTTTGCTTATCTAACATCTTCAATGTTAGCTAAGGAAAAAGGTAAATTGAGCATTGATTATGAGAAATATCTAGAAAATCCGTTCATCAAAGAATCTATACATCCTAGAGTAAAAGAGATGATAAGAAAGTATGGAATAAGAAACATTGCAATATTATCGATTGCACCAACAGGAACGATATCTAATATCGTTAAATCCTTTGAATACAACGGAAAAAACTATATTGGTGTAAGTGGTGGTATAGAACCTGTTTTCGAAATGTTCTATTTAAGAAGAACAGAATCTTTCAATAGAAATGTTCAATATAAAGTCTTCCATAGTACAATTCAAGCTTATATAGATATGAATGGTATTAGTAAAGGAGTTCAAGGGGCCAATGATTTAAAGGAACTTAGGAATCATTTACCTTCATTCTTTTTCAGAACCGCACATGTAATCGATCCATTTAAGAGAATAGAAATACAAGCAATAGCTCAAAGATACATAGATCATAGCATATCATCTACCATAAATCTTCCTGAAGAAATACATCCAGAATTACTATCCAAATTGTATTTCTATGCATGGAAAGCAGGATTGAAAAGCGTAACTATATACAGAGAAGGCAGCAGATTCCCAATATTAAAAAGATTAAAAGAAAAAAGTAAGTTCGATGAATTCAAAGATAAAGTCTTTGAAATAGATGATGGAATGAATAAATATCAAGTAAGAGGTAATGAAATTATAGAAATGCCGGATGGAACATTAACGACAACCTATCATTTATTGAATAAAATAGAGGTGGGAGGATGATAAAGCTAAATTCATATGAAATTAAAATAAGAGAAGTAAAAGATCTAAGCAAGCAATCTGAATTAGAAACTAAGGAAGAAAAGGTAGGTAAAGCACCTTTGGAAAGACCTTATGTAATAGATGCCAAAGTCTATAAGTTAAAAAGCAGGTTTGTAGAACATTCAATATTCATTACAATTGGATACATAAAATACGATGACAAAATTAGACCATTTGAGATTTTCATAAATAGTAAAGATCTTTCTAGAGCAGCAGAGTTTACAATGTTGACAAGGCTTCTATCAGCTATATTCAGAAGATTTGAAGATCCTGTATTTATTTTAGAAGAATTAAGGAGTATATATGATCCTAATAGAATAGGTTACTGGAAAAACAATCGATTCATACATTCATTGTACGGTGAAATCGCAGAGGTTATAGAAGAGTTCTTCAAGGAAATGGGAATTATGAAAACGGAAACAGCTTCAGAAAAGTCAGGTGAAGCTGGAATAAAATTAATGATTGAGGAGAAGGATGAGTCAAAAGAAGATTTATCTTTATTTCAAATTTGTCCAAAATGTAACTTAAGAACTTTAAAGGTAGAAGGGGGTTGCTATACTTGTGTTAATCCTGAGTGTGGTTATACTAAGTGCGACTAAATTTTTTTATGTAAAAAGGCTTAATGCCTGCAAATCTTCCGAAAGAAGCTCTACTTAAATATCAGAAGGTTTTAGAGGCAAAAACCAAGGAAGAAAAATTAAAAGCTCTTCAAGAATATTTATCTGCAATACCTAAGCATAAAGGAACTGAAAATCTTGTAGCACAAGTTAGGCATCAAATAGCTAAGCTTAGAAAAGAAATAGAAAAGGAAAGCGAGTTAAAGAAAAAAATTGGTTCCGCACCTGGTTTTAATATAAAGAAAGAGGGTGATCTTCAGTACATAATAGTTGGATTTACTAAAAGCGGTAAAAGCAGTTTGTTATCAGCTTTAACAAATGCAAAATCTGAAATAAGTTTAAGACCATATACCACCACAAGGCCTGCAGCTGGCGCAGTAAACTATGGAGGAGTAATTATCCAACTAGTTGATTCTCCTTCAATAATGGAAAACAATGATGATTGGAATAAAAACATAATTTCTTTAATAAGGAGTGCCGATGGAATCTTAATAGTTCTAGATGCTACAAAAAGTATACAAAATGACTTTAATCTTATCTATAAATTCTTACTAGATAATGGTATTATAATAGGTAAAAAGAACTTCTCTCTTAGATTTATCAAATCTGTTGTTAAAGAACCTGTTTTTATAATGAACGGTGAAATAGAAGGTGCAACAGCGAACTACATAAGAAGGATGTTAATCGAATATGGATATAGAAACATAATAATTGAGTTTAATGGTAAAGCGACTTTGAATGAGGTAGAAGCTTATTTAAACAGCAATGTAGTTCATAAGCCAGCTATTGTAGTAATAAATAAAATAGATGAAAATAAAGTAAACTTAGATTTCGATTTTAAAGGCTTACCTGTGTTGGAAATATCCGTTAAAGAGAACATTGGGATAGAAAGAATTCCTGAAATTATATTTTCTTCTTCAGAAAAAATAAGGATTTATACTAAGGAACCAAACGAAGATATACCTTCTAAGAAGCCTTTAGTCGTTGATAAAAATACTAAGATTATAGAAATAGCAGAAAAAATACATAGAGATTTAGCAAAGAACTTTAAATATGCAAGAATTTGGGGTAAAAGTGTTAAATTTCAAGGCGAAAAAGTAGGTCCTGATCATATACCTATGGATGGTGATATAGTAGAAATAAGAGCTTAGCTAAATTTTTATAATGAGCGAATAGGAATTTTTATTTGTTGTTATGAATAGGATGTAAACATATAAGATTGTATTTTATAGGTAAATTTTAATATTTGCTTAATTTATTGATATTCTATGCTCAACGTTGGTGAACGTGCACCTGATGCTACTATTTTTGATTATGATAGGAAACCAGTAAAGCTCTCTCAATTCTTTGGAAAGAAAAACACAGTACTTGCTTTTTATTTTTTAGCGTTTTCTCCAGTATGCACGAATGAAATGTGTACATTTGATCAAGGACTTAAGGAATTTGAAAAGCTGGATGCTACAGTTCTTGGAATTAGTGTAGATAGCCCCTTTGCAAACAAGGCATTTGCTGAAAAATACAACATAAAGTATCCATTGTTGAGTGATTTCAATAAAGAAGCTATAAAGAACTATGATGTAGTACACAATGAAATGTTTGGATTTAAGGAAATTGGAAAAAGAGCAGTATTCATAGTAGATAAAAATGGAATAATAAGATACAAATGGGTTGCTGAAGATCCTAGAAATGAACCAAACTATGATGAAATACGAAAGGTATTACAGCAACTTAAATAATATCGCTTTATCTTTCATAAAAGACAATAACCTTTTTAATCATATCGAAATTTGTTTGGAAAATTTACAAAATTATTTGAATGACTGTAGAATAAAATATGATATAAAGTTAGATTTTTTTGAAGATTTCTTTTCTAAAAAATTCAGAGCTGTTATTATAAAAATTGTTTGTAAGAATTATGATGAATATTCTTACTTCTATTTATGGAGAAAATTGGATATGATTATGAAAAGTTTATTGCCTGAAGAATTACGATCCAAGATTGTAATAAAGTTGGAAAATGAATATTGATGATACAAATCCCTCAGATTTTATTTTGATAGCTGAAGATATATATCTAGGCTTTAAAGAAGGAGGAAAAGCTGTTGCCACAACACCACATGAATCAGCATGGATGAGATTGGGAATAATAGTATGTTACATGGGAATATTTCAAAAGTTGATGAGAAAACTTTTAGAGGATGAAAAAATAAACCAGGAATATAAGAAATTGTTGGATCAGAGAGACATTAATGAAATACATTCATTTTTTGTCCAAAAAAGCTTGGAAAAATTTAAGTATGATGAATTGCTTGAACTGTATGACCTTAAAATTAAAGCTGAATTTAAATTTCCACCTGAATACAATGTAACATTAGAAGATTTAAATAAGGCTATAAAAATTGCAGCAAACATCTTATCTAATTTGGATTGATTTAAAATAAATTAGAAAATCAAATATTTTTCTTAATTACTTCAAGAATGTCTCTTTTAGGAACAGCTCCTATAATTCTATCAACCTCCTCCCCATTCTTTATTAGAACCAATGTAGGTATTGCCATGATATTAAATTTCTGAGCAATCCCTGGATTTTCATCTACATTCACTCTTGCAAAAAGCATTCTACCATTAAATTCTTTTGCGAGCTCATAAAATGTAGGCTCTAATATTTTGCATGGCCAACACCATTCAGCCCAAAAATCAACAAGAACGGGCAAATTACTCTTCAAAACTTTTTCATCGAATTCTGCTTCACTCACTTCTATAACGTTAGAACTTAGCATATTTCAGTCTTTTTCAAAGCGATATATAAATTTTAGTTAATATTTTATAAATAAATGAAACTTAAAAACCCTCTAGATATAACAGTGATTATGATTGGTGGTTATTTAAATATCATCTGGATAGGAATAGTTGTTTTAGCTTTAATATTCGGTTCTTATGAATTTAATACAAATTTATACTATTCAACTGTTGCAACTTTGTTTTTTTCAATTTTTTCAGCTCTTATGCTTAGATACTCATCTTCAGATAATAAGAAAAATACCATTAAGATAATAATTATTTTATTGCTAATTAATTCTTTAATATATTCAATAATAATGTTTAGTTTGGTTTCATTAAAAATATATTATTTTTTTATTCTTCTAGGACCCGGCACAATTATTTCGATTTTTTCTTTTTTAATCAGAAAACATCCAAGGCAATAACTCTTGCCATTGAACCACTTGCACCTTTTATTCTTAGAGGAAGTGCGACAATCAAGTATTTTTTACCTTCAGCTAATTCTTCTAAATTATTAAGGTCTTCAATTACTACTACATCATTTTTAAAAAGTAATTTATGGACAGGAAAATCTAAATGAGAATATGGTTCAATGCCAAGTGTATCTATTCCTATAACTTTAACTTTCTTCTCCAATAGGAAACTTGCAGCCTCCATAGATAAACCAGGAAATTCATATAAAAATTCTTTTGTAAAGCTTCTCTTCTTGCTCCATCCTGTATTGATCAATATTGTTTTTCCATCATATTCATTTTTCCATTTAGAAGAAATTTCTTCTTTTGTTATCTCAGTTGATTTAGGCTTTAGTTTTAAGCAATATCCTTCGGATACAAGCGTGTTTAACTCAATCCTATCTACTGTTTTACCATTTTCAACAAAATGATAGGGTGCATCAACATGCGTACCAGTGTGAGTTGTTGATGTGTATAGTTCAACATTATATCCGTCTCTACTTGCAATTCCTATAGGAACTATGTTTGGAAGTTGAGCTGTAGGCCATATGGGCATGTATGTACTTATTTCAACACTAAGATCAATAATTTTCTTTATTTCTATACATAATCAATTCGATCGAAGTAAATAAGTATTATTATATTAGTTTTAATAAAAGAATCACCATTGTTAATTAAAAATGGATCCAGCATTAACCAGTGCTTTGATCGAACTGTTATTAATTGTAATTATTGGAATATTTGCTGGGATAATTGGATCTCTAGTAGGTTTAGGAGGTGGTGTTGTTCTTACACCATTATTAACTCTCTTTCTTAAAGTACCTATTGCATATGCAACTGGTGCATCTTTAATTTCAACTATTGCAACTTCAAGTGGTTCTGCAAGCGCTTACATAAAAGATAAAATAACAAACGTAAGAATTGGTATGGGTCTAGAGATTGCCACCACGCTTGGAGCTATTATTGGCTCATTGATTGCATCGTATATATATTCCCATAGTTTATTCTACATCATTTATATATCTTTTGGAATTATCCTTATATCAAGCATCCCATCAACTTTAAGTAGGGGTAGATATGAATTACCTTTACCTAAAAGACCCGATAAAACAACAAAAATATTCAGATTAAACGGTAAATACTTCGATCCTGTTTTAAGACAGGAGGTTCAATATTGGGGGATCAGATGGTGGTTAGCTGAGATTATTATGTTTTTTGCAGGAATAATAAGCGGTCTATTGGGAATAGGAAGTGGAGCTTTAAAGGTCTTAGCGATGGATTGGGGGATGAATTTACCAATGCGAGTTTCAACGACCACAAGCAATTTCATGATAGGTGTTACTGCAGCTACTGGTAGTAGTATATATTGGTATTTAGGTTATATTCAGCCTTTTTTAGCTGCTGGTACTGCAATAGGAGTATTAATAGGAGCTTTTATTGGAACTAAAATTTTAATTAAAATAACCAACAGAACTATACGTTGGATATTTTCAAGCATTATAATATTTTTGGGAATAGAGATGATAATAAAAGGCATTGTTGCAATAGGTATTTTATTACCTTTATTTTATGAATATCTTATCCCCTCTATCATAACTGCAATTTTTATCATAGGTGTTTATATTAGAGTGAGGATAAAAAATGAGACATAAAATAGATATGGAGTTAATCATTGGGCAAACACTTAGATTTGGTGTTATAATTAGCATTTTACTTATAGTCGTAGGTGTTGTAATTTTATTTATACAAGGTCAAAGTAATGGTATCTCATTAGATAAATTGTCTATGATTAATTCGACTGTAAATAGTAGTTCAATTAATGTTAATCAAATGCTTCTTAATTTCTCATTTAATGGTTTAAACTTTATTATATTGGGTTTGTTAACATTAATCGCAACACCAATAGCTAGAATAATTCTTGGTATAGCTAGTTTCGCTATGGAAAAAGATAAATTATATGTTATAATTACAGTTATCGTATTGTTTAATTTGATTTTCTCTATATTTATATTACCAGCTATAATTCATATTTAATATTTTAACTTCAAATACTTGAAAGCTAATAGGTAAAAACTTGTTATTCACTTAAATTGGATTTGCATTATTTTAGATCGGATGAATTTAATAAAAAATCAATCTTAACGGTATGTAGAAGTTATATTTGAAAATAAATTTTACTATATGTTATTCTAATATAATGAGAGCTGCATTATTTGAAAAAAGAAGTTTGGAAGATTTAAGAATTGTAGAAGTTGATGAACCTAAAATAAACGACGATGAAGTTTTAATAAGAGTAGTAAAAGCAGGCGTAAACCCAGTAGATTATATGACCGTCACCGTATTACCTGTAAATCCCTTACCTCATATACCTGGTAGAGAATTTGCTGGAATAGTTGAGAAAGTGGGAAAAAATGTTAAGAATGTTGTTGAGGGAGATAAGGTAGCTGTATATACTAGAATATTCGATGGAACTTGCGATATGTGTTTAGATAAAAAAGAGATGTTATGTAGAAGAGGAGGAAGAATAGGAACAGATACGAATGGAGGGTTTGCTGAATATGTAAACGTAAAGGCTAAGAATGTATTTAAAATTGAATTGGATTGGGATATAGCAGCAAGCTTACCTGTTTCTGCCTTAACTTCTTACCATGCTTTAAAGGAAGCCCAGGTAAAAATTGGAGACTATGTTGCTATTTTCGGGGCTTCAGGTAATACAGGAATGTTCGCTGTACAAATAGCAAAAATGATGGGAGCGAATGTAATTGCAATTAGTAGAAAATACTGGCTTAAAGAATTCGGAGCTGATTATATATTTGCATATGAAGATGCGATTCAAAAAGTGAAAGATGTTACAAACAATAAAATGGTTGATGTTGTTATTAATTCAATAGGTAATAAATTCTTTGATTTAAGTTACGAATTGTTAAAACCTGGGGGTAAATTAGTCTTATTTGGTTCTTTAACTGGTTCGGAAGCCAAAATTAATTTATCTAATATTTATAATAAACATGCTTATATTATGGGAACTACGGGAGGAACATTAAAGGAATTTTATGATTTGATTCAAATAGCACATAAATTAAAAGTAAGAATTTGGAAGAATTATAAACTTGATGAAATAGCAACTGCGATTAAGAATATATTTTCTAGTGAGAGAGATGGGAGAATAATGATAATTCCTAGATAATAGTTAGTTATTCATGATTGAAGAATTAGAAATTCTGAAACAAGAATTAAGGAAAAGAATTAAACATGCTATTTTTAAATACGATTGCGATTCAATCTTATTGTCAGGTGGCTTAGATACAAGTGTACTTGCTTATTATTTAAAAGAAAAAATTAGAGATGCTTTTACTGCAATATTTAAGGAAAATCCTGGAAGAGATTTTATGTATTCAAAGCTTATATCAAAATATTTTAATTTCAATCATCATCTTGTCTTTTTTGATTTAAACGCTGTCGTAGAATCACTTTATGATGTGATTAGGATCTTAAAAACATTTGATTCTATGGAGCTAAGAAATAGTGTTGTGATATATTTTATTTTGAAGGAATGTAAAAATAATGGATTTAAAAAAATTGTAACAGGCGATGGAGGAGATGAACTTTTCGCTGGATATTCTTATATGCATAAGATGACCTATGAAGAAATGGATAATTATATTCGTTATTTATCTCAAAATTGGTTTTTTTCTGCAAAATATCTTGGAGAATACTTAAATGTTGAAGTAATTCAACCTTATCTTGATAATGATTTTGTTAATTTCGCTTTATCGATTCATCCTAAATTCAAAGTTAAAGAAGAAAATGGTAAGCTTTATGGAAAGTGGATTGTAAGAAAAGCCTTTGAAGAATTATTACCTAAAGAAATAGTTTGGAGAGAAAAAGATCCAATAGAGGTTGGAAGTGGAAGTATTGCATTAAGTAATCTGCTCTCTAATTTAATACAAGAAAAAGAATTTCTTGAAATTTTAAAAGAAGTTAAAATTAGAGATAAAGAACATGCTTTCTACTATAAAATTTACAAAGAAGTTATTGGTAAAATACCTGAACCAAAAAAAGATGAGAGACCATGTTTATATTGTGGAGCTGGTGTTAAATTTAATACAAAGTATTGTAAAGTATGTGGAGCTTATCCTGCTTAATTTAATGAAGAAAAGAATTCTTCAAGTCTGTCTAGACCTTCGCTGATCGTTTCTATAGAACCTGCAAAAGATATTCTTAAGTGATATTCTCCTGAAGGGCCGAATGAAATACCTGGCATTAATGCAACATTATAATCATTCAACAATTTTTTACTGATTTCAATCGATTTCAATTTTGCATTATACCTAGGGAATGCATAGAATGCTCCTTCTATACTTCGTATATCTATATTCTTCATTTCTTTTAAACGTTTAAACGTTAGATCTCTTCTTTTTCGGAATTCTTCTCTAAATTTTTCTATATAAATATCACCATTTTTAAGGGCAAAAGCAGAAGCCTTCTGTATAAAGCCTGGAAAGCATGTAATGGTGTTTTCTATTAACTTATTTATATTTGATATTATATTCTCGCTTGCGGTTATATATCCAGCTCTCCATCCAGTCATTGAATAGCTTTTTGATAAACTAAAGACGCTAATAACTTTATCAGGTTTATCTTCTAATGAACCTATGGAAAAATGTTTTTTATCATATACAAGATCTTCATAAGCTTCATCACTGATTATGTATACATTATTGTCTTTACAGAATTCATAAAGTTCTTCAAGTTCTTTTTCATCATAAACCTTACCTGTAGGATTAGCAGGCGTATTTATAATAATAGCTAAAGTTTTTTTCTTTATTTTTTTCTTTATTTCGTCTAAATTTAATGAAAAATCTTCATTTAATTTGTAATAAACTGGTTTTGCACCAGCAAGTATGATAGGTTCTATATAAAAATAACCAGGGTCTGGTGTTAGTATTTCGCCTTTTGAGTTTGTTACAGCCATTAACGACGCAAAAACTGCAAATTTTGCGGGTGAAAAAATAACATTGGTGATTTCTGCTTTAATTTTATTCTTTTTGTTGACTTTTTCTACTATAGCTTTTCTCACATCTTCCATACCGTAGGAAGATGTGTATTTTGTATCACCTTTTTTTAAACTGTTGTAGGCCTCATCTATTATCTCTTTGGGCGTTTCAAAAGTAGGTTCACCTATAGCTAAAGATATAATTTTTTCACCTCTCGATGTTTTCTCAATAACTAAGTTTACTAATTGTAAAGCTGGTGATCCTTTAATTTTGTTTAGATACATGTTTCAAAATTTCAAGATTTTTCTGTTTGGCTTTTCCTTAAATAGTCATCTTTTTTCTCTAACCAGTCTTCTCTTGGAGGTGTGAAGAAATCTATCTCTAAAGTATCTTCGTCAAACCATGCTTCATGTGGTGCGTTACTTGGAATTACAATTAAATCGTTATCTGATAAATTGTATATTTTATCGTAGATTTTAAATCTCATCTTTCCTTTAATTACATAGGTAATTTGTTCGGATACATGATTATGTGTAGGAACATGCGTACCTTTTTTTATATTGAACTGAGCAAAAGTAGCTTTCTCACTGAATACTGCTTTTCTTTGAATGCCTTCAGTTAATTTTTCGCCTTCTATATTATTCAATCTAAAAATTTTTATTTCCACACCAATGAATAGTTTCTTTTTTTATAAACATTTAGTAGCTTATGTTTATTGGATGCTTTCGACAGCGATGCCAAGAACAGGCGGTGATTATATTTATGTAAGCAGAATTTTCCATCCAGCATTAGGATTCATGACCAATTTGATGTTTGTTGTTTTAATGATTACTTGGGCAGGCTTGTTTCCACAATTGATAGCTTCACAAGCATTACAAATGATGTTTGCAAATCTGTATATGGTAACGAACAATAGTTATTATCTCAATGTAGCTACATGGTTAACACAGCCTTATGCACAATTTATTGTAGGCTTTATTATAGTAACCTTGGTTATAGCAATGATGTTTCTTCCTGTTAAATGGTTATTTAAAGTCGTTGTAGGAATGTTTGTGATTCAAGCTTTGATTTATGTTTGGTTTATAATAGCATTGGCAATGACGCCTCATGATGCATTTATTAGTGCATTCAATCAAAAAGTGGGTTCTAATGCTTATCAAGCCATATTAAGTGCTGCATCAAATTCAGGAGTGGATTGGACAATAACTGCAGCAGGAACTCTCATAGGTATAGTATATACGATGTTAAGTTATATAGGATATGCTAATAGTGCTTATTTTGCTGGTGAAGTTAAAGGTGATCCTAAAAGCGCACAAGGTTTAGCTATATTCTCTGCACCTATAATATTTGCGATTATTATTTACATACTATATGCAGCTATTTATTACACCTTCGGTCATGATTTCTTGGTTGCAGCTTCTTCATTATCAATAAATGGGAATTCGGCCTGGAATCTTCCAGCAGTTCCATCACCTGCTTTTTTAGTATCAATCATTTCAAATAATCCGATATTCGTAGCAGCAGTTCCCTTTGGTCTAGTCTTAACATTCTTCGGGTTCGCATTAATATACTTCTTTGTTCCAACTAGAAATATATTTGCATATGCATTCGATAGAATTTTACCCCCTAGTTTAGCACAGGTTAATAGGCATGGCGTACCTTGGTTAACGGTAATTGTATATGGAATAATTGCTTATATTTCATTATATATAACAGTATATACAACTTACTTTACTTATTTAGCCTATGCAAACTTTGGATGGTGGTTATCTGTAGCAATCGTAATGTTTGCAGGAGCTGCATTTCCATTCATTAAAAAAGATCTGTTTAATAGTTCGCCAGGTATAGTTAAAAAGAAGATAGGTAATGTTCCAGTTATTTCTATTGCAGGTGTTGTTGCTGGCGTATTATCAATTTGGGTTTCTTATTCAACGATTCTGCCTTCATTCTTTGGCGCACCTATTAATGCAGTATATATAGCAAGCATTCTAATAGTTTATGTTATAGCCTTGTTAATTTATGCCATTTCATATTTTGTACAGAAAGCAAGAGGTATACCTGTAGATCTTGTAGCAAAGGAATTGCCACCTACATAAATTATTTTTTTATCCTTCTACGAATAAATAATTATCTACTCTGTTTTCTGAAATATTTATAATTACACCTTTTAATATTCCAATGGAATATTCACTACCTGGATTAAAACAATGAGTATTTTTTATTTTTGTATAACCTTTGGATTCATGAATATGACCATGTAATCCTGCTAGTGGCTGATATTTTTCTATCGCATTTCTTACAGCAATACTTCCAACATGGACCATTTCAGGTTCACCACCAGGAGTTAGAACAGGTTTTAAATCCTTATCTAATTTTGGGGCAATATCTAAATGGGTATTGAAAGGTGGCACATGTATATTTAATATGCTCTTTCTTACTTCCTTTGTAGAATCAACCAATTTATTGATCTTTTCTTCTAAAATCTCTTCAGGCAAGTCTCCTGGAAGATTCCATGGATTAGGATTGGAATAACCTAAGCTTAACATTTCATGATTATCATCAATCCATACAATCTTTTCATTTGGATATACAACGAATTCAGATTTTTTAAGGACTTCCTCTACTATAGGCGGGTCGTCATTACCAATGTTTATTATAACTTTTATTTTTGAATTCTTTAATCTTTCTTCGGCAATTTTGCACCAATTTTCTATACTTTCACCTATTAGCTGATTAAATATATTATTTATTTTACTTTCATCTTTAATCAGATCATTCCACTCTTCTTTTTCAACAACTAATGGATAATCGCCTTGAAATCTGATTTCCTTTTTAATTTCATTTAATTCTTTTTCGTTTTCGATTTTATATCTGTTCCCTTTAAATTCTGTTTCATAGTGGTTACCTAATTTAAATATAGGTATAATTCCTTTACCTGCTATGTCTCCACCGATGATTACAACTTGGCAATTATAAATCTTAGCAGCGTTCACAAATTTTAAGAATAGTTTATCTGAACCATGTATATCGGTTACAAAATATAATCTTGTTTTTGTCATTAAATTATTATATAATGCATATTTAAGTAAATTTTCTTAACAATTGCTCATTTTTCTTCCACTAATTCATAGAATAATTTCGTTGCTATTTCTTTATTTTCTACTTCCTTTATTGTTATTTTACCATTCTTATAAAGACTTACGAGCTTCCCTTTGTATATTCCACGTGTAAATATTCTAGTATCTATGATTATTTTCTCAAGTTTATTTCTAGCTATTTTTAAGCTTGATTCTGCATTTGCAGGATTCAAAATAGCAACAAAGCCCTTATCATCTCCGCACATTTCAGTTACAGCTCTTATTTTTATCAACTTAAAGAAGTTATAATATAAGCAAAATATTAATTTAAATTGAATTTCTTCAAGTATTCTTCATGATCAACTGCGTTTAAATATATTTTACCACTTTTCGCTTTATATGCAGGTTTTCCTACAGCAACCACGATTATATTGTTCTTATCTTCAGCATGAGGCGAAAAAAATTCAGTTATATCGTCATCATAGAATGTTAATCCTGTTGCTCCCAATCCCAGTGAGTAAGAAATTAAATATATTCTTCCAGCTCTTATTCCTCCTTCCAGTTGTGCAGCTCTATAGCCTCTATTGCCTAATTGATTTAATATTTCATTTAATCTTGTCATTAAAAAGAATATTACGCTTGCTTGATAAGCTAATTCTTGCTCTAAACACAAGTATTCTGCAATTTTTCTAAATTTACCTTTTTTTAACGCAACTAATTCTTCTTTATTTCTATCATAGTAATAAGAACCATTGTCCAATCCATCTACACTGTTTACAATCAAATATGCATCAAC
Organism: Thermoprotei archaeon; assembly: GCA_017857595.1. Taxonomy (GTDB): domain Archaea; phylum Thermoproteota; class Thermoprotei; order Gearchaeales; family Gearchaeaceae; genus AAA261-N23. The sequence continues at coordinate 137,969 of JAFMCU010000001.1, forward strand.
TAAGCTTTGATCATGCATAGGCAAAAAGTCAGCTTTAATTGGCTTAAAAGAATACTTCAATATAACTGATAATTCTTCATATCTTATAGGTTCAAGGCTAAATTTTCTCGCAGAACCCCTCCTAAGTATTGTATCTCCAAGCTTTAAAGTTTCAATATTATCATATAGCATTAACTTAATTCTTAATGCATCAATATTGTTTGAATCATTTCCAAAATAGCATTTGTTTAGCCAGTTTACAACTTCTTCAGGTGTTTGAAAACTAGATGCTATATTTATCTTTATAATCTCTTCATAAATTTTCTTCTTTTTAGAGACATTTACATATGAAGGATTTTTGTATGGGATTTCCAAATTTGCTTCTTCAAGGTTTCTATTTCCATTTAATGCAATTATTGCAACTGAGGCTTCTTCTATCCCATCGATACCTAATAAGTGATTTATTCTATCATCAACGAATCCTAATATTAATTCATTGTTAAAATTTTTAGAATTCAATGTAGAAATCATATTCGCAATTACTGTTCCTGCATCCCAAAACCAATGTCTATAAGATCTTTCTCTGTATTTCCATGCATTCCTCCATGCTAATGACGTTAGAATAAATGCTACATTAGAATTTTTCAATGTATTGTTTTTACCGGTGTATTCATATAGATAATACATGTAATTCCCCTTCCTTAGTGTAGATAGTATAAATTCACCTGGATCAAAATGGTAAACGCCATTATCAAGATCCTTTAATCCTTCTGCAACTAGGTAAATTTCAATTGGATATAAAGCACCTGTAGCAGCTGCTGCCCTGAAATAAAAAATTTCATCACCAAATCTTAATTTTCTTGTTATTCCATAAGAAAAAAATAGAATTTCTGCAATATCATTCAATGTTATTTTGTTAGATGTTTCATTTGGATATTCAAAACTCAAATGCGTTTGAAGATCAGGCTTTTCAATCTTATTTGGAAGAGAATATTTGGGAAGATTTATGTAAACTTTAAAAGGATATGGCTTATTTTCCCAATCTAAATAATATCTTGTAGTTCTAACACTATAGTAAGAGTGTTTAGTTAATTCATGATAGTTCTTTGCAATCTCAATTTTCTCATTCATTCAACATATTAATCTTTAACAATTGAATAATAATTTGTGTTTAATCAAACATTTTTAAATCTTCTAAATGTGAGATTATAATTATATATGAACATAAAAGTAGAATTTTTCCAACATTCAGGGAATTCTTATAAATATTATCCTTTGAGATACTTTGAAGAACAAGGTTACAAATTGAGTAAATATCCATACTCAATAAAAATTTTGATCGAGAATGTTGCAAGAAATTATGACGGTAAAAAAATAACAGAAGATGACTTGAAATCTATTTTAAATTGGGAAATAGGTAATGAATTTGCTTTTATGCCTACTAGGGTGTTGATGCAAGATTATACAGGAGTTCCCTTGATTGTGGATTTAGCTGCTATGCGAAGCGAATTTAAAAGGAAAGGACTTGATCCAGAGCTTATAAATCCTATAATTCCTTCAGATCTTATCATAGATCATTCTATTCAGGTAGATTATTTTGGAACTAATTATGCATTCTATTTAAATTTAAAAACGGAATATGAAAGAAATAAAGAAAGGTATCAATTACTCAAATGGGCAAAAAATAGTTTTAAAAATCTAAGAATAGTACCTCCTGGGAATGGTATTATTCATCAAGTCAATCTTGAATATCTAAGCAAGGTAATTAATGTTAGAGAACATGATGGTCATCCAACAGCATTTCCTGAAATAATAATAGGCACAGATTCTCATACAACAATGGCAAATGGTTTAAGTGTTCTTTCTTGGGGGGTAGGTGGACTTGAAGCTGAAGCTGTAATGTTAGGAGAACCGTATTATATGACTGTACCAGAAGTTATAGGTGTAAAGCTAATAGGTGAAGTAAGGGAAGGAACAACACCGACAGACGTTGTGCTTTTTATAACAGAAGTTCTTAGGAAAAAAGGCGTTGTCGGAAAGTTTGTAGAATTCTTTGGGTCTTCTGTTAAACTTTTATCTGTGCCTGATAGGGCAACAATTGCAAATATGGCTCCAGAATATGGAGCTACAGCTGCATTTTTCCCTATCGATAATGAAACATTAGAATATTTAAAAAATACAGCACGAGACCCATCATTAGTAGAAAAATATTCTGTATTACAAGACTTATTCTATAGTTATGAACCAAATTATACTGATGTCGTTGAAGTTGATTTGAGTGAAATAGAACCATCTTTAGCAGGACCTCGCAATCCTGATGAAAGAATTCCACTAAGTAAGATGAAGGATGAAATAAACAAGCTAATTCGAAATAAAAGGAAAGGTAAGTTTGTTGAAGATGGAGCTGTTGCAATCGCTTCAATAACAAGTTGTACAAACACTTCAAATCCTACTGTAATGCTAGGAGCTGGTCTTTTAGCTAAGAGAGCTACTGAGATGGGTTTAAGGGTTAAACCTTATGTAAAAACTAGTATGGCACCAGGTTCACCCGTTGTAGCTGAATATTTGAAGACAGCAAATTTAATGCCATATCTTGAAGCTCTTGGTTTTCATATAGTAGGTTATGGTTGTACTACATGCATAGGAAATTCTGGACCTTTACCAAAGCAAGTTGAAGCTGATGTGCTAGAAAATAAGATTAGTGTATTTGGAGTCATAAGTGGTAATAGAAACTTTGAAGGAAGGATCAATCCTTATTTAAAAGGAACCTTTTTAACTTCACCAATGTTAGTTGTAGCATATGCAATCGCTGGTAGATTGGATATTGATTTGTACAATGAACCCATTGATTATGATCCCAATAATAATCCAGTATATCTTAAAGATATATGGCCTAAATTAAAGGAAATTAAGGAGCTTACTAAATACGCTTTTGAACCTGAATTGTACAAAATTAGATATGAAAAGATATTTGAAGGGGATGAGAACTGGAATTTGCTTGAAGTTAAAGGAAGTAAAATATACTTATGGGATGAAAATTCAACTTATATAAGAGAACCACCTTGGTTTAAATTAGAAGATGAGCCAATTTCTGATATAACAAATGCAAGAATATTATTGCTATTAGGCGATAAAATTACAACCGACCATATTTCTCCCGCGGGGCCAATATTACCAGATTCTCCTGCTGGAAAATATTTGCTTTCTTTGAACGTAAAAGATTTAAATACATATGGCAGTAGGCGAGGAAATCACGAAGTTATGCTACGTGGTGGTTTTGCCAATAATAAGTTGAAGAATTACTTAGTTAACATTGAAGGTGGATACACAAAACATTTCCCTGATGAAAGTATTATGACAGTTTACGAAGCTGCAGAATTGTATAAAAAAGAAAAGACACCTCTAGTAATTGTTGCTGGAAAACAATATGGTTCTGGTAGTTCGAGAGATTGGGCTGCAAAAGTTACAAGGTTGTTAGGTGTTAAGGCTGTATTAGCTGAAAGTTTTGAGAGAATTCATAGAAGTAACCTCGTTGCTATGGGCGTCCTTCCTATACAAATTAAAAGCTGGAAAGAACTAGGATTGAAAGGTAATGAAATTGTTAATATTCGTGGATTGGATAATATTCATCCTAAGAAGGAAGTTGAAATAGAATTCATAGGAAATGAAAAAATAATAAAAACAAAAGGAGTTCTTAGAGTAGAAACTAATGTTGAAGTGGAGTATATAAAAAGTGGAGGGATACTGAAATATGTTCTAAATAAAATTACGAATAAAAATTCTTAACAATTCTTTCTTCTAGAACTTTTATAACCTTAATCGGGTTTTTTCCTAGCGGAAGACCGAAGCATATATGATTTACTCCTGCTTTGATCATATCTTCAATTTCCTTTTCAATTTTGCTAACATTGCCTACACAGCAAAAGTTCTCAACGAAAAGTTTGTTTCTATTTATATCTTTTAGCATTGGAGAATTACCCACAAGGTCATCAATATAATATTCTAATATTCTCTCTGCATTTTTAATAGCCATTTCCAAGTTTTCATCAACATAAGTAAACGGTCTTGCTATTAATTCAAAATTTTCATCCCTTTTAATAGTTTCTATTTTATAATCTATGATGTTTCTCATTTTTCTTGCATATTCAGAATTCCATAAATTATCAACAATTATTCCCTTAACAAATGGGTATTTTACTGCTTCTTCACAAAGTTTTGGTCCTGAAGTGCCTACGTAAATTTCAGGAAGTTTATTAAAAGAAATATTCATTTTTTCATCTAAATTGTATTCATAATATTCTCCTTTGAAACTTTTTGAGTTGAATATACTATTTAAACAATCCAAGAATTCTAGAAACCTAACCAATCTTCTGTCTACATTCTTTCCTAAATATCTTGAGTAGGCACCTCTAGAAATTCCCAATATGGATTTTTCGCTGGAGATTTCTTGAAGAAAAGATGAATACCTTGCTAATGTGAATGGATGGTATAGAAAGAAAGGTACTGTTACAGCTCCAACTTTTAATTTTTTAGAAAATCGTGATAAAATTGAAACAATTGGAATCGCGGGTTTAAAAGGCACATGCTCATAAATTTGAAGAGAATAAAAATGACTTTTTTCCAATTCTTTTAAAATTTTAAGATAGAATTCTATATTCTTATCTCCTTCTAAAGCAATACTGAATTTAATCATTAAATAATTTCATGAAGCTTAATGAAGTCTGTTCTACCTTCTTTAAGAACTGGATCGCCTCCAGTTATTACGATCCTACCTTTGTATCTGAATTTTTTTCTGACAAATCTTTCTGAATACAATATTATTTCATTTATATTTTTCATTTTTCTTTTTGAATAGAAGGGAATAACTCCATAACAGATCTTCAATTTTCTGGCCAATTCCTTTGAAGGGCATATGCCTATTATTGGTACGCTAGGTCGCAATCTTGATACTCTTAAAATAGAATTTCCACTTCTACTATGAACAATAATTATTTTAACTTTGGATATATCAGCTACATTAATCGTTGCGAAAGCAATCGCATCATCAGGATCCTTAGTTGGTAATGAACTCGAATGCTTTATTCTTTTTTCGGAATAATTGATAATATTTGATAGGAATTTTGAAGCTTCAATAGGGTAGTTTCCTTCCGCTGTTTCGTCTGTTAGTAATATTGCGTCTACACCCTCTATTAAAGCATTTGTAATATCTGTAACTTCAGCTCTTGTTGGCATTGGATTGTTTACCATCGATTCTAATACTTGTGTTGCAAGAATTATAGGCTTACCTAAAAGCTTTGATATTTTAATTATCCTTTTTTGAATAAAAGGGACTTTTTCTAATCCAATCTCTAATCCTAAATCTCCTCTTGCAATCATTACCCCATCGCTTTCGTATATAATTTTTCTTAGATTTCTTATTGCTTGGACTTTCTCGATTTTAGAAATTACCCAAGCCTTTTCCTTTGTAATTTTTTTAATTTCTAATACATCTTTTTCGCTTAAAACAAATGATATTCCTATGTAATCCGCTCCTAATTTTAAAGCTTCATCTAGCAATAATAAATCAGTCTTGGTGATACCTGAATCTAAGTTTATTTTTGGTATATTTATCCCCTTTCTTGAAGTTAATATGCCTCCTTCAATTACATAGCCTTCTGCGAAATCGTTACCTACTTTTGTGATTTTAATTTTTATATTTCCATCAGCTATCAAAATATCTGTATTTTCTTTTACCAACTGAAAGAACTTTGGATCTTCAACAGGCAATCCTTCTTTTTGTGAAAATATAACCCTATCACCTTGTTTAAGAAGTATACTTTCTTTTAAATCGCCAATTCTAATCTTGGGGCCAGGTAAATCTACTAATATTGGAATTTCCTTTTTAGTATCTTTTATTAAATCAAAATAGAGCTTATGTGTTTTTTCATCACCATGGGCAAAATTTAATCTAAAAATATCTACATAATTTGAAAGATGCTTAACTTTATCAATAGAACGAGGACCTAAGGTTGCAATAATTTTAGTTTTTCTCATCAAGCTTATTAAACACGTTCATCAGATAATATTTTAGAACATTGTAGCATTTTTCTATATCTTCGATTTCTACATATTCATTGTATGTATGTGGCGTATTCAGTTTTCCTGGACCATATATTAATACAGGAATATTCTTACTCCTAAAATATCTACCATCTGTAGCTCCAGGTATTAGAAGTGTATTAGCCTGACCAGCAATTCTTTTAACAGAATCAACAAATTTCTTTATATAAACATTGTTGGGGCTTGTATAATTAGGTTGCGAAGATTGAAGAATATTAAATTCTGAATTCTTTACAAGTTTCTTTGCGTAATCTATTGCATCTTCAATTTTTATTCCTGGCGGAACTCTCATATCAACTTCTGCTTCACAATAATCAGCAACAACATTAACTTTTATACCACCTTTAATAATTCCGATATTAAATGAAATCCTTTCAACATCCTTGAAGTTTTTTATTTTTTCACCGTGTTCTTTTAAAAGTTCTTCTTCAGTATTTTTTATTACATCTTTTAAATCATAAGGGATTTCAATTTTTAAATCGTTTATTTTAGATAAAGATAATAAGTCTTCAATAAGTTTCTCTATTGCATTTATACCAAAAGATGGTAAGCTTCCATGTGCAGGTCTTCCCTTACATATTAGTTTAACCTGCATTAATCCTTTTTCTCCTATTATCAGTGAATTTGGGCCACTCGGTTCTCCTATTAAAACGAAATCAGGCATAATTTCCTCTGCTAAATGTTTCGAGCAATTTTTTCCACCTGTTTCTTCGTCAGAAACTGCTGCGAAAATTAATTTATAATCTACTTTTTCAGCTAATTCCTTCATTAAATATAGCATTATAGCAATTCCAGCTTTCATATCTGATGCACCTCTGCCGTAAATTTTGTTACCCTCTAATTTACCCTCATAGGGTCCGTATTTCCAAGATTTTTCATCACCTGGTGGAACTACATCAAAATGTCCTGTCAATAACAAAGACTTTTTGCTTCTTTTATTACCAGCTTCAGCATAAACAACAGGCCAACCCTTTGCGTATTCTTTCAATTTTGCATCTATGCCATGTCTGCTCAGCATTTCATACATAAATGTAGCAGCATCTTGCATATTTGTAGCTGGTGGATTCACAGTAGGATATTGAATTAGTTTTGAAGTTAAATCAACAATTTCCTTCAATTCTTTATTTATTTCCATTGCCTAGCATATTTCAAGATTTCAGATTAATTAATTTTAAAAATAATAATAATTCATGATAAAGGGCTCCATTGTGCCTTTAGTAACACCTTTCAATGAAGATTTCTCGATTGATTATAAATCTTTATATAAGCTAATAGATTGGCAAATATCCAATGGTTCACATGGTATTTCAATCGCAGGTAGTACGGGAGAAAACGTTCTTCTTAGTATGGATGAAAAGAAGGATTTGATTAAGAATACATTCGAGTATATTTCAAAAAGAGTTCCTTTAGTACCTGGAACTGGAGCAGGTAATTTAAAGGAAACTTTGGAATTAACTAAATTTGCGGAAAAAATAGGTTGCGATGCAGCTTTAGTTTTAGTTCCTTATTATTCAAGACCCAATCAGCAAGGTATATATGAATATTTTAAAGAAATAGCAAGTTCAGTATCAATACCAATAATTATTTACAATATTCCTTCAAGAACTGGAACAAGTATCGAACCAAAAACCTTAAAATCCTTGAAGGAAAAATTTTCCAATATAACAGGAATTAAGGAAGCAAACCCAAACTTCGATCAAATGAGTAAGGATATACTTGAATGCGGTGAAGATTTCAACGTTTATTCAGGAATAGAATCATTATGCTTTCCTCTTTTAGCAATAGGTGGTGCTGGATATTTTAGTGCTACGGCTAACGTATTACCCAAAGAATTAGCTCAAATGTATAATCTTGTTAAAGAAAATAGATGGGAAGATGCAAAAAAATTACATTATAAATTACTACCCATCAATGAAGTTCTATTCATAGAAACAAATCCTATTCCTGTAAAAGAGGCACTATCTTTAATGGGCTTTATAAAGCCTATATTAAGACCTCCATTAACAAATTTGTCTAAAGATAAAAAAGAAATTCTTTTAAAAACTTTATCGAATTATTTGAATTTACAAAAGATAAGTGTATAATGAGAATAGGCAGATTTTTGCTGGATGGAAAAGTAATCGAAGGCGTTATCAAAAATGATTATGTATTATATAAAGGAAAAGAAATAAATCTAGGAAGTTTAGTTTTTTTGCCACCTTGTAATCCAAGTAAAATAATTGGAATTGTTTTAAATTATGCTGAACATGCAGAAGAATTGGGAATGAAAACAACTGAAGAACCTGTTATTTTTATAAAGCCTAATAACTCATTAACAGCACATTTACAAGATATTGTTTATCCTAAGAATGTCAAATATTTGCACTATGAAGGAGAGCTCGCTGTAGTAATCGGTAAGAAGTGCAGAAAAGTAAAATCCAATGAAGCAATAAACTACATATTAGGTTATACAATAGCCAATGATGTTACAGCAAGAGATTTTATAACAAATTTCTTCAGGCCTCCGGTTAAAGCAAAGGGTTTTGACACATTTTGTCCTATTGGACCATGGATTGTAACAGCTGATGAAATTGGAGTAAATCCTGAGCTAGAGATTGAAACGAAAGTTAATGGTGAAATTAAGCAGAAGAGCAATACTAAAATGCTCATACATAAAATCCCTGAAATTATTGAATATTTAAGCGATTTCATGACATTAAATGAAGGAGATGTAATATTGACGGGTACTCCTAAAGGTATATCCCCTTTAAAAATCGGAGATATTGTGGAAATTAGCGTTCAAGACATTGGCATATTAAAGAATAAGGTTGTAGAAGAAAAATTTTAAAAGTTTTCTTTTATTTATGTTTAAAATTTTAGAATAAGTTTTTTACGATTAAAGAATAGTTTCTTGATAATGGATATTAGAGAGTCATTAAAAGAAGTTATGAGAGTTTTTCCACAAGGCGTAACAGTTGTTACGACCAAATATAAAAATAAGTACTATGGATTAACTGTTAGCGCTTTTACAAGCATATCTTTGGATCCGCCTTTAATAATGATCTCTATTTCAAAATTTTCACATACTCATGAAGCGTTCACCAACTCAGATTTCTTTTCTGTAAATTTTTTAGCTGATGACCAAAAGACTATTGCAGATAGATTTGCAGGTAGAATGCAATTACAGGATAAATTTCAAGGCATAAATTATACAACCTATTTAACCGATACACCTATTATAAGTGGTGTAAGAGCTTTTATTGAATGTAAAAAATATAAGGTCTACGATGGTGGTGATCATTCAATAATATTAGGGGAAGTAATAAACGCTAAGAAATTGAATGACAAAAGTCCATTGGTATTCTACACACAACAATACACAACAATAATAACTCCCGAGAAGGCCTATATTTACGAAGATCTATTATGGTGGTAATTAGTGTAGTGCTGTGACTGAACTCGGTCTATCCTGAATAATAGGCTTCTTTGTTTCTATGAAAAAATCCTTCTTAATGTGTTTTACTAACATTGCATCATTAAACCAGCTTTCTGGAGCCGGAGCACCCCAAAAAGTTTGTCTTTTAGGATCATTCAATTTCCATTTTATAGGTTCCCAATCAGGATCTGCTGTCAAATAGTCTCCTGTATAAAGTTCAATTCTATTGCCATCTTTATCTCTCAAATACAAGAAGAATGCGTTTGTTATTCCATGTCTTCCTGGTCCTCTCTCCATGTTTTTTATGTAATCTTTTGATGCAAGTATATCCGCACAGTCCATGATTGCATTTCTATCAGGAACCGCAAAGGCAATATGATGAACACGAGGCCCAATACCTGTCATTAAAGCTATATCATGCGTTGTATGCTTTCTTCTAAGCCAAGCAGCCCATAACTTAGGAGGCTCATCTTCAGTTTCAGTAGTTTCTATGCATTTAAACATCAATTTATTAGCATACCAGTTATACGCATATTCAACATTTGGCACTTGAACGTTAAAGTGGTCAATTCTAAGTATTTTAGCTCCTTTATACAAATGGTATTTTTGAAGTAACCAGTCAACTTTTTCCATCTCATAAAAGAATTCTATAGGAAATCCTATAGGGTCCTGAACTCTAATTGCTTTACCCTGTCCTAATTCTTCATTTTTTTCTAACCACACATATTCTAGATTATTTTCGATGAACAATTTCTCTAGTGCTTTTAGGTCATCAATATTGCTAACCTTATATGCTAAATGTTTGATTCCAGGTTTTTCAGATTTCGTAAGTATTAAACTATGATGATATCTTTCTTCGTACCCTCTTAGATAAATACGATTTTCTTCCAAATAAGTTGGATAGAATCCGAGAGTTTCAACATAAAATTTATAGGCTTCATTCAAGTCTGTTACCAATATTTCTGCATGGGCTGCTTTAATTATTTGGAAGTTCATTTTTCCACCTTTTGCAAAAACTTTTTAATTCTTTCTTTCAACAGCTCTTTGTTATACCAATTATAAAGATTACTAGCCATTCTCACCGGATCGCCAAAAAAGAAGTATTCATATAAATCTTGTCTACTTCCGAATGAACTTCCTACAAAGTCCCAAGCTAGTTTGAATAATTTCAATCTTTCTTCTGCATTGGCAAGCTTAGCTTGAAGGTATTTATCTACATATTTTCTTGCTTCAGAAACCATTATACTTTCAGGAGGAATTGTCATGAGTCCACTAGCACCTAATTGTCGAATTATTTCATTTAAACGATGAGAAACTCTTGGCCATAAGTTTCTTGCAGCATTTAAAAATGTTTTATCAGGTGTCAAAATACCCCATTCACTCATTTTAGCATTTGCTTCACTCGCAACTAAGAAAGCTTTCATTGTTTCAGTGATCATTATAATCTCAGCGATTTTTTCCTGTACATGATGGAATTGATCGATTCCAATCGTTTCTGCCATTAAAGTTGCCAAACCTAATACAAATTCACATTTTGCAATTTCTCTAACAAGGGATTGGTGGGCCATAAAAACGACTGCGTTAGTGACATCGCTGTACAGATTACATTTTTCAGGATCCTCGAGTATGAATATTCTTTCCCAAGGAACTAGAACATCATCAAAAACAACAACCGCATCCTGTTCATCGAATCTAGAAGCTAAAGGATGGTCGAATTTAGACTCATGGGAAAAACTTTCTCTACAAATAAACTTTAAACCTGGTGTACTAACACTTAATGCAAAAGCCATTGCATAAGGCACATCATCCTGTCCGGATCTTAAAACAGTTGAGGGAAATACAAGTATTTCATCAGCGAGAGGGAATGTAGCCAGCATTCTAGCACCTCTTATTATAACTCCTTCAGAATTTTTTTCAACAATTCTTGCAGCAATGAAAGGATCAACTTGCTTACTAGGTCCAACTGACCTATTTACTTGAGGATTTATTAAAGTATGTGTAAGGAGTAAATCATTCTCTCTTACATATTCATAATAATTTATGATATTCTCAGCAAAGTTTATTCTTTCATTTTTACCAAAGAAGTTTGCTGCTGAAGCCATCGCCATTAAAGCACTGTTTAAATAATCAGGTGTTCTTCCTAGCATTCCACCTGAATAATCTGCCCATATTTTCATCATTGTTGTTCTCTTAACCAGATCTTCTCTTTTTTTAGGCATCAAGAAGCTTGTTCCAACTCTTTCACCAGTTTTGGATGAAATGTATGTCATGATATCTATTAACTCAGGATCATGTTGCAAATCATAAAGTTCAGCCATAGTTTGAGCTATACCTTTAAAGGCCGGATGCTTTGTTATTCCGTATGTAATTTTCTCTCCACCATACCAAACTTCCCTTGGAGTTTTATCGATTTCTTCTAAATATTGCTTACCTGTTCTAGCTCCCATTTTACTCACCTAAGCCAAAAGTAGGTATTTTGTGTTTTCCCAATGAAACATGAATTGTTTTCCATTCTGTATAAAAGTCAAAGCTAAAAGTACCACCTTCTCTTCCAATTCCGCTATACTTTGCTCCTCCAAAAGGTGTTCTTAAATCTCTAACATTGTGAGAATTTATCCAAATCATTCCACACTCCAACTTCCTAGCGACTCTATTTGCCTTTTCAATATCTTTCGTCCAAATATATGCTGTTAGGCCATATATTACATCATTTGATATGTTAATCGCTTCTTCTTCATTTCTGAATTTCATAGTTACAAGCACAGGACCAAATATTTCTTCTTTACAGATTGTCATTCCAGTTTCACCATCTTTAAAGAGTGTAGGCATTAAATAATTCCCTTGTTTAAAATTGTTAGGTCTATCACCACCATAGATAAGCTTAGCTCCTTCTTTTATTCCTATATCTATGTATTTTTTAACTCTTTCCCAATGCTCCGGTCTCACCAATGGTCCAAGCTCTGTTTGTTCATTGAAAGGATCTCCTATTTTGATTTTTCTAACCCTTTCAAAGAGCATTTCTACGAATTGGTCATAAATTTTTTCCTCTATTAAAACTCTTGAGTTTGATGTGCACCTTTCACCGTTTAAAGAATAAGCCATGAAAATCACCGCATCCAAAGCTTTCTTAAGATCTGCATCAGAGAATACAATAGCTGGATTTTTACCACCTAATTCCATTGAATATCTTTTAAGTGTCGAGGCTCCATTTCTCATTATTTCCATTCCAGTTGTTGTCTCTCCCGTAAAAGATACCAATCTAACTCCAGGATGGGCAACTAGAGCTGCACCGCTGATTTCACCTATTCCATGAACTATATTAAATACGCCATCTGGTAAACCTGCTTCTTCCATTATTAACACAAGCTTATTTGCACTCATTGGAGTCCATTCAGCAGGCTTTAATATGCAAGTATTACCTGCTGCTAAGCAAGGAGCAATTTTCCAAGTCTCTAGCATTAAAGGTGTATTCCAAGGTGTTATCAATGCAGCAACACCAATTGGACTTCTTATGGCATAATTTATGAATTTGTCATCCAATGGATATGCTTCTCCTAATGCCTTATTTGCCATTTCAGCAAAGAATTTAAAGTTTTCGGCAGCCCTTTCTATTTGGTTTCTTGTCTGAGATATTGGTATTCCTGTATTTAATGTTTCAATATAGGCAAGGTCATTCATCTTTTTAAGAATTAATCTATGTATGTCATACAATATATCAGATCTTTTACTTACTGGTATCTCGCTCCATGCATATTTAAAAGCTCTGTTTGCAGCTATGACAGCCTTTTCTACATCTTCTTTTGTACCAGAAGGAATGTATCCTAAGACTTCATTGTTAGCAGGGTTTAAGAATGCGAATTGTTCTTTATTGCTTGATTCTACAAATTTTCCATTTATATAATGCTTTAAATTTTCTAAAATAACCGATGTCATTAGACATTCACATAAATAAAAATAAATTATAATAAAATTTTCTATATTTATTCTAATTTATGTATATTTTTTTAGCTTAAGAAAATTATGCGTTTAGACTTACCCTCGTATCTTGGTAATGTTCCCTCAGGTACGAATATTATTTTTGGATTTATAAAACTAAGGCTCTTTCTCACTTCTGATGTTATAGCTCTTTTAATTTCTTCATTTGAACCTTTACTTTCAAGTTCAACTTTAATCGTAAAACCTGATGTTCCAAATCTGTCCACCTCAACTTGATATTCCAGAACGTTGGGGAATTTTAATAATGTTTCTTGTATTACTTTTGGCCAAATTTTTGCACCCCTGTAATGGATTACATCATCAATTCTTCCTAAAATCCATTTGCAACGTGGAAATGCTTTTCTTCCACAATTACAAGGGTCATCATCCAAAACTGTTACATCTCTCATTCTATATCTTATCAAAGGTAATGCTTCTTTAGTTAACGTCGTAACAACCATTTCACCACTTTCCCCAGGTTGAACAGGTTCCAACGTTTCAGGGTCTATAATTTCTAAGTAAAAATGATCAATCCAAAAATGAAAACCATTCTCATACTCACATTCTATACCGCTTCCTGGGCCTAATAATTCAGTTGCTCCATATACATTCCTTGAACCACCATTTTTTTCTTTAAGTCCAAAACCTTCTTCTAACCTTCTTCTTATTTCTTCAGTCCACATTTCAGCACCCGGTATGGTAATTCTTATGGGCAATTTCTTAGTATCTATTCCCTTCTTAATCAAAGTTTCTAGAACATATAATTGATAAGAAGGGGTTCCTGTCATTACTGTTGGCGAAAAATCCAATATTGTCTGAATTAATGCTTCAGTTCTTCCTACACCCCATGGAATAACAGCGGCTCCGACTAAATGTGAACTTTGATGGAATCCCAATCCACCGGTAAAAAGTCCATAACCATATAAATTAAGAAGAATATCCCCTTTTCTTACACCTGCTGTTACAAGGCAACGAGCCATTAACTTCATCCATGTCCAATAATCATTACTAGTATAAGGACCTGCAATAGGTCTTCCTGTTGTTCCACTTGTCATATGCCATCCAACAAGGTCTTCTCTATTAACACATAAGAAATCTCCACCATATGGATATGCATACTTAATTAAATCTTCCTTTGTTGTAAAAGGGAACTTTCTAATATCATCCAATTCGTTAAAGTCATAAGGAGATATATTATTCTCTTTAAACAATCTTTTATAAAATGGACTCCTTTCATAAACATAGCTTAATATATATTTTAATCTCTTTTTTTGCACATTCTTTATTTCTTCTTTTGAAGCTAATTCTATAGATGGTTCAAAATATTTATTTGTAGCAATTTCTCTACTTAAATCCATATAATTATATTGTGATATATTAAAAATAAATCATTGTTTAGTTTTCTTATTTTAATGGAATGAATGAAAAAGCTTGGAAAGAAAGAAAAGAACATTTCTTAAAAAGGTTAGAAAATGATGTTAAAATAGGTAGAGTTGATTCCGATATAATAGATTTGCTAAATTTGATTAACTCTTTCGAAAATTATTATACTTTAAGCTCTTGCAGTGGTAGAATTCAATTAATTGAGGGGCCTTCATTCAGTAATAGAAAAAGCCTAAAAAACTTTGGCAAGTTTCATGAAAGTATAAAAAAAGAAGATATATTAAAAGCATTGGAAAAATCTAACGGTGAAAATTTTTGGGCATCTGTACAAGCACCTATTATTCATATAGCGTGCAAAGATTTAAATAGTGCATATAAATTGCTAAAGATAGCAAGAAGTATAGGCTTTAAGCACAGTGGTATCCTAGCTATTAACAATGATAGGTTCGTTCTTGAACTTAACTCAAGCTTTAGGATTGATTTTCCAATTAAAGTTAAAGGCAAATTACTTGTAAACTTTAATAATTTAGATGAGCTTGTCGATTTATTAAATTTCTATTTAAACAAATCAAAGAAAGTTCTAAATATTTTTAAAGAAAAAATTATAAAACTAAAGGAATAAGCTAATAAGAATATGGTTGAAATAAAAATCAGATATGCAAGCATAGATGATTATGATTTAATAAAAAATTTTTTGGATAAAAATTATCCAAATGATTACATACAGTCAATTCTTAAAGAATGGTTATTGAATAAGAATGGAAAGATTTTCTTAGCGTTATCGAATAATGAATTAGTTGGTCTAAGTCATGTTTATTTTCAAAATAATAAAGTAGCATGGTTTGAGGCTGCTAGAGTTAAACAAAATTTAAAAGGAAAAGGCATTGGAACTCTACTCAATCTAGAAGGAATAAAGTTCTGTAAGGAAAATGGTATTAGTAAAGCGAGATTAGTAACATCAGCTTCAAACATTATAGCACAAAAGCAATTAGCCAAAACACCTTTTAGACAATTGACAAGATGGATTGAATGGAAATATGACAATAATCTCTTTTCTATTTCAAATTATGAAAATGAGGAAGAGTTTGATCATAATGAAATTTACGAACATTTGAACAAATTAAGTTGCTTTGAGGAATCCGGGAAACTCTATTTTGATAGCTATGTTTGGTTCGACCTAGAAAAAGAATGGTTAAAGAAAGTATGTGATGAAAAATTGGTTTATTTCGATACAAGCAACTTTATTGTCGTTGATAAAATGAGTCGCTTTACTAATTCAATGCAAACATGTTATTTAGACTGTCATGACGAAAAACCTGATAAAGTATTTTCATTTTTAGCTAAAAAAGTTGCCAGTTTTAAGGAAAAAATGAATTATTTTGCATTATTTTCTCATAAATGCAATTATACGATGAAATTGCTCTTAAATTTTGGCTTGAAGGTGCAAGAAGAATTTATTATTTACGAAGCTAATCTTCAATCGTAATATTTTAAGGGTATTATATTTCCAACATTTAGAATTAGTTTTTCATCAAATGTCTTTTTTACTTTAAGTAACTTCCTAATATCTTCCTCTGAATAGAGAAATTCTATTAGATATTTTTCTTTATTATTATAAGGAATAGACTTTTTACCAAGCCCATGTTCAGCAGTAACGGTACCATTTAACTCTACCGCTTTCTCTAAGAATTCGTAAACAATTTTCCATGCTTTTTTTAATTCAGTTTCGTTCTTAGGAACAAAATTAAAATGTAAGTGATTATCTCCGATGTGACCAAACAAAAAATAATCTATATTGCTTTCTTTTCCTTTTCTTATGTAAAAATTATACATATTGTCAATTTCTTTTTCAGGAACTGCTATATCTGTTGCAACCTTTTTTAAACCTTTTTTTCTTATATAGTAGTTTATTGTTGATGGTATTTCATGTCTAATCTCCTTTGCCTTATTAATTTCTTGTTCAGTAAATACAAAGCTTTTTATTTGCAGATATTTGTTTAAAATTGCTTCCAAAATTTCGAGTTCTTTAGAACTTTCTTCTTTAACTTCAATAAACACAATTGAATTGAATTTTTCTTCTATTAAATTATTGTATTTCGATTTGACCAAAGAAGTTGAATTACTATCGAAAAATTCAATGGCAATAAGTCCTAAATTTTCTTTGTTCCTTTTCAAAATCTTTACAAAATTATATGCTTCTATTTCTTCTTTAAACAATAGATAAATTGGATAGATGTTTTTTGGCTTCTTATGTAGCTTTATCTCTATTTCTGAGATAAATCCTAAGGTGCCTTCTGAGCCTATTATTAGATCGATAAGCTCCATGTTTTCTTTTATAAAATAACCAGCTGCGTTCTTCTTTAAATTAGGATATTTAATCTTAGGAATTTCAAGCCATATTTTTCTTTTATTAGTAGTTATGAATATGTCATAACCATTGAATTTTTGTCCATTTCTCTTTACCTCTAGCCTTTCACCATTAGGTAATATTAGTTTAATTCTTCTAACATTTTCTCTTGTAGTTCCATAAAGGAATGTTCTAGGGCCTGATGCATTAGTTGCTACTGTGCCTCCAAGAAATGCGTTATCTTCTGTTGGGTCAGGAGCATAAAAAAGGCCCTGATTGGTTAATATTGAATTGAGAACTTTCAAAGGTATTCCTGGTGGACAAATGGCAAAATACTCATTACTTTCTCTTCCTAAATAGATTGAGTATTTTTTGCTGTTATATATTGTTGAAATTTTGAATAAATTTTCGTCATCTCTTTCTTCTACTTCTGTTAAATTTTCAGTAGATATAACGTATCCGCCAATTGGAACCCTGGAACCTGTTATTCCTGTACCAGCTCCAGAAATGGTTACTCTTACATTTTCATCGTAGCAGTATTTAAGAATTTCTATTACTTCTTCTTCATTTTTTGGGATGAAAACTTTTTCAGCTTTACCTTTTATCAAAAGTGATTCATCTGAAAGATAATCTTGAATTTTATTTATATCATCTATAAATTCTATTTTTTCAAAAACCATTCTTCAAACTTATATTGTCATAAGAGATTTAAAATTAAATGCAAAGTATATATCTTTTAAATACTGGAATAAATGAAACAATTTTCAGCATAAATCTTCCAAAGAATATAAAATTTGGTTTTGGTGCATCTAAAGAAGTGGGATTTGAAGCTAAAAAGCTTGGCTTAAAGGAAGTTCTACTTGTTGTTGGTGAAAGATTGTATAATTCTAAGTTATTCGAGGATGTAAAGTATTCTTTGGAAAATAAAGATATAAAGGTTCATGTTTTAAACAGGGTAAGAATTGAACCTGAAGATGAAGAAATATTAAATTCTTACAGAGAAATAAAAAATCTTAGAATCGATGGTTTTGTAGCTTTAGGAGGAGGTTCAACTATTGATACTACCAAAGCCTTAAATCTTCTATATACTTATCCTAGTGATTTGATGGATTATGTAAACAAACCAGTTGGTAAAAGTTTGCATCCTCCTGGAGATTTAAAGCCTATGATAGCAATTCCTACTACAGGAGGAACAGGTAGTGAAACAACGAGCGTTTTAGTGCTTGATATTAAAAAATTGAAGATCAAAACCGGTATAAGCAATCCTTACATAAGACCTACAGTTGCTTTAATTGATCCTTTAACTACTGTTACAGTACCCCCAATGGTAACAGCTTCAACAGGGTTGGATGTTTTAAATCATGCTATCGAATCCTATACTGCTAAACCTTATACTGCTAAACCTATGGTAAATAATCCAGAAGAAAGACCTGTTTATGCTGGTTCAACTCCTTTAAGCGAGATTTTCGGAATTGCGGCAATTGAATATGTTTTAAGATACTTGAAAAGGGCTGTAGCTAATCCTTATGATTTAGAAGCTAGATACTATTTAATGCTAGCTTCTAGTATAG
The DNA here is from genome assembly GCA_017857595.1 of Thermoprotei archaeon. Classification (GTDB taxonomy): domain Archaea; phylum Thermoproteota; class Thermoprotei; order Gearchaeales; family Gearchaeaceae; genus AAA261-N23. The sequence goes on from JAFMCU010000001.1 coordinate 156,738, forward strand.
CAGGAATAGGTTTTGGGCATGCTGGAACTCATTTGCCTCATGCGATGGCTTATCCAATTGCAGGTATGGTTGAAAGGTGGTATCCTGAAGATTATGAATTTGGTTATCCTATAGCCCCTCACGGCATTGCAACAGCTATACCTGCAGCATATGCTTTTAATTTCTTAGCTTTATACGATGAAGAAAGATTCTATAATGTTACAAGCTTATTCGATTCCAATGTTAATTTTGGAGAAGTTCCAGAGGTAATTAAAGAAAGCTATTTAAATCTTCTTGAAAATCTTAGAATTCCAACAACTTTAAAAGAATTAGGTTTCAGCAAGGAAAATTTAGAAGCATTGGTTAATGGAACAATGGCTCAACAAAGATTACTATCATTGTCACCTAAAAACGTTACTAAAAAAGATGTTGAAAAGATATTCTTAGAGGCGATTGGATGATGTATCTTCCCATTATTGGAGGCGAATTAATAAAAACTGATCGAATACATAAAGTAATAAATCCTGCAACAGGAGAGCCCTTTACGGATGTTTTTTTAGTTACTAGAGAAGATACAAAGAAAGCAATCGATTTAGCAGATGAAACATTCAAGAAGTTTTCTGAATTACCTTTAAAAGAAAAATCAAAAATATTGATTAAAGCTGCTAATATTGTAGAAGAGAATAAAGAAGAATTTGCAGAAACTTTGTCTTTGGAATCAGGAAAACCTATAAAAGATTCTAGAGTTGAAGTTCTAAGGTGCATTAATCTTATCAGAATTGCTGCTGAAGAGGCAAGGTTCGTTTTAGAAGGTAAAGTTCATAGAGTGGATGCATACGAATATCCTCCCAATAATGAAAATAGGATAGTTATGGAAATAAGAGAACCTATCGGTGTCGTGGGTGCAATTCTTCCTTTTAATTTTCCATTGAATAGTATGGCACATAAGGTTGCACCTGTTTTGATGGCAGGAAATACTGTAGTTGTCAAACCTTCAATCGCTACTCCAATAAGCGCAATTAAATTGGCGAAAGCATTCTATGATGCTGGCTTGCCTGCAGGAGCTTTAAGTGTTCTACCTGGTAAGAGTGATGAGTTAGGCGAAGAAATTGTTTCCAACATCAAAATAGCAGGAATTACATTCACTGGATCCACAAACACAGGAACAAACATTGCATCTAAGGCAACAAAATTAGGAAAAAGAATTATGATGGAATTAGGAGGTTCCGACCCAATAATAATTTTTGAAGATGCAGACTTGAGCAAGGTTGTGCCGATTGTTGTCAGAGCTAGATTTGAATATGCAGGCCAAAATTGTAATGCAGGAAAAAGAATATTCGTTCAGGATAAGATATATGAACCCTTCATAGAAATATTTAAAGAGCATACAAAAAGAATGGTAGTTGGCAATCCTTTAGATGAAAAAACTGATATGGGGCCTGTAATAAGTATTGAAGCATTAAGAAATCTTAAGGAAATAATTGATGATGCAAGAAATAAAGGGGCTAAAGATTTTTCAGCAAGAAAAGAAGTCAACCTTAAAGGATATTTCTTAGATCCAACTATCTTATACGATGTTCCGTTAGAATCTAGGGCGTTAAAAGAAGAAGTATTTGGTCCTGTTGCACCAGTAGTAAGCTTTGAAAAAATAGATGAAGCAGTTGAATATGCAAATTCTGTTGAATATGGTTTACAAGCCGCAATATTCACTAAAGATTTAAAACTAGCACTTAATCTAGCAAAGAGAATTAAAGCTGGTGGAATTATGATTAACGATAGTACAAGATTAAGATGGGACGCATTGCCTTTTGGCGGTGTTAAATTGAGTGGTTTAGGTGGTAGAGAAGGTGTTAGAAATACGATTTACAATTTAACAGAACCAAAAATTATTTCTATAAATTTAACGGCTTAAGAAATAATACCACCTTGTGTCATTTTTTTAATATCCAACACTTTATCCACATCTTTTTCGCTTACTATCTTTTCTTCAATTAAGAGTTCTCTTATTGTTTTTCCTGTTTCTAAAGCCTTCTTTGCGATCAATGCTGCATTATCATATCCTATCTTTGGAGCAATGGCTGTTATTACCATAGTCGTACTTTCAGCATATTCTTTCATTCTTTTCACATTTGGCTTAATTCCTGTTATGCACTTATCTGCCAAGTTTTTACAAGAATTCGATGCTATTTCAATACTTTCAAGTAAAGTATAACCTATTATTGGCATCATCGTGCTAAGTTCGAGCAGGGGTGCTTGAACAGAAATAGTTATTGTTACATCGTTGCCAAATATTCTTGCAGATACCATATTAACCGCCTCAGGTATAACAGGATTAACTTTACCTGGCATGATACTTGACCCAGGTTGAAGTGCTGGTAAATCTAATTCTGCAAGGCCAGTTTTTGGACCTGAATTAAGCAATCTTAAATCATTTGATATTTTCATCAATGATGCAGCAAGAGATTTAATTGCTGAATGTAAAGCTAATGTACCATTCAATGTCTGCATTATTTCAAATTTGTTTTTTGCTTCTTTGAAGTCTATTCCAGTGATTTTCCGTATCTCATCTATCGCCAATTTTTCAAACTCAGGATGAGCATTTAAGCCTGTTCCAACAGCAGTACCTCCTAAAGGTAATTCTTTTAATCTTTCCAATGATTTTTCTATTTCTTCTTTTGCATGAAGAATCATAGTAGCATAAGCTGAAAAGTTTTGTCCCAATGTGACTGGTAATGCATCTTGTAGATGCGTTCTACCTGCTCTTACTATATCTTTAAATTCTTCTGATTTTTGGATAAGTGTCTTGTACAATTGATCAACTGAAGGAATCAATTTCTCCATGGTTAGCATTGTAGCTGATAAATATATTGTAGAAGGAATAACGTCGTTGCTCGATTGTGATTTATTTACATGATCATTAGGATGTACAGGCTTTTTATCTCCTCTTTTACCTCCTAAAATCTCGTTAGCTCTACTCGCAATAACTTCATTTGCATTCATATTCGTAGAAGTACCAGAACCTGTTTGAAACACATCGACTATAAATTGATCATCGAATTTACCTTCTATTACTTCTTGAGATGCTTTTTCAATTGCTTTAAAGATCTTCTCTTCCAAAAGCCCTAGCTTAAAATTGGCCCTTGCAGCAGAAAGCTTTATTATTCCCAGTGCTTTTATGAAAATTCTTGGGAATCTATAACTCGAAATTTGAAAATTTTTATATGCTCTATATGTATCGATACCAAAATACGCATCAGCCGGTACTTCAAGTTCTCCCAAGAAATCTCTTTCAATTCGGTATTGTGGTGTATTCACAATATATAATAATGACCAATCAAATAAAGAGATTTAATTAAAGTTTTTATTTCTCTTAGTTTCATTTTCAAACATGCAAAATAAAAAATTGAAAGCTATACATGTTGTATATGCAAATTGGTGTCCTCACTGTATGCCAACTACTGTTGAACCAATGAAAAAGCTCGCTTTAGAATTAGGTGTACCTTGCTATTTGTACGATATTGACACTGATCTTGTAAGCAAAGCAGATGAACTTGTTAAGAAATATGGAGATTGGTCTGATGATTATATAATCCCTCAGGTATTTTTCGAATTTGAAGATGGAACATTCAAACATGTGCTAACAGGATATTCTGAAGGTGTTGAATTAACAAGGAAAGCAGTGAATAATTTGCTAAACAGTGAACTTGTTAAATCATTAAAGAACAAATAGTTATTTACAACTTTCACATAAACTATTTTTTGAACTTAGTTCTTGTATAAATAAGTTTTTACATTTTAAACATTGAAATACAGCTAGAGCATTAGGATTTACACTTAATTTCCTATAATTTTGAGTCCAATAAACCTCTTTTATGAAAAAATCCTCGCTGAATTTATTTTCAATACCCAAATCCCATGGATGCCTTGTAGCTACTCTAATATCTTTATCATCGATTTGAATTCTATCACCCAATTTTCTTCTAAGATAATTTTTGAACCATGAAACATCTTCTTTATTATCATATCCTATGATTCTAGAAACATAACCGTTTTCACAACTAAACGTTGCAACTAATCTATTCCTTGTTTTTAAAAAGTTTAATGAAGCTACCGTATCGCAATGACCATAGCATTTAGATTGTATATTCAAATAATTCTGAACAAGATGCTTTAAATCCTTTAGACTTTGCATAACTATTCGGTTAATCTAAACATTTATATTTTTTAATTTAATCTGTCTTATTTGTTGAATCGCTCAATGAAAGAATTTTCTTCGCAATTCTCACATGCACCATGTCAACTAACTTGTCATTAACTCTAATAGCTCCACGTTTCTCAGTTTTAGCCTTTTCTATCTCATTTATAATTTTCTTAGCCCATTCAATCTCTTCTTTACTCGGTGTAAATATTTGATTAGCAATCTCTATTTGCGATGGATGGATTAATTGCTTACCATTGAATCCTAAAGATTTTGCTTCAAGACATTCATTTTTAAAACCTTCTAAATCTGAAAGGTTAAAATAAACTTTATCAATTGCATCTATGCCAAAATGTTTCGCAGCTAACACGATTTTAGTTCTTACAAATTCATTCTTAGCATATCTTTCCTCTTTACCTCCTACAGAAAAAGAAAGATCTGCAGACCCCCAAGTTACTGCTACAACTCCTTCAGCATTTAACATATTCTCGATGTTCAATAATCCCTTAGCAGTTTCTACAAGAGCAATTATTGCTTTATTTGTTGCAAAATGTACCTTGTCCAATTCTCCTTCAGATTTAGGTACAACGATACAATCTATTTTGTCTTCTTTATATAGAAAAACCAAATCTTTCAATCCTTCTATATTTCCTATTGAATTTATCCTTACACATATTTCCTTATTTCCAAAATCAATTTCTTTGAGCAATTTGGAAATTGTATTTCTTGCTTCTTCCTTATAATCCAAAGGAACAGAATCTTCTAAGTCTAAAATAATGGAATCTACATTAAACGTGACTGCTTTTTTTATCATCTTTTCATTGTTGCCTGGCACATAAATTTGAGTTCTCCTTGTTTCTTTAACTGTCATATTCTCTTTTTGGAACCATTATTGTTCTATCAAGTTCGAGAACAACCACACCATCTTGGTTTATCGCTTTAGTATGAACCTTTACTATTCCAAACCTAGGCATGCTTTTTGATTCTCTTTTTTCAACAATTTGTGTCTCCGAATAAATTGTATCTCCAGGAAAGACAGGCTTAATGAATTTAACATTTTCAATGCTAAGCATAAACCCTCTAGAACTGATTTCACCTACAGTTTGTCCTATTGCTACAGAAAGTGTCAGCAAACCGTTAATAACGAGCCTACCCTTAAAATTTTCATCTTGATAATATTTCTTAGTGTAATCAATGTTGAAATGAATTTGGTTTGAATTATTTGTTAGTAGTGTAAACCAGATATTATCGAATTCTGTTAATGTTCTTCCTATTTTGCTTTTTAAAACTTCACCTGCCTTTAAATCTTCATAATATGGTCCAAAATTTTCAACCATACAGAAATATTTGTGGAAACAATAATTAACTTATTCTTGAATTATTTAAATTATTGGGGCCGCGGGGATTTGAACCCCGGGTCACCAGCGATCCGGGTAAGAATCTCCCCAGGCCGGCATCCTAGTCCAAGCTGAACGACGGCCCCTAAATAATAGATATAATTGTTGTTTATTAATGTTTTATCTTTCTCTTTTACCTTCTATGAATTCCTCAACCATCTGTCTTGCTACATCATCGGGATATTGGATGGGAGGAGACTTCATAAAATATGCAGATGGACTTGTTAATACACCATAAACATTTCTATCCTTTGCTATCTTAATGCATCTTATTGCATCGATTACAACACCTGCCGAATTGGGCGCATCCCATACTTCAAGTTTAACCTCTACGTTTATTGGAGCATTCCCGAATCCTCTTCCTTCAATCCTTATATAAGCCCATTTTTTTCCTTCCAACCATGGTATATAGTCGCTAGGACCTATGTGTATGTTATTCGGGTCAATTTGATAAGGTATTATTGATGTAACAGCTTGCGTTTTTGATACCTTTTTAGACGCTAATCTTTCTCTTTCTAGCATATTCAAAAAATCTGTATCACCACCAACATTAAGTTGATACATTCTGTCTATAATAATTCCTCTATCTACGAAAAGTTTAGCTAAACTTCTATGAAGAATAGTAGCACCCAATTGAGACTTAACATCATCTCCTATTAATGGGACTTGTCTTTTTTCAAAAATTTCTTGCCATCTTTTTTCTCTTGCTATGAAAACTGGCATTGCATTGATGAACCCTGTTCTTGCTTCAAGCGCTTGCTCGACATACCATTTAGTTGCAGATTCGCTTCCTACAGGGAGATAGTTTATAACAACATCTGCTCCGGCGCTTTTTAATACATCTGCAACGTCCACTGTAGGTGAAGGATGTTTTTCAATTACATTTTGTAAATATTTTCCTATACTATCATGTGTCATTCCTCTCATTACTTCTACACCAAGCTTAGGCACTTCTGCAAATTTTAAAGTGCAATTAGGCTTTTCAAATATTGCTTCAGATAAATCTTTTCCAACCTTATTTTTTGCAATATCGAATGCTGCAACAAACTCTATATCGCTGATATGATAACCTCCTAATCTTACGTGCATCAATCCAGGTATTATTTTGGATTCATCAGCATCTTTATAATAATAGACTCCTTGAACTAATGCCGATGCACAGTTTCCAACTCCTATGATTGCTACTTTAATTTTTTGCATTTAATTTTTAATTGCTTCGATATTAATATCTTTTATTGTTTCAATTTATTTCATATTAATATATAAAAATATACTTTTAAATATTTTTGCGTTAAAATTAAGAATTTCGAGAAAATCAATAAATGTATTGAAATCTATTAAATTAAATTCTAAATTTATATATTAAAATAAAGATATATAGCAAAGCTTAAATATTCTACAAAATTTTGTATGTTTAAGAATGAATATTATTCGTGTAGAAACTTCTGAGGAAATCAAGGAGGAACATTTAACATATCCAAGAATGACGCTAAAAGATCTTCTTTATTATTTTGCAATTGTAGCGGTAATATTTGTAATTTTTATGTGGGTTGGAAATTTTGGAAATTACTTGAATCCCGTATCGCCAATATCCGAAGATATTGGAAATTTATACAAAGTCACATATATATTAGCAGGCGTCATCTTTAGTCTTTTTGAAGGAGCAATAGTTTATTTTGTAATTAAATTCTGGGATAGAGGAAAGGGTAGATAAAATGAGCCGCGTTAAAAAGCTTGAATGGGTAACAATCATTGGAGCAATCGCAATATTCATATATCTAGGAACAATCTCAGGAATTTTAACATATCAACTAAATACTCCACAGGTAGCTGC
>JAFMCU010000011.1 GCA_017857595.1 Thermoprotei archaeon
TCGAAGGAACAAAGGGAAGCAAATGGTTATAATAGCTAATCGAACCCATTCCTCCCGTATTAGGGCCTTTATCATCATCATAAGCTCTTTTATGGTCATGAACTAAAGGCATTGGGGAACATCTTCTACCATCTGTAAAGCATTGCAAAACGAATTCTTCACCTTCCATTCTTTCCTCCACTAAAAGCTTTCCATGGGCTTTCAATACTTTATCAGCATAATCCAACGCTTCTTCTTCATTGAAAAAATGTTCTCCAAGAACCTTTACACCTTTTCCTCCTGTAAGTCCGTCTGGCTTTATCACATAGTCATCGATTTCCTTTATTGCAGTTTTGAATTCTTCTACGCTATTAACTAATATGAATTTTGGATAGGCATTTATCCTATGCTTTTTCATGAGCAATCTTGCAAAAGATTTGCTTCCTTCTATCCTAGCAACGTTTTTGAAAGGGCTAATGCAAGGAACTTCATATCTTTCAAGATAATCAGCAATTCCATGAACAATGGGCAATTCAGGACCAGGAATTACAAAATCTACGTTATTTTCCAAAACAAAATTCTTGATTTTTTCAAAATCTGTTAAGCTTCCTATTTCTATCTTTGAAGAAATCTTTGCTATACCGGGATTTTTAAATGCCATGTAGGAAAATATTTTAACACCTTCTTCATAGAGTTTATTTGCAATTGCATGTTCTCTTCCACCTTCACCTATTACGCAAGCTTTATACATTATCTTGCTTCGATTTCCCAATACCTACTTCTTTCTTTAAGTTCCTTATTTTTCATGTCATCTGACAAAATTTGAGCTTGCTTTGTAGGATAATTTCCAGTTAAGCAACCAAGACATAGCTTGTTTTCATGGTCAATTGCTCTGATTAATCCTTCCATTGTTTGATAACAAAGCTTATCTGCACCTATTTCTTTTGCAATTTCTTCAACATTCTTATTCAATGCAATTAGCTCTCCGTGAATTGCAATATCTATTCCATAAAAGCATGGAGATATTATTGGAGGACATGTTATCCAAACTTCAACTCTTTTAGCTCCTGCCTTTCTTAGCATCTCAATAATTCTTTTCATCGTCGTTCCTCTTACAATGCTATCATCTATAAGTAAAATTTTTCTATCTTTTATCAAGGATTTAACGACGTTTAATTTAGCCTTTACATTCCTATCTCTTTCTTTCTGTGTAGGCATTATGAAAGTTCTACCTATGTATCTATTCTTAATAAGGCCTTCAACAACAGGCAAGCCTGTCATTTGAGAAATTGCTTCAGCAGCAGGCCTTGAAGTATCCGGAACTGGGACGATAATTTCTGCATCAGGCTTATAGGTTTTAGCTAATTCTTTGCCAAGATTGTATCTAACTTCATAGATTACTTTATTTTCAAAAACACTATCAGGTCTGCTAAAATATACATATTCAAACATGCAATAAGTAGGCTTTGCATCTCTTAGTTTTTTCCTTTTATAATTTCCATCTTTAACGATGAAAATTTCTCCTGGATTAATGGTTTGAAAGTTTGAAATTTCATTTACATCCAAAGCAACTGTTTCAGAGGCTATAAGGATGTTTCCATTATTATCTATTCCAAAATTTAAAGGCCTAAAACCATGCTCATCTCTAAAAGCAATAAATTCTTCATTATTTGTAAGTGCAACAACAGAATATGCACCATCTAATTTGTTAAAAATCGAATCAACAACTTTTTCAACATCACCTGTCCTTTTGTATTCATCAAAGAAAAGCTTTGCCAATACTTCTCCATCACTATTAGTTTCAAATGAATAACCTATTTCTTTTAACTCCTTCCTTATCTTAAGAAAATTTACAATATTTCCATTAAAGGCTAGTGCAATTTCAACATTTTTATCTTTAACATGTATTGGATGAGCTTCAGAAAGACTCGATGTTCCTGTTGTGGAATATCTTACATGACCAATTCCTAGGTTACTCTTTAATTTTTCGAGTCTTTCTAAGTTAAAATTATTTACAACCAATCCTAAACTTTTATCTACAATTATTTCATTTCCATTTAACACAGCAATTCCACATGCTTCCTGTCCTCGATGCTGCAAAGCTACTAAAGAATTGTATAATAAATAAGAGGCAATTTTATCTATAGTATAAGCGCCTGTAATTCCACAATTTTCTCCTAACATTTAATATAAAACTATTTTTCTACCCTTATATTTTACAAAAACCCCTCTCTTATTTACAACTTTACCTATTGTGTAAGCATTTATATTATGCTTTGCGCATATTTCAAGAATTTCCTCCTCAATAGCTTTATCAGCTATTATGCAGAATCCAATTCCACAGTTAAAAGTTTTGAACATTTCACTAATAGAGATATCTCCTGTTTTCATAATAAGCTTGAAAATTGGAGGCAATAGAGGGAATTTTTCTAAAGAAAATCCAATATCTTTGCTTTTAGAAAGTCTTAACAATTTTGTGAATCCTCCGCCAGTTATATGCGCTAAACCGTTCACTTGCAAATTCTTAGTTATCTCAAGTATACAGTTAGAATAAATTCTAGTTGGTTTAAGTAACTCTTCTCCTAGAATGCCTCCCAATTCAGGTATCTTTTCTGTCAAGCTATACTTTTCAAGTAATATTTTTCTGGCTAATGTATATCCGTTACTATGCAATCCATTACTCTCTAGACCAATGATAACATCGTTTTTCTGTATTCTTGAACCATCAACAAGGTCATCCTTTTTTAGGTGTCCAAATGTGAATCCCACAATATCGAAACCGTGTAATTTTTTTGCTCCCTTTATCATCTCAGGAATCACAGCAGTTTCTCCAGCTATAACATGAACATTTGTTTGTTCTGCAGCTTTTCTAATTCCGTTAATTATTTCAGAAATCATTTTCTTATTGGGTTTTTCTATAGCTAAGTAATCCATGAACGCTACAGGTTTAGCTCCTATGCAAACCAAATCATTAACTCCCATTGCTACTACATCTTGGCCTATAGTTTCATAATAATTCATCATTTGAGCAACAAGTATTTTAGTTCCTACTCCATCAACATGAAATGCGAAGTAATCATCACCGTATTCAAGAACTCCTGCATAATGGCCTATTTGTAAAACAGGCTTAAATTCAGGTATTTTGACGTTTATACCTCCAAATGTTTGCCTATAGACTTTATGGAGCATTCTAATCTTTTCTATATCCACACCTGCTTCCTTATAGGATTTAGGTAATTTTTTCATTTGTTATCCTCTCATATGCTTCAATATACCTATTTTTAGTTTCCTCTATAAGCCATGCTGGCAAATTAGGAGGCGGTGGTATAGGCAAGCCTTTTTTTCTTGCCTCTTCTAATTTATCCCTATACCCTATTTTTATCAACCAATCTCTAACAGGCTGTTTATCATAGCTCTCTTGAATTTTACCTTCTTCATATTTATCTTTAGGCCAAAGTCTGAATTCATCGGGACCTAATGAGTCTGCGAGTAAAATGTTTCCTCTTATGTCTCTACCGAATTCAAATTTGACATCAGCAAGTATAAAGCCTGCATTTTCAGCTCTTTCATACATTCTTCTATATAAATAAATGCATGTATCCTTTAATTTCTCGTATTCATCCATACTTAACCAATTATTTTCAAGTATTTCCTTTAAATAAATTGGTCTGTCCTTTTCTTCATATTTTGTAGTAGTTTCAAAAAATGGATTAGGAAGCTTTTTTGCTAAAATAGGTTCAATGCCTATTTCAATTTCCTTTTTCATCAATCTTTCGTACAAAGAACCATAAATATAACCTCTAACGATAAATTCAAGAGGTATCATTTTTAGTTCTTTAACAACCAAGATGTTAGGCTCTATTGCTTCAAGCATGTGATTTGGATAATTTAGATATTCAAACCAGAATTTTGCAAACTTGAAAAGTATTTTACCTTTCATAGGTATTAGTGAAGGTAAAACTACATCAAAAGCAGAAATTCTATCTGTAAAAACAAAAGCAAGCTTATCACTATCAAATCTATAAATATCCTTAACTTTACCTTTTTTAATCAATTGAAGATTTTCCACTATATTCTATTATTCTTTTCAAGTAAAATCTTTTTATTTAAATGTTCAAATCTAAATTCAAGAATTGTTTCAGTGTTATAGATAAAAGTAAGTTTTTTAATTCTTATATAAAAATGAACAAATATGCTTTAGTTTCTGTAGAAGAAAAATCACCACTGCTAATAAACCTATGCAAAAAAATAAAAGAGATCGGCTATGAAATAATTGCTACAAAAGGAACAAGAAATTTTCTTTTATCAAATGATATAGAAGTTAAGGGTGTTGATGAAATTGTTGGTTTTAGAGAAGCATTGGGAGGAAAAGTAAAGACATTGCATCCTTTAATACATGAAATGATTTTAGCAAATCGAGATTCTTCAGAAGAAATGGAAAGTGTTAAGAATCTTGGATTGATTGATTATGTTTTTGTAAATTTTTACAAAATAAATATTGAAGAGCCGGATTCTTTTTTAAATTCTTTAGACATTGGAGGTAGAGCCTTAATTTCTTCAGCAATTAAAAATTCTAAGTATGTAACAGTAGCTTTCAATGAAGAAACTTACAATATAGTTTTAAAAGAAATTCAAGAACATGGTTATGTTCGTGAAGATACAAGAAGAAAGCTTGCTATAAAAGCTTTCAATTATTTAATTAACTACGAGGTTGTCGCTTACAGTTATGCTTCAGAAATTTTTTCAAATGAAATTTCCTTTGGACTCCTTTTAACTAAAGGTGAGAAGTTAAAATATGGGGAAAATCCACACCAATATGCTTTCTTATTTCAATATGATACTGACCCCAATATTAAGCTACAAATGTTACATGGCGATTATCTAACATACAACAATTATTTGGATATAGATAGTGCTATTAGATTACTTTCCGAATTTGACGAAAACGCATGCGCTATTATAAAGCACACAAATCCTTGCGGTGTAGCATGCGATTCAAATTCTATTCAATGTTTTGAAAAAGCTTATAATGCTGATCCTGTTTCAGCTTATGGAGGAATACTTGCCTTTAATTTCATGGTCGATAAGGAATTAGCTAAAGTTATTTCAAAGTATTTTTTTGATGTAATTATTGCAAAAGATTATGAAGATGAAGCATTTGAAATATTGAGCTCTAAGAAGAAGACAAGAATAATAAGATGTGAAGGTTTAGGCTCCGGTCTTTCGTATGCATTAGAATTAAGAAGCATTGTTAATGGAATTCTAATTCAATCTAGGGACGTTAAAAAAATAAGTAATAAAGATTTGATTTTCGTTACAGAAAGAAAGCCTAATAAAGATGAATTAGAAGATTTAATTTTTGCTTGGAAAATTGTCAAAAGAATTTCATCCAATGGAATTGTTGTAGCTAAAAATAAAGTATCTTTAGGTATAGGGGCTGGTCAAATGAGTAGAATTGACTCTGTAAAAATTGCATTGGAAAAAAGTGGAGGAAATACGAAGAATGCGGTTCTTGCTTCTGATGGTTTCTTTCCCTTCAGAGATAGCATTGATTTATCAGCAAAATTTGGAATAACTGCAATAATTCAGCCCGGCGGGTCTATTAGAGATAAAGAAGTGATTCAAGCAGCAAATGAACACAATATTGCAATGGTGTTTACAGGTATTAGGGCATTCAGACATTGATATGAAAAAGTTCGAAAGCTACGAAGATTTCTTATCATGGCTATATAATCTAAGAAGATTTGGAATGACTTATGGCGTAGAAAACGTTAAAGTTCTTTTAAAGGAATTCAATAATCCTGAGAAAAAGCTTAAAAGTATTTTAATTACAGGAAGCGGAGGAAAAGGTTCAACTGTTGAAATCATATCTAAAATTTTGGAAAGATCAGGATATAAAACTGGAAAGTTTATTAAACCTCATCTAAATAGATACACTGAAAGAATTTCCATAAATTCTAAGGAAATTAGTAAAGAGAATGTTGTTGAAATTGCAAACGAAATATACAGTAAAATAGAAGCGATAAGAAGTAGAATAGAATATTATCCTACTTTTTTCGAGGTTACATATGTTTTATCTCTTCTTTATTTTCTTAAAGAAAATGTTGATGTTTGCGTTTATGAAGTTGGCATTGGTGGTAGATATGATGCAACAAATACACTTGATCCTTTAGTTTCAGCTTTAACAGCTGTATATCTAGAGCATACAAAAATACTTGGAAACACACTTAAAGAGATTGCATGGAACAAAGTTGGCATAGCTAGGGAAAATCGATACTTTGTTTCAGCTGATTTGCCATCAGAAGCAATGAATGTAGTATCTGAGGAATGTAAAGCTTTGAATTGCAAGCTTTTCACCGTTTCAAGCAATGATAAATCATCTATCAAGTACGAAAAGGTTCTAAGTAATTTGAAAGAAAACATTTTTAATTATTATGGGATAAAAAGGAATTTTAAGGAGGCTAAATTATCTTTGCTAGGTGAACATCAAATAAGCAATGCCTCAATAGCTATAGCTGTAATTGAGCTTTTAGAAAATTATTACTTTGAAATTAACGATAATACAATTTTGGACACACTTGATAAAATAAGATGGCCAGGAAGAATGGAAATTATCGAAAAAGATGGATTTAATTTCATTCTAGATTGTGCAAAAGATCCAACAGCGATGGAAATTCTTTGCAATTTTCTGAGACGGAATCTTAAATCAAAACCAATATCTATAGTAAGCATATCAAATGATAAAGATTATTCAAAAATGGTTAATTCTTTAATTAGCTTGACTGATAGAATATTATTTACAAAGCATAATGTCATGGGCAGAGCTATAGAGCCAAGCATTCTAATTAATTATTCAAGAAAGATTTCAAAGAATTTGAATGCAGCAATAATAGATAGTGTAGAGAATTCTATAAATCATGCAAAAAAAATTTCAAAAAAAGATGATTATATTTTAATTACAGGTTCTGTTTTTACTGTAGGTGAAGCTCGACGTTCCCTTTTGAACGAAGATTTTGATAGAGTTTTTGCTAGTGATCCTATACCTTAAATCTGTATGAATGTGGAAAGTTGAGGCCCTGCGTATATTGCAAAATCGCCCGGTCCAGAGAATAGAAGTAATATAGATCCAGCTAAGTATAACAAATCTAAATCCAATCCTGGAGCGTTTCCTGTTGCAACGGGTTTCTTTAATTTACTAACACTTAGAATAGTTGTTCCTAAAAAGAATATTATTAAAATTATAGCTACAATGAAATTAAGAATTCCAAGTATTACTAATATTCCGCCAAGCACTTCTATAAGGATTGTTAGATCTGTGAGTATACCTGGTAAATTTATCTGCTTCATCCAAGATTTAGTTTGTGTATAGTTTTTAATTTTAGCTATTCCATGAGGTACTAGAGATATACCGAATATTAAGCGAAATATCAATAGACCAAAAGATGTTAAGAGAGGATCCATACAATTTTTTGTATGACGAGAGAAATTTAAGATTAAATTTAATTAAGCTTAATCAGTTTAATTTACATATTTATATATAAATATTTAAATGAATATATTGCTTATGAGAAAACATCTTTATTTGTACAATATTTATATATACTATGCACTTACTTAATCCTAACTTTGCAGTATTTAAGATTAGCACTAAGTATGGTTTTAATTCTTATAAAATTTTAATTGAAGAAGTTGAAGAGAAATTAGCTAACGAGATTATAAGTCAGATTAAGAATATAGGTATAAATTTTGAAATATCTAAATCAAGTAATGATTACATAAATATTGAGATATATCTTAAATCTGAAGAAGAATATAGTAAATTTCAAAATTTAAAATCTTTTGCTATATTGGATGATGCAAGTAAATGTTTGATCAATTATCTATCTACCCCTTCATATATTAAAATAGGTTCTAGACTCTTTGATTTTTCAAAAAAGAGTTACATAATGGGGATACTTAATGTTACTCCTGATTCTTTTTATGACGGTGGAAGATATTTTAACTTTGATTCAGCATTGAATCGATCATTTAAAATCATAGAAGAAAATGCTGACATTATCGATGTTGGGGGTCAATCTACAAGGCCAGGCTCAATCAGGATTTCTGAAGAAGAAGAAATAAGAAGAGTTATTCCTGTGATAAAAGAAATAAGGAAAAAAAGTGATATACCTATATCGATTGATACATACTATTCAAGAGTAGCTGAAGAAGCGATATCTGCAGGTGCTGATTTAATAAATGATATATCCGGTCTTATCGCAGATTTAAGAATGCCAGAAATATGTTTGAAATATAATGTACCCATCGTACTCATGCATATAAGAGGAAATCCAAGCATAATGCAAAAAAACATTCATTATAACAATGTAGTAGTAGATATTCTAAGGTCTTTAAGGAGAAAAATTATTTATGCTAAGGAAAAAGGTCTAAGTGAGAAACAATTATTGATAGATCCAGGGCTTGGCTTTGGGAAACATTTTGAGGAAAACATAGAAATAATAAGACATTTGGATGTTTTTAAATGCTTAGGTTTGCCTATTTTAGTTGGACATTCAAGAAAATCTTTTGTAGGAAAAATAATAGGAAACTTACCTGTTGAAGAAAGGCTTGAGGCATCTTTAGCCATGCTCGCTTACATGATAATTAAAGGCGCTAATATAATTAGAGTTCATGACGTAAAGGAATCTGTCAGAGTTAGAGAAGTTATTGACAAACTATTGTATTTTAATTAATCTTTTTTCACTAACTAGGATATCAACTTTCATTCCTTTATTATTAATTTCTTCAATTATTTGAAAGTCAAATACTATGCCAATTTTTAAAGCCCTCTTTAAATTAGAAGAGAAGTTATCATAATATCCAAATCCATAACCTAGTCTGTATCCTTTAAGGTCAAAAGCAATAGCTGGTATTAATGCAACATCTATTTTTTCTGGTTCAACGATTTCATTTGAATTAGGGGCTGGTATTCCGTGCGGATCATGGATGAAATCATTCCAATTTTTAACTTTAATACATATTAAATTTCTTTCTTTCTTCAAACTATAAGGTAAGCATACTGTTTTATTTAGACTAACAGACTTAAGGAATGGTAGTATGTTAACTTCATTTTTAATTGGATAGTAACCAAGTATGCAATTTGCCTCATTTATCTCATTTATTTTTTTCAAATTATCTATCACGAAGTTGCTAAGCTTATTAACTTCATTCTTATTCATAGAAACCCTTTTTTCTAAAATTGTTTTCCTTATATTGGATAAAGAGTTATACATTCAATAATTTAAAACTATTTTAAATTATTAAGAATAAAATAGTTTCATGGACTGGCATTTAAAGATCTGGTTTAAGAATGATGAATATAATTCATTGGTTAAAATTTATAAGTCTGAATTTATTGAATTTCTTAAATTTGACGTTCTAGAAAAAATATATATAAATTACATTATAACGACAAGCTTAACTGAACAGGAATTGATAAAAATCACTGAAGATTTTTTTGTAGATAAACTATTGGAAGATTATGAAATATCATCTTTTGAAAACTTTTCAATACCGAGTAAGTTAAATATAAACAACGCGTATATTTTTCATATAGTATTTAGGAAAGAAGTGTTGAATCCAAATGACCAAATAATTCTTAGAGCATTAAATTCTGTTTATGGAAACAAATTTGAAGATCTAAGATCTTTCTATTCTTATGTTTTTTCAAAGAAGATCTCTAAAGAAAAGTTGGTTGATGCAGCTAGCAGGCTTATATCAAATAAGCTTTTGCATGAAATAGTAATTGAAGAGCGCTAAAATGATTGTAAATTATTTTCCTGTTTACGATTTTTCAGAAAAAGAATTAATCGAACTGAATGAAAATTTATCTTTAGCATTAAACATAAGCGAGTTAATAGCTATAAAGAATTATTATAGATCAGAAAAAAGAAAAGCTTCTGATGTCGAACTTCATACATTTTCACAGCTTTGGTCAGAGCACTGTTATCATAAAACCTTTAAATCCAAGATCGTATTTAACAATGAAGAAATAGACGGCCTTTTCAAAAGCTACATTGAAAAAGCTACAAAAGAATTGAACAAAGAGTGGTGTTTAAAAGTTTTCGAAGATAATGCTGGAATAATAGAATTTGATGAAGAATATGCGATTGCAGTGAAAGTTGAAACTCACAATCATCCTACAGCGCTGGATCCATTCAGTGGAGCTCATACAGGTGTAGGAGGTATATATAGAGATATAATAGGAGTTGGAGCAAGGCCGATTGCAACTATGGACTATCTTTTTTTCGCATATCCTACACTTGATTATAATAATTTACCACCTGATGCATATCACCCTAAAATTATGTTGAAGAGAGTTGTTGCAGGTATTGCTGATTATGGCAATAAGGTTGGTATACCTACTGTCAATGGCTGTGTTCAGTTCCATAATAGTTACCTAAGGAATCCGTTGGTCTTTGTAGGTTCTGTTGGAATACTTCCCAAAAATAAATACGTGCGAAACCCTAAGCCAGGTCATAAAATGTTGCTTGTCGGAGGAAAAACAGGCAGGGATGGAATTAAAGGTGCATCTTTTGCATCAATTTCGATAACAAAAACAACAGGTGTAAAATACTATGCAGCTGTTCAGATTGGAAATCCGATAGAAGAAAAGAAAATAATTGAAGGTATAATAAGAGCTAGAGACCATCCAAAAGGACCTTTGTATTCTTTAGTTACAGACCTAGGCGGAGGTGGATTGGCCGTAGCTGTTTGTGAATCTTTCCGAAACTTAGGGGCTGAAATTAGTTTAGATAAGATACCTTTAAAGCATTTAGATATGGATCCATGGGAAATTTGGATCTCCGAATCTCAGGAAAGAATGCTTCTTGCAGTGCCTGAAGAAAACCTTGAAGAAATTAAAAGGATCTTTGATGAGGAAGATTGTGAAGCTACTGTAATAGGAGAAGTAAATGATAGCAAAAGAGTTGTTATTAAACAAGGTGAAAGTGTTGTAGGAAACTTATCTTTAGATTTTCTATTTTCAAACCCTCCTAAATTAACTTTAAATGCTTTTCTCGCAAGCAACAATCAAAATTTATCAATAAATGAACAAAAATTAATCAAATTGGATTATAATCAAGTTTTATTATCTTTAACTTCAGATCCTAACATTGCAAGTAAAGAATGGATAATAAGGCAATACGACCATGAAGTGGGAGCAAGAACAATTATAAAGCCTTTACAAGGATTGAATTTAGATGCACCAGGTGATGCTGCAGTTTTAAAGCCACTTTACCATTCATGGAAGGGAATTGTTATATCCAATGGTGGAAATCCGAATTATTCTATCGATCCATATCGAATGGCTCTTTCAGCTATTGATGAAGCAATACGTAATAATGTTTCATGCGGTGGAAGGAGAATAGCACTATTGGACAATTTTAGTTGGGGTAATCCGATGATAAAAGAAGAGCTCGCGAAGTTAGTTTTAGCTTGCAAAGCATGCTACGATGGTGCAAAAGGATATGATGCTCCGTTTATATCTGGTAAAGATAGTTTATACAATGAATATATTGAAGGCAATGAAAGGCATGAAATCGTTCCTACTTTAATGATTACAGCAATAGGTATTATTCCTGATGTAAGAAAATCTGTTACAATGGATTTCAAAAGAAGTGGAAATTACGTGTATATTCTTGGATTTACATCTGATGAACTAGGAGGATCCTTATTTTATAGAAAATTTGGTATTGATGGCGGTGAAGTTCCAAATGTAAATCCAGAGAGGGCTAAGATAATATATGAAAAGGTAATAAAAGCTATTGATAGGGGGTTGGTTAAATCATGCCATGATTGTTCTGAAGGCGGATTATCTGTTGCAATCGCTGAGATGTGCATAGGAGGCAATTGTGGAGTAGAAATTGATCTATCAAAGGTACCGACGAATCTAAATAAACCTTATAAAATCCTCTTTTCCGAATCTAACTCTAGGTTAATTGTAGAGGTTGCACAAGGTTATGAAAAGGAATTCGAATTCGCTATTCGTGGCATACCTTTTGCAAAAATAGGGTATGTAACTAGCGAAAAAAGATTAGTCTTTAGCATGGAGGATGAAAAAATAATTGACCTAGAGCTAAGCGATATAATAAAAGCCTATAAAACCAGCATCGTTTAACATGAGACCTAAATGTCTCGTTTTAAGGGCTGCTGGAACAAACTGCGATTTAGAAACTGCAGAAGCTATAAAAATTGCTGGGGGCGATCCTGAAATATTACATATAAACGTGCTAATTAAAGGTGAAAAAAAGTTGGATGATTATCAAATGCTTGTAATTCCTGGTGGTTTTTCATATGCAGATTCTATAAGCGCTGGCAAGATTCTTAGCAATATACTTAAAAATAATCTTAAACATCAATTGAAAAAATTCATAGATGAGGGTAAGCCTGTTCTTGGTGTGTGCAATGGCTTTCAAGCTTTGATCAAATCTGGCTTTTTACCTTTTTCAAATGAAGTTAATCAAAGTGCTTCTTTAATAATTAACAAAAATGGGCTTTTTATAGACACATGGGTTTATTTAAAAATAAATCCAAAATCAATATGTTTACTTACGAAGAATTCTCCTAATGTTATATACTTGCCTATAAACCATGGCGAAGGCAGATTCGTTTGTAATAAAAAAGAATTAGAAAAAATCTTTGAATCAAATCAGGTAGTTTATCTGTATTCTTCCATTAATGGTATTGTGGATGAAGCATATAACCCGAATGGTTCAGTAATGAATATAGCTGCGATAACTAATGAATACGGCAATGTATTTGGTATAATGCCGCATCCTGAAAAATTTGTCATTAAATACCAGCATCCCAATTGGACTAGATTTCCAAATTTAAAGGAAGAAGGTGATGGTCTTTTTATTTATTCCAACGCTGTAAAATTAGCCAAAAAATTCTGTTGATAAAAATTATAAATCAATGAATCCAAGTCTTATAATTTTTCCAATTATACGAACTATAAAAGGAGAGAAAAAAGAAAAAGCTTAAATTATAACAAAAAGATGATATTTTACTTTTATGTCAGGTCATAATCTAGATGATCTCATCAACAAATTAATGCAAAGGTCAAAAATATTTAAAAATCCTGATTCATTAAGACCTGATTACATTCCAGATGAACTTCCACATAGGGATAAAGAAATTTATAAGCTTGCTGAAGTTTTATTCTTACCTATTCTAAAGGGTATGAGGCCTTCAAATGTTTTTATTTATGGTTATCCTGGTACAGGTAAAACAGCTACAACAAAGCATGTATTAAAATTCATGAAGGAAAAATTATCCCATCAATCCCCTATTTCTGTTAATAGTATTATAATAAATTGTAAAATCGATGATACTAATTATCGTGTACTTAAAGTTTTAAATGAGTATTACAATTTGAAAACGCCTCATACAGGTATAGCTGTTGCTGAGCTTTACCAAAGAATAGTTAGAGAAATGAAAAGAAAATCTGAAGCTTTGATAATCGTTCTAGATGAAATAGACCATTTAGTTAAAAAAAGCGGCGATGAAATACTTTATAAATTAACAAGAATAAATTCTGAAGAGATTTCCACAAAGGTCTCATTAATAGGTATAACGAACGACCTCCACTTTAAAGAATACTTGGATCCTAGAGTGAGAAGCAGTCTTAGTGAAGAGGAATTAGTCTTCACACCTTACACAGCTGAACAATTAAAGGATATACTTACAGCAAGAGCAAAAATTGCTCTTTATGAAGGAAGCTTCGATGAAGGCGTAATTAATTTATGCGCCTCTATAGCAGCAAAAGAAAAAGGCGATGTTAGAAGAGCATTGGATCTTTTAAGAATAGCTGGTGAAATAGCGGAAAGAAATAATTTAACAAAAATAACAGAAGATGAAGTTAAAGTTGCGTTATCGATTATGGAAAGAGACAAAATATATGAAATAATAAATTCATTACCTCTCCATTCAAAGCTTGTTTTATTTTCGATCTATTCACTACAAATGAAGGAAAAAAGAGATTGCATAACTGGTGAAGTATATGAAGAATATGTTAAATTCTGTAAAGATTTAAATTATGATCCCTTAACTGCAAGACGTGTAAGTGATATTATAAATGAACTTGAGATGGGAGGGTTAATCAGAGCTAATTTAACAAGTAAGGGAAGGTATGGCAGAACAAAATATATTTCTTTAAGAATAACTATGAATGAAATAGAGAATACTCTAAAAACAGATGAAAGGTTTGCAAAATTGATATATGAAATTAGTAGTTGGCATAGATGATGGCGGATTTATACCTTTGCTAAAATTTTCAAAGCATAAACCTCGAATTCCACTCGTAGCAGTTTATTATAAAAATTATAGAATTATCGATGTAATATTCAGAAGTATAAAAATAGACGGTTTAGACGGAACAAATAAATTATTATCTATTATAAATAGAAAAAGACCAGATTTAATTCTATCTCAAGGTGTTACGTTTGGAGGATTTAACATTATTGATTTCGTCGAAGTAAATAAATTAACAGGAATACCTGTTATTGTTATATTGGATAGATTGCCAAACTTTGAGCGTATTTTCACTGCAATAAATAAGCACTTTAAAGATGCAAATAAAAGAATAACAATCATAAAAAAGCTTCCAAAAATTATAAAATTTAAAGACATTTATTATGAAAATATCGGTATTGAACCACTTAAAGCTGAAAAAATTATAGGAAATTTAACTATTTTTGGAAAGATTCCTGAACCGATAAGATTAGCACATCTAATTTGTAGAAGTATTTTTAATTTAAATAAAATTTTAGAATTAGAATATCAGTCTTTTAAAATCAAAATTTGAAGCGTTTATAATATAAACAGAGCAACTTTCTTCATGGATTTTTATCCAATTTGAATTGCTTAATACAAAACAATTTTTATAATAGTTATGAATAGTAATATTGTAATGTCCACAAGCAAAAACATCAATAGGTTCTTCAATTATGAATGGATCGAAGCCTATTGGCAATAAGCCTTTTATATTCAAATTTGGGATTAATTCTCGTTTTTTAATAACTTTGAAGATTGCTTTTACCAATGCATCTTTTTTATCATATTTAATCAACAAATTTCTATAGAGATTTTCGAAATAAAATCCATGTGTAGCTAAAATGTTTAAATTTTCAATCTTTAAAAATGAAGGGTCGTCTACAATTCTTATATTTTCTAATTTCAATAAAGGATCAACAAGTTCTCTATCAAATCCCAGAAAAGGTATCAAAGGCAACTGCGCATCTCTTTCACCGGGTAGAACATATATTGTTATGTTCTTGTTTATTTTTGTTAAAAGATTCGCCAGATTCTCATATTGAAATTTAATATCGGAATTGTTATTTGTACTATTTAATAGATTCAAGTCTATTCCTTCAACTAAATCTCCTGTTATGATTAATGCTCGTATATTTTTTGAGATTTCTTCATATTCTGGAATTTTCCCATTCAGAAAATCTATGAAATTCAAAAAACTCTCCTCCGAAAATTTTTCGTTTCCCATCCTTATATCTGATATGAATACGATGTAACCATTACCATTCCGCTTATTCCTATTCCATTCAAGGTCAGTTTCATAAAAATGATTTGCTTTGATATAATAAGAGCCATCTTTTTTCTTCACTAATTCGCCTTCTATTATTACAACGTCACCTATTTCCAAATTTTCAGTTATTTCTACAAGACGTCTATTCTTTCCAGGAACTATAACTATAAAATTACTATAATTATCCTGAAATTCTAAAATAAATGATTCGAATTTACCTTCTCTTTTGTTTGTAAGTAAACCAGTTATTCTTACATTTGATTTATCCAAAACTTTATCTACCATTGAACTTTCAAGATTAGCTCTAACAGAGTTTACTCTTTCTATAACCTTTTTCATTTTTTCGAATCTATCATGTAAAAAGCCCAAATAGCCAGTCGTAGCATCGATATTTTCTAGATTTATTTTTCTTGAAGCGCTTTTTGTTACCTGTTTATCTTCAGATACATAGTACTTTGAAATCACTTTTTCACATATCTTTTTAATGGCATCTTTTGTAACAAGACCTTGTGTTTGATCTATCAAACTGAATATTAAATCAAGGTTTTTCTCTATTTGGCTATAATTATGATAAAAAAATAATAATTCATCAATAGCATCCTTCGTAATGAATAATTTCTTCTCCTTGATCCTCCTTATTATTTCTTCTTCATTACTCAAATTTTTCTTTAAAAATAATATTAGACCAGGCAAAGATTAAATTTAATAAAATTTCATCGTTAGAAATTATTTTTTCTTTTTCTTCTATTTTTAATTCCAATGAATTCAAAAGTTCAATTAATTCGCTTTTTTTTAGAATAGTAGGATCATATACATTGGAATATTTTTCGAATAGTTTTCTTGCTATACTATTTATACTTTCCAATTTATCCAATTATATTCTAATTTATTCTTAGATAAATTTTCTCTAAACCATTCTATACCTTCAACAATGGCACTTACCATCTCTAAATTTGTGAAAACAGGTATGTTGAGTTCAACAGATTTTCTTCTAATTATATAGTCATCTTCCAATACTTCTGCATACTTATATAAAGTAAAAGCACTCGGAATATTTATTACCATGTCAAGCACTCTATTTTTAAGATAGTCTAGAATATTAGGCTTCCTTTCAGGCTCTTTAACTTTGTACAAAACTATTATTCCATCAATACCTTCTTTCTTTAAGAACTCAGCAGTATGCTCTGTAGCAAATATCTTATAACCTAGATTTTTTAGTTTATAGATTAGCGGTAATATTTTAGATTTCAATTCTACTCCTCCAACTGATATGAATACGTTTCCTCCTTCGAAAGGAATTTTATAACCTGCAGCTATGAGCGATTTTAAAAATGCTTCATGAAATGTATCTCCAAAACAAGCAACTTCACCAGTGGATTGCATCTCAACACCCAATATTGGATCTGCATCATCAACTTGCATGAAGGAAAATTGAGCAACTTTTACAGCAAATTTTGCTCTTGGATTTTTAAAAATGTTTTCAGGCAATTTGCCTTTAAGAATAACTTCAGCCGCCGAATCAACTAAATTAACCTTATTTGTTTTAGAAACAAATGGCATCGATCTAGACGCCCTTAAATTGCATTCAATTACATATACATCGTTATCTTTTACCAAAAATTGTACATTGAATAAACCCTTTATCCTTAAAGCCTTTGCAATCTTATTCGTAATATCTATTATTTTATCTTCAACCGATTTATTTAATCTTAGAGGTGGAATAACTAACGTAGCATCTCCTGAATGAAGACCAGCATATTCTAGATGCTCAATAATAGCTCCTATAAATGTATTCTCACCATCGGAAACTGCATCAACTTCAACTTCTAATGCTTCTCTAATAAATTTGCTAACGACAACAGGATATTCTTTACTAACTTTCGCTGCTTCTGTTAAGTACTGCTTAAGCTGAGAAGGAATCCAAACAACTTTCATTGCTGAACCACTTAAGACGTAAGAAGGTCTTACTAATAAAGGATATCCTACTTCTAAACCGAAATCATATATGTCTTGAAGATTTGTAAAAGCTTTCCATTTAGGCTGCTTTATTCCAAGTTCATCTAACATTTTACTAAACTTTTCTCTATCTTCTGCACTATCAATGCTCTTGGGATCTGTACCTAAAATTTTTACACCATATTTTGCTAGCTTAGGAGTAACATTATTAGCGATTTGTCCACCAACACTAGTTACAATACCAATAGGATTCTCCTTTTCATATATATCAAGAATTCTTTCAACTGTTAATTCTTCAAAGTACAGCTTATCGCTCATATCATAATCTGTTGAAACTGTTTCTGGATTGCAGTTAATTACAATCGTTTCTTCTATTCCTTTTTCTTTCAATGCCCAAACCATATTCATTGTACCCCAGTCAAACTCTACGGAGCTACCAATTCTATACGGTCCTGCACCCAAAACTATTACTTTTTCTTTTTTTGTTTTGAGGTCTATATCATCTGTTTCTCCGTTATACGTTAAATACAAATAATTAGTTTTAGAAGGCCATTCAGCAGCCAATGTATCAATTTGCTTTATAACTGGTATAATATTTTTCCTTTTTCTGAATTCTCGTATAAATTCTTCTTCAACATTTAGACATTTAGCAATTTGTTTATCAGAAAAGCCAAACTTTTTAGCCCGCCTAATTTTCTCTTCTAACACTTCAGGCTTTTCTTTTTCAACATTTAAATTTTTTAGTTCTTCTTCAATTTTGATAATGTTTTCTATTTTTCTAAGATACCATTCATCAATGCAAGTTAAATTCTCTATATATTTTATGTCAATTCCTTTCTTTATTGCCTTAACTACATAAAAAAGGATTTCATCTGTTGGATTTTTTAGATTCTCTATAATTTTATCTATATTATCATCAGAATCATCATAATTTGCAACCAATCCGTCTTTACCAATATCAAGCATTCTGATTGCTTTTTGTATCGCTTCCTCGAAATTTCTTCCAATTGCCATCACTTCACCTACCGATTTCATTTGTGTTCTTAACCTTCTATCAGCTCTTGTAAATTTACTGAAATCCCACCTCGGCATTTTTATAACGACATAATCTAAAGCTGGTTCAAAGGCAGCTGTTGTTAACTTAGTGACTTTATTTATTAATTCATCTAAAGTATATCCTATTGCAAGCTTTGCAGCCATATAAGCCAATGGATAACCTGTTGCTTTTGATGCAAGCGCCGAAGATCTTGACATCCTTGGATTTACTTCAATAATATAATAATTGCCCGTTGTAGGATCTAAAGCAAATTGAACATTACATTCTCCAACAACTCCTATAGTGTTGGCAACATCGATAGAAGCTTTTCTCAATTTATGATATTCTTCATTGTTTAAAGTTTGACTAGGAGCGATTACAATATTATCTCCTGTATGTACCCTCATTGCAAGTATATTTTCCATGTTACAGACTGTTATTGAGTTACCTTTGTAATCTCTCATGACCTCATACTCTATTTGTTTCAATGTTCCAAGATACTCTTCAATTAATACTTCTTTTATTAGGCTATGTGCTAAGCCCCTATCTACAATTTCTTCTAATTGCTGTTCATTATATGCAATTCCTCCTCCTTTTCCTCCTAAGGTAAATGCTACACGAATCATTACAGGATATTTTAATTCGTTAGCAATTCTTTTAGCTTCTTCAACAGAATATGCAGGTGCGCTCCTTGCAACAGGGAGATTAGCTTTAATCATAGTATCTCTAAACTTCTTTCTATCACTAGCTGTTTCAATTGTTTCTACAGAAGTTCCTAAAACTTTAACACCGTATTCTTCTAATATTCCAAGTTTAGCTAGAGTTGTTCCACAATTTAAAGCTGTTTGGCCTCCAAATGTAAGAATAATACCATCGGGCCTTTCTTTTTCTATAACAGATTTAACAAATTCAGGAGTAACAGGTAGAAAATAAACTTTATCAGCCATTCTTTCATCTGTCTGTATTGTGGCAATATTCGGATTTACAAGAACTGTATAAATTCCTTCTTCTCTTAACGCTTTAAGGCATTGACTCCCCGAATAATCAAATTCACCTGCTTCACCAATTTTTATTGCACCACTTCCAAGAACGACTACTTTTTTGATATTACTCAATTTAGGCATAAATAGATCTACCTCTTTCAATCATTCTAACGAAGTAATCAAAAACAAATGTTGTATCATAAGGCCCTGGTGTAGCTTCAGGATGAAATTGTACAGTTATTATTGGCTTTTTGTAATGAGCCAATCCTTCAATAGTTTTATCATCAGCATTTATCCACCATACCTTTAACCCAGTTTCATTGAGGGAATTTAAATCTACAGCATATCCGTGATTTTGGCTAGTAACATATGTTAGTCCATCACCTAAAAATATAGCCGGTTTATTTTGGCCACGATGTCCGTATTTCATTTTAAAGGTGTCTCCACCTAGCGAAATTGCAACTAATTGGTTACCTAAACAAATTCCAAGTAAAGGTAAATTGTATTCAATTAAGTCGTTTATCAATTTTATAGTTTCATTAAACTTTTTTGGATTTCCTGGTCCATTACTAAGTACCACTCCTTTTGGATCATATTCTAAAACTTTCTCAACATTAACATTATGGGGAAATCTTATAACTTTGAATTCTCTTTTAAGAAGATTTCTTATAATGTTGTTTTTTACTCCACAATCTATTAAGGCTATTGTAGGTCCTTCGTTTTCATACACAATGGGTTCACTTAATTCAATTTGGTTTGCATAATTTATTTCATCATATTTATTAGAGCTTTTTAGTTCGCTCAACAATTCATCGATATCAGGTTTATCATAATAGAAATCTAGCAAACCCATCATTACTCCTTTATCTCTTAATCTTTTTGTCAATTCCCTAGTATCGATACCTTCAATTCCAGGTATTCCTTCCTCAAGCATCCAATCATGTAAGCTTCTTACAGATGTAGGATGACTTGGATATTTGCAGAGTTCAGAAACAACCAATCCAGAAACCTGTATCTTTTCTGACTCAAAAAATAGGGGTATCCCCCATTTGTCCTTTATATTACTAGGCACACCATAGTTTCCAATTAAAGGATATGTGAAGTTCAAAATTTGACCTTTATAAGAAGGATCTGTAAGAGATTCATTATAGCCTACCATTCCAGTATTAAATACTACCTCACCAATTACCTTTCTTGGAAAACCAAAGGGAGAACCAATAAAGAAGGAACCATCCTCGAGAAGAAGAATAGCCTTTAAGTCCTTATCGTTTTTAATTTGCATTAAATCTTAGCTTTTTTTAAAGATTATAATATTTAAATTTTTGGTTCTATATGAAACAAAAATATTCTAATGATGTTCTCTAAAACAAGTCTCTAAAACGATCCTCAACCAAATTCACTTATATTTATCAAAAAATATAGTGTTGGATGAAATAATAAGAATATTAATGCTTTTTCCATGTAGAAATGACCTTAACTGAAATTCCATATTTAATTGCAGATAGCTTAACCAATTGCTAAAGGATAACAGATCATTCTATACTATATTGAATTTCTTGAATAGATGTTTAACTTATAAATTTATCTTATTATTTAATTTAGCCTTATCTCCAATCTCCTTTTTAGTTTTGATCTAAATATTTTCTGATGTGTTCATCTAAAGGAGGATATTTCCTCTTATATTTAAAAAAATAAGATGAAGTTATATTTCTTATTGAGGCATCCACAAGATATGAAGCTTCATTATCTTCAAAATAATCCCATCCATTATGATGTTTGTATTTAAAAGGGTTAACCCAACTTATATCAAAATTATCTATTTCGTTTAAATTAATACAAATACAAGCCGTGAATAGTTTTCGATGCAAGCTAAGCGGAGCGGTAAAAATTCTCTTCAAATCCATTTTATTCTCAACTCTAACTTGACCAAATCCAAGATTTCTTTGAAAAATTTCATCAGTCACTTTTCTACTAATAAATTCAACAATTCTATATGCAATGTCTAAAGGATGGTATTTTTTATAATTTTCAAAAGGAATGGCTTTTTCGTTAATATGAACATGGCACCCTTCACCAGACCATTTTACGATTATCGATTTTTCAACCTTGTATTTATTCAAAATAGAAATTATTTCTTTTACAATTTCTATTGTTTTTCTCCAATTAGCTATTGAACTATCTACATCAAAAGTTGGTGTGCAAGCAATAATATTACTTGCTTCTTCTACATCTTTTAAACTTTGAATTTTTTTGTATAAATTGGCACTTGCATATACGCTTCTTGTCACTCCTATACAATTTTCTTGAAGAATATTTTCAATACTATTACCTTCAATATTTAAGGGAACTTTAGAATTTTTAAAATATCTTCTTAGTATTAGTTTATCTTTTTGACAGTGTAAAGCAATCCAGCGACTTTTACAAAACTTACTAATGTTTTCTCGTACTTCATATTTATCATAATATTTCTTTATTTGATTTTCAATTTCCAATTATAATTCTTTTTCTCTCTCTTTTTGTACTTCTAAAACTTTTCTTTTAACGCTTTGGGGTAAAGCATAATCTTCTTTCCTCTCTTCAGCTTGACCTATTATTACAATTCCCACATTATCTATTATTTCAAATTGCTGCATGTATAAACTATGTTCAGTTTGTCTCATTTTCTCAATTATTAAATATCTGTTTATTCTACCTTCTCTCATCAACCTTCTAAATCTTATTATGCCGTCAGCAATATGTTCTGCTCCAAATCCGAAAGCTTCAGAAGTAGTGATTGCATATTGTGAAGTAGCGTAAGTTGTAAAATCCCATTTGGAGAGAACCTTCTTTAAAAAATAAGTAAACCTTCTTGACATTGCTGGTTTATCAAGCCAAAAAGCTGACAAAGAGTCAATTACGAGCCTTCCTCTTCCATAACCAATTTTCTTTTTAGCATCAATTACTTTACTGACGAGTTCATCCAAATCTAAAGATTTCAAAGTCCATTCTTTTTCTCCACCTAGTAAAGCATCGATTATTATTAACTTATTTTCTTGCATTGCCTTTTTAAAATCAAAGTTGAACTGAGATGCTTGAACGATTATTGATTCCTCACTCTCTTCAGTCGTTACATAAATACATTTATCATTTTCCTTTATACCCTGCGCAATAAAATGAATACAAGCGATTGTTTTTCCTGTTCCAGGTTCACCTGTAAGAGCAACTAAAAACCCCCTAGGTATTCCACCAAGTAAAAGTTTATCAAGATCAGGTATTCCTGTTGATAATCTTTCTATCTTAACAGAATTCATGTAATGTTTATGTTGTTATAGTACGTATGTATCCCTAAAAATCTTCCTAAAAAGTCTCCAAAAAGATATGATGCTAAAGCTGTTGCAAGAATTAGAGCTGTATTTTGTAGAAATTCTCCTATAAATTTTCTTTCAAAAACTACAGATGAATAAAATGTAAAATAGCTTGTTAAAATTACTGCTACGATAATAGAAGCAATAAATGCGATTATCATAATTTCAGTAAGAAAATAGGGAGTAGCTAAAAGTGCAGCAGCTCCTAAGTAAGAGATTCCTGTTGATATTGCAGATGTTGAAGGTTTCATTCCCATTGTTTGCTTTGCTTGAATGTAAGCTGCTGAACCCATCGCAATAGATGCCGATACTCCAACCACTAGTCCTGCTACTCCTGCTATTATCGTAGAGCTTGTTACACCTAAAAACCCTGCATGTACACCGCTTATTTCAACTATTGCATCTGCAAGTCCAAGAACCACGAAACCAAAGTATTTTACAAAGCTACTCTCCAATTGGCTCAATAAATTCCTTTCATGACTCTTTTCATCTTCAAGTATAGCTTTCAGTCTCTCCTTTTTTTCTTCAGATATATAATTTAAAAGCTTTTCATACTCTTTAATTACCTTTTCTTCATGTCTTTCTAAGTATTTAAGACTAAAAGTTATACCAAAGAAAAATTTAAGCAAAAGAACAACGTATAGTGTAAATTTACTTATTTTAGGTTCATAATTTTCACTTAAGAATTCTTTCCAAAACAAATAATGAGTGTGTTCCTGTTTTGACATTCTCTCAAGAATTTCCCTCTTTTCTAGATTCTTTTCTCGTTTAGCTAAGCTTGAGTAAATAACATAATCTTGATATTCATCATCGCAATATTTCTTGTACTCTTCAGTTCTTGATGCAAGCATATTAATGATATATATTAAACATCCCAATATTAAAGATTTTTGCTTTATTTAATAAATAATAAAAATTTTATTTAAAATATAAATATTATACTATTAAAATTAACTTTAAATAAGATATAAACTTATTATTAAAAAATTTATCTTATAAAAATAAAATATAAATAATTTATAACATGCGGGGGGTGGGATTTGAACCCACGCAGCGCTAACGCACAAGGGTCTGAACCTTGCCCCTTTGACCTGGCTCGGGAACCCCCGCAACATATTTGTATATACTCAATGTTTCAATATAATTTTATGATAAAAATTGAAGTTTTAGATTTTAAAGACATAGAGGAAGTGTCAAAGCTAGCAATTTTATTTTTAACAGAGCCCAATGTAAGTGATAATTCAATTATAAATTCAGAAGAAAATAGAAAATATTGGATTGAAATAGCTGGAAATATTTTAGCTAGAGATAGAAGATCCATAATAGTAGCAAAAGAAGATAATAAAATTGTTGGATATGCTATGTTTAATTTAGATGCGTCAAAACCTTTTAAAGTAAAGAAAAAATGGTGTTACATAAGCGATATTTATGTTCTTCCATCATATCGTAACAAAGGTGTTGGTTCATTGTTGATAAAAAGAATAGAAGAAATGGCTAAAAATGAAGGAGTTAACGCAATAAGATTGATAGTTTGGGGTGAAAACTATATAGGTATAAGGTTTTATAAAAAACTAAATTTCAGAAATGTAGGATTTTTGATGGAGAAGAGCGTAGATTAGTTATATTGTACAAAAGTATTTAGGTTTATCTATTAAGTTTATTAATTTCATATTCATAGATTGTTTATGCCAGCAAAGTATTCGCCTTTCGAAGGAGCCTTAAAACAATTCGAAAAAGCCGCAAATGCATTAAAACTTGAACCACATATAGCTGACATATTGAAAAAGCATCAAAAGGTAATAACAGTTAATATTCCTGTTAAAATGGATGATGGTTCTGTAAAAGTTTTTACAGGATATAGAGCTCAACATAACAATTTCAGAGGCCCATATAAAGGTGGCATAAGATATCATCCAGATGTAAACTTAGATGAAGTCTTAGCATTATCTATGTGGATGACTTGGAAGTGTGCAGTTGTTGATATTCCTTTTGGCGGAGGTAAAGGTGGTATTTCATGCCCTGTAAAATATATGTCAGTTGCCGAAAAAGAAAGAATGACAAGAAAATATGTTCAGATGATAGCAAAGGATATAGGACCAGAATTAGATATACCTGCTCCAGATGTTTATACAGATTCTCAAACAATGGCTTGGATCTTTGATGAATATTCAAAAATAGTTGGATATCCTGCTTACGGTGTAGTTACAGGAAAACCAATTGAATTAGGTGGATCCTTAGGTAGAACACAAGCTACTGGTTATGGAGTAGCTGCATGTGTAAGAGAAGCAGTTAAACTTTTTAATAAAGATATAAAGGAAACAACGGTCGCAATTCAAGGTTTTGGCAATGTCGCATACTACGCAGCTGAAAAGCTTTATAAATGGGGTGCAAAGGTTGTCGCTATAAGTGATTCTCAAGGTGGAATTTATGATAAAGAAGGATTTGATCCAATAGATGTTATGGAATATAAGCAAAAGACTGGAACTGTTGTTGGGTATAAAGAAGTTAAAAAGATTTCCAATGAGGCATTGCTAATATCTGAATGTGATGTTCTTGTACCTGCAGCTTTAGAAGATCAAATTACATCAACCAATGCTCCTCAAGTAAAGGCAAAGATAATAGTTGAAGGAGCCAACGGACCTACTACTCCTGAAGCTGACGAAATTCTTTTTAAAAAGGGAGTTTATATTGTTCCAGATATTTTAGCAAACGCGGGCGGAGTAACAGTTAGTTATTTTGAATGGGTTCAAAACTTCCAGAAGTTTCAATGGGATGAGCAGACTGTTTTAAATAGAATGGAAGAGAAGTTGGTAAAGGCATTTAAGGATGTTAATGCAACAGCGAAAAAATACAATGTTGATAATAGAACAGCAGCTCTAATGCTAGCTATTAAGAGAGTAGCTGACGCGTATAAACTAAAAGGTGATTATTGAGACCTTGTAAACTATTATTTCTTCAAAGAATCGTCTAATCGATTTTATTTTTTCTAATCTTATTGATTTCTTTATATCCTTTCCTAATATTTCTTCGATATTTGTCAAAGAAGAAATAACAAGGAATGTTTCTTTTACATTTTTGAAATTGATAAGCTTAGATAAGAATTCCTCAATTATATTTTTTCCATTGTAGTTAATATAAACAGTTAGATTATCTAAATCTGTTTTAATATCATCATTCGGTAAATAGGGCGGATTAAAAACAATATAATCTATCTCAATGTTTCTTATTGCATCAAATAAATCGCATTGAATTATATCTATGTTTGGATAACTCTTTAATTTATTTCTAATGTAACATATTGCATCGTAATTAATATCTGTTGCAATTACCCATTGAAATTTTTCTGCAACTGTTTTTGCAATATAGCCATTCCCCGAACCAACATCTACAATAATATTACCCTCTAATTCTTTTACAACATCGGCTAATAATAGAGTATCTTCTGAAACTTTATAAATAGGCACAATATCATAAGTTCAATTTTCTTTTAATTTTTTGTGGCAAATTTATATAGTGTATAAATCAATAAACGATAAGTATGACGCGACCTGTAGATTATAAGCCTAAGCCGATAGACCCTGATGTAATAAACAAGCCAGATGAATATCCAATAACAGGAGAATATATGGGTATTAAGATAAGAGCCGGTGGAATGCAAAGGAACGACGCTGAAGGTAAGCCATATCCTACACAACTAGGCATTTATGGAACAATTGTAATGGTTGATTTTGAGGCATGTGTAGCAGATGGCGTTTGTATGGATGTATGTCCGGTTAATGTTTTTGAATGGTTCTTAAATCCAGGAAAATATGGAACTGGAAACGATAGAGTAATTGATCCTAATAAGCCTGAAGATAAAGAGCTTTGGGAAAAATATAGAACAGATAAAGCCTTTCCAATCCGAGAACAGAATTGTATATTCTGTATGGCTTGCGAAATTGCATGCCCAACCAAAGCAATTAAAATTAATCAACCAGCTTAATTTTTAGGATAAAGGATATATTCCATCATCGCTTATCTTAAAAAGAAAGTAATTTTCTTCATTCATAGGGGCATCATAAATTTTTATGTATCTTTTATCTTCGATTTTTCCCATCTCTAGTATCTTTTTACAGTAGTTATTGATTACATTCCCACCAACTGGTTTAATCTGCCATCTGTTTTCATCTTCTCTTTCAACAACTTGATTCGTAATTACACAAGCAATGTTTAAAATATCTGTAATTTTGATTAATTCTTCCATAAATTTTCTTAGTTTGAATTGTCTTACAGCAACTTTATCCAAGCTGGTTGTTTCATATCTAAAATAAGTAGCTATTGAATCTACAACAAGTAATTTTACATTCAATTTTTCTATAATATTTTTAGCTATTCTTATTGAATCGAATAAATCATTTAAAGATAATATTTCTTTAATAATTATATTTTTGAGTGCAGCATCTGGATTTATACCAAATCTAATAGCCATTTTTTGGATTTTTGGTGGATAAAATGATTTTTCAGTACTCAAATATACAGCCTTACTTTCTAAACCACCTTTTTCTTTAGGTAATTGTACTGTTACGCATAATTGCTGTGCAAAAGTACTTTTACCTGAACTAAATTCTCCAAATATTTGCGAAATAGATCCACAATCTATGCCACCTATTAAGTTATCTAAAAAATTTATTCCTGTTGTAATTTTAACTTGACTCATTCAATTTCTTATGTTCTTTTGCCATAAAAATTCCTTTATATGTAGGAACTAATTTCCTAATGCCTGAAAACATTTTTTCTTCTAAAATTCCATCATTTATTAGTATATCTATAAAATTATCCCAATCCTCAACAAAATAACCCATAGAAAGCATTAAAGGCTTTATTTCGTTTCTCCTAACAATATTCCTTTCAAGTTCTATAATTAAGTCAGCGATGGCATTTGCTAATCCTTTGTAATTTAGTTCTAACAAACTTTTTGTTCCTTTGATATTTGTTAAATTAGTTCCAGTACTATATTCGTATTCAAAATCAAATTCGAATCTTTCTTTTTTTATAATTTGATTATCTTCTACAACCATTAGATTATAATAAGAATCTTCAACTAAATTGTTTCTTAATTTAAACAGACTA
This sequence comes from Thermoprotei archaeon, assembly GCA_017857595.1. Classification (GTDB taxonomy): domain Archaea; phylum Thermoproteota; class Thermoprotei; order Gearchaeales; family Gearchaeaceae; genus AAA261-N23. The sequence continues at coordinate 27,988 of JAFMCU010000011.1, forward strand.
TTATAGCTTATGTAATATATTTTAGAAAATCTGGAAATAGTAGCCTCATTTAATTCTTCGAAGGTGGATGTGAAGCAATATGATATTTTTTTAAAGGATAGTAAATCCAACATCTTTAGCACAAGATCCTTTTCAAAATCTAAGAATGATTTACCTTCAACATTATCTACGATTAAAATTATATCAGTATTATCTTCCTTATTAAAAATTAGATTTCCAACAGTAAGCATTGTGGCTAATAGTTTAGATTTTGAATTTGTTAGGAAAGAGTTATTTAAAATTATACAATCTTCCCTATCCAATTCTTTTGTGATATTTAGGATATTAGTATTCCTAAAAATTATATCCAATTCTTTAATATCACTTAATTTTGAAATAATATCTTCGATTTTGGCAAGATGTGAAGGTATTGTTAGAAAAGGATTTGTAGAAGAAGCAATCTTTTCTATTAATTTCTCTACATCCAATTCTTTATCTTTCGAATTAATTAAAGAATACTTAAGATGACTTTTTTGTTCATGATCCAATTCAACAATTGCGGAAATAGAATCAATTAAGAAAGTCAAATCTATTTTTCTTATAGAAAAAATATTGAATTGATCTGTTCTTATTTTTTTGAAATCTAAAGAATTAGAGGCGATACCTTTATTATCTATGAAAAGTACCTTATTATTACCTTCTTCTGCAATCTTTTTACAATAACTTAGGGTAAATAATGTAGCTTTAATCGGTTCTGAAATTACTAGGTCTCTTATCATGTTAAAAATTTAGATAGACTTCTTTAGCTATTTCGTCATATATCTCAACACTACAATTAAGAGATTCAAAATAGCTTATCAAATACTGCGCTTTACCCAATAATGTATAAGTTTTGGTATTAAAGAGCTTTTTACTTAGTCTGTAACCATATATGTTCTCTTTTATTTCTATTAAACAGCTAGATGAATCATTAATTATTAAATTAGAATTGAGCTTATGCATCAGCTCAGAAATGTTCTTTAAGTCTATATTATTGTAGAATTTAAAATTAACTTTTAATCTAAAAATAATTGTCCAATAAAACCCATTTTTTATCACCTTAAAACCATCCTTTGCTTTATAAATTTGTATGTTACTTTCTAAGTATATTTCTTTATTATCTTTACTTATAAAATTTACAATGATATCTTTTAATTGATATCTTTTTCTTTTTAATTGTATTCTATTTTTTATTAATTTGTGGAATACGTATATAAATAATATTGATATACCAAATATAGGTTGGAAAATAGAAAAAAGTAAAACAATAATAACATAAATTATTTTTTTATTCATAATCTAAGACTCAATTTACAAAATTTAAGCTTGATCCAAATTGAATCGAGTCTCCTATAAATTGGGAAATTAAACTAAAAATTAGGATATGATTATTTAAAATCTCATTTATGGATGTATTATCTACTTAGTAGGAGATGAACTATATTTTTCTTTATATTTATTTGGGATAACGTTTATACAAATTAAATAAATCAATATATTATGCTTAATAAAATCTAACAATATGTTATCTGAGAAAGCAATAAAGTTGATAGATGATAAAAACTTTGGGGTTCTAGCTACAATAAGTAAAAATGGTTTTCCCCATGCGACACCAATATGGGTTGATAGAGATGGTGATTATATATTAATAAATACAACAGAGAATAGAAAAAAAGTTAAAAACGTTAGAGCGAATCCAAAGGTTGCATTGACTGTCATCAACAACCAAAATCCATATGAGAAAGTATGCATTGAAGGGGAAGTTGTTGAAATTTCCTATAATAATGCAGAAGAGCATATAGACAAATTAGCAAAAAAATATCTAGGACTTGATAAATATCCTTGGAAAAGACCAAACGAAAAAAGAATTATTCTAAAAATTAAGCCAATAAAAGAATACAGTTAATTATCGCTTACGTTTATAGGAGGCAAACCTTTTCTACTTTTAACCCAATCAAGAAACTCTTTTTTTGGAGGATATTTCTCGTATAACTCTTTTCTATAAGCTTCAAGCATAATTATATCTTTACCCATGAACTCAGAGATTAAAAACACATTACAATCATTCTCTAAGCCCATTAACTTAATTTTTTGGATGAATTTCATAGCGTCTTGGCTTCTTAATAAATGGTGATCTACAATTATGTTTTTGACATGTTTGGTAAGTTTTTTAAGATTTCTAATTCCTTGTTCAAATTTAGCCATAGGCACTTCATAGTTAACAAGATAAAGAGGCGGTCCACTGATAATTAAATAATCAGGCTTTTCATTTTTTATTATATTGAATGCTTCTTCATTCATAGGTCCTTCTGTATCTGATGCAAAAATAAGCTTTTCTTCTTCTTTTATTAAAACCATCACAACATAGCCTAAAGGTGTATGCTCTTCTCCATGGAAAACGGGTTTTGAAAAAGATATTTCTAACTTTCCAATATTAAGCTTTGAAGCATCACAAATCTTATATTTTATATTTAATTTTTTCAAATCTTTTTGAAATTGTAAACCCCTATTTCTTTGACTATTATTTATGAAATTTTCAAAGTCTTTAACTAAAACTAATTTGTTTTTATATATTTGTTCAGCACTTTCGTAACTCGCAAAAGTCCATTCATTATCAACACTATTAAAAAAAGGTGTATAGTGGTCGTAATGATAATGCGTAATGCAGATTAATTCACACTCTTTTGACTCATTTTCAATCAATTTTCTACCTTCATATAATTTTTCATACTCAACATGATGCGGGTAAAGACCAAATCTTCTACCTAGAGCAATACCAGGGTCTATCATTATTTTTATTTCATTTGTCTCTACTACAGTACAAAGAGATCTTGTACCTAAAGTTTCACCTGCAAGAATTTTAATTTTCAATTTAATAATTGAGGATGATCTTTTGTTAAAATTTCATCGAATATATCCAATGGATCTTCAAGCTTTGCATACAGGGGTTGGTTTCTAGGCTTTGGATTTTTCAGAAATTTTTTAACTTCTTCTATTATTCTATCTACATTAGTTGAATGAATCATTAAATTATCTTTTGCAAACCTTTCATACATTTTTTGAAGTACAGGGAAGTAATCTATTACCAAAGGAACACCGCATAAAATAGCCTCACCTACTATTGTCCCTGTAGCTATTACTATATCACACTTATGTAACAAACTTTGAACATCCAAAAACTTTCCTTTATATCTTTCAATCGAAATTAGATTTATTTGTTCTGAAAATTTGCTCAGATTTTCGACCAAATTTAAAAAGGTTGAATGATTTGATTCAACATGAGATGCATAATAAGCTGGATCTCTAACTAAAATAGTTATTTTATTTTCATCAAATCCCAATTTTCTTAAAATATCTTTATCAACAATATGCCTCTTTAGCCAAGTAACTTGCGTTAATCCATCGTATTCAATAACGTTTTGAGCTCCATACTTTTTAAAGCCTTCACCACAATTTAATGGCACGATCATAGCTGTTGTTAAAGGACAAACTAATTTTGCTACAAATATAGATTCAGGTGTATCGTTGAAATCAAATATTGGTATGCCTGCTTGAAAAGCTATTCTAGAAGCTTCAACACTTCCATGGTTTATTAGCGCTTTTGGATTTTTTTCTAAAAACCATTTGAGCAATAAGCTTGTTCTTTCAACACTAAATATTAATTTCTCTATTGTATTTGTTCCATGCTTACCTATAATATCTGCATGAATGTTAAGATTCTTCATGGCTGTAACTGATTCAGAGTATTGCCTGGTTGTTGCAAGACATTTATATTTATTCATAAAGTGCTTGAAAAATACTGCTTGTTTAGCTGTTAAAAAATCTACCCAGAACGTCATTGGTTAGAAGTTATTAAAGAAATTAATTTTTTACTCAAATTGATATCTTTGAATAATTTAATCATTTTGAGAATACTTGGTATTTTAGCATCAATAAAAATTTCAACTAATGTTTTAGGATCTAATGTATTAATCGCTTTAATCAATTCTTCTTTGCTCATTCCAAACCAAAAATTCAATAATCTAACACCCGTTGTTAATTTATTGTAATATCTTTCTTTAAAGATTTTTTCATAGTCATTTTTGAATGCAAATTTACCAGCAAAAAGAGCAAACCTGATCCCCTCGCCGCTTATTGGCATAACCATTCCAGCCGAATCTCCTGCCACCACTATGTTGTTTTGTCTCAATCTTTTTAAAGGTCCAAAAGCTGGGAAAGCTGCGCCCTCAATTTTACTAGTAAGTTTTACATTAAACTTTTTTAGGAATTTTTGAAGCCTATTCTCTAGATCTAATTTTGAATTTACATGTCCTCCTATACCTACATTGCATTTATTTTTTCCATATGGAAAAATCCATGCGTAACCGTATTTGAATAGGCTAATGTAAAGAGTATCATCTCTTATATCATTTGATATTCCATATCCTCTTATCGCAGGAGCTAGTTTGTACCCATTGTATGATAAACCGTTTCTTCTTGCAAAAAATGCAATATAACCGGCAGCATCAATAATTAAATCATATTTATTGGCATCAATTACTTCAACAAATCTTTTTTTATAAAATTTTACTCCATTGTCTATAGCATCGTTTAAAATCTCTTCTAAAAAATTAGATTTATTAACAATATATCCGTAGTAGGGTTTTGTGTTTGCTTCAAGTAGAAATTCATCTTCGTAATAAACATGAACATTTTCTACATAGCTTAAAACGCTCTTTGTTTCATTGGGTTTAAAATGAACATAATTAAATCCTTCATTAAAAATTGCTTCGCCACAAGGTTTTGTAGCTAGCTTTTCCTTCATTTCAAATATTTCAACATCATGACCTTCATATGAGGCCCAGTAAGCAGCGTTAACACCTGAAGGACCAGCTCCTATAATTGCAATTTTCATAATTATGATATTAATTATTTTACAATAAATTAAAGAAGCTTTTTTAAAATGCGACTTTATAATTTACAAAAAATCGAAAGCCTTTTTTTAAAAGGTTGGGTCAAGTTGGGAGTACATATGTATCAATATGACATGTCTTTTAGAGAACTTTACTAGTAAATGTAAAGTTTCATCGAATTAGATTTACTTAATTATGCCGGGGCCGGGATTTGAACCCGGGACACCGGATTTCACGCTTGCCAGACCCCAGTAATGCATTATGAGTCCGGCATCCTAACCAGGCTAGATGACCCCGGCATACATTTAAATTTTATTTTTTACCAAATATTTTTTCATAATTTATTTTAAGAGAAGGATCTTGTATTGCTTCAGTTCTACAGAGCTTTTCTATTTCATCTAAAGTAGGAGATTTAACATCGAAAACAGAAAAGTTTTTTTCGAAGCTTTCTAATGTTTTAATCAATTGTTCTTTACTGGGTATATTTATTCCTAATTGAGCTTTCATTGTACCGCCTCTTAATATTATATTTTTAAAGAACTTAGCTGCTGTATCATTTAATTGCTTAAAAAGTTCCTTTGTAATTCCTTTGCCCATTATTTCTTCAATAATAGTATTAACCTTTTCTAAAATGAGCGAAACAAATCTAAAATCTATCCAACCTTCATCTTTATTATAAGATATTTTAGTTGCATATCTAAAGAAAATAAAAAACAACTCCTTAGCATTTTCTTTGTTTCTTATGTAGCTATATATATCCTGCTCTTCAATGAGCTTAATGAAATATGCATCGCTTAAGCTTCTTGTTTTTTCATATTCTCTTTTAATTTCATCTACGATTTTTTCTATGATGAATTCAATAATTTCAACATCTATATTTTCAGCAACTTTCTTTGTTAACCTAACAACATAATCTAAGTTAATAACATCAAAATCCTTTGGATCGTTTAAATATAAACCTCTTTTTTCTTTTAGCAAAAACTGTGTAACGTAATCTTTAATTATATCGTTTCCATGTATGAGCAACAATCCTCTTAATGCACTTTTTTGTAACAATCTTAAATATTCTCCAACTGTTCCATGCTCATTTGTTTCAACTAATTGTGTATTGCATTTCCTTCCCAAAGCCACTCCATAAAAATCGATTAATTCACCTTTTTTAGAATTTAAAATCCTTTTAGCTAGAGTTTTCTCTTCAACTTTCCCTGTAAATAAAATAAGGGATCTTTCATCTAGTATAATATTTTGTACATACGTGAGGCTCGGTCCATGTTTTAGATTAGCAGAAGTCGTCATGATTATGCATGGAGTATCAGAATTAAGAATATTCTTCCTAGTTTCATCATCTATTGCTTTTATTATTCCTGATGACCTTGCGTTTATATAATAATCTTTTAAGGGTCCTTTTAACTTATAAGAGTATTTATCGTAAATTTTTATAACATCTTTTAAGCTACCGTCTACGTAAATGTTAGCATAAGGCATTTCTTTTTGGATCATTTTATAAGCTAAGAATGTAGCAATTTCTTGTGCACGGCCAGCAGCTGGTATTGGCATTACCACTTTTCCTTTTGTCTTAATAGTACTTATTACCATATTCGCTATCTTTGATATACTATCCATGAATGATTCTTCTCCAAGAGTAAAGTTACTCTCAGATATAACGACATCTATATCTTGGTATCCTGGAGAAAATTGTCCAGCTAAGGGTAAATTTGTAAGACTTATATCTCCTGTATATAATATATATGAAGAATCTATTTTCAACAAATATGAAAAAGCACCTAGCAAATGTCCAGCACTAATTGGTTGCACTTTAATTTCATCATTTATTTTGCTTATCTCACCTTCGTTTAACACTTTTACTTCAGACATAACTTCTTCTATATCGCTCTGAGGTATTCTATACTTTGATTTTATTTCTAAGCTCCCAAGAGTTATTTTTCCTATATCTTTAGTAGGCTCGCTCATGTATATATTGGCTTCAGGGAATTTCCTCTTTAAGATTGTTAAGCCACCTATATGATCCGCATGTGCATGTGATATAAAAATATGCTTGATTTCATCATCTATCTTATCAAATTCAGGCATTTCATATTGGAATCCGCAATCCAATACTATTCCTTCTTTATTATGGCTAATCACTATCAAATTCGGTTTTCCTATTGTACATCCGCCGATGAACTTGATTTTCATAGATAATTATAATTAGATATAAAGACAGTTTTAATTAAGTTTATTCCAAATTTAAGCTAATATTATTTCAGAGGCAGCTTTTCTTAATCTATTCATTACTGTAAGACCTATACCATACTCAGGATATCCTTCAGCTATAATAACATCGACTTCATGGTCTATCTTTCTAAGCTTTGAAAAAAGATTATAAGCTATTGTGAAAAGATTTTTTCTAGAACCTAATATCTCTGCTATTACATTATCAATTTTAATTTTATTAATAGTTTCTTCGCTGCCAATTATGCCAACTTTTTTACCTTGTGCTGACTTTTCATCTATAATTTTTTTCATCATTGAGACAATTTTCTCTTCATCACCTTCAATCAATATCAAAGGCTTTTGAGGAGCGTAGTGACGATACTTTATACCAGGGGAAGTAACTGCTATATTTTCAACATCTACTTTAAAGCCTTTAGCAAAGTCGGGTATGGTGATTTTTCCAATTTCTTTTTCGATAACATTAATAGGTAAAGCTCCAGGTCTTAATAAAACTGGATTTTCCTTCGTTAAATCTATTACGGTTGATTCAACACCGAATATTGTTCTACCTCCGTCTATAATAACATCAATTTCTTCAGAAAAGTCTTCCAAAACATGCTTTGCTGTTGTTGGACTTGGTCTTCCAGACTTATTCGCACTAGGTGCAGCGATTGGCTTAAAAGATTGATTTATTAATTCTAGTGCTATCGGGTGCATAGGCAATCTTACAGAAACTGTATCCAATCCTGCAGATGTCTCCTTAGCTATTTTTTCATTCCTTTTAAGGACTATAGATAATGGTCCTGGCCAAAACTTTTTTGTAAGAATATACGCTACTTCGGGAATATCTCTTGCAACATATTCGAGCTGGTCTATACTGCTTATATGAACAATAATTGGATTATCAAGAGGTCTATTCTTAGCCTTAAAAATTTTTAATACAGCGTCTGAATTTGTAGCATCTGCCCCTAAGCCATATACTGTTTCTGTAGGAAATGCAACAAGATTTCCCTTATTTATTGCTTCTGCTGCTATTCTTATTTTTTCTTTATTTGGATTCAAAGGATTAATTTTTAACAAAATCATTTTTATCTTTTCTTACCTGTTTAAAATGATTCTTAATCTAATTAATTATTAAATTTTTATACCAAATATTATCTTATAACTATTTAGCTTACATGGGGTCGTAGTTCAGCTTGGTTAGAATGCGCGGCTTGGGACCGCGTGGTCCCAGG
>JAFMCU010000012.1 GCA_017857595.1 Thermoprotei archaeon
GCCGACTTAGCTAACTTCGCACGGCCTTTCGGACCGTACTACAGTTAGCTACGGAGGGCGGTTTAACTTCCGAGTTCGGAATGGGATCGGGTTGTTTCCGCCCCCTATGGCCGGCGTGGCAATATTATTTTTTATTTTACTCCTATTTAAAATTTGTTCTAATTTTAATTTATAAATAAGATTAACCAATTAAATAATCAGTAATTTAGGTGTATTAAATGCAAATGGTGTTATTTAATAGTATAAATATAGTAATATACCAGCTATTACCACCTTCGCAAACAAACGATTTCTATTCATTTTTATTATCTTTGTTTTATTTTCTAATATTCATAATGTTTTTTGTGAGCATGTTGTTTCCTGGATTACAGCTTAGTCTGTTTACAACTTTTTCATTAAGAAGAATAGGTGATAAAATAACAATCCTTGATGAGCTTGATCTTAAGAGCAAGAAAACTTTAGCTGAACAATTAAAAAAATTTGGAGCTGACGGGGAAAAATTAAGTGAACATGTAAGAGAATTAACAGAATTTTTCGAAATTAGTCCTGTAGATAGAGATCCAGCAGGGATTTTAAATAGATTAGAATATATTTTAGACTTGACAAGATACAGATTTCGTTCTTTATTAAAACTATATGCCCCAAAGGTGGATGAAAATGCTCTTTCAACTTTAGAAGATACAGCTAGTATTGCACAAGTTATTCATTTGATAAACAGAATTGCAAAACATTATTATAACATGGCAAAGAAATTCAAGAATTATTATATTGCTCAACAGGTTGAATTTATACTTCCATTCTTAATAGATATGGCAAAAAATTATTTCAGAGCTTTACCTGCAACAACTTTAGAGGTTCCAATAGGTGATGGAATTGGTCCTATGGTAATAGCGCGTATGTATAAAGAGTTTGGAGTGAACGAAACAAAAGAATTGGGTAATGAAATGGTTGTGGGTGAGGCTGAGTTTCAAAATAGAAAGTTGCTTCTTATGAAAGCTTCAGGTCCGGCAGGCAGAGTAGGGAAACCTGGCGCGGCCGTAAAACAATTAGTTAAATCTTTAGAAGGTAAAGTAAATCTGATAGTTACGATAGATGCGGCTCTAAAATTAGAAGGTGAAGAGACAGGCGAAATCGCGCAAGGTGTGGGAGCGGCAATAGGTGACCCAGGTCCTGAAAAGTACAAAATAGAAGAAAGTGCACTAGAATATAGGATTCCATTGGTAGCAATTATAATTAAACAAGGATTTAATGATGCAATTTCTCCCATGATAAAGACCATCGCTGATAAGGTGGATGATGTTGTAAATAGAGTCAAAAATCTTGTTCTAGAAACCGTTCCCGAAGGCGGAATAGCTTTAATAGTTGGGATAGGTAATACATTAGGAATAGGTAATGCATCATGAGTGAACGCATATCTGTATTTTTTGAGCAAGCTTTAAATATAAAACCTATTTCTCAACTAGAATGCATTCAATGTAAGCATAAACTAGAAAGGCCCTATAAAGAGAAAGAATATGTAAATAAAGCAGTAGATGATAAATGTCCTAAATGTCAAAGCCCAATGTATGTAAAGGCGATTTACGTTTATCCTCAACCTAAACAATTCTAATATTGAATCAGAAATAAAATTAAGGAAAGAATTAAAATCTTTTTATGAAAATTATGCAGAAGATTTTAGCTATACTAGAATAAGACCTTGGAGAGAAGTAGTTTATTATTATAAACTTTTTAAAGGGACTCAAGTTGTTTGTGATCTAGGTTGTGGAAATGGGAGGCATACAAAAGAATTATTCAAATTTTGCACGATTGTATTAGGAATTGACTTTTCCTTTAATCTTTTAAAAATAGCAAAATTAAAAAATTTAAGTAATTATCCATTATTCTTTCCAATTGTAGCTGATGCTTTGAAATTGCCTATAAAAGATCAATTATTAGATGGCATAATTTCTGTTGCTGTCTTTCATCATATTCCGAATGAACATAATAGAATCGATTTTATCAAAGAATGTAAAAGAACACTCAAACGTAATGGAATTTTGATATTAACTGTCTGGAGTATTGTAAATATTAAAAATTTAATCCATTCTATAATACAAACATTAAAATATTATAGAAGAATGTTTTATGAATTTGGAGACGCATATGTTTCTTGGGCTGGTAAATACAATAGATATTATCACTTTTTTTCAAAAAAAGAATTAAAAAATCTGTTTCTCAAAGCTGGTTTAAATAAATTTGTAATCATGCAATTTGGAACTTTTCCTAATAAGAAAAATTTTCTTTTACTTGCAATTAAAAGCTAATTTGTTCTCTTACTTTACATTCCTTTTTCTTTTTATACAGTAAGACTTTCTCTTTCTGATATTTCTTTTACAATTTTTAATCTCTCTTCGATGAATTTCATGTTTATTAGTGTGAAGACAATAGTAACTAAGGAGATTAAGAAAGCTATATCATAGGATAAAAGAAGACCGAATTTATCTGCGATAAATCCATCTAAAACCGGTGCTATCGCAGCGCCTGACCATCTAATTAAGTTATAAGCAGCTGAGGATATTGACCTTGAATATGGTGATATAGAGATTGCATTAGACGTTAGTATTGAATTATTTAAACCGCATGAAATTCCTGATAGTATAATCAAAAATGGTCGTACTAAGCTATTTGACATAGATAGTGATACTAAAATTATTGCGAACGAGGCTAGAGATGTTAAAAAAACTTTGATATTGGAAAACTTTTTAGTCATTAAATTAAAAATTACTACGGAGAAAAAAGCTACTAAAATTCCCCAATAGAAATATATGGTGCCCAAAGTGAATGTGGATAAATCGGCTATTGTAAGAGGTGAATATGCTAAAATAGTGAAGAATCCAAAATTATAGCCAAGTGCAATTAACGCGTTCAATTTAACGCCTCTATCTTTTAATGCCTTAAATACATCAGAAGGATTCTTTTTTACTTCTTTTATAGGAGGTTCTTTTATCATACTAATAGTAAGGATTAAACCTATTGTCATTAAAGTAGCAGTACCAAAGAATGGATACCTCCAACTAAAACTACCCAATATACCACCAAGCAAAGGCCCAGATGAAATACCGAGACCTAATGCAGCCTCATATAATGTTATTGATCTAATTATGTTTCCTTTAGACGAAAGACCAACAATTATGCTTAAAGCTGTTGTTGTAAATAGTGCATTGCCCAATCCCCAAAATCCCCTGTAAATTGCAAATATAGGAATATTTGGAGAGAGCCCTGATAATGTTGAAAAAATAACCACGGTTGACAACCCAAAAATTAGAGTTCTTCTATTACCTATCGTCGTGGATAACCACCCAGCAATGAGCATAGCGATTGCCATCACTGCAATATAACTTGTAAAGAGCCATTCAACATCAAAAGCTGATGCACCCATTTCTTTAGCTATCAACGGTAATAGCGGATCAACAACACCTATACCCATGAATGCAACAAAGGTAGCAAAAGCTACCACAATTGCTGATTTTTCAAACAAAGGTTCTTTTTTCATTGAAATTATTAAAAAGTGAATTCCCCAATTATATAAGCTTAAATTAAAATGTCTAAAATCTTTAAATTAAATGGAAATTCATGGGTAATGAGTTAGATCTGATTAAAGAATACTTTGAATATAATACTTACGTAAGGAGAAAATACTTTGATAAGATATTCAAGGAATTGCCTGAAACTGAAAGACATAAAGATAGAGGCGCTTCTTTTCCAAGTTTAGTTGATATATTTGTTCATGTGTTAGATGCTTACAGATACTGGCTTTATTATACAATAAATGACAAAGTGAATGAATATTTTAGCTTGAGAGGAAAAATAAAATCTTCAGAAGATGTGGAGAAAGAGATGAAGAATGTGGAAAAATTAATTGATGATTTTTTCAATAATCTAAAAGAAGAAGATTTGGATAGGTTAATAGTTTATTCTTATAAAAATAGAAAATATCAAATAAAATTAAAAACTATTTTGCTTCATTTAATAGAAGAAGAATTGCAGCATAGAGGAGAGTTAAATGCCCTTTTATGGCAAATAAATATTGATCCACCAGTTACAGGTTATGATGAATGGATTGAACAGAAAAAGTAGAGATTATTCAATCGCGTCAAATTTTGTATAAGGCCTTAAAATCTCAGGAATGATTATTTTATCCTTTTCTTGATAATTTTCTAACAATACTGCCATCGTTCTACCTATTGCTAATCCTGAACCGTTTAACGTATGAACGTATTGCGATTCTTTTCTTCCGCCACCTACAAATTTTATATTTGCTCTTCTTGCTTGAAAATCAGTACAATTACTGCATGAAGATACTTCTAAATATCTATTCTGAGAAGGCAACCATGCTTCTATATCATAAGTTTTTGCAGACGCAAATCCAAGGTCACCAGTACATAATAATCTAACTCTATAAGGTATCTTTAACAATTTTAAGACTTCTTCCGCATCGTTAACAAGCATTTCTAACTCTTGAAAGCTTGTTTCAGGAGCTGTAATTTTAACAAGTTCAACTTTATTAAATTGATGCACTCTAAGTATTCCCTTTAAATCTACGTGTCTTCCAGCTTCTCTTCTAAAGCAAGGAGTATATGCAACGTATTTTAAAGGCAATTGTTTATAATTAAGTGTCTCATTTGCATGTAAGTTTACTAATGCTAATTCAGCTGTTGGAAGTAACCACAAGTCTTCTTTGCTTGTTCTATACATATCTTCTTCAAACTTTGGTAAATGTCCTGTTCCAAAAGCGCCTTTACCAGTTATCAGTATTGGAGGAAATATCTCTGTATATCCTCTACTTTTGTGCAAATCGAGCATAAAATTTATTAATGCCCTTTCTAAAGCTGCGCCTTTTCCTTTTAATGTGTAAAAACCAGAACCAGCTAACTTAACACCTCTTTCGAAATCTATTATATCAAAAGATTCACCTAATTCATAGTGCGCTTTAGGCTTAAAATTGAATTCTCTTTTTTCTCCTACTTCTCTAACAGTTATATTATCTTCATCTCCTTTACCATATGGAACAGATTCATGTGGTATATTAGGGAGTCTAAATAAAAGATAGTCACGTTTTTCCTTTAATTTTTCTACTTCTTCTTCCAAACTTTTTATTTGGTTCTCTATTTCATTGACTTTTAAAACTAATAATTCTTTTTCTGATTGTGAAACTTGTGGATATTTTTCTGTGAGCTCATTTTTTTCATGTCTCTTTACCTCTAATTCTTTTAATCTCTTTCTATAGAGGTTATCAGCTTCTATTAGTTCATTTAAGGGAAAGTCTAAATTTCTTTTCTTTAGACTTGCTTCAATTATTAAAGGATTCTTTCTAATTAAATTTATATCAAGCATATTCCTTTCTAATAACTTTAGATATCTTATTGTTCAATATGTATTTTACCAATGCAAAATATGGCGGTGAAGGCTTATTTGGTCTAGATTTAAATTCAGGATGAGCTTGAGTTAATAAAAAGAATCCGTTTTTCAATTCAGCAAATTCCAACCTTTTTCCTTCTAGGGAAAAACCGGAGAATATTAAACCGTGCTTTTGTAGTATTTCAAAATAATCAGGATTAACTTCATATCTATGTCTGTGTCTTTCATAGATTATTTCACTTCCATATATATCATAAGCTAAAGTGTTTTTTACTAGCTTTATTGGATAAGAACCTAAACGCATTGTGCCACCTTTATTTATTAAATTTTTTTGTTCAGGCAATAGATCGATTACTGGATGATTCGTATTCGGATCTATCTCTGTTGTATTTGCATCTTTTAACCCACATACATTCCTAGCAAATTCAACAATTGCTAGTTGAAATCCATAGCATATTCCTAAAAGAGGTATGTTATTTGCGCGTGCAATGTTTACAGCTTTTATTTTTCCTTCAGCACCTCTTGCTCCAAACCCAGGTAAAATTATTATCGCATCTGAAGTTAATAATTGATTAATTACTTCACTATCATTGTTTTCAATTGATTCAGAATCTATCCAAATCTTGTTAATTTTAACTTTTAGATTTATGCTTGCATGGTTCAAAGCTTCACTAATGCTTACGTATGAATCAACAAGTTTTGAATATTTGCCCACCAATGCAATTTTAACTTCATATACGTATTTATTGTCACATAAATAAATCCAATCTTTCCAATCAGGTGCCCTATTTTCAAGTGCTAACAGATTTATCAAAAGCTTGCTTAATCCTTGCCCCTCTAATAAAAGAGGTATTTTGTAAATGTTTTCTACATCATATGAATTAAATACGTATTCAGGTCTAACATTTCCAAACAACGCTATCTTATTTCTTGCTTCTATCGAAAGAGGTTTGGCGCTTCTTGCTATTATTATATCTGGCTGTATACCTATTCTCCTTAGTTCATTTACACTATGCTGTAATGGCTTAGTCTTTTGCTCACCTGAAATGGATAAAGTAGGAACTAAAGCTACATGTACAAAAACTATACTATGATTACTTTCTTCCAATCTCATTTGTCTTAATGCTTCTAAAAAGGGTAAGCTTTCGATATCTCCTACAGTACCTCCAACTTCTACAATAGCTATATCAGCGCCTGATTTCGAAGCTGTTGATCTTATTCTATTCTTAATTTCATCAGTAATATGTGGTATTATTTGAACGCATTGACCTAAATAATCACCTCTTCTTTCCTTTGCAATTACTGTTTCATAAATTTGACCAGTTGTAATATTATGCTCTCTATTTAGATTAATTCCAAGAAATCTTTCATAATGTCCAAGATCCATATCAGTTTCTGCACCATCTTCTGTTACAAAAACCTCTCCATGCATGAAAGGATTCATGGTTCCGCTGTCAAAATTCAGATAAGGATCTATTTTTATAGCAGTAACTTTATAATTTCTAACTTGCAAAATTTTCCCTATTGAAGAAGTGATGACACCTTTACCTACAGAAGATAAAACACCACCAGTTATGAATATGTATTTACTCATCAGTTAATAACATGAATAATAACAATCCATTTTAAAAAGTTATAAATTTATCTTATAAAAAATAAAAATCATGAAAATAAGCTTCTTGTCCTTCATAATTCTTATTTTAATATTACTTACACCATTTCAAGTTCATTCTTTACCATTACAAAATAAATTCATTTCTTACAAGTATAGTACAAATTTCAAGTTATTAGGCAATAGCTCACTTTCCCCTCTAGGCATTCATATAGGATATTCATTTGAACAAAACGTATCGGGAGTGATTAACATTCAAATTTTTTCTTCAAAAAAAGGATGTGATAATCTATCTATAGCTTTAAACGGAAGTTCGAATTACGTTTATAAAATAGGCTTTATTTCTAAAACAGGTAAAAATTTTATTTCTCAATCTTTTACTAATACAACTTGCTATTTTAATAATTTGCTTTATAGCTTCCTCAAATTTCCTTCAAACTATACAGGATTTTTAAATTATCCAGTAGGAATCAATACGTTAATTTATAAAAACTTAACTCTTGCATTTAACGGTTTAAAAATGATAGAAAATTTTCCTACTGTTAGCTATACCTTTTCTTTATACTATAAGTTTCTTAATAAGAATAATTTTTTCTTAAATGAGACAACAATTAAATTAAATTCCACTTTTTATAACAGCTTAGATTTTGGTTTTCCTATCTATGTAAATTTTACAATGAATGGCGTGTTTAATTCGAGTAAATTATCCAATCAAAAACAATTAAATTATATGACCTTATCATTCCTTTCTTATGGATCAATGGTATTATATTCAACGAATCTTAAGAGTAGTTCAAAGATTGATGATTTTAAATTTATTGAATTGAAAACATCCACCAATACAACATTCTTTGTTATATCTAACAAAACCATTCAAGGAATTAATATATTAGGAGATGAAATGAATATAACTTTAAATGGTAATGGAAATTCTTCTATTTTCATCATCTATGGTGGAGAGAATTTGCTTATAAGCTATAATAATTTTAATATCGTATATCCAAATAATTCTACAGAATTACTTTATTATTACTTCATAAATTATGCAACGTTTTTTATGGAACCCAATTCAAATAACATTGTAATAAATTTAGGAGCCAATGTTGGTTCAGCTAATTTTTCATCAACATCAAGCTATAAATTTTCCTATGGCTACATAATAATTATAATTCTAATAGCGATTTCAATTATGTTAATATACATTGCTTTTATTAGAAAAAGGACTAAACGATAATATTAAAATAAGTGAATTTAATTTAAACTTTGGAATATGCTAGCAGTAATTGTAGGAGGAATGTTCGGAGATGAGGGAAAAGGTAAAATAATAAGTTATCTTTCTATAAAAGACGACGTTGATGTAGGTGTTAGAGCAGGTGTTGGAACGAATGCAGGTCATACAGTTGTTTATCAAAACAAGACTTATAAATTAAGACAAGTACCTTCTTCTTTTGTAAATCATAAAGCTAAATTATATGTAGGTGCGGGTGTTCTTGTAGATGTTGAAGTCTTTTTAAGCGAAGTCAAGAACTTTTCTTTAGAAGGAAGAGTATGGGTTGATGCAAATTGCACTGTGATTGAAGAACATCACAAAACAAAAGATAAAAATGATCCTCACTTAGCAAAAGTGGTTGGTACTACTGGAACTGGTAATGGTCCAGCGATGGAAGATAGAGTTAGGAGAATAGCTAAAACATGCAAAGATGTTGAAGTTCTTAAACCATATCTTGAGGACGTCTCCTTAAAGGTCAATGAAGCTATTGATAACAATAAAAAAGTACTAATTGAGGGGAGTCAAGGAACATTTTTATCTTTGTATCATGGCACTTATCCATATGTAACTTCAAAAGATACAACCGCATCTGCTGCATTATCTGATGTTGGTGTTGGACCAAAAAAGGTTGAAGATGTAATAGTTGTATTTAAATCTTATATAACAAGAGTAGGAGGCGGACCTTTAGAAAATGAGCTAAGTTTTGAAGAGGCTCAAAAACTTAATTTATTAGAATATGGAACTGTGACAGGTAGGCCTAGAAGGGTTGCACCCTTTAATTTAAAGCTAGCAAAAAGAGCAGTTATGCTAAACAGTGCTACACAAATAGCTATAACAAAGATCGATGTTTTATATAAAGAAGCTGCAAAAATTAAAAACTACGAAAAGTTGCCAAAG
Organism: Thermoprotei archaeon; assembly: GCA_017857595.1. Taxonomy (GTDB): domain Archaea; phylum Thermoproteota; class Thermoprotei; order Gearchaeales; family Gearchaeaceae; genus AAA261-N23. The sequence continues at coordinate 9,177 of JAFMCU010000012.1, forward strand.
GATGCAAAGAAATTTATTGAGGAAGTAGAGGCTGAATTAGGTGTTCCAATAACTTTAATTGGTACAGGTAGCGAAGCAGAAGACATTATTGATCTAAGAAACACAAAACTTAAAAAATAGAAATATTGTTATATTCTTTATTTCTTATATAGCTTAAAATTATGATTTTATCTGTAGACGAGTTAAAGAAATACATTAGCTGTGAATACGGAATAGAAAAAGATCAGATACAGACAAATGGTATAGATTTAAGATTGGATAAGGTCTTTCAACCTATTTCCTTTGGAACAATTTTTTCCAAGGAAACTAAACTGCCACCTTATAGAGAAATAATGCCTGAAACAATCGAAGGCATGCAAGTATTTGCTTTATCTGAAGGATATTATATAATAGAATTCTTTGAAACTATTGAAGTACCTTTAAACGCAATTGGAATTTGCTTTCCACGTTCATCATTGCTAAGAATGGGTTGTGATATAAGAACTGCTTTATGGGACAGCGGTTATAAAGGAAAATCTAGGGCTTTAATGGTTGTGTATAATAAAGTAATGATTGAAAGAGGCTCAAGAGTTGCTCAAATAATATTTGCTAGAACTGAAAGTAATGTAGAGAACCCTTATTCAGGTAAATATCAAAAGGAAGGTTTGTTGGAAAAAAGATAATCAATTTTTTCAACATAAAATTTATTTATGAAGTAATATACTATTTGTTGAAGCTGATGTCGAAAAATTTTGGATATTCATGGCTTATAGGTGGTGCTCAAGGAACAGGTATTGAAAGAGGAGCATCGATCTTTATAAACTCAGTTGCAGCAGCCGGTTATTACGTTTTTGGTAAAAGAGAATATTACTCAAATATAATGGGAGAACATAGCTACTATTATGTTCGGTTTGATAAAAAACCTATTAGATCGCATGTAGAAAGGTATAATATATTAGCTGCATATGATGCAGAAACGATCTTTAGACATAGTACAGAAGCTTTACCTGAAGCTGCTATAATATACAACTCTTTACTTAAAGCTGTTCGATTATCCGAGATACCTACAATAGAGAAAAGGCTTAGAAATGAAATAAGTAAAAAATTCAATTTAGAACCTAATAAATTAAATTTAAGCTTAATTTTAGAAGAGGCGGAAAAAAACGGTGTAAAAGCTTTTCCTGTAGACTACACAGAAATTTTAACAACGGTATCCAAAAAAACAGGCGAGAGTTTATCAGAATTAACTATAATGAATAACATAATTGCTGTAGCTTCATCTTTAGCACTTTTAAAACTTGATTTTGAAGTATTAGTAAAAGCAATAAGTAAAACATTTGGAAATAGAAAAAGAGTTATAGAACTAAATACTTTAGTTTCTGAATTGGCTTATAATCAAGTTAATTCAAAGGGATATTCTAATGAATTTAATTTATCTTTGCCAAAACTTGAGAATAATTCTAAAAGATACATATTGAATGGAAATCAAGCAGTAGCGATAGGTAAATTGGCTGCAGGCTGCCGCTTTCAAACTTATTATCCAATAACTCCTGCCACAGATGAAAGTAATTTTTTAGAAGCTCACGAAAATATTGAAATAAAAGAAGAGATAAGCAATCTTATAAATGAAGAAAAAGAATTCTTAAAGACTGAAGGTTCGATAGTTGTTATGGAAACAGAAGATGAGATAGCAGCAATTACGATGGCTACAGGCGCTGCTTTAGCGGGCGCTAGGGCTTCAACTTCAACTTCCGGACCTGGTTTTTCATTAATGGTTGAGGGGTTAGGATGGGCAGGAATGAATGAAGTTCCGGTCGTTATAACATTATACCAAAGAGGAGGGCCTTCTACTGGAATGCCTACAAGAAATGAACAAGGAGATTTGAGATTTGCTATACATGCTGGTCATGGTGAATTTCCAAGAATTGTTTTAGCCCCTGGTGATGTTGAAGAAGCTTTCTATGATACAATTAGAGCATTTAATTACGCTGAAAGGTATCAATTACCAGTTATACTTATGCTAGATAAATTCCTAGCGAATTCTGTAAAGACAATTGAAAAAATTGAAGCTAATAAAGTAAAAATTGATCGAGGAACAATTTTAAAAGAAGATGAATTGCTAAAATTAAAGCAAGCTGGTAAAGAATACAAAAGGTTTGAGTTTACTGAAAATGGAATATCTCCCAGAGTATTTGTAGGTACGAATAATGCTGTATTTTGGAATACTGGAGATGAACACGACGAATTGGGTCATATAACAGAAGATCCTATAATTAGGGATAAAATGATGGAAAAGAGAATGAGTAAGCTTTTAACAGCAAGTAAGGAAATTCCTATGGAAGAGAAGTTAAATTATCTTCCTGCTACAAAACCTGAAATAACTATAGTAAGTTGGGGTTCAAATAAAGGGCCTATTCTCGATTTAATAGAATTACTTAAAGATGAAGGAATAGAGGTTGATTATATTCAAGTTAGAATATTAAATCCTTTTCCGGCCAATGAATTAAGAGGTTTGCTAGAAGGTAAGAGATGGGTAGATGTTGAAAGCAATTATTCAGCTCAATTAGCTGGCTTAATTAGGGAAAACACTGGTTTAAAGCCTAATTATTACATAGTTAAGTACAATGGAAGGCCTATATCGTTAGATGAACTTTATATAGCAGTTAAAAGAACCATAACTAGTGAAGCGCCTACTAGGCAGGTGTTGAGAAGTGGAGCTTAAACTTAAATTAACTGATTATAGAACTGACGTTCATAATAACTGGTGCCCAGGATGTGGTGATTTTGGAATATTGAGTTCTATTCAGCAAGCATTGTTCGAAATGCAATTAAATCCAAGCAAAGTAGCTATTATATCAGGTATAGGATGCAGTGCAAAAACACCTCATTATATAAACGGTTATGGTATTCATACATTGCATGGCAGAGCCATACCTTATGCAACAGGATTAAAGCTTGCGAATCCAGAATTAGAAGTTATAGTAACGGTAGGCGATGGTGATGGGCTAGGCATCGGAGCAGGTCATTTTGTTCACGCAGGTCGAAGGAATGTTGATTTTACAGTAGTTCTTTATAATAATGAAGTTTATGGGCTCACAAAGGGGCAAGCTGCACCTACACTAAATATCGGTGTTAAAACAAAATCTCTACCAAAGCCAAACATAAATCAAGCAATTAACCCTATTTTATTAGCATTTGCAGCAGGATATACATTCATCGCTAGAGGTTATGCTTATGAAGTTAAGCATCTTAAAGAATTAATAAAACAAGCCATTTCGCATAAAGGTTCTGCTTTTGTTGAAGTTATTCAACCATGCCCTACTTACAACGATATTCATACGAAAGAATATTGGTCAGGCAAAGGAAATATAGATCCTAAAACAGGAAAAGAAGTGCCAAGATATTATAAGCTTGAGGAAACTGGTTATGAATGCATAATAACAGATGAAACAACTGAAGAAGAATATCTAAACAAAATCACTAATTTCATAAAGAAAGCATATGAAAGTGGAAACAGAGTACCTATAGGTGTTTTTTATAGAGATTTAAGATTTGCTACATATGAAGAAAGATTATCTTCAAGAATGCCCACATATAAAATTTCACCTCCTGCAAAACAAGAAATTGCTGATAAAAAAGGTAATTTAATAACTAATATTGATAAAATCTTAGAAGAATTTGCAATTTAAACATTAAAAATTTTTTTAACAAGCAGAATAGCTTCTTTTAATCTTTGAATCTCTTCTGAATCGTTATATAAGTAGAAACTTGCTCGAGCCATAGCTGGTACATTATATTTCTTCATAACGAGCTTTGCGCAATGATGTCCAGCCCTTATCTCAACTGCTTCCTGGTCTAAAATAGATGCCACATCATGCGCATGAACACCTTCAACATTAAAGGCTATAACGCCGCCTTTAATTTCAGGTTCCCTTGGACCATAAATCTGCAATCCTTTTATTTCGCTTAAGATTTCTAATGCTTCTTTCACTAGTTTCTTTTCATGTTCTCTTATTCGATCCATACCTATATTTTCTAAATATTTAATTGCCTCACCCAATCCTATACCACCTTCTACATTTGGAGTTCCTGCCTCATATTTCCAAGGTAATTCATTCCAAGTTGATTCATAAAAATCCACTTCTTTAATCATTTCACCACCTGTAAGAAAAGGATCCATTTCTTCAAGAATTTCTTTTTTTGCATATAAAACACCTATTCCCATAGGTCCTAACATTTTATGTCCAGAAAATACCATAAAATCACAATCTATTTCTTTAACGTTTATAGGCATATGAGGAACTGATTGAGCGCCATCTATTATAGCTAGTGCTCCTGTTTCATGAGCCATTTTTACAAGTTTTGATACTGGATTTATAGTTCCTAATGTATTAGATACATGCGTAAAAGAGAAGACTTTTAAAGGTTTATCAATTTTATAAAAATCTTCTTGATTAAGCAATCCATCCTCAGTCAAACCAATGTAATCTAACTTAGCCTTTTTTTCTTTAACCAAAATTTGCCACGGAACTATATTGCTATGATGCTCCATTTGAGTTATTAATATTCTATCATTTTCGTTGATGTTTTTTCTTCCCCAAGCATACGCAATTAAATTTAAGGCTTCTGTTGAGTTTCTAACAAATATTATTTCTTCATAACTCCTTGCATTTATAAATTTAGCAACACGTTTTCTACTTTCCTCATATTCCATTGTTGCTTCTTCAGCTAATGTATAAACGCCTCTATGAACGTTAGCATTAAAATTCATATAGTAATTTTCAATGGCTTTTATAACTTGCAATGGCTTTTGAGTGGTAGCAGCATTATCCAAATATACGATTTGCTTACCGTTAATTTTTCTGTTTAATATTGGAAAATCGTTTTTAATCTTTTTTACATCAATTACTTCGTATTCTTTCAGCATTCTAGCTATTAGTGTTCTATAAAATATATTTAATTAATTCTTTAGCCCTTCATAAATTTATATTTGATAGTTTATAGATTAAAAAAGAAATGACATCGTTAAAAGAGGGAGATTTGGCTCCTGATTTTAAAGCTGTAAATTCTGAAGGGAAAGAAGTTTCATTAAGTGAACTAGTAAAGTCAAACAAATATGTCGTTCTTTATTTTTATCCTAAGGATTTTACATCAGGATGTACTAAAGAAGCCTGTAGTTTTAGGGATAACTTTGAATCAATTAGGAAGTTTGGTGCGCAGGTTGTTGGAATAAGCTTAGATGATCCTAAAACACATGCAGAATTTGCTAAAGAGTATAATCTTAATTTTATGCTAATTTCAGATTTAGATGGAAAGATAAGTGAGAAATACGGAGTTTTAAGACAAATGGGTGGTAGAAAGTTTGCAGCTAGAGTAACTTTTGTCATTGATTCATCAGGTAAAATTATAAAAATATTTAAAAACGTCAAGGCAGATACGCATGGACAAGAAATTTACGAGTTCTTATCAAGCCTAAAATAATTAAAGAGATGGATGAAAATAATATAAATAAACTTCTAAAGACTCTGAATGATATAATTTTACAATATAGAAGCTTGATCAACGAACTTAATTCTAAAAACATTCAATCATTTATTTTTAATGATTCTTATCATGATTTGGAATATATAGTAAAAAGAATACAATCAGAAACTAAAGTAATTCAGAAATCCAAATTGGAAATTAATAAGAAGCTTTTATCCAAAGAATTTCAATTTCTTAAACAAAATTATGGTATAAGTGAAGATGAGCTGTTGCCTGAGAAAAATAAGTTTAGGAATTATGAAGATTTTGCAGAATATTTAAACAAAAAAGTTTATAGAGCTTATTCATGGGATTCATTTCTATTTCCTTTCTCTGAATATTATAAATCAAAAGAAAAATTAGAAAAACTAATCTATGATTTAAAAGAAAAACTAAAGATGATCAATTTCTACCTCAATTCTTATAATAAAAAAATAGTGTATGATGAAGATTCTTTGAATATAACTTCCTAAAGAAATTGCTAAATTTCAAGAAAAAGCTTAAATATATTTAAATAAAACTTATATTTGCTAGACGCAAAGAAAACCTGCACGATACAAAGTTGTATCTGCTGGGTGCTGGTGTGAAGAACCCTGCGAGGGAGGCCGCAGGGTATGCCTCCCCTTCACACCAACTTCTAGCAGATACAGCTTTTGTCGTGCGGGCTTAAATGCGTCTAGCTTAATAAAAATTTTCTCTACATGAATATGTAATTTTAAAATATTCTTCAACTGTAACCCTTTTAATTTTCATTTTATCTACATTTATGATGTAAATATAATCTAATTTAGCATTTCTTAGCTCTTCAATTTCTATTGGTGATGCCTTATAATAAAGATCTAATACTTTCTTAATATTTGAAAGTTCTTCATAAGTTCTTTCCTCAGGCTTTTTAAGTATCATTTCAGGCAATTGTAAAATATGAAAAGGTGGACATGCCAATGAAAAATATCTTGTAAATTTACAATATCTTGCAATTTTACTTACTTCTCTTGCAAATCTATATGTAACAGGATCTCCTGAATATTCAGGAGGCACAAATCCAGTTTCAACTTCTATCAATTCAGAATAATTTTGATTGTAAACTATTAAGTCAGCGATAAGATTACCAACGTCTTTTTCTAACTCTATATTTTTACCCTGTTTTATAAACTCTAATGCTAAAACTAATTCCATCATTGTATGATTTGATTTGATATATTGTCTTAGGTAAAGTTGAACAACCTTATCAATAATTTGCTTGAAAATTTGTCTTTTATCATCATCAAGTTCATAGGAATTTTTTAAATAAAATTCTTCCACCTCTAGCAAAAATTTATTCATTTAACTACTTTATTCTATCTTTATCGTTCAAATTAAAATATTTTGCATTGATTAATTAGTATATGAGTCAAAAGGTAACCTATGTAACTTTATTGGCTGATGAAAAAATTCATCCTGAATATGAAAAAGCTTTAAAGTCTGTTGAAGCAGAATTTGGAAAAACTTATCCTTTATACATAGGTAAGGATGAAGTTTTAAGCGACGAGACATTTGTAAAAACGAGTCCTATAGATAGAAGGATTGTAATGGGTTATTTTCAAAAAGCTAAAAGAGAGCATGTAGTAAAAGCAATAGAAGAAGCCAAGAATGCATTTGAATATTGGGGCAATCTAGATTATAAGAAAAGAATTGAAATATTTAAAAAAGTAGCTGAACTTCTAGAAGAAAATCGATTCAAGATAGCAGCTTACATAACATATGAAGCAGGAAAAAATAGATTGGAAGCTTTGGCTGAAGTATATGAAGCTATAGATGCAATAAAATATTATTGCAAGGTATATGAGGAAAATGAAGGTTATGTAAAAAGAATGAATACTGTTGTTCCGGGAGAAATATGCTACAGTGTTGCTAAACCTTATGGTGTTTGGGTTGTTATTTCACCTTTTAACTTTCCCTTGATGTTATCCAGTGGTATGTGTCTTGGTGCATTACTTACTGGAAACACAGTTGTGATGAAACCTGCAAGTGATACACCCTTTGGTGTACTTTGGTTATATAGATTGTATCGTGAGGCAGGTGTACCTGCAGGTGCAATAAATTACTTAACAGGACCAGGCAATGTTTTCGAGGATGAGATTGTTACAAATAAGGATGTTGCAGGAATTGCTTTTACAGGGTCAAGAGAAGTTGGTATGCGTTTATATAGAAGATTTACTTCATCACAGCCTTATCCTAAACCAATAGTTTTAGAAACTGGTAGCAAAAATCCTGTAATTGTTACTAAAAATGCAAGTATTGATAAAGCTGTGGAAGGAACAGTTCGTTCAGCATTTGGTTTTTCTAATCAAAAATGCAGTGCTGCATCTAGAGTTTACGTTCAAAGAGAAGTTGCTCAAGTATTTGTAGATAAACTTGTTGAAAGGACAAAAAAAATTATTATTGGAGATCCAAGAAAAAGAGAAACATTTACAGGGCCAATCATAAACAAGAACGCTGTTGATAAGTACATTAAATATATAAACGATGCTATAAAAAACGGAGGAAAAATATTAGTAGGTGGAAATGTAATTGAAAAAGACGAATTTAAATACGGATACTATGTTGAACCTACCATTATTACAGGATTACCTCGAAATCACTATTTATTTAAAGAAGAATTATTTGTACCAATTTTGTTGGTAGATACTTTTGATACATTAGATGAGGCTATAAAGTTAGCTAACGATACGGAATATGGTTTAACAGCAGGTATATTTTCTGAAGATGAGAACGAAATAAGATACTTCTTTAGTAAGATACAGTTCGGTGTTGTATACGCAAATAGAAGAGGCGGCGCTACAACAGGTGCTTGGCCAGGTTCGCAAACATTTGTAGGTTGGAAGGCAAGTGGAGCAACTGGAAAAGGAGTAGGCGGTCCTTATTACTTGTTACTATATTTAAGAGAACAAGCTCAAACAATTGTAAAAGAATAACAAATATTTTAATTAAATTTTCTAAAATTTTTCTTTTTTTGCAAAAAACTTAAAAATTATCAAAATATATTAATATTGTATTTTATGAGTAAAAAAGGATATCCTTTGCATGAAGATATAATAAGGGCTATCAAGTTCGTGATTGCAAAGGGAACTTACAAACCTTTTGAGCTTTATAAAGAAGTAAGCACGATTTTAGATAAATGGGGTTATTATACAGGCCATATAAATGTAAAAAGAGTTTGGAAGTTATACTTAAATATAACGGGGCAAAATTATGTTAAGTTAAAGCTGAAATAATTTTTAATTGTTCCAAGACATATTTTTTTACTTCTTTTTCGTTTTTTACTTCTCTTATTAGCTTACCATTCTCTATGTATTTTTTTAATAATGGTTCTAGTTCGCCTCCACATTTTTTACATTTTTCAGGTGGTTGTTCATTAAATAAAAGAATTTCATCATTGAAACAGTTTTTACATCTATAAACTTGTTTTCTACCAGGTAATTTTCCTCTTTTTGAATGTGGTTTTCCTTCCTTCTCCACGATGTCAAATGCAAGATCAATAGATGGAGGAAAAGCTATCGATGTACCTATACCGTATATATCAACGAGATCTTTTGTTTGTAAAATTACATTTTCGTCTACGCCACTACTTAACACGATTTTTGTGTTTTTTAAACCGTTTAAATCGAGAATCCATCTTATTTCTTGTAATAGTTTTCTTATATCCCCTCTTCTAGAGCTTGGTGTATCAATTCTAACACCAGCCAATTTTTCTTTTAAGATTTGTGCCGCCATTTGTACTTCTGTTCTTTCATCATACATTGTATCGCATAACATTATTCTAGGTACATCTTCTTCTATAACTTCATCGAAAGCTTTCCAAGCTTCCTTCACATCTTCAAATAAAAGTGTTAATTCATGTGGCATTGTTCCTACAGGATTTTCACCAATCATTTTAGAACCCAATATTCCAGATACTGCATCGCAGCCACCTATATATGCAGCTCTATCAGCCATTGGTGAAATTGCAGGATGCAATGCTCTTATACCAAAGAAAATTAGAGTTTTTGACATTGCTAATATTTTACATCTAGCCGCTTTCGTAGCTATACTTATATTATGCCTAAAAATTCCATCAATAATAGGTTCGTAAATTCCAAATTCACCATAAGGCCCTGTGACACTTAGTATAGGTTCGTACAATTTAAAAATCGTTCCTTCATCCATTGCGTAAACATCTACTTTTTTACCCTGCAATATGTTTAAAACTTCAGGTAAGCCGCACATCACAGCCCAATTATAATCTTTAGGGAAATTGTATGCATGTACATCCATGGTAACGTTTGTATTAAGTTTATTTTTTTCCTTTAGAATTTTGTATGTTCTAATATAATATACATCTGTTGCTTTTCCATCTAGTATATCCTCTATTGTAGCTAAAGGAAACTTAAGTTCTTTTTTCATGTTTTATAAATAGTAATGACAGCATTTATAGAAAAACTATATCATTGTAGTATTTATTAAGTCATATGGATTTTGAATTATCTCAAGAAGAGCAAATTTTTATAGATACTTTAAGTAGTCTCTTAGAAAAGGAATTAATGCCCATAGCAAAGGATATAGACTCGAATAAAGTTACTACATATGATTTATTTAAAAAGTTAGGGAAACATGGTTTCTTAGGTCTATTAAATTCAGAAAAATATGGTGGAGCAAATTTGACGATGAAGTTAGCTGTACTAGCTGCGGAGCAGATAGGTAAAAATGATCCTAGCTTAGCTACTGCAGTTCTCTATTTGCTAGATACAGCATGGTCATATATTGTAGAAAAATATGGTAAAGAAGAAGTTGTGGAGGAAATAATACCTAAAATGGCAAGGGGTGAAGCTTTTGTAGGAATTTGTTCAACAGAGCCAACTGGAGGTTCTGATGTTGCGTCGATCAGATCTGTTGCGCTTAAGAAAGGAGATAATTATGTAATTTCAGGTGAAAAAATTTACATTAGCGGTGTCAAGGAAATTTTAGAAAACGATGGTGGACTTGTAACATTAGTTAAGACGGATATTGAAAAAGGGAGAAGAGGAATTTCAGCGATTTTTGTTCCTTTAAAACACGTAAAAAATTTCGAATATTCTAAAATTGAAAACATGGGAAGAATGGGAGTTTCAACGTCTATATTAAAATTTAATAATACGGAAGTGAATTTAAGATACCTTTTGGGCGAGGAAAACAAAGGTTTTTACTATGCAATGGAAGGATTTGTTACCGCTCGTATTTTAGTTGCTGCTTCATGTATAGGTGCAGCAGAATCGATCTTAAACTATGGAATAAGCTATATTAAAAATAGAGTTGCTTTTGGAATGCCTATCGCAAAATATGAAGGTATTCAATTTCCTCTTGCTGATTTATATTCAAGATTAGAAGCATCAAGACTCCTCATCTATAAAACAGCATACTTATATGATAAAATGAAGGAGAACAAAACAAGTATGAGCGAAGTTACTAAATATTCAGCGATGAGTAAATTAATTGCCCCTCAATTAGGTGTTGAGATAATCAGCGAGGTTATGAAATGGCTGGGCGCTTATGGTTATACTAAAGAAGCAGGAGTTGAAATGGCTTTAAGAGGAATTTATTCTTACTATATAGGAGCTGAAGGCACACCCAATATTATGAGAATAATTATTACAAGAGAATTATTAGGAAGAGAATACTTGCCTTACAAAGAATAGTTATGCATACCTAATAGATTTTCTTAATCTTTTAACAAGCTTCGGAATTATTTTATATATATCACATATAACAATATAATCTGCAAATTCAATAATTTCCGATTCTGGATCGGTAGTTATAGCTAAGATCTTTTTAGAATTTAGGATTCCTGCAACATGAAAAGGTTCTCCGGATATTCCCATACCAATGTATATATCTGGTTTAACTCTAACGCCGGATATTCCTATCCACTCATCAAACCATTTTCTTCTTGTTGATAGAAACCTACTGCAACTAATTTCAGCACCTAAGTAATTTGCAATTTCGAACAAATCTTTAAGATCCGTTTTTTCTCTAATAGCTTCACCAACACAAATTATTCTTTTGGCGTTTCTCAGTTCTTTTATTCTCGCATTTAATTTCTTAACATGTCTAATAATTACCCTTGAAACGTTTGTATTTACCAACATTTCTTCAAATTGTTTAGATCTGTTAATTTTGCTATTATAAGTTTCTTCTAATTCAAGAAAGCTCAAAATTAGCGGTAAACTTGTTTCATATTCCGCATAATAAACACCACCAGCAAATTCCTTTTTAACGATTATTTTTCCTTCAATAAAGTTTAATTCTTTTATATCTAACAAGGCTGGAACATTGATTTTCGAAGATAATATAGTAGCCAATTCTTTAGAAGCAATTGAATTATTGAACAAAAATATATCAGATTTATACTTTTTATAATATTCAATTATTGCATTAGCGAATGCTTCGTAATCATATTTCATCAAAAGTATATTATTTAAAAGTATGATTTTGTTAGCGTTTATTTCATTCTTTATTCTTTCTATTTCAGCTTCTTTAAAATAATACTTAAACAAAATAACATGAATTTCTGCATTTGTAATTTCCGCTATTTTATTTGACTGAATGACTAATTTATTTAAGTCTTCTATATTATCAGCTATGCAAGTAATTATCATTTTTGCTGATTTATTATATTAATTATCTTTTCGCTTAATTCTTCGTAATCATTGAAATATATGAACTTTCTTTCTCTATTCTGAACTATTCTTTCAATATTTCTTAGTTTAATTTTATTTGTCAATTCCTCAGGCTTTAATCCTAAATATTTCAAATCCCATTTTAAGATTGGTTTGTTAACACTTTCAATCTCCTCTGTTTTGGGAATGTATTCAGGATTCAAATCAACAGTAACAATAGCAACCATGGGCATTCTAGCTTCGCAGGTTATTATTTTATCTTCAGTTCTTTTTTCGCATACAATTTTGCTATCCTCATTCCAAATTCTTACTACATTGCTTATATGAGGCAGACCTAATTTATCAGCTACTATAATTCCTAATTGTCCATGCATCGTATCTATTGAGGTATCTCCGAAGATTATTACATCATAGGGTTTCGATTTCTTTATAGCAGCTACAATAATTTTTGCCTTTGATAGAGTATCTATGTTTTCAATGATTGGATCACTTATTAGTATTCCTGAGTTGGCACCTAATGCTAAAGCTTCTTTTAAAACGTTTAATTGAGCTTCATTACCGATCATAAATACATTGACTTCTCCTCCATAGTTTTTTACGAGTTTAACTGCTTCAATTACAGCTCCTCTATCAGGATCATTCATGAAAAATTCAAATTTTGTATATTTCTTTCTCTTTTCAAAGTAATTGATTGATATAGGTTTTACGAAAACCGCTATTCTCATAATGAATATATCTAAATTCAAGAATTTTGGTTATATTTTTATCTGATTTTCAAGAACGAAATTTTATCTTAATTCAACTTCAATCTTTTTACAACATTTTTCACAGAATTTATAATCTTTATTATCTGTATCTATTATAGAATGGCTAAAGAACATTACACATTTGCTATTTGAACAATGATTCAATCCAATTAAATGTCCTAATTCATGCACAGCTTCTTTCTTACATCTTAAACAATATGTATTTAAGTCTGCTTTATGTCTAAGTCTAAAAGTTGATATGATAGCTATTTTTCCCATTGCTAAGCCGAAGATATAATTTAAATAGGAAATAAATATATCCTGATCAAAAACAATAAGTGAATAATATAATTGGCTCTCTAATCTTTTATTCTCTTCAATTATTTTTATTGCATCAAATTGATTTCTCTTTGAATCATATGCTTTTTGTAACGAAATTCTAACGATATAATCTTCAATTTCAGCAGAAAATACTTCTTTCAATGCAGCTATAATGCAATTTTTAGCAAACTCGTCGTTATATGTAAAAAAAATTCTAATCTTTATCATGGAGTCCAATCGCTCGTATTCAAATATTCAATTTTATAATCACTTATATTATTTACCTTTCTAAAGACCCATTCTTTATTTTTAAAACGAACAGCTATTACAGCTTCTTTTTCTTTATAATAATCAAATAAATTTAACCAATCAAATAAATTCTTAATTTGTCTCCTATCAATTTTTATCTTATCCTTTTTAGTAAATTTAACTTCAAAAACAGCAATTCTATCGTTTTTAGTAGCGATAACATCTAATATACTTGCTGGTATTCTTCTACTTTTCCATCCATTTGCTTTGAGAATTTGAACAAGCTTTCTTTCATAGTTCCTTCCTTTTGCCTTGAAAGACATAAACATTAAAAATAATTTTCTTCTATTATTAATATTAAAACTCTAAAAGCTGATAAAATATGAGTATAAAATTAATTGAAAATAAATACGATCATGAAAAAGTAGAAAAAGAGATTATACAATTTTGGGAAGAGAATAATATATATGAAAAATCAAAGAAAAAAAATGAAGGAAGGCCTAAGTTTTATTTTTTAGATGGGCCTCCTTATGTAACAAATCCTATTCATGTAGGTACAGCATGGAATAAGATCATAAAAGATGTATTTTTGAGATACTATCGAATGAATGGTTATGATGTTTGGGATATTCCTGGTTATGACATGCACGGTCTACCTATAGAAGTTCAAGTAGAGCAACTCCTTAAATTTAAAACAAAAAAAGATGTCTTATCCTTTGGCGTTGATAATTTTATAAGTAAATGTAGAAATTTTGCTCTTGAAAATTTGAAGGTACAAGAGAATCAATTCATAAACCTAGGAATTTGGATGGATTGGCAAAATCCTTACATGACTATTAGAAATGAATATATTGAAGGTGTTTGGTATTTTGTAAAAAAGGCCGCAGAAAAGAACTTACTCTATAAAGGTGAAAAGATTGTTCATTGGTGTCCAAGATGTGAAACAGTTCTTGCTAATATAGAAGTTACAGAAGAATATAGAGAAAAACAGGATCCTTCAATATATGTAAAATTCAAATTAACGGATTCAAATTCAAGTTTATTAATTTGGACCACAACTCCTTGGACACTCCCTTCAAATGTTGCAGTTGCTGTTCATCCTTCTGAAAAATATGTATATGTAAAGGATGACATTGGTAATGAATTAATTTTTGCCTTTAAAAGGGTGCCAGAACTCGAAAAAGAAACAGGAAGAAAATTCACAATAATAAAAGAAGTTTTAGGTAAAGAATTGGAAGGTTTAACATATGAACATCCCTTATCAAATCTTATACCGTTTCAAGCTAAGGTAAAGCATCGTGTGATTCTGAGTGAAGAATATGTAACTATGCTTGAAGGTACTGGGTGCGTACATATAGCCCCAGGTCATGGTAAAGAAGACTTCGAATTAGGGAAATTATATGGATTGCCTATGATAAGTCCTGTTGATTCTTCAGGAAAATATACCGACGAGATTCCAATATATGAAGGTAAATATGTTTTTGAAGCAAATGAAGATATAGTAGAAGATTTAAAAAAAGTTAACGCACTATATTTTAATACAAAAATAATTCATAGATATCCCCATTGCTGGAGATGCAAAACTCCATTGATATTAAGACTTTCAGAACAGTGGTTCTTAGATGTTCCAAGGATAAAGGATATACTGATTGAAAAAGCTAAAACAATACAATGGTTTCCTATAGATGCTTTAGAAAATCGAGTAATTCCTTGGTTGAAAAACATACATGAATGGGCGTTATCAAGACAAAGATTTTGGGGAATACCCTTACCTATATGGATATGCAGTAATTGTGAAAATGTAATAGTTATTGGTTCTTTAAATGAGCTGATTTCTAATGCAATGAATATCCCACCAACAGCACAAATGGATTTACATAAGCCTTGGATTGATAATGTAAACTTAAAATGCAATAAATGTGGCGGAATAGCTAAACGAATCCCTGATGTTTTAGATGTATGGGTTGATTCAGGCGCTGCTTCATGGGCAAGTTTAAACTATCCACAAACAAAAGATTTATTTGATAGATTGTTTCCAAGTGATCTAGTTATTGAAGGGCCTGATCAAGTAAGAGCATGGTTTTATTCTTCTCTAGTTGCTAGTGTTATAACATTTGATCGAATACCTTTTAAAAGGGTAATAATACATGGATGGTCTCTAGATGAAACCGGTAGAGCGATGCATAAATCTCTTGGGAATGTAATATATCCTGAGGAGATTGCTCAAAAATTTGGAAGAGATGCTTTAAGAGTTTATGAATTGATGAATACAACATGGGAAGATCTTAAATTTTCTGTTAATTCCTTGAAAGAAATATATAGGATAATAAATATTGTTTGGAACACTTTTTATTTTGCTTCTCTTTATATGAGCGTAGATAATTTTGACCCAAACATAGAGGTGAAAGATGAAGAATTTGAAGCTGAAGATAAATGGATTTTAGAAAGATTAGAAGAATTAAAATTTTTTGTGAATAAATCCTTTGAAAAAGCAGAAAGCTTCGAAGCTCTTAGGAACTTAATTTATTTCTTAATTGAAGATGTAAGCAGATGGTATATAAGACTGATAAGAAGAAGGGTTTGGTTGGAGGAAAATTTAAGAACAAAAATTATAGCATACTATACTTTGTTTACAGTGTTGGGAGAATGGTTGACGATGTTTAGTGTATTTGCCCCATTCATGTCAGAATATATTTATCAGAGAATTTTTAGAGCAAAATTTAATGAAGAAAGTATTCATTTAAGAGATTGGCCTAAGGTAAGAAGTTATGATTTAAAAATTTTAGAAGATATGAAAGTAGCAAGAGAAGTTGTATCGACCACATTATCTATAAGAATGAAGCGCGGTTATAAACTTCGAAAGCCTTTATATCAACTAGTCTTAATACCAAGTAACGAGTTTGTAAAAGAAGCGATAATAAAGTTTAACAATATCATAAGGGAACAAGTAAACGTTAAAAATTTAAGAATAGAAAAAGGGGATGATTTTAGGAAAAAAGCAGTAGAAATAAAGCCTAAAATAAACTTTGAAGTAGCTGGACCAAAACTTAGAGATAAAATAAAAGAATTGACCAAATATTTAGATAAGCTAAATATTGATGAAGTAATTGAATCATTTAATAATAATGGTTTTTATGAGTTAGAAACGCCTGGTGGGAAAATCGTTGTTACTAAAGAAATGTTAAGTTTTGAAGAAAAATTAAAAGGAGAATTTGAATATGCTAAAACAGACTCATTTGAAATATTTGCAGATTTTACAACATCTCCAGAGCTTGAGAGTGAAATGTTAGTAAGAGAAATTGTAAGAAGAATACAAATAATGAGAAAATTGTTAAATTTAAATGTATTGGATAGGATAGAAGTATACATTGCTGTTCCTACTGAGCAGGAAGTTAGCATAATAAATATAAATTTAAATTATATAAAAGAGGAGACATTAGCGGAACGAATCGAAATAGTAGCTAGAGAAAAAATAAAAGGAGAATTAGTAAGAGAATGGGAAATAGAAGATGAAAATTATATTATCGGTATAAATAAAGCAAATAAATAAATTTCATTCTAACAATTTATTCAATGCAAAATATGTATGCAGCTGTAATTGATAATAACACAACTCCATCATATACAAGCTTAAGTTTGTTAAGAGAATTAAAGAGAAGAAATCATCATGCTTTCTATTTAACAATTGATAAATTTGCTTGTAATATAAAAGAAGGAAAAATAGAAGTTAATTATCAAGGGAAGAGCATCGATAAAATTGATTTCTTCCTTTTAAGGACAATAGGAAATTCAATAAATTTTGACAAAATGGAATATAGAATTAATATTTTAAAATGTATAGAAGCTTCGAATAAATTAATAATTAATCCTATTGATGCTTACTTAAAGGCAAGAAATAAATTCACGTGTTTAAGTATGCTGGCAGCGAAAGGATATAAAGTTCCTGAA
The DNA here is from genome assembly GCA_017857595.1 of Thermoprotei archaeon. Taxonomy (GTDB): domain Archaea; phylum Thermoproteota; class Thermoprotei; order Gearchaeales; family Gearchaeaceae; genus AAA261-N23. The sequence continues at coordinate 26,614 of JAFMCU010000012.1, forward strand.
ACTTTTGTTACAGAAAGTGAATTTTTAGCTTATGAATTTATAAAGAAGGTAGGGAAATGTGTTTTAAAGCCTATGATAGGTTCTCGAGGCATAGGTTCAATATTAATAGACGATGCTGACATTGGGTTTAGAAAGATTCAAGATCTTAAAGAAAAAGGTTATTCTTTGTATTTACAGAGATATGTTAATAAGCCTAACAGAGATATAAGAGTGATAGTAGCTGGTGACGAGGTTATAGGCGGTATGGTAAGAGAATCGAATTATTGGAAAACGAATGTGTACCAAGGAGCAGAAGCCAAGGCTGCTAAGCTACCTAAAGAGGTGGAAGAGTTGTCCTTAAGAGTTACAAAAGATTTGGGATTAATTTATAGTGGAGTAGATGTAGCAGAAGAAAATGGCGAATTTTACATTCTAGAAGTTAATTCAGCTCCATTATGGCATGGTTTTCAATCATCAACTGGAATAAATCCAGCAGTAAAAATCATAGACGTGGTAGAAAATATTCTAAAGAAATAATTTCTTATGGAAAAATAAATAATAAAAAAAGATTTTTCATGGAATAATACCTTTTAAATAAATATTTTAGAAGTTTTAGCAACATGATAAATAACGTATATCTAGTAAATGTAATGGTATGGCTAGCAATATTTTCTATTGTAGCTGTTGTTGTACAGAAAAAGATAGGCGTACTAGGGTTCACAATAGGTGTTGGAGGAGCCTTAATGGTACTTTTTGCTTCTATTCAAGATGCCTATAACTTAGGTCCAACTTTTCTTACAGTATTTCCATTTAATTCCTTTGAAACTGCAGCAGTTTATATTTCACCAGCACTAACAACCTTTGCCTTTGCTGTAATTAGTTTCACGGTAACATTCTTAATGGAAAGAGCTTTCTACAAACCAGTAAGAACAGTCTAAATTTATTTATTTTTTATATTTTTTTATTTATTCTAAGTATATGCCTTATAAAGTAAAGGATATTAGTTTATCCAAAAGGGGGATATTAGATATAGAATGGGCATCTAATCACATGCCTGTTCTATCTTTAATTAGAGAAGATTTTAAATCAAGAAAGCCTCTTGAAGGTGTGAAAGTAAGTGCTTGTTTACATATAACTAAAGAGACTGCTGTGTTGTTGCTAACCTTAAAAGCCGCTGGTGCTGAAGTATATGCTTCTCCATCAAATCCATTAAGTACGCAGGATCATGTTGCAGCTGCCTTAGCTGAAAGTGGAATTAATATATTTGCATGGAGAAATCAAACAGAGGAAGAATATTACTGGTGCATAAGTCAAATATTAAATAGTAATCCTTCAATAACGATAGATGATGGAGCAGATTTAACTGTTGAGGCACATAAAAGGAATATTAGAGTTTTAGGCGGTACTGAAGAAACAACTACAGGCGTTGTAAGGCTTAAATCTTTAGAAGCAAGCTCCCAACTTAAATATCCCATAATAAGTGTAAATGATGCAAATACAAAGTATCTATTTGATAATAGATATGGAACAGGACAAAGTACGTTAGATGGAATATTAAGGGCAACATCTGTATTAATTGCTGGTAAAAATTTCGTAGTAGTAGGTTATGGGTGGGTAGGAAGAGGAATAGCCTTAAGAGCTAAAGGAATGGGTGCTAATGTAATTGTTGTAGAGGTTGATCCAATAAGAGCACTTGAAGCAGCGATGGATGGCTTTGCAGTTATGAATTTAGAAAATGCATCTAAAATAGGGGATATATTTGTTACTGCGACAGGCAATTATCATGTAATTAGGAAAGAGCACATGTTATTGATGAAAAATGGAGCTATTTTGGCAAACGCCGGCCATTTCAACGTTGAAATCTCGTTGGAAGACCTAAATGATATTACTGTTTCAAAGGAAACAATCAGGGAATATGTTGTAAGACACAAATTAGTCAATGGAAAAAATGTTTATCTATTAGCTGAAGGTAGATTAGTAAATCTAGTATGTGCAGAAGGTCATCCCAGCGAAGTCATGGATATGTCTTTTTCATTACAAGCGCTTAGTGTTGAGTATTTATATTATAATTCTAAGAATCTACCAATTAAGGTTTTACGAGTTCCTTCAGAAATTGATAGAAAAGTAGCTTCCCTAAAGTTAGAAAGTATGGGAATTAAAATAGATAAGCTTACTTATGAACAAGAAAAATATTTAAAGAGCTGGGAATATGGTACTTAATTAATATAATTCTTTAATTTTTCTTTTATTATATTATAAGCTTCATTAGAGCTTATTTTTCCTCTATATTTACTCATTAAAATTTTCATTGTATAATCTACGGCTTTTTCTTTTTTATCTAAAATATTTTTTAGATTCTCATTGATTAAATTATCTATTATCTTATCTGCTTCTTCTCTTGATAGCAAAGCAAGATCATATTTTTTAACAATATCTTCAACATTGAGATGTGGTTCCTTGGCTAAATAGCTTATTAGGGTTTCAATATTTTCTTTTGCAATGACATTTTCTTTTAATAATTTAAATATTTCAATAAATTTTTCCTCTGTAATCATTTCTATATTTATACCCGATCTTTTAAGATACTTCATAGTTTCTGTCAGTGTAGTTGCTATAACTGTTGGTTTAATTTGTAATTGACAAATTCTCTCAAAAAGGTCTTCCATTTGAGTATCAATAAGTTCTTGAGCTAATTGGTCACTCAGCTCATATTTACTCTTTAAGTATTTTACTCTATCTTCTATTTTTTCAGGTAATTTCTTTCTTATTTCTTCAATAAATTCTTTTGTAACAACAAAAGGCGGTATATCTGTTTCAGGATACATTCTAGCTGAGCCTGGTCTAGGTCTAGAATACTTTGTTGTTCCATCTTGTTGTGCATTTCTTGTTTCTTCAGGAACACCAATAAATGCATATTTAATTCTTTCTATGACCTTTTCCATAGCTTCTTTACATTCGTTCTCGTGACCTGTTATTATAATAAATGCATCCTGTTCCGGGTTCAATTCAGCATACTTATATATTTCAAATACTTCCTCTTTTGTAATTCCATAATTTGGCAATTCATCACTGTGTAATAAACCTTCTAATGTAGTCCAATTTCTAACATAATCAGCTAGTTCTGAGGCAAATCTTCTGTTAGGCTGTATTTGAAATCCTAGAAATCCCTTCATTTTATGTAACTTTTGTAAATATATTCTTTCACCTTTTTTCAAAGATTTCTGAATTAAGTTACTATTCGAATTTCTAAGTAAATCTGTTATATCCAATAAATTTAAATCAGGTTTTGGAATATTATTAGCGTTTAATTTATCTTTCAATTCAAGAAGTTTAAGTTGCCTTTCAACCTCATATTCTATTACTTTAGGTATAAGCCCCAATTCTTGTACTCCTTTAATTTCAATCTTTGCACCTTTTGATATAGAAATATTAATATCTTGTCTTATTGTACCCAGTCCTCTTTTTACTCTACCTGTGTTTCTAAGAATCATACCTATTTTATAGGCAATTTTTTTAGCTTGTTCAGGGTCATTAATGTAGGAAGTTGTAGCTATTTCTATCAATGGAATTCCCTGTCTATCCAATCTATATACAACTTCGTTTCTTGTTTCAGAAATTTTTCTTGAAGCATCTTCTTCTAATGTGATTGTCTCAATTCCAAATTTTTCGCCTTCGAAATCGATATAACCACCTAAAGCTATAATAGCTGTTCTTTGGAATCCTGTAATATTACTTCCATCGATCACTTCTTTCCTCATAACGTGAATTTCATCCAAGATATTGCTATTTAAAAGCATAGCTACAATAATTGCTATTTCTACAGCTTCTTTGTTTATACTATGAGGTGGTTCTTCATCCAATTCTACAAGGCAGGTAGAATTTTTTGTTATTTCGTAAATATATGTTCTATTATGTTTAAATTCCATTATAGCGGCAGGATCTATTTCCCCTAATTCACTTTTTGTCGGCCTTAATTTTCTCCTAATTCTATTTATAATTTCTTCTTCTAGTTGAGTTAAGCAAGAACAAAATAGCTTATTTTTAGTATCCAATTGTTGGTGAATTTCAAGTCCAACTCTCAGTCCTAAAGATTTATAATCGTATTTCATTCCATATATTCGAGTCTTTCACTAATTTCTCCTGCAATATTAGTTAAAAACACTTTTTTGGCTACTTCTAAATCTCTATAATTTCCTAAAACCCACATCATTTTAACAAGCGCTGTCTCAGGCAACATATCTTCACATCCCAATGCTCCACTTTTAATTAGCAATCTGCCTGTTTCATATACATGCATATTTATCCTACCGTATAAACATTGTGAAGATATTGCAACCATAACACCCTTATCTGTAGCATATTTTATTGCATCTATTATTGAATGTGGAACATGCCCCAATCCTGTCCCTTCGAATAAAATCCCTTTGTAACCTTTATCAGTAAGATAAGTAATTATATCGCTCATTTCAGCTGGCATTGAAGCAAAAGTTTTAAGAAGAAAAACTTTATTTTCAAAATTATCCATTAAACTAATTTCTCTTGAGTCATCTCTCTTTAATAACTCACTTACATCTTCATACTGTATTTCCCCTCTATGTATTCTAGCAACTATTTTTGAGTTTATAGTTTTAAAAGCATCTCTTCTACTAGTATGCATTTTTCTAACTCTAGTCCCTTTATGAACAACGCAATATTCATCACTTATATCACCATGCATTAAAACAAAAACACCACTGTATTCACTTTTTATTGCAAAATGATGTGCTGAGTATAAATTTAATGCAGCGTCTGAAGAAGGTCTATCTAAGCTTCTTTGTGCACCTACCAATATTACAGGGTGTGGTAAGTTTCTTAATGAAAAACTTAAAGCTGCAGCAGTATAACCCATTGTATCTGTTCCATGGGTAATAATTATCCCCTTTGAGCCTGTTTTAATTTCGTTATAGATAGTTTGTGATATTTTCTTCCAATGTTCTGAATTTATATCCTCACTTAGAATTTTCATTAATTCTATCATCCTTATATTTGTATAACTGATAGCATCAGGAATGAGATCTGTTAGATCTTCTAAATGGAATGAAGGTTTTACTGCCCCTGTTTTGTAATCAATCCGACTCATTATAGTTCCTCCTGTTGCGATATAAGAAATTATTATTTTGTTCTTTTGTTCTTGAATTTCTTCTTTCTTAAGTGTTTGTTCTGGTTCCTTTTTATTCAATAATCTTATTTTTACATTTTCAGAAAATCTTATGCCTATATTATATCCGTTTGGGAGCTTTAATGTAAGATAGTTAGGTTCATATATTTCATATCTTGGCATTAATCTTCCTTTATAACTTCCGTATTCAGTAATTACTTCAATTATATCGCCTATATCAATGTTATAATTTAGCAAAATATCTTTTATTTTTCCTGAGTAACCTTCAAGCATTAAAAAAATTAAACTTGTTCTGCTGTAGTTTCAGCCTTAGATGCGGCAGAAATTTGTGGATAAATAATTCTCTTAAAATACTTACTCCTAACATTTTGAATTGGATGTGGATTCTCTTTTGGTTTTGGAGGAATTTTAGGAGTAGCAGCTCTAACTTTACCAGCTTTTGTTAAACTTCCGTGAGATGGCATACTATATTATTTTATAAAAGAAGTAATATAAAAATAAGATTAGTTTAATTTGTCTTAATTGTTATATAATAACAACAATGTACATATACAGAACATTACTAGGATTCATATCCACAAAAAATAATATTGACGTTGATAAATTTTATTTGTTTAAAGATGTAAAAGACGCTATTGAAACAAACAATTCAATTGAAAGAGGAGAATTGCCTAAAAATCTAGAAGAGTTTTTATCTAATTTTACAAATGAAGAAATTTTTGTCATAGATAGGCATCTTTTTGAAATAGTCAAACATAAAGGTATGAATGTGAAGTTTATAGAATATAATGAATTAATCGCAAGATTTTTAACGAATTTAAAAGACTTTTTTATCAAAATTTATTTCCAAAAAGAACAGAATTATTACGACCATATAAGAACTCTATCTTTAGAATTAACTAGATATAGGATAAGACAAGCACAAAAATTTAGAGATAAACTGATTATTCAATCTATTGAAGCAATTGATGAAATCGATAAATCAATAAATATACTGATTGGACGTTTACAAGAATGGTATGGTCTACATTTTCCTGAACTATATAGCAAAATAGGGGACAATAAAATTTATGCCAAATTGATAGCAACTGAACCTAATAGAAATAAGATTGATTCAGAATTATTAAATCTATTAGGTTTCTCAAAAGAAAAGTCTAATCAAATAATTAGTTCTGCTAAACATTCATTAGGTGCTGATTTCCAAGAAGAAGATTTAGAAATATTAAAATCTTTTTCTCAGAAACTATTAGATCTATTTGAACTTAGAAAGAAAATAGAAGATTATTTAGAAGACTTAATGATGCTTATCGCACCAAACATAACTTCCATAACAGGAGTAACTATAGGAGCAAGATTGATAGCTAAAGCGGGTAGTTTAGAAAAATTAGCTAGTATGCCTGCGAGTACTATTCAAGTTTTGGGTGCTGAGAAAGCTTTATTCAAACATTTAAAGTTTGGTTCAAAACCTCCTAAACATGGAATTTTATTCCAACATCCTTATGTTCATTCAGCTCCTAAATGGCAAAGAGGTAAAATAGCTAGAGCCATAGCGAATAAAATAGCGATTGCTGCAAGAGTTGATTTATATGGGCAAAAAGATTTATCAAAAGAAATAAATGAGGAATTAATGAAGAAGGTTGAATTGATAAAATTACAAACAAAACCGCCTGTGAAAAAGAAAGTTGAAAAAATAAAGAAACATGGTCGTAGTTAAAAATCACGAAAAGTTTCAAGGAGTTTATAATGTATCAATGGAAGATGGTTCTATAGAGCTAGCTACAAAAAATCTATCAAAGGGCATAGCGGTATATGATGAAAAACTCGTACGTTATGATAATAATGAATATAGGCTATGGAATCCCTATAGAAGTAAGTTAGCTGCAGCAATTAAGAAAGGCTTGCAAGATTTACCTATCAGTTTAGGTAGTAAAGTATTATATTTAGGCTCCGCCACAGGTACAACAGTAAGTCATGTATCTGACATAATAGAAGAAAAAGGAATTGTGTATTCTGTTGAATTTTCTTCAAGAGTAATGAGAGAATTCTTGGAAAGGTGTGCTAAACACAGGAACAATGTAATTCCAATATTGGCCGATGCCAGAAAGCCTGAGGAATACCTTAATATCTTAGAAACTGTTGATGTTATTTATTTAGATATAGCACAACCTGAGCAAGCAAAGGTTCTCATTGAGAATGCAAATCTTTATCTTAAAAAAGGAGGAAAGTGCCTATTTTTTATAAAGGCAATGAGTATAGACGCTACAGCGAAACCTGAAGATATTTTCAAAAAAGAAGAAGCATTGTTAATACAAGAAGGATTTGAAATAATAGAGGAAATAAGACTAGAGCCATATGATAAGGATCATGAAATGATTCTTTGTAGAATGGGCTAAATAAACTTTCTTAAGGTAGCCCAAGTCTTTCTAAAATCTTCGCTATTTATGATTTCTTTATGTTTCTTTATAAATTCAATAGTCCTTTGGTCGCTAGGATAACCTGAACCGAAATATCCATATTTTTTATGTAATTCTTTAATTTCTCTATCTCTGATTACTTTAGCAACAATAGAGGCTGCAGATACTTCTATGTATTTTTCATCAGCTTTTATTTCACAAAAAATGCGAGGCTTAGATTTTATTTTTTCCTCAATTATCTTTGCAAACTTTTCTGGATTATTTATTGGCGAATCTATATAAACTACATCGCTTTGAATATTATCAATAATCTTAGCAATATAATTTGCTTCTAATCCTGTTATTTTTAAACCCGTGTTTATTGATTCATCGATTTCTTTAGGGGTAACCTTAATTATTTCATAATGCTCACAAAGTTTCAATATTAAAGGATATAATCTTTCTCTTTTATAAGGAGAGACCTTTTTTGAATCCCTAACATTCAATTCTTTTAAATAGACTAAATTATCTTTTTTAAACGATAATCCAGCTATAATCATCGGTCCAATCAATGGCCCTCTTCCTGCTTCATCTATTCCTAAGGTTATCATACAAACTTTTTCTTAAATTAAGAGGTTTTTATAATTAATAATTATATTCAATGTTGGAAGAAGGTAAAGCGAAAATAGAAGTATTTAATGGAGTTTTTTACAATCCTTATGCGAGATTATCTAGAGATATAGGTGTTAGTTTTTTAAACGCAGCATCTGAATTTCTAAGTAGGAAGCTTAATATTTGTGAGCCACTTTCAGCAACAGGAATTAGAGGAATAAGATATGTTTTGGAATGTGATAGAGTTCAAAAAATAATATTAAACGATAAATCTGAAGTAGCGTATGAAAACATTTTATACAATATCAAAATAAATAATTTAACTAAAATTTATGAAGTGCATAATAAAGATGCAATAATTCTTTTATATGAACACTCACATAAAGGCGAACGTTTTGATTTAATAGACATTGATCCATTTGGTTCTCCTATGAAATTCATTATGCCTGCAATAAGTTCAATTGTCCATAAAGGTTTTCTTGCTGTAACAGCTACAGATACCGCAGCATTATGTGGCGTAGCTAAAAGGGCTGGATTAAGAAAATATTTAGCTAATCTTGAGAAAACTGAATTTTTACATGAAGTAGGTATAAGAGCTTTGGCTTCTGCTATTATTCGTATTGCAGCAATTAATGAAATAGCACTTGAACCGATATATTCTCATTCCACAAGACATTATATGAGAATATATTTTAGAGTTTATGTTAGTACGAGTAAATGCGATAGTATTTTAGAGAATATCGGGTTTCTTTTTTATTGTGAGAATTGTCTTTGGAGAGGATATACAAAAGGAATAATTTATAAAGATTATTTAATTTGTCCAATTTGTAATAACAAAAATTTAATAATCGGGCCTATCTGGTTAGATAAAATTGTAAATAAAGAAGTTGCAACACTTATGAAGAAATTCTCCAATGACTATTCAAAAAATCTAATTCAAAAATTATTTGATGAAGCTGAAATGCCTCCATTCTTTTATGAAATGGATAAAATAACTAGTAAACTAAAGATATCTGAACTTTCATTGAATTTTGTCATAGAAAAGTTAAGAAATATGGGTTATGTAGCATGTAGAACGCATTTTTCTAACAAAGGAATAAAGACTAACGCAGATATTATAACAATAAAGAACATACTAACTAAATGAATTTAAAAAATTAATAAAAAATGTTTGAAATATAATAATGAATGCCGGGATGGCAGAGTGGTTATGCGGCGGCCTGCAGAGCCGTTTCACGGGGGTTCGAATCCCTCTCCCGGCTTTATGAATTATTATCTTTATGAAAAAACTTATATATTGTTAATTAATAAAGCATCATTTTTTGTTCAAATAAAAATGTTTTATTGAAAAATATTTCGAAATAAACAATAATCAATTTTAAAATTTATTATCTCAATAAATATTAGCAAATAGCTTGTTAAATTATTAATGAAAGAGTATGACTTA
>JAFMCU010000030.1 GCA_017857595.1 Thermoprotei archaeon
CTACATAGTTGAAAATATATTTTCCATCTTTAAAAATTACGTTTCCTTTTGCTCTATATATTTCCTTTGGAAGATTCGATATAAATTCCTCAAATTTACTCCTATCTAAATAACCTTCAACTTCTAAGTAAATGCTTTCAAATTCTTCTTGTTTTTCTTCAGGCTTTAACTTTTGTTCATTTCTTTCAATGAAATATCCAAAGAATAAATTATAATCTAAATTTCCATTACAGTATTTAGTTCTGAAGATTAATGCTCTATCGTTGATTTCCCTTACTTTCATTTCAATTTCTTTTATTTGTTGTTCATTAACGAGGTCAATTTTATTTAATAATAAGAAATCAGCATTTTCAATTTGTACTCTTTGTGTATATCCAATTTCAGGGAATTTTGCCAATCCATCACAGTCGACGATAGTAATAACATTATCGAGAACTACTGAAGGCATGTTTTCAATGTTGTAAATTAATGAATCTGGCTCAGCAATACCTGTAGTCTCTATAACTATATACTCAGGCTTAACCTTTTCTATAATTTCATTGATTGCATATTCTAGTTCTCCTGTTAATGAGCAGCAAACGCATCCACCTGTAAGTTCAACCATATTTACGGCCTTTCCCTTAATAACTTCAGCATCAATTGCTACTTCGCCAAATTCATTCATAATAATTGCCAATTTCCTTTTTACATTATCAATTAATCTTTTTAAGAATGTTGTTTTACCAGCCCCTAAAAAACCACTTATAACTATTACAGGAGTTTTCATAAAATTTTATCCTTTTACGTTGCCGATAGGAATAAATCTAACAACTTTTTTAGATATTCCAGCTAATGCTACAGCATCAACAACTTCATCTATGTTTTTATATGCAAATCCCGCTTCTTCTGCTACACCTGAATAGGATACAGTTCTAAGATATATACCCCTTCTTTCCATTTCCTTTACAAGTTCTTCACCTCTAACAAGCTTTCTTGCTTTTGTTCTACTCATTGTTCTTCCACTTCCATGGCAAGTAGTACCGAAGGTCTCTTCCATAGCCTTTTGAGTACCAAGTAATAAGTAAGAGCCTGTTTCCATGCTTCCACCTATAATAACAGGTTGACCTAATTCCATATAGTCTTTTGGTAAACCTTGAACATTTGGACCGAAGGCTCTTGTAGCTCCTTTTCTATGAACGAGAACTTTCATTCTTTTTCCATCAACAACATGTTCTTCGAGCTTTGCTGTATTATGTGCTACATCATAAACAACTTTTAAACCTAGTTTTTCAGCGTCTGTATTAAAGACTTTAGAGAATACTTCTCTTATTCTGTGCAATATTACCTGTCTGTTTGCAAAAGACATATTTATACCACATTTCATTGCAGCAAAATAATCTTGTCCTTCCTTAGAGTTGAACGGAGCACAGGCTAGTTCTCTATCGAGTATTTTTATTCCATATTTTCTTTCCATAACATTTAGGAATATTTGCAAATAATCTGTAGCTACTTGGTGACCAAATCCTCTTGATCCACAATGGTACATTATTACGATTTGATCTTCAAATATACCAATTTTCTTCGCAGCTTCTTTATCTACGATGTTTTCAGGTTTTACCCATTGTATTTCAAGATAATGATTTCCTGACCCAAGCGTTCCAACTTGATCTATACCCCTTTGTATTGCCCTAGAACTTATCTTTGAAGAGTCAGCCCCTTGTATGCAACCATTCTCTTCTATATGTTCTAAATCTTCATCCCATCCGTAACCATTTTCGACACACCACTTTGCACCTTGTTCAACGACTTCCTTAAATTGGCTCGTAGTAAGCTTCAAAAATCCTGTTGAACCCACACCTGCAGGGACTCTTTGAAAAATAAGATCAACAAGTTCCCTTATCTTTGGTTTAACATCCTTTATCGTCAGATTTGTTAGTACTAATCTCATACCGCAATTTATATCGAAACCTATTCCTCCAGGCGAGATTACTCCATTATCAGCATCCATAGCTGCAACACCACCTATTGGAAAACCATAGCCGCTATGGCCATCGGGCATGACATAAGAGTACTTTAAGATTCCAGGTAGTGTAGATACGTTAATCGCTTGTGTATATACCATCTCATCCATTTCATTTAAAAGCTTTTGAGTAGCATAAATTCTAACAGGAACACGCATATCCTTTCTAAACTCCTTGGGAATTTCCCAAGTATAATCATTAATCTTCTTAATACTTGCTAAAATGCTCATAGTTTATCTTATTAAAGCAAGTATTATTTTAAGTTTTATAAAATAGCTATAGCTCGGGTGGGATTCGAACCCACGTCACAGGGTCCAGAGCCCTGCAGGCTTGACCGCTACCCCACCGAGCTATTTTTTAATTTATTGTTTCAATTTAATATTTTTTCTAAACCTTTTAATGTTTAAATAAACTAAAGAAATTGCAACAATAGATAGGATTATTCCAAGATAGTACACTTCAGTTATGAACGAATTAGAATAATGATTGTATATTGCATAATTTATTAATGCATAAATTATGGACAAATTCATCGACAATAGCTCCTTTGTTAAATTAAAATCTTTTGCTGTAGGAGATTTTGTATTTATAGTTGTTGCATTCAGCATTTTGTAAATGTTTTCATCATTCTTTGCTATTTTCAAGAATGCATCAACAACACCTGTAACAGTATAATTTTTATATATTGTTAAATTTCCTAACAATTCTACTTTGATCATTGTATCATAGTAGTTAGCTGTGCTGCTATTCTTATATTGAGGAAGTAAAAATGGATTGGAAGCTTTAATTCCATAATAAATAATTTCTCCTAAATAAAAAGAAGCATTTTTTATATTTCCATTATCTAATCCTGAAACAAAGCTATTATACGCTTGAATCGCTAAAGACATTAATCCTGTTGCAGTGTTATTTGGATAAAATGTGGTATTTGAACTAGATAACTGTGCGCTTGCAATTCCATTGTATATTGTTTGATTGTAGGATGAAAATGAATAATAGAAATTGTAGCTTAGCATGCCTAATATTTTAGCTGTAACAACTTGATATGGATCTGAGGGCTGTGCACTTGTTATGGGCAATATTATTAATAATATTATTATGGGGAGTAAAATTGCTAATTTTCGAATTGGCATATATGAAATTAAAATTAGCAAATAAAAATTTTACCCTTTATTTATGTGGAGAAATCAAAATTAGGATATTTAAATCTTATGCATTGATGAAAAATTTTATGAAAAATTTTTATGGTAGACCAAAAGATTTATATACTTTTTCCACTAGAAATTATAATACATATTTATAGTGATGGTTTATGTCTGAGGAAGATATTAGTGAGGAGGTTGAAAAGATTTCTGCTGAACCAACAGAATGTCCATATTGTCATAGTAAAAGGTTATTCTATAGTGTAGATAGAGGAGAGGTTGCATGTGTAGAATGCGGTTCAGTTATAGCGATTAAAAGATTAGATAGAGGTCCTGATTGGAGGGCATTCACTGCTGAAGAGAAAGAAAGAAGAAGTAGAACAGGTCCGCCTGTAAAACCATCTCTTGTAACACCTTCAGCTACATCAGCTACAATAGATTGGAGCGGAAAAGATGCATTTGGAAGAAAATTAAGTTCAAAACAAAAATTCGATATGTTAAGATTAAGGAAATGGCATAAAGTTAGTATCAGTTCTTCAATAGAAAGGAATTTAGTTCAAGCAGTTGAAGAACTTGAAAGATTAGCTAGCCAAATTGGTCTTCCTTCCCATGTTAAAGATGAGGCACTTTTAATCTATAAAACAGCGATTAATAGAGGTTTAGTAAAGGGAAGGTCAATTAGTAGCGTTGTTGCTGCAGCATTATATGCAGCATGTAGAAGGTTAAAAATACCCATAACTTTAGATGAGTTTGCAAAGTATACCGATTCAACTGAAAGGAAAGACATTGCAAGATGTTACAGGTTTTTAATCAAAGATGCAAACATAAGGGTTAACATTTCAGATCCAATGGATTTTGTTGAAAGGTTAATTCACGTATTGGGAGTGAAACCTACCGTGTATCCATTAGCTAAAGAAATAATAATGAAGGCTAAGGAGAGAGGTTTAACAGCAGGTAAAGACCCAGCAGGTCTTGCAGCAGCAGCTGTTTACATAGCAGCAACATTGAATCAAGAAAAGCTAACACAAAAGGACGTTGCAAAAGCTGCTAACGTTACTGAAGTAACTGTAAGGAATCGATTCAAAGAGCTTGTCAAAAAGCTTAACATAAGCGGAGTTACGGGTGAATAAAGTTGCTAAGGTTAAATGATAAAGAAAAAACAATTTTACTCGTTAAAGAAATTTTAAATTTGGTTGAAAATTTAAACTTAAATCTTTCTATTTTTCATGAAGCATTAAATATATCTCAACAATTCCTTGGGAAAAAAATTTCGAAAAAATTTTCTACAAAAATATTTGCTGCTAGCATATTATATGTCGCATGTAAAATAAAGGGGCATCCGATAATATTTAAGGAGATCGCTTCTAAGCTAGGATTGAGTAGGAATGAACAAAAAAGAGCAATTGAAATATACAATCAACTTATTCAAAAAGCTAAATTGTCAGTAAAGCCTTCAATAAAAGATTATATTGAAAGGTTAGTAGATGCATTAAAGTTACATGAAAGAATTAAGGATTTAGCGATAAAATACGCTGAAGACTTTATTCATGCAAAATCGATGGCAGGAAGATCACCGATTAGCATTGCAGCAGCAGCAGTATATTTAGCTGCGAAGAAAAACAAAATACATATTACTCAGAAGGATATTTCTGTTAAGGCATATATAAGTGATGTTACATTGAGGAAAAGGATTAAAGAATTGAAAGAAATAATTGCGCAAAAAGAAAGATTGCACGAAGTCAAAGTACTAAAAGTTTCTTCTTAATTTAGTTTAATTTTTAAATAGCAAATTTCAATAGTATGTATGGAAATCCATCGAGCATTATACATAGGTCGTTTCCAACCTTTTCATCTAGGCCATTTTGCAGCACTAAAATACATTCTAAGAGAGGAGAAAGAGGTTGTACTAGCTATAGGATCATCTCAGCACAGCCATACCATTGAAAATCCCTTTACCTTAGGTGAAAGGATAGAGATGATTTACGCTACATTGAAAGAAGAAGGGATATATGATAGGGTTGTAATATCCAGCGTTCCCGATGTAGAGAGGCATTATATTTGGGTTGAACTTGTATTGCAAAATTGTCCTAAATTTAATGTTGTATATACAAACGATCCATTGACGACTTTACTTTTCATGGAAAAAAGATATGAAGTAAAGCCAATTCCTTTTTATGAGAGAGAAAAATATGAAGCTAAAAAAATCAGACAGTTAATTGCAAATGATAAAGAATGGATTGATTTTGTACCTAAGCCTGTTGCTAACTATATATTACAAAATAAATTGGATTTAAGATTGAAGAAGCTATTCAGCAATAAGAATTAAGACACAATTTTGATTATTTCATTCAATATGAAATTTTGAAAATCCTTTGTTTCTATTTTTCCAAAATGCACCACAACACCGTCTCTTGTTAATCCTGCAATTCCATTTGTTATTTTTGACGTAAATACAATGTACCATATATTTCCAAGTTTCAAATATTCGTTGTAAATTTCCAAATTGGCTAAATTTTCTCCATACAATGAAAGCTTTTTAATTCCTGGCAGTTTGACATTATCAAAAAATATTACCTTTGTATTTTCTTTATTTTCTTCATGAAATTTCTTCATTCTTTCAGGGCTTATTTCAATCTCAGTTATCATGCCAACTTTTATAAAAAGAAGCTTACTCATTTCATTTGCAATCGAATCTGCGATTTGCTTTTTATCGAAAATAATCAAGTACTTATTTTCATCTAAGTAAAAAGTAAAGAATGTATCTCTAGTGTATATAGTGGGATTGACAATGCCTCGCTGAGGAATATAAATAACTTCATCCTTTGAAAACAATCCCTCTAGAATTTTATCGTTTCTTAAATTTACATTCGATATCTTTGTTATCAAATTAAAATGCTTTCCTTCATGTTCTTCTGCTTTTTCTACATAATAGTTAATAATTTTTTTCCTAATCACTTCAATTTCCGCATTATTTGGCAAGTTGTAAACTTTTGCTGATAGTACCATTTTATTAATTTTATTAAATTGTACTAAAATTAATAATTAAGTTGACATACATAAAAGAAGTAATACTTGAAAATTTTTTATCTCATGAATATTCTAGAGTTCCTTTGGAAAAAGGTATTAATTTAATTACAGGTCCTAATGGATGCGGAAAGTCTAGCATTTTACTTGCGATTTCCATTGCTATGGGCCAGATAAACGTTGAAAGAGGAAAAAAATTAAGCGATTTAATATCTTATGGAAAAGACGTTGCAAGAGTTTCAATAATTCTAGATAACTCTTCTGAAGAAGGAAGGAAGCCTTTTCCTAATATAAGAAGCGACCAGGTAATGATATCTAGGATAATAAGAAGAGATGGTATTTACTGGTTTGAACTTAATCAAGAAATAATTGAAAAGAGCTATATTCAGAAGATGCTGAAGAAACAGGGAATTAATCCTGATAATTCTTTGATTATTATGCATCAAAACATGATAGAAGAGTTTATTTTAAAGAATCCTATTGAAAGATTAAGAATTTTTGAAGAAGCTTTAGGATTGCATGATTATAGAAAACATTTAGAAAACACAGTTCTAAAGTTGCAAGATGTTGAGAAGAGTAAGCAAAGTGTATTTGAATCTCTAAAACAAGCTGAAGCAAATCTAAATCATTGGAAAAAAGTTTACGAAAGATATTTGCACAAGAAGAAATTAATTGAAGAATTATCCAAGCTAAAGGTAGAGCTATTTTGGAGTAAATATGAAAAAATTCGAAATGAATTATATATTCTAAAAGATAAAATTTATAAAAAACAAATAGAAAAACAAAGCTTGCTAAGTGAGATTGAAAAACTTAATTATGAAGAGAAGGTTTCTAAAGAACAAATAATAAAATTAATACAAGGCAAATCTAGTCTGGAAGATTTGCTGAATAAAATAGAGGAGTATTCAGAGATTAAGGTTAGGATAGCCATTGATAAACTAAAATTGGAAGACGCTTTAAATCTTGAAGAACAATTGAAATCTCAAAGCGAAGAATTATCAAAACAATTAATGGATCTTGAGCTTAAGAGGCCTAATGAAAAAATTGAAAATGCAAGGGAAATAAGTGAAATAGAAGATGAAATAAAAGATAAGCAAATTGAATTAAAGATGCTTGCAGATGTTACAGAATCAGCTGCTGAAAGCTATAAAGATTATTTAGTTCAGTATGAAGACATTAAGAAAAAATATCAAGAAGTTTTGGATAATAAAGAGAAGTTGAAGAACGAACTCAAAGATAGAATAGATAATTGGAAAAAAGCGTTGACAGAAACAGTACAAAAGATAAATGAGATTTTTCAAAACATATTAACCAGTGTTGAAGGATTTGGAAGCATTGAAATAAGAAATGTAGAAGATTTTAATATAGCTTCTTTGGAGATAAAAATTGGATTTAGGAATACATCGCCTGTCTATGTGGATTCTTTACTTCAAAGTGGGGGAGAAAGAACTGTAGCAACATTAGCTTTCTTAATTTCAATGCAGCAATTTATGAGGTCTAAAATAAGAGCCATCGATGAATTCGATGTCCATTTAGATCCTTTGAGTAAAGAAAGAACATCAATGTTGCTTTCTTCATTGCCTAAGACGAATCCTGATGTTCAGTACATTTTTATAACCCCTGATCCATTATTGAAATATTTTGAAAATTCCAATGTTATAATTGTAACTAAACAGAATGGGATTTCCAATATCAATAAATTTGTTTAAAATTTAAGTATTTTTTAAGTAACTTCTATAAATATTTTTATAATAACTTATATATACTCGCTAAGCTAAATGTGTGTTGTAAATGAAGGAACTAAAAAAGTTGTGGATAGATGGGCAGTTCTTAGATTGGCCAGAAGCTAAGATACATATTTTGACGCATGCTTTGCATTATGGCTATGCAGTGTTTGAAGGAATCAGATGCCATGAAACAGAAGAAGGTCCTGCTGTTTTTAGATTGCAGGATCATTTGGATCGATTTTATAGTAGTGCAAAAATCTATAATATGAAAATCCCTTATACAAAGGAAGAGTTGACCGATGTTATCATAAAATTAATTGAATTGAATGAGATTGAAAATTGCTACATTAGACCTATAGCTTTTACAGCCTATGGTGAAATGGGATTGAATCCGTTAAAAAATAAAATAAGTGTTGCTGTTACTTTATGGGAATGGGGCTCATATCTAGGAGAAGAAGGTAAAAGAAAAGGTGTAAGATGCATGGTATCTAGCTGGGTAAGAATTGATTCAAGAAGCTTGCCTCCACAAGCAAAATGCTCTGCAA
>JAFMCU010000013.1 GCA_017857595.1 Thermoprotei archaeon
TGATATCTATTTGTGCAAGCTGTAATGCAGCCTTTTGTGTTTCACCATAAGATTTGAGGTCTCCGCTTAAAGCTAATAAAGCTCCTATTTTTATTTACTATCATTTGATGAAGGTGCATTGTTGATTCAAGTTGCTGCTAATTATCCTACTTTAAAACAAGTAAGATGGTTTGGTTCTGATGCAACACAAGGTATTGGTTCATTTATACAGAATCCAACCGTGGCTCAATTTAATGTTCAGACTAAAATGCTTCATCCAGTATTTAATCCTACTTATACAAACCTAACTCAGAAGGTGCGACAATATATTGTTTCTCAGCTTGGTAGAGAAACTGATAACTATGCATATGTAGCTTATGATATTGCTTGGGTATTAGTTAAAGCTATTTTAGAAGTAAATGCATATGATCCAGTTAAAGTAAATCAAATATTACCCCAAGTAGCTTCTTCGTTCTTTGGTGCTTCTGGATGGATAAATTTGGATCAAAATCATGATAGACTTGGAGGGGATTATGCTATTTGGACAATTATAAATCAAAATGGAACATATAAGTGGGTTCAAGTAGGACTATATAGCTTTACATCTGACAGTATAACTTGGTATCCAGGTTATGAATCCTTTGCTTAAAATCTATTTTTTCTAATTAAATTAAAAATTTTTTCTAATTTTATAGGAATATCATTTATATTAACATCAAAAGGTTTAAGAGCATCTTCTACAGCATTAACAATTGTTACTATGCTTGAATAAGCGGGACCTTCAGCCATTCCTTTAGACCCCAGTTCAGTAAACGGAGATGATGTTTCTAAATGGTCAATTTCAACATTGAACATTTCTGTTGCACTAGGAATTGCATAATCTAAAAAACTTGTTGTTAATAGGCTCCCATCTTTACTATACAATATTTCTTCATATAAAGCTGCACCTAATCCCTGCGCTATGCCACCGATTATTTGTCCTTCTACAATTTTATGGTTAATTACTTTTCCTGCATCATGAACTGTATAATAATTTATAACTTTAACCCCGCCTGTTTCAACATCTACTTCAACGATTGCTACATCAGCTGAACATGAAACAGTTGTATATGTTGCAGTTGGATACTTAGCTGTTACAGGACTAAACCATGAAACAGTGACATCTAAAGGAACAAGTCCTTCTTTAATTAGATCTTCACTCAAAATTCTATGTTGACCTGGAAAATGATATAATTTGTAAGTTAATTCATCTAATTTCATTCTTTTTGAAGGTAGCGGTTTCAGTATTAATTCGCCATCTTTAATATCTATATCCTCTGGCCTCACTTCCCATATGTGAGCCATAATTCTCTTAAGCCTATCCTTTAATATGCTTGAGGCTTTGATAACAGCACCTACACCGTATACAGCACCCCTACTTGAATAAGAACCTGTACCCTTATAATCACTAGAACCTGTAATTACTTTTATCCAATCAATTGGTACTCCCAAGGTTTCTGCAGCTACCTGTGCAAGAGTTACAATCGATCCTTGACCAATATCAATCAGATTTGAATAAACTTCAACATGACCATCAGTATTAATACTGACCCTTGCACTTTCATAACCACTATAAATAGCATAAGGAATAGCTACACCAGCTGGTTCTACGCAAAAGGATATACCAATGCCTATATATCTTCCTTCTTTTCTCAATTCCTCTTGCTTCTTCCTCCATTCAGAAACATTTGCTATTTCCAATGCTTTTTTCAAAGTTTCATGATAATTCCCACTATCATAAATGTAACCACTTATTTGTCTATACGGAAATTCATTGGAATTTATAAAATTAATGAATCTAACTTCTTCAGGTTTTAAATTCAATTCTATGCTGATTTTTTGCATAATTCTTTCCATCAATTTAATACCCTTATCCTTTCCATAACCTCTATATGCACAGTAGAATGATTTGTTAGTCACTACGCCAAAAGTTTCCACTTCCAATGCCTCCAATTTGTATGCATTAGGTATTGATAACGAAGCAGGTATAAGAGAAGGAGCTCCTGATCCTCTGTTTGTTCCTTCAACACCTAAGTCAACAATAAGCTTTGCCTTTACACCCAAAACTTTGCCATTATTTTTTACAGCAGCTTCAGCTTGCCAAATCACATCTCTTTGATGAGGCTGAGATAAGAAATTTTGTCTCCTTGTCTCAATAAATTTTACAGGTTTGCCTGTTCTAATTGAAAGTAAGCAAGGAATTAAATCAAACCACCAGTGTAGCTTGTTACCAAAACCACCACCTACATTAGGAACAAGTACTTTTACTTTATTTGTTGGTAAACCTAAAGCTTTAGATATATAAAGTTGTCCTAGAGAAGGCGACTGAGTTGAACTCCAAACGGTAAGTGATTTTTCATAAGGATTGAAATATGCTACTGAGCCTCTTGGTTCGATGGGGAATCCTGATTGCCTTGCTTCTTTCCAGCTTACCTTTATTATTCTATCCGCTTTCGAAAAAGCTGCTTCGATATTTCCAAATTTAAAATTCAAATGAGCTTGTATATTATCACCCCAATCTTCATATATCAATATAGAACTTTGTTTCAAAGCTTCAATTGGGTCTACGATTGCAGGTAAAGGTTCGTATTCTACTTCTATTAATTCTGCTGCATCTGCTGCAGTGTATTCATCAACTGCGGCAATAGCTACAATTGGTTCTCCTATATAACGAACTTTATCTACAGCTAGTGGATAAGCTTCAGCTGTTCTCCAATGTCATCCAAATGGTCTATAATCAGCTTGATTTGGCAATGGATTCATTAAATTCTTTATATCCTTTCCCGTTAGAACATCAACAACACCTTTTAATGCTAAAGCTTTTGATACATCAATTTTTTTAATGTATGCGTGAGCATAAGGACTGCCAACTACAGTACAATATAGCATGTCAGGTAATTTAATATCTCCAACGTAATATCCATGACCTGTTATTAATTTATAATCTCTTTCTCTTAACTTCCAATTTTCTATATTTAATTCATCTTGCATAAAATAAAAAAAAATGTTTTTATATAAATATTAAATTAATTATCATAACTTACGTATAATTTAAACAAAAATCTTTATTTATCCTATAAAAAATTTATTCTAAATATTTTGGAGCTTTAGGATATTTATTCCAAAAACTGGGATCATGACTTATGATTACTTTTACATTTTTTGCACTAGCCCAAACCTTAATTTTTTTAAGATTTGCGATGTATTCTTCTTTATTTTCTAGCAACCAGCCTTTATTTTCTACTTCATATTCTTCAGGCAAATGAACAAAATCGCCTGTAAATATATATGTATTACCTGCTTGAGTTGAAACCTTCATTATAACATGCCCTGGAGTATGGCCTCCTGAAAAGTGAATTTCAATACCAGGAAGTATTTCAAACATTTCAGAGTCATAAGTAAACCAATTTGCACCTTTCAATGCCATCAAGTCTACGTCTACATATGCACCGCCTTTATTCATCCAAAGCCTATACAATGCTGTTTGTAATTCTTTCCTATGCACTAATAAAGGAGTATTATGATCCTTAAACACATATGCTTGACCTGCATGGTCTAAATGCAAGTGGGAGAAAACAATGAAAGAAATGTCCCTTGTAGATAAGTTTATTTTCTTAAGCTGGTTTTCAATTGTATTTTCTTCTTTTTTGAAACTTGTTACAGGGAATACATTGAAAGTAGGCTTAGGCCATTTTTCTGCAGCTTCAGGGTTCACACCTGTATCAAAAAGTATTATTCCATCTTTATGTTCTATAACGGCTCCTGTAACAGGTATGTCTATCCATTCAGTAACCTTTGATTTTCCTCTTTCGAGAATCATTGCAGGATCTGGAATAAACCAGCCTCTTTCACCTGCGAGAAAACCAAAATCTAGAAGATATATTTTCTTTACATTGCTCATAATTAAAAAATATTTTTTTATTATATAAAAATAGAGAAAAATTTGATTTAATGAAGAAAATTTTTATAAGAAGAAACATTATTTTAGAGACTCATTTGTTTAATATTTTTCTATTTGATTTAATTTCTTCATGAATGACATGTATAATAAGTCCAGCAATCAAAGTTAATATTCCTAGTTCAAGAGATAAATTTCCCAGTACAATTAACATTAACGAAGATAATGCAATTGATAATATTTGAATTGCTGGATATCCTGGCGAATTAAATGTACTTTTTATTTTTCTTCTTCTTGCAAAGAATACTTCAATACCTGAAAGTAAATATGAAAAAATCACACCAAAATTTGCTACTAAAGCTATAGATTCTACATTGCCTAGAAACAAAGATAGAAGCATTATAAAAATAATTATAGCTGTAGATATTTTGTTATTTCTTCCTAGGTAGTTTGGCAACAAAGCGTCAGTGGCCATTTGCTTTAATGTTCTAGAACCTGCGACTATTAATGATAAAGTAACACTTAAAGTTGAAGTTAGTGCAGATAAACCAACTATTAACACTACCCAGTAAGGTGCGTGAATTGAACTTAATGCTATAGACAATGGATTTGATTGTAAACCATAAAATCCCCAATTCATTGCAAGTAATAAAGATACGATAACTAAAATGTATAAAGAGCTGCTGATGAATAGTGAAGCTATTATAGCTTTGGGTACAACCTTTTCGCCATTTTCTACATCAGGTGTAAGAGTTGCAATAGTATTAAATCCTGAATAAGCGAAGAAAGCAATGGCAGATGCTTGCAATATTCCATTTAAACCATATGGGGCAAAAGGATAAAAATTATTTGGATTATAATGAGAATAAAGGATTGCTACTAAAGAGAAAATTACTAAGCCAATTATATTAAAAGCCACAAATATCTGTTCAAATTTAGCTGTAAATCTTAGTCCATGCATTTCAATTAGACCCAATATGACTATTAATACAGCCGCAATCGGATAATAAAGAAAAATAGGTAAATTGAAAGCAACTAAGTAACCTGAAAAGCCTAACGCAACAGCTGAACCACTAATAGCATATGAAATTAATCTTAAAAATCCTACAAGAAAACCCACAGTGTCACCTAATATTACTTTAGCAAAGCTATATACGCCGCCTTCAACCTTTGGAAATTTGGAGGATAATTCTGCGCTATTAAGACCCACTGTAGTCGCTAATATAGCAGTAAGTATAAAGGCTAATATTGCACTGGGTCCAGCAGCATCGATTGTAGTTCCAGCTAATACAAATATACCTGCACCAATGATATTTCCTAATCCAATTGCTAGACATTGACTAAAATTTAACTTTTTTGGACTTGAGTTTCTCAATCTAAATCATTCTAATATATGAGAAGGTATTGAAAATCCTACGAGCCAATTAGGTTTGTCAACAACTTCATGAATTTTTAAATCTCCTACGACACTGCAGAGAATGTAAGCTTCTTCATTACTTAATGAAAGCGTATCAGAGAGAAATTTTATCATTTCTCTTACTGCAATTTTAGTTGCATTCATCAAATCATCGCTAATGCCTGTTGTCGTAAAATAACTTGAATAATTAACCATTGTTGAATAATATCTGGGAAATTCCATCTTGGAATTCTTTATTACATCAAACGTGACTAAAGCCTCTCCTGAACACTCAATAGCGGTAACACAAACTTCTCCATCTCCCTGTGCTGCATGTAAATCACCCAAAGAGAATAATGCGCCATCAACATAAACTGGAAGCAAAAGTTTTGAGCCAGCGATTAAGTGTTTAATATCCATATTACCTCCTCTTTTAGTAGGAGGCATAACTTCATGTAAACCAGGTTCTTTTGGTGCAACACCCATAACACCACAAAAAGGCCTTTTTGGAATTTTTATTTTATTCTTAAATAAAGTGTATCTCTCATTGGATAAATCCCATTTATAAAGATAGGGTTTTGTAAACTCTTCGAGCAAACCGAAGCCAGGTATGATTCCTGACCATCCCCAGTCAGCAGTTTTTACTTCATTTACTTCTACAACAAGCGTATCTCCTTCTTTACAATTTTCAATATAAATGGGTCCAGATAATGGATAGAACTTTTTAGCATCTAATTTTGTCAGGTCTTCATGACTGCTATCTTTGTTTATTTGCCAACTCGTTACTTCATTAATTTCAAATCTAACTTTATCACCTGGTTTTATATATAGAACAGGCTTGTGTTCCTTTGACCAATAGTAGTGAAAATCTTCTTTACTAATTCTATGTAAGTTTGTCATGATAAATCAAGAAAAATTTTACTTAAAAATTTGTTTATCAATAAAAATTAAGCTAAACATTTTATCATAGATTATTTTATAAAATTTCATGTCATCGATCAATTCTTCAATGGTTGAAATAAAAGGCAAATATGGAAATATTGAGGCATATCTTGTAAGACCAGCAGATATGAATCCTCGTCCTGCTATTATAGTAATACATGAAATATTTGGTCTTGTAGAACACATAAAAGACATTGCAAATAGATTTGCAAATATGGGATTTGTAGCTATTGCACCTAATGTTTATTCATCCTTTACTGAACTTTCGAGAATTCTAACACCTGAAAATGTTTATTTAGCTTTTGATTTCATGCAAAAGATACCAATAGATAAAGCAAGAGATTTAAATTTCTTGATGCAAGAAGCTAATAAATTATCTGAAGATAAAAGAAATATTCTGTTAAAATTATTGAATACAATTTTTACAGGTAATTTACCTTATAATAAATTCACTGAAGAATTAACAAATGTAGTTGAATACTTAAAAGCACAAGATTTTGTTATTGAAAACAAAATTGGTTCAATAGGTTTCTGTTTTGGAGGAGGAATGTCATTACTTCTTGCATGTTACACTAAAATTAATGCTTGCGTTACATTCTACGGACAAAACCCCAACCCTATTGAACTTGTAGAAAAGATAGCATGCCCTGTTTTGGGAATATATGGAGGAGAGGATATGAGAATAAATCAAAATTTGGATAAGTTAGTAGCTGCTATGGTTAGATATAAGAAAGATTTTGAAATGAAGATATATCCTGGAGCTCCTCATGCATTTTTCAATGATACAAATCCAAAAACTTACAGAGAAGCTGCAGCAAAGGATGCATGGGAAAGGACTTTAAGATTTTACAACTATTGCTTTTCTCAAAATTAGATTTGGTAGAAAATTGGGATAAATTTGGGAAAATGTTTAAAAATCTTTTTGAATGCTGAAGTAACTAATGGCACAACAAGGAGCAAGTCCGTGGCGATATATAGGAATAGCCTTTGTAGTATTAACAGTAGTATTTGCAGCATTATTTGGTTACTATTATATGCAATATTCAACAGCAAATAGCAACTATCAATCTTTATCAGCTCAATATCAATCGCAACAAAGTGCAACAGTACTTGCAGCAGCACTTTCTCATTGGAATTATATTTCTGATGAAAATATGCAAGCCTTGATAAAACAATATTCAACTAATGCAACTTTATATTGGATAGGAGGAGCATTGAGTGGAACATATTCCGGCATTACATCAATACAAAATGTTTGGAGCAAATACTTTAGCATTTGGTCTGCAGGCTGGTTCTTTACATTTGCACCACCCCTTGTGAGCGTAAACGGAAATAATGCAACTGTAACAGCTTTAGTTCAATTTACTGTAACACCTACAAAATTCCCATATCAGGTTCAGTATTTAAATATCAATTATACACTCAATTACTATAATAGCAATGGGAATTGGTTGATATACAAGGAAGTTTGGAAGGTAGCAGGTGCTGGTTTCTTTAGTGAAAACCAACAATCTTCATTGTTGAATTTAGCTTTAGCTAATGCATTTTCCCATTGGAATGCAATATCAATAGAAAATACAACCTTAGTTATGCAGCAATATTCAACGAACGCTACATTATTCTGGGTGGGTGGTACATTGAATGGAACTTACAGCGGATACAATTCTATTATGAATGTCTGGAACAAATTCTTTAGTATATGGGCAGCTGTTTGGTTCTATTCATCCTCTCCTCCAACATTATCAATAAGTGGCAATACAGTTACAGTAAATGCAACTATACAATTCGTTGTTCAAAGTGCATCCAACATGAGTCAATTCTTCTTCATTAACGTAGGATACACAATTGTTTATCAAGTTACAGGTTTCAACGTACATACTGGACAGTATACAATGCAAATTGTATCAGAAGTATTCAAAGTAGAAAAAGCAGGACCTTTGAGTCAAGTAGCTCCGCCTCCATAAATAAAAAGAATAGATTTTTTTATTTACATGTTCTTTAAATTCATAAAGTCTTTATGGGTGATGAGTATGAGAAGATATGGTTTTGGGTATTTGTTGGCAGTAGAGGTGGCCTAACTAGAATGAAAATTATGAATGAAATCTTAAAAAATCCTTTAAATATGCATCAATTAGCTAAAAAGCTGAATTTAGATTATAAAACGATTGAGCATCATGTTCGTGTTCTTATTGAAAATGACCTTATAGTAAATCCTAAGGCTGAAAAATACGGCTCGTTGCTTTTCCCTTCTTCAATAGCACTTGTAAAAAGGAAATATCTTGAAGAATTACTAAAAAGCGCTGGTGAGAAATCATGATACCTATCTTTTGGCCAATTAATATAGCTTTAGGAATAATTAATACAATAATTTCATTATGGATTGTTTTGATTGTTTTAAGGAATAGAAAATTAATTAGGTCAAAGATAACTAATTATATGTTTCTGTTTGCTACTTTTATATTTCTTGCGAACATTATTGCGACAAGCATTTATCTTCATTTTTCATTCTACTATGGACCTGAAATTGCAATTCCTCTGATTCCTTTAAACATTGTTATATTCCTTTCAATTTTATTTCTTGCATGGGTCATAAAGGAATAATTAGCCACCGATTGTATGCATAGGCCTTATATGCTTTGGCAATAATTGAGCATTTATTAATTTTTCAACACCTGCAAACTTTCTGTAATAATATGTTCTTATCAAATTTTTGATTTCTTCATCTGAAGCTCCTTTCCTTAAGGGAGTTTTTAAATCGTATTCATCTTTGCTAAACATACAAGGTACAAGTTTACCATCAGCTTTTAATCTTATTCTATCACAATCAGAACAGAATGGTCTAGATATTGATGTAATAATTCCAAATTCACCTTTGCCGTCTTTAAACCTATAATTCTGTGATGTCGAACCATTTTCTCTAGGCTTCTCTTCAAAATCATACTTTTTCTTTATTATATCTAAAATTTCCTTTCCTGTAACTACTTTGCTAAGATCCCAAAGGTGAAGACCGTCAAAGGGCATGTATTCAATAAATCTCAAAATTAAATTCCTATCTCTTGCAAATTCAATCAAATCAAGAATTTCATTTTCATTATATCCTCTTATTATAACCGTATTCATTTTTACGCTTTCAAATCCAGCATCCAATGCAGTATCAATACCCTTTAATACCCTTTCATAAACATTTTTTCCAACCACTGAATTAAACTTTTCTTTATCTAAACTATGAAAGCTTATTGTAACGCTTTTTAATCCAGCTTCTTTCAATTTGAAAGCTTTATCTGGGAGAAAATAACCATTAGTTGTAATACTTATCGATTTTATGCCTTGAATGTTTGATATCTTTTCAATAAGTAATTCTATATCATTTCTTACTAAAGGTTCTCCCCCGGTTAACTTTACCTTTTCAATTCCAAGATCAACAAAAATTCTAACAAGCCTTTCAATTTCCTCAAATGTAAGAATTTCGCTTTTTGGAATCCAAATAGGTTGCGAAGGCATACAAAATATACAAGTAAAATTGCATCTATCGGTTACAGATATTCTAAGTTTCTTTGCAACTCTTCCAAAAGAATCGATTAGAATGAGCTTCTCGTTAATTTTCATCGCTATTTTAAATCGACTCTTTCAATTCCTGAATAAACATTGAATTTATTTTCTCTTAAGAATCCTATTAATGTTACATTGTATGCTTCAGCAAGTTCTACAGCAAGTGAACTTGGCGCTCCTATTGATACAATAAAAGGAATTCCAGCCAGTATAGATTTTTGTACAAGTTCAAAACTTGACCTTCCGCTGAATAAAACCATGGTATTATCCAAGGGTATTTTTTTATCCATAAGCATTCTTCCTAAAAGCTTATCCATTGCATTATGCCTACCAACATCTTCTCTTAGCTCAATAAGATTACCTTTACTATCAAAGAGTGTAGATGCATGAATGCCACCTGTTTTTGAAAATATTGCCTGACTTTGCTTTAACATTGAAGGTAAACTAAGAATAATGTCTTTGTCAACCTTAAAATCTCCCTTTGGGTATCTATTAACCCTTTTGTAAATTAAATCTATAATAGATGCTCCGCATATGCCACAGCTTGAATAAGTTAAAATGTTTCTACTCAGATTATCTATATCAATATTTGTTCCTTTTGTTAACTTCAATTTAATTACATTATTTTCCTTAAAATAATCAATTTTTTCAATCTGTTCAAAGCTGCTTATAATTCCTTCACTGAACAAAAATCCTACTGATAATTCAATGTCATTTCCAGGCGTTCTCATTGTTACAGCAATAGATTTGGTTATTGTTCCATCTTCTGTTTCTTTTACAATCCTAATCTCTAAAGGTTCTTCAATTACTATATAATCTTCTCTTTTGAGAATTTCTCCATCATTATAAACAATGATCTTTTTTAAATTGAGTTGATTAAAAATTAAACTTGACTCTTTAAGCACAATTAATTAAAGATTAACAAGAAATATATTAGTTTCTTATATTATCTATTTTTTAGTAATTTCCATATTCTTTCAGGTTTCAATGGGATATCTATATGATCAATTCCCATATGCGATAAAGCATCAACTACTGCATTAACTAATGCAGGTGTTGAAGCAATCGTTCCTGTTTCTCCTACACCCTTTACTCCTAATGGATTATGCGGAGATGGTGTAACAGTAGAATCTGTTATAAAGCTAGGTATTTCCATCGCTGTAGGCATTGCATAATCTTGTAATGTAGCAGTAATTAGATTTCCACTGTTATCATATACAGCTTCTTCCCAAATTGCTTGAGCTAAACCTTGCGCTATTCCACCATGAACTTGACCTTCAACAATCATTGGATTTATTTGTCTACCACAGTCATCTACAGCTACATATTTTAATATATTTATTTGTCCTGTATCTTTATCTATTTCAACAACGCAAACATGAGTGCCAAAGGGAAATGTAAAGTTTTCTGGGTCATAAAAAGTTGTCGCTTCTAAACCAGGTTCCATACCAGCGGGCAATTGTTCACCTTGATATGATGCTAAAGCTACTTCTTGGAATGAAACGCCTCTTGAAGGAGCACCTTTGACGTAAAATCTTCCTTTTTCGAAAGCTAAATCTTCCTCTTTTACCTCTAGCATATTTGCAGCAATTTTCTTAGCTTTTTCAATTATTTTCTTAGCAGCAATAGCTATAGCTCCTCCGCCAACAGGCACAGTTCTACTTCCATAAGTGCCCATACCCCATGGTATCATTGCAGTATCACCATGAACTACTTCAACATCATCTATAGATATTCCAAATTCTTCAGCTACTATTTGTGCAAAAGCTGTTTCTTCTCCTTGTCCATGCGGACTTGTTCCAGTATAAACAGTTACCTTTCCTGAAGGGTGGACTCTTACTGTAGCACTTTCATACAATCCTAAAGAAAATCCAGTGCCTCTAACTGCTCTTGAAGGTCCAAGACCACATATTTCAACATAGCTTGATATTCCTATACCTATGAGTTTTCCTTCAGCTCTAGCTTTAGCTTGTTCTCCCCTCATTTTCTTGTATTCGACTAATTGCAGAGCTTTTTCAAGAGTTCTTTCATAGTTGCCGCTATCATATTGAATACCTGTACAAACAACGTAGGGAAATTCATCATGCTTTATAAA
The DNA here is from genome assembly GCA_017857595.1 of Thermoprotei archaeon. Taxonomy (GTDB): domain Archaea; phylum Thermoproteota; class Thermoprotei; order Gearchaeales; family Gearchaeaceae; genus AAA261-N23. The sequence continues at coordinate 11,899 of JAFMCU010000013.1, forward strand.
ATTGATCTTTCTTAATTCTGCAGGGTCCATTTTTAATCTTTGTGCCAATATATCTACCATTCTTTCTACCAAATATGTAGCTTCAGGTCTTCCAGCGCCACGATACGCATCTACAGGTGCGGTATTTGTTAATACTCCATAAACTTTACAATTTACAGCCTTTATCTTATACGCTCCACTGAGCATTAAACCGAATAAGTATGTAGGAACACCAGGGGCTGCTGTAGATAAATAAGCACCTAGATTTGCATATGATGTAACTTTAAGACCTAAAATCCTTCCATCTTTTTTAGCTGCTAATTGAACATATTGAATATGATCTCTTCCATGTGCAGTAGCTAAATAATTTTCCCTTCTATCTTCAACAAACTTAACCGGTCTCTTAAGTTCTTTTGCAATGAATGCAACTAAAGCATCAACACCATATGTAGGTATTTTGCTACCAAACCCTCCTCCTACATCTGGAGCGATAACTCTAATTTTATTCTCAGGCATGTTTAGTATACCTGAGATTAGTAATCTATGTATATGCGGAGCTTGAGTTGTTATCCACATCGTTAATTCATTTGTTGCAGAATTGTACTGTGCTACAACAGCTCTGGATTCCATTGGTGTAGGTTGAAGTCTATGGTTAACCATTCTTTTTTCGATGATAAGGTCAGCTTCTTTGAAAGCAGAGTCTACATCACCACCTTTCAATTCCCATACAAAAGAGGTATTATTAGGAATATCATCATAAAGTAAAGGAGCGCTTTCTTTAACAGCTTCTTCCTGATTTACTACAGTCGGTAAAGGTTCATATTCCACTTCGATTGCGTCTAATGCGTCTCTGGCAATGTAGTAATTTTCTGCAACAACGGCTGCAACAGGTTCTCCTTGGAATCTAACTTTATCTAAGGGCAAAGGATAATATTTTGGTATTTTAATTGGAGGATCTGTAGCAATTGGCCATCCAGTTGGAACAGGATTCAGCTTACCTTTTATATCCTGACCTACATATACAGCTATGACCCCTTTCATGGATAAAGCCTTTGATGCATTTATCGATTTTATTCTTGCATGTGCATGGGGAGATCTTAAGAATGCTACATACAAACAACCTAAAGGTGTTATATCTGCAACGTATGTTCCCTTACCAGTTATAAGTCTTGGGTCTTCTTTTCTTTTAACTCTAGCACCAAATATAGCTGTAACCGCCATTATTTCGACCTCAACTCTTTAGCAGCTTGCATAATTGCTTTTACAATATTCTGATAACCTGTGCATCTACATAGATTACCTGAGATTCCTTTCCTTATTTCTTCTTCTTTAGGATTGGGATTTTCCTTTAATAACCAATAAGCTTGCATTATAAATCCGGGTGTGCAATAGCCACATTGTAATGCATGATTTTCCCAAAAAGCTCTTTGAATTGGATGCAATTCTCCATTCTTAGACAATCCTTCAATTGTCAAAATTTTCGCTCCATTAGCTTGAACAGCAAACATTGTACAAGATTTAACAGATTTTCCATTAAAAATTACAGTGCAAGCACCGCAATTGGATGTATCGCAACCTATATGAGTACCAGTCAAACCAACAACATCTCTTATGTAATGTACTAGAAGAAGTCTTGCTTCGACATCATGTTCGTAATCTACGCCGTTTATATTAACCTTAATGTGATAAAGTTGCTTTTGTTGAGTTTCTACAGGTTTTATAGGAGTGTTCTTTTCCATTTTAAACACCTCTAGCTCTTTTTAGAGCTAAATTTAACGCTCTTTTTGTTAGAACCTTTACCATTGCCCTTTTATATTCAGCAGAACCTCTTAACGGGTCATCAATAGGTCTTGCTTCACTTGCTGCAATTTCAGCAGTTTCATCGATTGTGCGTTCATTTAGTTGTTTTCCTAAAAGAAAAGATTCAGCTTTTTTAGCTTTTAAGTTTGTAGGTCCTACAGATGTAAGTCCTATTCCTGCATAATTACAATTACCTTTAGAATCGATTGACAATTGCGCCGCAACTGCAACGATTGCAAAGTCTCCCGCTTTTCTTTCAAGCTTTACATAAGCACCTCCATTCATTCCTTCAGGTAAATCAATTACAATTTCTTTAAGCATTTCATTAGCGTTCAATGCTGTAGTGAATGAATCCACGAAGAAATCGTCAGCTTTAATTGTTCTTTGTCCATTCAGGGAACTTGTAATTATCTGACCATTTAAGGCAAGAATTACTGAACCAAAATCTCCACTAGGATCAGCATGTGAAAGTGAGCCTCCAATCGTTCCCATGTTCCTAACTTGCGGGTCACCAACCCATGTAGCAGCCTCGTTCATAATAGGTAACAATTTTTTTAGCGTACTTGATTTTTCTATTTCGTAGTATCTTGTTAGTGCACCAATTCTCAATCTATTCTTTTCTTCTTTTATGTAGCTTAAACTTTCAACCTTATTTATATCTATTAAATAGCTTGGTGATACAAGCCTCATTTTCATCAAAGGAATTAAGCTCATTCCACCTGCGAGTATCCTTGCATCACTCTTATATTCATTCAACAATTCTAACGCTTCTTTTTCACTACTAGGGGAGAAATAGATAAAATTACGTGGAATCATATTTTAATCTACTTTTAAATATTTTTAGAATATAAAAGTTTAATTTAATTTTATATTGAAAATAATTTATTCTTAATATAAATGAAAGTTACAGATTTCGCTCATTATGTAAATAAGCTTATAGAAGAAAGAAAGCCATTTGCAGTTGCAACGGTTGTTAAGATTGAAGGATCTTCCTTGGGCAAGCCCGGTTTTAAAAGTATAATCGATGCAAATGGAAACATAATATATGGTACTTTAGGAGGTGTATGTCCTGAATCTGCAATTAGCTACTATGCAGTTGAAGCAATTAAATCAAATCAACCAAAACTAATTAAAGTTTTTTTAGAAGAAACAGAGAAATCTTTGAAATCTTCTTTAAAGTCAACAAGCGAAGATGAAGTTCATGTGGAAACTTTTTGTGGAGGTGTAATGCATATATATATTGAGCCATACGTGCCACCTAGAAGATTGATAATAATTGGTCAGGGAGGAAAGGATGATGTAGAAGATAATTTAATAAAGTTGGGAAAAATTCTGGATTTTGAAGTTATAGTTATAGATCACAAACCAATTTTAACTGAAGAACCTGATATGCTAATAACTGACTTGAATTTTGAACTAGAAAAGTTTAATTTTCAAAGTAACGATGCAGTAATTGTTCTAACTAAAGGAGATAGAGATATACTAGTTCTTACAACATTACTTAATAAAAACGTTCCTTTCATTGGCCTCGTTGCAAGTAGTAAAAGAGCTGAACATAATATAAATATTCTTAAAGAAAAGGGATTTACCGATGAACAACTAAGTAGACTTCACACTCCAGTTGGAATAGATATAGGTGCAATAACACCTGCTGAAATAGCTTTAAGCATATTAGCAGAAATAATATCTTTAAGAAGCGGAAAACATTATCCGCATAAAAAATAAATTAGATCTTTTTATAAATTGATAATAGCTCTTTGAGAATATTTCCAATGTAAGGAATATTTGAGAATGAATTATCAAGGATATTCAATTCATATTGAGTAATTATATTTAGCTTTTTAACCAAATAAATATAAATAAAAAATCCAAAAATTCCTGCAAATATTGTCTTCAATACATAGAAAATACTCACAAAATTGATAATTAAAAAAGATAATAGTGCTGAGAGCACTGCTAATGCAATTACTTTAAGAACATCTTGCAACGGATAATCAACATCAAACTCTCTCTTAGTGTATTTCAATGATAGAATAAAAGGAGGCCAGAAGCCAAGTATAGCAGAGATTAAGCTTCCGATTATACCATAAAAAGGTATTAAAATGATTCCTAGAATTAATGTAAATAAAGATCCAAGAGCGTATATATTAAATACTAATTTAGTTTTTCCTTGACCCATAAGTAAATTTGTTATAACGTTCCCTCCTAAGCCAGATTCAATCCAATAAATCGAAAGATAAATAACATACATATATGCATTTGAATAGCTTGAGCCAAAGAATAAAGTCAATAGATTCATAGGCATGGACAATATTAAGAATGCTGCGATAAATGTAAGTATTGAATTTAATTTTATCAATTTTTTGAAGAATAATGATACATTTTCTGTTGAAGAAAATCTAGAAAACATTGGAAACATTAAAGTATTCAATGGATATGTTAAAAGATCGATTATTGGAGCTAGTCTTTGTGCAACACTATAATAGCCCAATTCTAAATTAGAAGAAAATCTTGATATCAAAGCATTAAACACATTACTTTGAACAGAACCTATTAAACTTCCACTATACACAGGAAAACCAAACCTAAATGATTCTTTAATAATTTTAATGCTAGGTAATTTTATAGGAATTTTCTTGAATAGAAAGAATGAACCTAAAATTCCACTTATCAATGGTGAAATAATGCTTGCAGAAAATGCAACACCCCAAATACCATAACCAAGTAATAGAAATATAATTGAAAAGCCATATTGTAAAAAGATTTGAAGGATTAATGTTGCGCCGTTTATCCATATTTTATCTATCATTATAGCACCATTCCATGATAGTCCATAAAACCAGTTAGCCAATAGACCTATAGAATAAATAGGTATTAAGAAATAAGCTTCTGGCTTATTGAATAAATTGACAACAATATAGGCTCCTAGAAAGTATATTCCTAATGCGTATATTGAATTGAGAATTAAGCTATAAAAAGAGCCTGTCCAAAAATACTTATAAGCTAATTCTTTGTTACCTTGATTGAAATTCACAATAAATTTATTCATGATTCCATATCCCACACCAAAATCACTGAGAATACCTATCAGACCGGGTATTGTTGAAGCTACATATATCCACCCTAAAGGTTCAGCATTTCCATAAACTTTTACGACTAGTCTTGCTACTATAGCAAATCCTATGAATCCTATCAAATAGAATAAAAATCTACCAAAGAAAAGAAAAGTTGAGCCTTTGCTTAAAGATGTTGCTACTATCTCAGCTTCTGATTTTATTGGATCCTTTCCTTCCTGAGACATTAATTTCTGTAACCCAATCCAACAGCTCTAAAATTAAGCTTTGAAGAGTAAATTTCAGGGTTATAAACTCTTCTACCGTCTATTAGTGCAGGATATTTCATATTGTTTAAGAAATCCTCCGGCTTTAATTTTTTAAATTCTTCCCATTCAGTTACAAGTATAGCGCATTCTGAATTCTTTATACAATCAATCGCATCCTTAGCATATACTAATTTGTTTCCAAATATCCTCCTTATACCTTCCATTGCCTTAGGGTCATAAACAACAACTAAAGCCCCTTCATCAAGCAATTTATTTATGATCTTAATGGAAACAGCTTCTCTTATGTCATCAGTATTAGGCTTGAACGAAAGGCCTAAGATGGAAATTTTTCTATCTTTTAAATTTCCTAACATTTCTTTAGCATATTCTATTGCGATTAAAGGTTGTTCTTCGTTAACTTTTATTGTAGCATTGATTAATGGAACGTCAACTTTAATCTCTTCAGCAAACCTTTTTAAAGCGTTTAAATCTTTAGGCCAACATGAACCTCCCCATCCTACACCTGCCTTTAAAAACAATGGACCTATTCTTTTATCCAAACCAATACCTTTTGCAACAATTTCTACATCACTGCTGGGTAATTTCTGACAAATTCTGGCTATCATATTTATAAAGCTTACCTTCATAGCAAGAAAAGCATTGTTTGCATATTTAATCAACTCTGCATTTTCTGCGCTAGTAATTATCGTTTCAGGTAACTTTTCATAGAACATCTTGTAAAAATTAAGTAAGTAATCAGTTGACTTTTTACTTCCTCCTATAATTAACCTATCAGGATATAGCATATCTTGTACAGCTGAACCTTCTCTTAAAAATTCAGGGTTACTGCATAAACCAAAATCGTATTCACCTTTCCTTCCTGAAATTTCCTCTATTGTAACTTTAACAACATTATTCGTTGTTCCTGGTAATACAGTACTTTTCACAACAACTAAATGCCAGCTATTTTTACTCTTCAATGCTTTTCCTATAAGATTAGCAGCGTCTTTAACAAATCTTAGATCAATGCTTCCATCTTGTTTTGAAGGTGTGCCTACAGTTATGAATGTTATTTCACTGTTCAAAACAACTTCATTTGGATCAACACTAGCTTTAAGAAAGCCATTTTTTACTGAGTACCTAACTAAATCATCCAAACAGGGTTCATATATAATTGTTTTTCCTTCATTTAGTAAATTTACTTTACTTTCATCTATATCATAAGCTAAAACTTTAAAGCCTTTCGATGCAAAACAAGCTGCTGTTACAATTCCAACATAACCTAATCCAAAAAAAGAAATTCTAGGTTTTTTATCTTGCATTTTCCTTAATCCAATATATAGTTTTAATTAGACCTTCATTTAATTCTGTCTTAGGAAACCATTTTAAAGTTTGTTTAGCTTTGCTTATGTCAGGGCATCTTCTAACTGGGTCATCGGGCCTAGGAGGTAAGTATTTTATACTGGATTTTGAATTCGTCAATTTTATTACAATTTTTGCAAGATCGATAATTTTAATCTCTTTATCACTACCTATATTAAATACCTCACCCTTAATGTTTTCAAACGTTAACATTCTCAATAGTGCATCTAATAGATCATCTATGTATAAAAAACTTCTCGTTTGAAGCCCAGTTCCAAATATTGTTATATCCTCATTTTTTAAAGATTGAACAATAAACCTTGGTATTACACGAGAATAACTTGAATTTATTTCGATTCTAGGTCCATAGGTATTAAAAATTCTTACAATCCTTACATCTAAATTATATTCCCTAAAATATGCCATACACAATGCTTCACCAAATCTTTTGCTCTCATCATAGCAGCTCCTAATACCTATTGGATTAACCAAACCAAAGTATGTTTCAGGAGTAGGTATTAATTCAGCGTTTCCATAAACCTCTGAAGTAGATAAGTAGATAAAAGTACTATCAGTTTTCCTGCAAATTTCTAACAAATTGAGAGTCCCAATACTATTAGGTAACATTGTTTCTATTGGCTTCTTAATGTACAGATCTGGCGATGGAATGCTTGCTGCATGAACTATTAAATCGAATCTTTCTTCTGTTCTGTAATTCTGAACGTCAGCTTTTAAGAACTTAAAATTATTTTTTCCCATCAAATTTTTAATATTATTAATATTTCCTGTTTCCAGATTATCAAGAACTGTCACATTTAAGTTAAAGTTTACAAGTGTTTCAGAAAGCCAGCTACCAATGAATCCAGCACCACCACTAATTAGAATGCTTTTATTTTCTAATTTATCTTTATAATTTTCAGTATTAAATTCCATCCTTTGCAATCTTGTAAGATAAATTCAATGCTTCCCAATATGTTTCGGGTGTACCAATATCAAGTCTTATATCTTCTTTAGATAGTTCAATTGCATAGACATTATAATTATTATTGATTAATGCTTGAATTGCATCTGTTAATTGTATCTCATTGCCTAAACCGGGATGAATTTTTTCAAGTTTATTCATTATATTTTTATCGAAAATGTAGTAAGGCATTATGGCTTTGTTTGATGGTGGAACAGATGGCTTTTCTATAACCTTCAAAACTTTTAAATAATTTCTTTCAAATTCTTCTGTAATAGCTACACCATATTGTCGTGGATCTTCTACTTGTTGAAGCAATAAAACTGAATTTGCATTAGTTTCTTCGTAAACTTGAGTAAGCCTTTTTAAAAATAAGTCTTTTTTAGAAATTATAACTGTATCACCTGCACATACAATGAAAGGTTCATTTTTTACAAAGGGCTTTGCCATAAGTACTGCATGACCAAAACCTTTAGGTTCAGGCTGATTTATCCATACAATATTGGCATCTTCAACTTGGTTATAAAATACTTCAAGCTCTTTAGCTAAATTTGTTTTACCTTTATCATTAAGCTTCTTTATAAAATCCCAATCAGGAGTAAAATGGTCTTCAATCGCCCTTTTACCTCGACCCACAATAAAGCAAAATTCACGAACTCCAAAATTATATAATTGCTCAAAAATTATTTGTAACAAAGGTTTTAATAATATTCCACCATTCTGACCTTTAACATATATAGCCAACATCTCCTTAGGTAATTCTTTACTTATAGGTAACAATCTTGTGCCTAATCCAGCAGCCGTGATCACTGCTTTATTTATCATTAGATATAATTTATATTACAGCCTTATTAATTCACCTCGCACTTAGACTAAGTATTGTATCTTATATTTAATTGAAAAAAATTAAGCATATTATAATATTTATGTATATATATTAATATTTACTCTAAATCCTAATATATAGTTAAATTAAAATACATCTCAAGTAATAAGCTTTAATTTCAGAATATACAATTAAAATTATATTTATTAGATTTCTTATATAATATTTATATATTTTAAGAAATTATGCATAAATTGATGACGGAAAAATTAAAAAGCTATTTAATTGTAGCATTAATATTTGTAATAATAGGATTAGCAGCAACATTAGTATATGTTAAATATAACACAACTGTAGCAAGCGAAACTACAACGAATAAACCTGTTAACATTACAATTTATGTCATACCTGATTATGGTGGTTCAGGATACGATGCATTCGTTTTAGCAAGCAACTTTAATGGAACAGTCCCAACTCATGCAACAAATAATACGCCACCTGGTTACGTAAACAATACAATTGTTGTTCCTGCGAACGTTCCAGTTAAGTTTACAATAATAAATCTTGATACGGGGGCATTTAATATAACAACAAAAGTAACAGTTCCTTTCACAGTTATCAATGATACAGATAATGGACAGCTTGCAACAACATACAATGTTGGTATGCAATTAATTAATTTCCCCGCAAGTCACACTTTCACAATTGAACAATTAAATATTAATATTCCTATTCCACCATTAACAATTGTAACATTTACCTATACATTTACACAACCAGGCCAGTATATCTATCATTGTTTAACACCATGCGGTCCTGGAATGGGCTTCTTTGGATACATGGGCGGATATTTAATCGTTAAATAAATTTAATTTTTTATTTTAAATTTTATAATATTGATTTTACTATTAAGCTTTCATTCCATAAAATTTTAATTAAATCAACGTTTATCTCTATAAAATTTTTTAATTCAATATGATCTTTTTTAACATTATCTAGCATTTCATAGAATGATAATTCTTTGTTCTTAGCATATTCTGTTATAAGCTCGGATATTACAATTGCAAGTAGCCTATGGTCAATTTTTATTTTTCTATTCTTTAATTCTTCTTCTATCAATCTAATTAAAGGCTTGTATTTAAAAGCCATCATGTTAAAATTTCTTGCTTCTTTGTAGTCCAACTCAAATTTTTCATCGTAAATTTTAACCATAATTCCTTCTTTATTTTTAGGCCAATTTAATACTTTATATTTATCTATATCTTCATATTTTTTTATTTCAATAAATTCTACTGAATGGGGAAGATTTAAGTCATTGAGAATCAAATATTTCTCATTGTGCAACACATCAAATACACAAAAATTTAATAGTTCTTTTTCAACCATCATGGGTGTGTATTCTTTTCCCAAATATTTCCATTTTTATAACATACATATTTTCTTTGATCAATTTTAGCAATTTGATGAAATTATCATGATATTTTACAAAGATTCCGAAAAGTAACGCTAAATCATGTATTTCTATATTTCTACTGTTTTTATGTCACACATAAACTTTTCCATCATACTTCAAAACTATTTGTGTTCCATCATGCTTAGGTTCGATAAAAATCCTGAATTTAGATATTGTATTTTCATTAATGACTTCCTTTAAAGAAGTTATATTCTGTGTATTATAACCAAATTCTCTTTTACTCAATTCTCCATCATAGTCCTTCATTAACTCTTTAAATTCATTAAAAATATCTTCTGAAGGTTCTAGGTTTAATTTACTACGACAAAATCTAAATAATGCTTGATGTATAAATGATATATCTGTACTTTGGAAGATATTCATACCATTTGACATTTATTAAAAAACTTAAAAGTATCTTTAATAAGTAAAATTATTACACTGCTAAAACGAGCCTCTTTTTAGAAAAATAAAATCCTATTTTTATTCACATAAAATAAAAAATAAATTTTCAATTAAATGAAGAAATAATATATTGAGAAAAATGGATTTTATTGTATTTCCAGTTGCAATCGTAAGACATGAACTTAGCGACGAAGAACTAAGGAAAAAATTTGAAGGGATAAGAGCAAGGGTAGAAGTTTTAAAAGAATATGAAGAAGCATTAGAAGGATTAGAAGGTTTCTCACATTTAATTCTTGTTTCTTATTTAAATAAAGTAGATAGAAAACCTCTTAAAGTTAAACCAAAAAGATTATTGGAATTTGGTATAAATTTAAACGAATTGCCTGAAGTGGGAGTTTTTTGTACAGACTCACCAATGAGGCCAAATCCAATAGGAATTTCTGTTGTAAGATTTATTGAAAGAAAAGGGAACGTGTTAATAATCGACAACTGCGATCTTTTTAACAATACTCCAATTCTTGATATAAAACCATTAACTTTAGATAAAATACCTGAAAAAGTATTTTTCCCAGAATGGTATAGCGCGCTTATAAAATTGATTAAAGACAGAAAAGGTATAGATCTTAAAGTGATTTAATTGAATGCAGATTTATTATTTATTACCCAATCATAAAGTCTCTTTATTCCTTCTTCTACACTAATTTCTGGGTACCAATTGAGTAATTTCCGAGCTTTATTTATATTGGATATATAGACTTTTTGGTCTGCCGGCCTCCAATCTGCATGTTCTATCTTTGTACTTAGATTGGATACCTTTTTAATAATTGATAAGACTTCTAACAAAGAATAAGCATTCTCTTTTCCTCCTCCCATATTAAATACTTCATGCTTTATATTTGAATTTATAAATTTTTCAAAGGCACGAACAAGGTCTTTCACGTAGAGCAGATCTCTTACCTGCTTTCCATCTCCATAAATTGTTATTGGCTTCTTAAACGTAGTTGCTATTACAAACCAAGCCACCCATCCCTGGTCTTCTACACCAAATTGTCTTTCTCCGTAGATGCAACTCATTCTAAATACTCCTGTCTTTAAGCCATAGGTATATGAATAATCTTGTGTATAAATATCAGCAACCAATTTTGAACAGCCATAAGGGCTATGACCTGTTAAATCAACAGAGAATTCTTCAGGAATACCATCTTTATATTTCTCATCTGCATATTCATACCTTGTCTCTTTCTCAATTAATGGTATTTTATTAACATTCTCTCCATAAACTTTGTTCGTACTGCAAACTAAAAAAATAGCATCATTTAATCTTGCAACTTCTAATGCATTCAATGTCCCTAACGCATTTATCTCAAAATCCATTCTTGGATCTTTCAATGAAGTTGTGACTGCAACCTGAGCTGCTGTATGTATAATTATATCAACATCAACTGAATTTTCTTTAAGTTCATTGAAATTTCTTATATCGCATTTTCTGAGATTCACATTCTTTAGGTTTTTTAAATAACTCCAATTATATAGCTTATTTCCAACTTGCTTGCCTAGGAGTTCATCTCTAATAAGATTATCCACAACGATTACCTCATTTTCTTTAGAAAAGTGCTCTACTACATGAGAACCTATGAATCCTGCTCCTCCTGTAACTAAGACTCTCATGATAAATATTTCTTCCTTTCCATTTCTGCTTTATCAAACATGTCAATAGCATTTTCTTTTGAAGCCCACTCTACTAAACTTTCAATTCCTTTTTCTAAGCTCCATTTAGGCTGAAATTTTAGTTCTTCTCTAATCTTAGATATATCTGCAAAATCATGCCTATTATCACCGTATCTATATTCTTCAGTAATAATTGGTTGAACTTTTGAATCCAATATTTTCAGCATCATTTTCGCAACTTCTAATATGCTAACAGGTCTACCTGTTCCAACGTTATAAATTCCACTTCTATCGCTTTCTAATGCTAGGAGATTTACATAGGCAATATCTCCTACATAGATAAAGTCCCTCATTTGTTTTCCATCCTCGAAAATGATCGGAGATCTATTGTTCTTTATCCTTGATAGAAAGATCGCTAAGACACCGGTGTAAGGGTTACTTAAGCTTTGTCTTGGACCATAGACATTGAAATATCTTAATGCAATTGTGGGTATTTTCAAAGCAAAACCAAGATTAATGGCTATTCTTTCTGTATCATACTTAGATAGAGCATAAATTGAAAGATTTTGAACAGGCTTATCTTCATTTATACCTACTGGTTTTACATAATCATTGCAATAAGGACAATGAACTTCCCAATCCTTTTTTTCCAATTGTCCTCTTTGTCTTAAATTGGGATAAACTAACTTATGTTCTTTGCAATAATATGCGCCTTCTCCATAAATTGATTTTGAACTTGCAACTATAATCTTTTTTATTCTTTTTGAAATGTTCCTTTTTTTAATCAATATTTCATACAAGTTGGAAGTTCCTATAGTATTTATTATTAAATATCTTTTAGGCTGATACATGCTTTGACCAACACCTACAAGTGCAGCTAGATGTATTATAGCATCTACGTCTTTAATAGCTTCAGTCCAATCTTTAATCCTCCTAATATCGCCAAAGAAATACTTTGCCTTCGGATTTAAATAATTTGGCTTCTTATTTAAATGCACCTGTTTCTCAAGATTGTCGAAAACTTTTACATCGTATCCCCTGCTAATGAGCAAGTCTACAGTATGAGAACCTATGAATCCTGCTCCTCCTGTAACTAAGACCCTCATTTATAAAATTCTATAATTTTTCTGCATAAATATTCTATTTCATCATTTTCAAGAAAAGGATGCATAGGTAAAGATAAAACATTATTAGAAACCTTTTCTGTAAAGGGCAAATATAGAGAATTATATTCTTTATACGAATTCTGTTGATGTATAGGTAAAGGATAATGAATAATTGTCTCAATTCCTTCTTTCTTCAAAAATTCATGCAATTTATCTCTGTATTTACATTTAATTACAAAATAACCATAAGCATGAATAGCATCTTCATACTCCTCTTGAAATTCTACAGTGTTAAACAAGTGCTCTTTATATACTTGAGCAATCTTTCTTCTTTTGGATACGAATTCATCTAAATATTTAAGCTTAACATTAAGAATTGCAGCTTGAATTTCATCTAACCTACTATTATAACCTATTAAATCATGGTAATACTTTCTTCTTTGGCCATAGTTTCTAAGCATTCTCAATCTTTCTGCTATTTCATCGTTATTCGTTAGAACAATGCCCGCATCACCATATGCTCCCAATATTTTAGCAGGATAGAAACTAAAACAACTAACATGACCAAATGAACCAACTTTTCTATTCTTATATGTTGCACCATGGGCATGGCTGCAATCTTCAATAACAAAAATGTTTTCATCTTTTGAAATTTCAATTATTTCATCCATCTTAGAAGGCAAACCATACATATTTTGAACAATTATTGCAGAAGTGTTTTTAGTAATTAATTTCTTAATTTGTTCAGGTTCTGAATTAAAAGTTTTTTCGTTTATATCGCAAAATATAGGCTTAAGATTGTTCCTCACTATTGAATCGGCAACAGAAATGAATGTAAATGATTGAGTTATTACCTCACTTCCTTTAGGTAAATTCAAGGCATTTAAAGCTAAAAAAATTGCATCCGTTCCAGATGCTACACCAATACCATGCCTTGTACCAATATAACTTGCAAAATTTCTTTCGAATGCCTCAACTTCTTTACCTAAAATAAATTGGCCACTTTCAATAACATTTCTGATAGCTTTATCTATTTCTTCTTTTAGAAATACATATTCTTTGTTTAAAGAAAGAAATTTTACTTTGTACATTACGATATATTTTTCATATTATTATTTATTAATTGCGAAAAAGAAAATTTAACCATAAAGTACCTACAAGTGAATCAAAGCTCTTACTTTGAAGCGTTGCTATTTATATCAAGAATGAGTTCATTTAACAGCTATAGCTTCAGCTGTCTTTGATTTCTTCCAAGATTCTATTATTTTACTACTATTTGTTATTTCTGCACCATAGATTCTTTTTAAATAATCTAGGCCTTCGATATGGTCTTTTTCAGTAAATGAGTCAACACAATCTTCAGGTATTTTTAGTTTATATCCTCTAAAATAAGCATCAGCAGCTGTGTGTCTATCACAAATATTTGTATGTAAGCCTGTTATTATGACAGTTTTAACGTTCAATTGTCTTAAGAGAAGGTCAAGACCCGTTTCATGGAAAGCACTGTATGTTCTCTTCTCAAGAACGTAATCTTTTTCAGTAGGTCTAATTTCATCGATTGTTTCAGCTCCTTTGGTATTTTTCATTGCATGAGGTCCCCAAAGCTGTATCTCAGGATCAACTGGTAAATGCGCATCACCTACATAAATTACAGGAACATTTGCCTTTCTTGCTTCTTCGATTAGCCTTTTTATATTTGGAATTATTCTTTGAGCTCTATCACATTTTAACGATCCATATACAAAGTCCTTAAGCATATCAATAACAAGGATTGCTTCTTCCATATTTTTAAATCTGTTTTACATAAAATTTATTTTTTATTATAATTGAGGGAAAGCTTAGTCTTTTATGGCGGAGATGAAGTCAGGTTTCATAGATTAAATCTACATATTCTAGTTTATACTAGGTTCCATTGTATATAACTGAGAAATTCAAATTAACATTTACTGCCATACTTACTTTTCCACAATAGCCCAAACTAGTTGAATTGGTAATAGTTACGTTGCCTGACGATAAAATTCCAAAGCTTAAAACGTATAAGCTTGTTTTATTAAGTTCATAACCAATGCATGCAACCTGAAATACATCTGGTAAACCATATAACTAATATGAAATCACCATAATTAGGATTCCTTACTTCTAAATGTATGAATCGCATTAAGCTTGCTGGTACTATCATCGGTGATTGGCTTAAATTTAAATGTGAAACTATTTCTTCTAATTTTGATATTCTATGCTCATGTTTTTTCTGAAGCTCAACTACTTCATTAATCCTTTGTGATAACTCTTTAATATTTATAGCTAGATCTGAAACTGCTTTTGATATCTTGTCAAATTCTTCCCTAGTTACTTTTATCTCTTTTACTCTCTCGTCTACAATCTTGATTATAAGTTCATACAGCTCCGATGTTAAAGACATATCTAATTACTTTTTACATTTTAATATAAATCAACATAATTTTAATTTTATCGTTATATTATTGTTCTATTTAAAAGTTTATTATAATATAAAGCTACTTAAACTTTAATGATTTGCTCTAAATATCGAAAAATTATCTTTATCTTTTAAAAAATATTGAGACCTTAGAGGGTAATTTTGAATTTATCAGAAAATTATACTAACTTACTTCTCTCACTCGAAAAACTAAGGTTTAGTTTTTTTTATTCGTAATAAATTATTAACACAAATTTATAATATATAATATGCATTAGTCTAATTATGATTTGTATAATCATATTTAGTGATTTAGAGAAATGGAAAAAAGTAGGAAGATGGGTGCTAGTTTATGGAAGAAGGAAGACCGGTAAAAGCTACTTTGTTAGAAATAACTTAAAATGGTATAAATATTACTTTATAGGAAGAAGTGGAGACATATTCATTAACGATGAAAAAATTAGTTATGAAACTTTTAGAAGAGAAGCTATTCAGAGCTTATAACGTGATGAAACTATAGTTATAGATGAAATTCAAAGATTACCTGAAGAATTTTTTGATATCCTTCATAATTTAGGAGTAAAGGGAAAATTAATAGCTATAACATCAACGTTATGGCTTACTAAAGAGCTTTTAGGAAAGAAATCCCTTTTGCTAGGTTTGTTTTCAGAATTCCAAATGAATTTAATAGATGAAAGAGACATTCTAAAAAATCTGTATAACTATGTTAAAGATCCTATTAAAACTATAGAATATTCTGTTCTTTTAAGAGAACCATAGCTTATAAATATGTTTGAAAATATATTCGATGCATTACCTTCAATTGCTAATTTAACCATTCCTGCTCTTATTGGAGAAATATTTACAGAAGAAGAAAGAGAATATTCAAGAACATATGATGCAATATTAAAAGCCATTGCGAATGGCAAGCAAATTTCTACAGAGATAACATCATATCTTTACTCGCTAAGAGCGATACCAGCTCAGGACCTAAGCTTAGTACATCCATTTCTTAAAATACTACAGAGTGTTGGATTGATTGAAAAAATAAAGATTTATGATAAGAACAAATTCTATTATAGACACATATCACCTCTCAATAACTATTATTATTATTTAGATGCAAAATATGCAATATCGGAAAGAGATAGTCAACAAATTCAAGCTAAAAAAGTGCTAGAATTAAAGTTTCCACAGTATGTTGAGCAATTTATGATGAATCTTTTATCAAAGATCTTAGGATCATGGCCAGAGAAGATAATCGAGAAAGATTATAAAATAGATATCGCATTTGTAGATTTTAAGAAAATTAAAGTGGTTGTTGAAGTTAAGTGGGGCCAGAATATAACAGAAGATATTATTGAAAAAATTGAACAAAAGATGAATAACTATTATTGTAGAAAAATCCTTATTGTGCTAAATGAAGAAAATTTGCCAAGAATTCCAAAAAATCTAGAAGTATGGGATGCAAAGAAAATATTGAAAAATTTGTAATAGAGAATAGTGAGAAGTACAATGAAAAATAATTACGTTTAAAATAAAAACTTTTTATAAGATATACTTTAGTTCATACTGTAGAGATATTTATGGACATACTCAGAATACTTGTTTTAATTTCGCTTTTTTCGACCAATATAAAACATATTTAATGAATATTTGTATTTAATAGATAAATTAAGAATACATTCTAAGCTAGAAAAATTCATTGCGATATTTGCTTTGATTGCTTGATTAATCTTAATTCAAAAAGATTTTATAAAAAATTATTTAAAAATTAATAAAATTTCATCATAGCCCTAAAGTGCGAAGCTTTAGGTTTTTGTATAGGCTAAAATATAGTTGATTTAATAAATTTCATTTCGAATAACGTATCAAAATTTACAATATAATAAATATCATAATTTTTTAATCATTTATTAAATATTTAATTTGACAGAGTTTATAAAATAATTTATAGTTACATTGTTTTATATTTTAAATATATTATTTCAAGTGCTTTGTATTTAATATTATCTGGAATAAAGAGCAAAATAGGAATTATTATACTATTTAAATTTGCTTTATTTAATAATATAAATATGTAAATTTCCCTAATTTTTATATTTATCTTAGTTTCCTCTCTTTTTGAAAATATAACGTATTTGAACTTATAGTTCAAATACTCTAGAATTATTCTTTTTTTACATGCACTACAATGAAATTTGTTTGAGAAATTCTTGTATAAATATTTCCAAGAAATATATCTTTCCTTAATTATATTTTGCCTCCTTTTCAAATATTCTTCAAATGAAACGTTACTGGAAGTAAAAGCACTCACGTTCTGTTCATGAATTCTATATAATGTCAATTTCTCTGCAACATGCTTTAATTTTTTGTTAGATAACAATGAAAATAGGAAAATGGAAAAGTCTAATATTAAATTTAATCGATAAAAATGCTTTATATTATTAATTAATATCTCTTTCTTCACTGCAGTAGAACTAATGTTTAATCTAATATTTTTTGTTTTTAATAATAAGTATTCTAACAATTTGCAATCTAAAGGATTTATTTCAACATCAGTATATGGCTGAGTTTTTATTATTCTCTGAACTAAACTATTGTTTTCAGGAATTAAATTTCCGTTGCTATCTATGAATGCTTGTGAATTATGTAAATAAATTAAGTCATTATCTTTCTTGAATTCTTCATAAACTCTTTCTAATCTATTATTTCTATACAAATCATCATCTTCTAGGAAAGTTATTATATCACCATTTGCTAACTTTACACCTTCTATTACTTTTCCTGCTAAAGTAGTATCTTTAGAATAAATGTTCTTAAATCCATAATAATTAATTAATTTATCTATTTTCTCATCTTCAAAATTCTTCACGACTATAACTTCAAACTTATCTTTGCTAAGCGTTTGGTTGTATAATGATTCCAAAGCGTAAAGTAAAAATTTTTTCCTGTTGTAGCACGGAACAATTACTGAGATCAGCATTTGGTACATAATGTTATCTAATATTCTTAAATTTGTTTTTTTGCATATAGGATTTAAAATAACATTAAGTATATATTATATGTTGCACTGAACGCGAAAATATTGGTATGCTGATTAGCTATACTAGATTAACTTCTTTTATTTTTGGTTTCAAATTCCATTCAATCTCAATAGGACTTTGTATTTCATTATATACAAAGTATTAAATCAATTCAATGAAAATAATATGTTAGAATTTAATTCTCTCACTTTTTTCCTATAATGTAATATTTCAAAGAAGGTTCAATTCTTTTTTCTAATATTGCATACCCCTTTATTGAAACCCAATTCGAAACATCTTGATCTGCTTTTGGATTATCTGTTACAAGCAAAACTGATGAGCCTGGATTTGCATGCTCAAGCAAATCTCCAATATTACGTAATGTCTCAGGACATTCACCTCCAATTCCTGAGATTTTGAAGTCCGGGTAGATAGAGAAACACCTAATGCCTCTTTCTTCTATAATTTTCTTAGCACATTCACATGCATAATTAGAATTTGTGAGCTTGCTTCTTCCAGCTTCAAGATTTGTTGGTATGAGCTTGGCCACCCATCCTCTTTCATATGGATTAGAATTTAGTAAGGAAGGATTAAATAAGACCTCTTCATTAACATCTTGAACAATACTACTAATAGGTACTATAATACTGCCAAAGTATTTTGGTGTTTCAACATAAGCTAAGTTTTTTCCTGCAGATAACTCAGTTCCTTTTTTCTTAATAACTAAAGAGGTAATTTTTCCGATGAGATAAGCATTGAGTTGAGTAATTCCTAACGTGAAATAATTATATTCAAAAGAGAATTTAACCCGTACCAGCCCTTCTCTATCATATAATCTATCATCGGGAAAAATGCAACCCCCTATTTCCATCGAATAATAGAAAAGATTCGTAATATTTAAAATTTCTATAATAAACTATAACAAATTTGTAATCACTTTATTAGTGAATTTTCTAATTAAAATTAGCAATAAATAAAAGAGAATTATTTTAATTTAGTTATATTACATAATTAATACTTGCTTAAAATGATTTCGAAAGAATTGGTAAAGCTCATTAAAAAAGAGAAGAAAATTTTAGTAGCTTATATCTTTGGTTCTCGCGCATAGGAAATTGCTACAATAAAAAGTGATTACGATATTGCAGTTTTACTTTCATATATTCCTAAAAATTTTCTTGAATATTATTTGTATCTTATTAACAAACT
>JAFMCU010000007.1 GCA_017857595.1 Thermoprotei archaeon
TTTCTCGGGGGACTTCCACGATCATGTTGTTATCGGAGCGAACCCACACGTTTCCATTCATGTGGGAGTTGTCCACATTAATGATAATCCAAGTGCTAAAACATCACCCAACGGTTTCTTTAAGAATACACGATTACCAGCTGCTGTTGGATAAATACTAACAAGTTGGCTGTATGCTAATGACACCATTATAACTAAGATTGTAGCAAACAATACGGCAATTAGTTCATCTATTAAAGAATAGGCAGTTAAATCTAAAAGTATTAAACTAGGAAATACTGAAGATGCTAATGGGGTTCCCATTGTAACTGCAACTAATCTATTAAATTTTAGGATTCTTTTTAGTGACATCTAACCCCAAATCTCTTCAACTATTCTGTCTAGGATAATTTGATCTCTTTCAGGTCCGTATACCTCAATTATTCCATTTAGATAAAGCTGGGATGGATTTTTTAATCCTTTAAACATATCAATTAAAATCCGTCTTTCACCAACTACTTTAATTCTTCCTTCATTGAAGCTTGTTGATTTAGATATATCAACAACCTTTCCATTTTCAACTTTTATAATGAAACCTGCATTATCATCTTTACTCCATATAAGTAGTTCAGCATTCCATTTTTTAAGCATGTTTTGAATTTTTAAATTATTGTTATATTTATCTACAAAATTTTTAATCGTGCTTTCAAATTCTTCTGTTGTCATTTTTAAAGGAAATTATTTTGAGCTAACCATTTTATGTATTGTTCTTTATTTAAAACTAGAGAATTTTTACATATTTCTTTCAAAATTTTTTCCATCCTTTCGTTGGCTGATTGAATTTTCTTTAATTTTTTCAAGTTTCCTTTGACATCTATTTGGCCATCAATTATCATTTGAATAAAGCTAATATTTTCTGTACATAACTTTGTTACGGTTTCATAATTTTCAATATAATAAGAAATTTCTGCCATTGTTTCGTATTCACTTATTTTATTCTTAGGAATTAAAAATAATTCTTTTATCTCACCATCAATTGTTTTTTGCCAAAATCCTATTTTTAAATCTTTAATTATTATTATTTCGCTTGCTGTATAATCTTCTTTTCCTAAACTTCTGAATTTCTCATCATTATTTAAAGTATTTTTAAGTATATCCAAAAATTCTTGAGTACCATAAATTAACTTTTTCATTTTAATATTCTATAATTCTGATTTCTTTTCTTAACTTCAAACCTCTTCTTTTTAATTCTTGCATAAACCAGTCTGGATCAATTAAGGCCTCAGGAGCATAAAGACCTGGTTTTGCTTTATTTTTATTCATAAATAAAAACTGAGCACCTATACTTGCAGACCAACCAGTCAGTTTATTCATTCTATCAGCGCCACTATATTGTATTATTGCATCCTTATCATTCTTTTTTCCTTTTATCTCAACCCAAAAACCTGAAGCCTCAACACCGCCCATTTTAAACTGTTCAAAAGTTTGATGAACGAAATTAGCAAGAAACTCTCTGGCAGAAATCTTAATCCCACGAATATTTATTTCTCTATCTTCTGTTAGACCTACTAAAACAAATTGCCTCAATAAGCTATTCTGCCAATCAGGAATCAACCCACCACGTAAAGTTACATTCTTTATATTTTTTAGATATCTCGGTATAGTTATAGGTTCTGGGTGTCCTACATAGTAAGTTTCAGCTTTCCCAATAGGTTCTGGAAAATCCACTAATAATTTTGATTGTAAAGCAGGAACATAGCATAGCTCACCGTTTAAATACATTGGTACTTCTCCAGTCACTGCATGAAATGTATGCAATATAACTGCTAAACCTTTTGCATCAGCTGCGCTTCCAACCCAAGAAATATTTATATCGTATGTTTCATCTAGAAAATCATAGCCGGCTTTTGCACATACGTTAGTTATTCCAGGGGTCCATCCCATTCCTATTAAAGCTCTTGTGTTACTATTTTTTATCTGTTCTTCTAGCTTTAAAATTTCTAATGTTGCATCATAATCATCATTTATATCAACATAATCCTTTTCTATTTCTATAGAAGTTTTTATTATATTTTTTCCATATTTGTAGAAAGGTCCTATTGTGTTTATTATTATATCAACATCTTTTGCAACTTTTATAAATTCATCTTCATCTTCAATATTTAATTTTTTGAAAGATATTTTAGAATTTGAAGAAATACTGTTTCTCAATTTTTCAATTAAGCTTTTTGATCCTTCTTCATTTATATCTCCAATTATTATTTCATCTACATTACTTGAGTAAAGGTCATAAACTACTGAACTTCCCATATCTCCTGCACCTCCAAGGACAAGAAATCTTGCTCCCATTTTAATATTAAAATGTATTTCATGCAGATATTCCTGCCTTTCTATTTATTTTCCATATTTTACTTGAATATATAAAAGGTGAATTCTTTGGGAAGTCAAATGAAAACCATCTATTTATAATGTTCGTTTCGTCCTTTATGATATCCCTTAAAAGTTCTATAAGGAAGGATTTTCTATTTCGATTTTCTTTTACTTCATTAATGATTCTTTCTTCCAGTTCTCTTATTTCGATAACATAATTTTTGAAAAATTCACTGTTATAGCTTAATTGTAATTTTCTATGTAAATATTCATTGATCCACCAATAATTTTGTGGATTATACTTATTAGTAGGGATTTCACCCAAAATGTAGTTTAATATTTCTTTGTTTTCATCACTAACAGTAAAAGGCTTGAATAAACTTAAACAAGGGTTTGACGTACAAGTAAACCAATGCAAGCTTAAATCAATACTTCGTAACTCTGATATTTGTGATGAGGCAGTTTGTGAAGGTCTTGTTAACCCGCCGTAATGCATGCAAACATCTTTCATTGAGCCCTTCCAAGGATAATAAGGCTGTTTATGATGGAATCTTAATATATTCATCATATCTTTAAGAGAAATATTGTTTTCAAGACTTTTACTGCAATTAATCGTGCAAGATCTTCTTTCCTTTCCATGTGCAAAATATGTATAAAATTTATCTGAAAAGTATTTGGCAAAACTAAAATTATTTAACTTCTTCGACAACTTTTCTACTTCATCTGAAGCTAAGTCCCAATCATCATGTATTGATAATGAATTTGAAATAGAATATATCTTCTCAATCTTTTTTGCTACCCAGAATTTACCTGCAGTTTCTAAAACCCAAGCTTCAAAAGGATCTGCGATTAAATATGAATTACTATATAACATTTTATGTTCATAGCTACAATTTCCACCCTGACCATAATTTTCAATAATATTTATAATAAAATCCAAAGCTTCCTTAACATTTCTAGTTCTTTCAAGGGCTAAACGAAGTATATCCATTCCAATTAATCCTTCTTTTTTCAATTTTATTTTAGTAAATACTGCTGCATTTCCAATTGCTAGATTAAACTCATTTACACCCATTTCTGCACCCCATATCCACCAAGGTCTAGATATTAAGATCGAAAAAGTTTCTTTTACATGCGGAAACTCTACATATGTTAATTTAACAGTAGCTTCTTCGTGCTTTAATCTTGGAATGTATTCAACGATTTGGGCTTCGTTAGGATCTCTGTCACTATTTTTAGCAAAAATCATTATCTTCTCTTGCGTGACTTTTGGCGTTGCTACAACTATGTCACACATTTATCTTTATTTTTAATATGATTTTAAATATATGAAATTTCAAAAAATTTGTCATATCAATTACAATCATAATAAACAACTTTTTAAAAGATTTTAAATAATTGGATTATTATTAAATAATGTTATTGTGAATCCATGGAATAAATATTATTCAAGTTTTTCTAAATTTATGAGTTTAAGAAAAAGGATGCAAGTTTCAGAATCTCAATATAAAAAAGATAAAAGCAGGTTTAAAGGAGATTCAAGCTTATTTGCAAAATATTCAATTAAGTTTTTTCCATCAAAAAGTCTTATACTTGATTTAGGTTGTGGTAGAGGAAGAGACTCTCAATTTTTCTTGAATAAGGGACACCGTGTCATAGGGATCGATTATTCTAGAATCGCAATAATGGACTCTAAATCATTATTCGCTAATAAAGCCCTATTTGACTTAATATTGGCTGAAGCTCTATTTTTTATGAATAGTATTAGATATGATACACTAGATGTTGTATACTCAAACCTAGTATACAATTCCTTTTTCATCTTTGAGCTAAAAGAATTATTTAACCTTATTCATAAAATTTTGAAAAAAGATGGCATACATGCTTATTGCGTTAGGTCTATTAAAGATCCACATTTTATGCAAGGAAAATCTTTATCAAAATACACAAAAATAGGGGGGTCTCATAAAGTACCATATACTTACTTCTCGTATTCATTAATTAATAGAATCTCAAAACATATTTTTACCCCAATTGATTTATTTGAAGATAATGAAAATTTTCTGTTTTTCGTTATACAGAAAAATTTATAATTTTAAAAATTAAGTTGATTGTTTATTAAAACTGTATTTAAAATATGGTATTTTAATTCCTTTCTCTTTTGCAAACTTTATAGAGCTAGCATAACCTGTCAATGCATGTCTTACAACTCCAATTCCAGGATCAGTTGTGAAAACTCTTTCAGCTCTAATTTCCATTTGCTTGCTTCCATCTAATACAATGCTTAAACCGGCATGAATACTGTATCCTATTCCAACACCTCCACCATGATGCACTGCCACCCATGTAGCTCCAGCAACAGCATTTAGAAGAGCATTTAGAATTGGCCAATCAGCAATAGCATCACTTCCATCCTTCATACTTTCAGTTTCTCTGTAAGGGGAAGCAACACTTCCTGAATCTAAATGATCCCTCCCTATCCATATAGGGCCAGCCAATTCTCCTTTTCTTACCATGGAATTTATAATTTTGCCAAACTTACTTCTCTCTCCATAGCCTAACCAACAAACTCTCGCAGGTAATCCTTGGAACTTAACATATTTCCTAGCTTTTTCAATCCATCGAACAAGGGGTTTATTATAACTAAACTCGTTCATTATTACATCATCAATTTTGTAAATATCATTAATATCTCCAACTAATGATGTCCATCTAAAAGGGCCTCTCCCTTCTTCAAACATAGGTCGAATATAAGCTACAATGAAGCCAGGATAAGAAAATGCGTCTTTGTATCCTGCATCATATGCCATTTTCCTTATATTATTCCCATATTCGAAGGCTATTGCGCCTCTTTTTTTCATTTCAACAATAGCTTCTACTTGTTTTCTCATACTTTCAAGCGATTTCTTTGTATACTCATTGGGATTGTTTGATCTAAGTTCTAAACTTTCTTCAAGGTTAAATCCTTCAGGTATATAGCTTAAGGGATCATGGGCTGGTGTTTGATCGGTGACTATATCAGGTATAAATCGAAGCTTTATTAGCTTTGGATAAATTTCAGCAGCGTTCCCTAAAATACCTATACTCTTAGCCTCTCTTTTCTCTTTGAATTTAATAGCCATATCTAAGGCTACGTCTAAACTATCTGTCCATGTATCAAGCTGACCCAAACTAATTCTTCTTTCTATCATTCTTTTATCCACTTCAACTGCTATAAGAACCCCGCCATTCATTGTTACTGCAAGAGGTTGAGCCCCTCCCATTTCACCCAGTCCTGCTGTAAGTATAATTTTCCCTTCCAAGCTTCCGTTGAAATGTGCATTAGCTACAGCTGCAAATGTTTCGTAAGTACCTTGTAATATTCCTTGTGTACCTATGTAATTCCAACTTCCAGCTGTCATTTGCCCAAACATTGTAAGACCTTTGTTTTCTAATTCTCTAAAATAATCCCAAGTAGCCCATTTTGGGACAATTAAGGCATTTGCAATTAGAACACGTGGAGCATATTTGTGGGTTCTGAAAATTCCAACAGCTCTTCCACTTTGAATTAAAAGAGTTTCATCTTCTTTTAAATCAAGAAGAGAGTTAACAATTATTTCAAAATCTTCCCAGCTTCTAGCTGCTTTTCCTGTTCCTCCATAAACTATCAAATTTTTAGGATCTTTAGCTACTTCTTTATCAAGAACGTTGAATAGCATTCGTAAGGCTCCTTCAATTTGCCAATTTCTTGTAAATTTCTCAGTGCCTCTAATTGCTTTTACATCTTTTGTAACAGGATCATAGTAACCGCTTTCAATAAGGTCTCTAATAGTTTTTTTACGTTTTAACTTATATTTTGCTTGTAGCACGTTTATAAATTATAATTTCTAATATTTTTTTGTAAATAATAATTCATATAAAAACATAATATAAAAAATTCATTTAAGTTTCAATCAGATCTTCTTGCAATTAATAAAGAAAAATTCCCTTCCATAACAATTTCATTCTTTTGATTATAAACTTGAGATTTAAAAACAATAACACCACCATTGTACTTTTCAGTCGGTCTTTTTTCAATTACTTCGATGATTGAATGTATGGTATCGCCTATTTTAACAGGCAAAAGAAATTTTACCTTCATTTCAAGAAAAGCAAGTGCTGTACTGGCAACTAGCATTCCTAGATATCCTGACATTAGAGAAAGTGTTAAAATCCCATGTGCTATTCTTGATCCAAATAAAGATTTTCTAGCAAACGTATCATCAACATGTAAAGGATTAAAATCTCCTGATAATCCTGCAAAAATTATTATATGCGCTTCCGTAACAGTTATTTTATAAGATTCAAATCTTTGTCCTATTTCAAAATCATCAAAGCCCAATCCTATTTTATTCATATTAAATATTATTTGCTAAAGTTTAAGAATTATTATTTCATTTTATAATTTGATCATGAAAGATTCTAATACCTTATGGCAACCATCAGAAAAATTTATAGAAAAATCTAATGTTTTCAAATATGTAAATTGGTTGAATGAAATTTACAATAAAAGCTTTGAAATTGATTTGAAAAACCCTTTAAAGAATGTAGAAAATTATACTAAAATCTGGAATTGGTC
Source organism: Thermoprotei archaeon (assembly GCA_017857595.1). Lineage (GTDB taxonomy): Archaea > Thermoproteota > Thermoprotei > Gearchaeales > Gearchaeaceae > AAA261-N23. The sequence continues at coordinate 6,947 of JAFMCU010000007.1, forward strand.
TGTTGAGAATAATGAAGAATTTTGGGAGTCTATATGGAATTTCTTTGGAATTATTTCTCATAAATCTTATTCAAAAATTATTGAACCAAAATCTATGCCAGGAGCTAGATGGTTTATTGACTCAAAACTAAACTATGCAGAGCATGTATTCAATCAAGCTAGGTGGGGTGAAGATGCGATAATATATGTTAGGGAAGATGGATTTAGAAGAAACATTAGTTGGGAAAAACTTGCAAAGGAAGTTTCTACCTTAAGTGTTTGGCTTAAAGAAAATGGCGTAAAAAAAGGTGATAGAGTTGCTGCTTATGTTAGTCAAATTCCTGAAGCAGTTATAGCATTGTTAGCATCCGCTAGCATCGGTGCAATTTGGGCATCATTTGGAGCAGAATTAATGTCAAGAGCTGTAATAGACAGATTGCAAATTCTTGAACCTAAAGTTTTCTTATTCGTGGATGGATATATTTACAATGGTAAGCAGATAAATAAAGAAGTAGATGTTGAAAAAATTCTAAGTGAGGTCAAATCTATAGAGAAATCTATTTTTATTCCAAGCTTAAATAAAGAAAGTAGTATAGATAAATCGCATCATTGGCAAGATGTAACGAAATCTAAAAGTTATAAATTAAGTTTTGAGCATATGGATTTCAACGATCCTCTCTGGATTCTTTTTACTTCTGGAACTACAGGTAATCCAAAGCCTGTTGTACATAGCCATGGAGGAATTTTAATCGAAACATTTAAAGGTTCTTTGCATTTAGATTTGAAAAGAGATGATAAATTTTTATGGTATTCTACACCTTCTTGGATGATGTGGAATGTTGTTGTTAATGGGCTATTAAGCGGGGCAACAATAGTTTTTTACGACGGAAGCCCAATGTATAAAAATCTTCTTCCATTATGGGAGATAGCAGAAAAAGAAAAGCTAACGGTTTTAGGAACAAGCGCTCCGTTTATACATGCTTGTATGAAGCTTGGTTTAAGACCCAAAGAATCCTTTAATTTAGAAAATCTTAGAGAAATAGGTTCAACTGCTGCTCCTTTGTCTCCACAAGGTTTCGAATGGGTTTATGAATATGTAAAAGACGATGTTTGGTTAAATCCATCCAGTGGAGGTACAGATATCTGTAGCGGCTTTGTTGGAGGTTGCCCTATCTTACCATTGTGGAAAGGTGAAATGCAATGTAGGTGGCTTGGCGTTAAAGTAAATGCCTATGATATCAATGGAAACCCAGTTTATGATCAAATGGGAGAATTGGTAATCGAAAATCCATTACCTTCGATGCCCATTTATTTTTGGAAAGATAATGATTATAGTTGGTATAGGGAAAGCTATTTTAGCTTATTTCCAAATGTTTGGTGGCACGGTGATTGGATAATAATTACGAGAAAAGGAACCGTTATTATTTTGGGTAGGTCAGATTCAACGATAAAAAGGAAAGGTGTAAGAATAGGTACATTAGATATATATAAAATAGTTGAATCTATTCCTGAAATACAAAATTCTTTGGTAATAGAATTAAATGAGCGAATAACTTTATTTGTAGTGTTGAAAGAAGGGATCAACTTAAACGAAGAATTAAAACAAAAAATAAATAATTCTTTAAGACAACAATTGGGACCTTATTTTATAGCAGATGATATAATTCAAGTTAAGGATATACCTTTAACTCTGAATTTTAAAAAGTTAGAAGTACCTATAAAAAAGATTCTCTTAGGATGGGATATTAATAAGGCTGTGAATTTAGCAAATGTATTAAATCCTGAATCTATTTATGGCATCGTAGAATCTTATAAAAAATACATAGAAAAATCATAAAAACGTTATAGCGGTTTAAAATATTTTATATCTAATATTGATCCTTTTCTTTCCTCATTCCAAATAGCTATAACCTTTTGCCCTTGTTTTAATATTTCAGGTATTTTTTCAGGTCTTGATAAATCTACTTCTCCTAGATAATGTAAGAAAGATTCGCTTGCTCCATCCAATTTTATTAGACCCAATGCGTAGGGAGGATCAGGTAATCCATAGAATTTTCTATAAACTACAATAAACGTCTCTAAAGTTCCTGTTTCTTTAACTTCAACCCAATCATTCAATTCTACATAGCATCTTTCACAAAACATCCTAGGCGGAACATAAACTCTTTTACATGAATTGCATTTAATTCCAAATATTTTCTTTTCTTTTAACCCTTCAAGAAACTTAGAAATGTATGGTCCAGCAGCATATTTATATTCAATCTCCCATTTACCCGGAATTTCAAAAGGCTTAGACATCATTTTATTCAATGATTTTTATTATATAAATCATTCATTTGAAAGAACCATGAGTCCATGAAATTGGAGGGCCCCTCCCCAGGCATGGGCGATTGCGTTTTTTACGCCATCGATTTGTCTTCCTTCAGCTTTACCCATAACTTGCAATGCAGCTTCTGCGACACGTATTAAACCAGAAGCTGCTATTGGATTCGTTGATAATACTCCTCCACTTGGACAAACAGGTAATGATCCATGAAAACAGGTTATTCCTTCATCCAAGAGTTTCCAACCTTGACCTTTTTTAGCTAAGCCTATCGCTTCATATTCCATAATTTCTTGAATTGTAAAAGCATTGTACAATTCAGCTACATTTATTTCTTTAAAAGGATTAGAAATTTTAGCCATTTTAAAAACTCTTTTTGCTAAAATTGCTAAATTATCCCAAAATTCAATAGGTTTTGTACCCCACCAATAGCTATCACTTATGTATCCTAATCCCTTTATCCAAGCTGGATTTTCTGATAATCTTTTTGCTACTTTACTTGAAGCAAAAATAACAGCCACAGCGCCGTCACTGCTGGGACATGAATCTAACAATCTTAATGGCCATACAAGATAAGGGGAAGAATAGTAATCATCATCTGTTATATTCAGCTTTAAATGTGCAAAAGGATTTCTTAATGCATTCTTTCTATTTATGATTGCTACATTACACATGTAATCTTCGATATTGCTTTTATAAGTGCTTCTATACCTTGAAGCTTGAAAGGCTGCAGCATGTATAGCACCTAAACCAAATGTTTTATCAAGAATTGGATCAACAGCCGTATTTAAAACTTGTTGAGCTTCAACGTTTTCACTTACTTTTTGAACACCTATTGCTAAAACAGTATCGTATAATCCGCTTGCCACATGGTAATAAGCTGTCAACGCTAAAGACATTCCTGTTGTACCACCTGTTGTTATTTTCATCATAGGTTTACCCCTACCTCTACCGCATCCTAATGCGATCGAATCGAATCTTTCTGGTGAAGAAATTCCATCAAAGTTATCCATTGTACCATACACTACTGCATCGATATCGTCTATATCCAGTTCACAGTTTTTTAATGCTGTTTTTATTGCTTCAAATGCTAATTCCTGATGAGAAACATCGTTTCTTCTACCTGTCTTTGTCAATCCTACACCTATAATAGCAACTTTATCCATGTTATTTACTTAAAAGTACAATTGAGTGGGTTTGAGTTGATGCTCCTGCAACATGAGTAAATCCGTGGATCAAAGCTCTCTCAGCTTTTTCTACTTGATTATTTCCTGCTTTGTTTGACATCTGTAAAAAAGCCTCAGCCACTTTAAACAATCCAGTGGCTTGAAATAAATAGGTAGATATATTTCCGCCGCTTAGATTTATGCGTAATGAATCATTGTTAATAATCTCATAACCTTTTCCTAATTCGGTCAGTTTCAATGCTTCATATATCATCATTTGATGATAGGGTGTTACATCCGATAGTTCAAATAGGTCGATATCTTTTTTAGGATTCATTATATTGCATTTATTGTATACTTTGTTTGCTGCGTTGAATAGTGCTGTTAGGAAATCAAGTCTTTTTGAGCCAAGATAATATCCATCACTAAACCATGCCACATCTTCTATCCAAATTGGAGCGTCATTATATCTCTTTGCAATGTTTTCTGTAGCAATAACTAACGACACACTTCCAGAAACTACTTCTGGTATCATAAGTTCGCGCAATGGCCAAATAACATATTCTGATTTTATTACATCACTTACAGTTATTTTCTTCTTCTTAAATGCCCGAGGATTCTTTGAAGCATTCTCTGTATTCGATTCTACAATCTTAGCCGCAAGTTCTTCTTTTATTTTAAAACTTTTCATATAGCTTGATGCTTGAATAGCCAATCCAGATAAATAATTCATAGATAAAGGTCTGTAAATAAATGGATCGAATATTGTTGTTGAAGCATGAACATAATCCACGTCTAAACTTGTTGAAGAATTGACAACTGCTACATCGAATAGACCGGATTTTAGTTTCATATAAGCATAAATCAATGCCAAAGTACTATCTTCTGCAGTATTAGTTTCATCTTTTAAATAACCTCCTACAGCTGTACAAGTATACATATTAGAGATCAATCTTCCAGCAAATAAGTCAATGGATGATTCAACAAATACATCAACATCACCTCTGTTCATTCCTATTTCGTCTAACGCTCTTTTAGTCGCAATAAAACTATTTTCATAGTAAGTTTTTCTTTCGTTTATCGATTTATCGTAAAAATCACTAAATCCAACTGAAATGATTCCTACTTTCATTTGATAGTTGTTTATAATAAATATTACAATAAATTTTTATCCTTAAACTATTTTAAATGAATATGGGAGAAAAAGGATTATATATAAGAGACTTTCCTATAATCTTTAAGAAAGTTATATATTCAAGTTTAATTAGATCTAGTAAAAAGGAAATTGTGTATAGAGATTTAAAAAGATATACGTATGAGGAATTTTATAGTAGAATAAAAAAATTAGCATCTTCTCTTAAAAAATTGGGTATAGATGATAATAAGACTGTTGGAATTTTCGATTGGAATACGAATCAATATTTTGAATCATTTTGGGCTATTCAAATGCTGGGTGCAAAGTTGCATACTATAAACTTAAGACTTTCTCCTGAACAGATAGTATGGACTATAAATTATTTGGAAGATGATGTATTTATTATAAGAGATGAGTTTATTCCTGTTTTCGAAAAAATTTCTAATTATTTCAAAAAGAAACCTTTATGTTATATAATAACTGGTGACGAGATTAAACAATACCAAACAACTTTAAAACCTTTATACTACTATGAAGATCTGATAAACCAAGGCCTAACGGATTTTGAATTTCCAGATCTGGAAGAAAGTTTAACTACACTTGTATATTTCACTTCAGGTACAACGGGAATGCCTAAATGTGTGTACTTTTCTCAAAGGCAAGAAATATTGCAAGCTATAATGAACTCAATAGGTTTAACGGCGTATCCTTCTCCCATCAATATTAACTCTAAAGATGTAATTTTATTATTACCACCTTTATTTCATGGTTATGGTTGGTCCTTACCCATTACTGCTGTCTTAATGGGAATGAAAATTGTACTGCCTGGAAAATATGAACCAAAGGTAATTTTAGATTTGATTAAGAATGAAAAAGTAACTTTTACAGCTGGTGTTGTTAGATTTTTAAAAATGATGCTGGATTATCCAGAAATAAACAAATATTCAGACTATTTAAAAGGTTTAAAATTCCTTCAAGACGGTGAACATGCTTCAAGGGAATTATTCTTACAATGTAGGAAATACGGTATAAAAATCATGGAAGCTTATGGTATGAGCGAAGGTGTAGGATACACGTTTGCAACATTAAAAGATCATATGGTCGATTGGCCTTATGAAAAGCAACTCGATTACATAAACAAAGCCGGCTTGCCTTTACCTTTCTGTGAGGTTAAAGTGGTTGATAATGAAGGTAAAGAAGTTCCTAAAGATGGTAAAACACCTGGTGAATTGTTAGTTCGATCTGCAGGGTTAACATTGGGTTATTTCAATGATCCAAAGAGAACGATGGAAAGCTGGACTCAAGATGGTTGGTTTAAAACAGGCGATGTTGCAATCGTTGATGAAGAAGGATATATTTTAATAATAGACAGATTGAAAGATGTTGTAAAGAGCGGTGGGGAATGGATACCAACTGTATTCTTAGAAGATCTGTTAATGAGACATCAAGCAGTTAAAGAGGTAGCTGTTATAGCTGGTAAAAGTGAAAAATGGAGTGAAAGACCTTTAGGCATAGTTGTATTGAAGTCTGAATATGAAGGAAAAGTTTCAGAAGAAGACTTAAAAAATCATTTAGCGAAATTCGTTGAGGAAGGAAAGATTCCTAAGTGGTGGATCCCTGACAAATTTATATTTATAAAAGAAATGCCTTTGACAAGCGTTGGTAAAATAGATAAAAAAGTTCTAAGAGAAAAATATAAGGACATAATTTTACCTTAAATTTAGGCAAGTTCTAACTTTATTTTCTCATAAACTATTATTGAATAATGAAAATTTCTCTAGGAGATGAATATGAAATTATAAGAAGACAAGCAAGAAAATTTGCTGAAGATGAATGCAGACTCGCTTTAAGGAAATATGAAGAATTGGAAGAATTTCCATGGGAGCTTTGGAAACGTGCTTCAGAGTTAGGTTATACTGGTTTAATGATTCCTGAAGAATATGGTGGAGCTGGAGAAGATCCATTGCTAGCAGTTATTGTAGCTGAAGAAATCTCAAGAGGTTTCCCTTCCTTTGGGCTATCATTAGGAGCCCATTTCACGTTATGCGGTTATAATATTGCGAGAGAAGGGAATGAATTTCAAAAAAAGAAATATCTTCCAATGTTAGCTAGCGGTAAATCTATTGGTTGCATGGGATTAACGGAACCAGAAGCTGGCTCTGATGCTACAGGTATAAAAACATCAGCTAAGAAAGAAGATAATTTCTATATTTTAAATGGAACAAAAACGTTCATAACTAATGCACCAATAGCGGATTTATTCTTTATTTACGCAAAGACGAGTCCTGAACTAGGTAAACGTGGAATTTCCGCTTTTATATTAGAGAGGAATTTTGAAGGTCTTTCTACGAGCAAACCTTTTAAGAAAATGGGAAACCGATGCTCACCTACTGGAGAAATTATAATGATTAATTGTAAAGTTCCAATCGAGAACCTTGTTGGAAAGGAAAATGAAGGTGTTTATATTATGATGAGAGGATTGGATGTAGAAAGAATTATCCTTTCAGCAGGTGCGCTGGGAATAATGCAATGGGCATTGGAAATATCAAAGAATTATTCAATTCAAAGGTTTCAATTTGGAAAAAGAATTGCTGAATTTCAATTAATACAAGAAAAATTAGCAGAAATGGCAATGATGCTAGAAATATCTCGTGTATATGTATACACGATTGCCAAAAAATGGAAAGAAAATCCTGGAGATAGAGGATTAAGAGGGTCTGCAGCTTCATTGAAACTATTCGTTTGGGATTGTGCAGAGAAGGTGACAAGAGAAGCTATTCAAGTATTAGGGGGTTATGGATACATGAGAGAAAATATCGTTGAAATGCTTTATCGAGATGCAAGACTAGGACCAATAGGTGCAGGAACAGCTGAAATAGATAAACTTATCATCTTTAGTGAATTGATGGAAAACAATGATTTCATAATTTAGAATTTTTATACATAAATTCTTGGAATTAAACGTATTAATACAAAATATATTAGAAATTATGGATGACGCATATAGCTACTTGTCAAATGCTTATGGAAAGAACCATTTTGAAATAGATAAGCCTTTACAAATAATATTAGAATATTTTACAAATAAAAAGCAAAATTTTAATGAACTAGGTAATTTTGTAGGAAAAGAACTATATGAAGTTTCTGATTATGTAGATAAAAAAGGAAATCCCAGACATATAATGTGGAGCATTAACGATGAAAGAGTAGATAGTGTTTGGTTGGATCCTTCTGAAAGATGGGCTATAAAGAAGTTGATTAAAGATTATGGTGTAAATAAGTATCCTTATAGAGAGAAAAATTGGCATAAGCATTATGCTGCAATTTATTTGATTTCCGATCCAGGCATTGCATGTATTATTACAGTTACAAATCAAACTGCATATGCATTATATAAATATGCAGATAATGAACTTAAAGCTTACATTCCTAATTTAATAGGTGAATCAGAAAAAATCATGTTTGGAGCGACGTGGTTTACAGAAATTCAAGGTGGAAGCGACCTAGGCGCTAATACAACGCTTGCTAACTTTGACGGTAATAAATGGTTATTAAAAGGCGACACAAAATATTTCGCAAGTAATGCCGGATTAGCTGATTTAGCTTTAGTTTCTGCGAGACCTTATAACGCTATGAAAGGTGTTAAAGGTCTAGCATTGTTTTTAGTTCCTAAAAATGACAGCGATGGTAAAAGAAACTATTTAATTAGAAGACTTAAAGAAAAAAGTGCTACAATAAGCGTTCCGACGGGAGAAATTGAATTTAACAATTCTCATGCATATCTTATAGGAGAAGCAAGTAAAGGAATATATTACATAATGGAAGATCTTATGGTTTCAAGACTTGCAAATTCTGTAGGAGCTTTAGGAATTGCGAGAAAGGCATATTTAGAAGCTTATTATTACACACAAAAGAGGAAATCTTTTGGTAAACTTTTAATTGAACATTCTTTAATTCAAAGAGATCTTTTAGATATGGAAATTTCAATAGAAGGAGCGCTGGCTCTAACTTTTAAAGCCATTGAAGAATTTCAAAAATCTTGGAATGATAACCCACCTTATAGTACTAATTACAATTATGCTAGATTATTAACCCATATCTCCAAAAATATTACTGCAGACTTAGCAGCAAATATAACTAAAATCGCTATGGAAATCCATGGTGGAAAAGGATTTTTGGAAGAATTTCCAATAGAAAGGCTTCATAGAGAAGCATTGATAACGCCTATATGGGAGGGTACGAGTAACATTCAGGCTTTGGATATGCTAGAAGTTATAGAAAAGAAGGGAGCTCATATAGCGCTATTTGAAGATATGGATCTTTTAGTCAATGAAATAAAAGAAGGTAAAAATGAATCTGAAAATGCAAGAGCAAAAATCAAAGAGACTTTAAGTTTTATTGCCAATTTGGATAATAACTTGACACAGTTTTATGCAAAGGATATCTTAAATTTGCTTGGCCATTCCATTGCTGTAATAATTTTATTTCATTTAGGAAATAAGTTAAATCTGGAAAGGTATATAACTTTATCAAAATTATACTATGAAAAATTCTTTTTAGGCAGATATAAATCATTAAAAAAAATAAATGACCTTATAAATTTGGAAAACCTATAACTTATATTTTATGACAAATAATTGGTTAAAAAGGAATACAATTAAATTGAAAACATTTATGAGAATTTCCTTTGGCGTAGTTTGGTTAATAGATGGCTCGTTCAAATTTTCTCCTAATTTGCCTGCAGCATTTCCACAGATGATAGCCTCAGCAGAAATGGGACAACCTTCATGGTTACAGCCATGGTTTAATTTCTGGTTAAACATTGTTTCTCAAAACCCAGCTATTTGGGTTTATTTGGTTGGGGTATCTGAAGTTCTATTAGGATTGGCATTAATATTAGGTCTAATGAGAAAAGTAGCATATATAGGCGGTATGATATTAAGCCTATTAATATGGGCAGTACCTGAAGGCTTTGGTGGACCATACGGTCCAACTTCTACAGATATAGGTACTGGTATAATTTATAGCTTTGTTTTTATATTCCTATTACTCATAAATGCTACATATGGGCCAAGTAAATACAGTATAGATTATTTAATTGAAAAAAGATTTCCTCAATGGGCAAAAGTTGCAGAAGCATCTTGAATAATTAAATACAATAATTCAAAATTTTTTGTAACTCATTTCTAAAATATTCATATCCATTTACGCTGATTAAATCCTATTATTTAAATATATATATAATTATTAGCCTATAACCTTATTATGGAAAGTAAGGATGTTCTTCTTAAGAATGAATTGAAGAGAGCTGGAACGTTTCTTTTTGTAGGGGTGGCTCAATTCGCAATCTTTCTAATAGTCGCAGAAGCCTTATTTCCGAATTACAGTGTTTCAGGTAATTACATTAGTGATTTAGGAGCTATATGTCATAGACCACCTGCTCCAGAAAATGGCTGTGTATTTATTCAACCGACATCTAATATCTTTAATTCTTCAATAATAGTTTTAGGAATATTTTTGTTAATTTCAGCATATTTTCTTTTTCGTTCAAAGGTAAGTAGAATAATACCTATTATGGCTATATTAAGTGCAATCGGAAGCATTGGAGTAGGCATTTTTACGGAAGCAACTGGTATAGTACATGGAATTTTTTCTTTGATAACCTTTGTTTCAATAGGTATATTTGCAATTGTTGCTTATCGAATTCAATTAAGTCCAATGAAGTATTTTTCAATCATCTCAGGAGCAATTACTTTGTTTGCATTGGTATTGTATATTAACAATATATATTTAGGGCTAGGAATGGGAGGTATGGAAAGAATGATTGTATATCCGGTAATGGTTTGGAGCCTTGCATTTAGTGGTCATTTGATGGCTATTGATAGATTTAAAAGTTAGTAATAGTTTTTATCCTAAATATGAAATTTGGAGTTTTGTATCCTAACACAGGAATACATGTAGATAAAAAATTAGTTACAAGTTTCGCAATTGAAGCAGAGAGGAATAATTTTGATTTTCTTTTCATATGGGATCACTATATGACTCCTAATAGCAATGTTTGGTTTGAAGCTTGGAGCTTGTTATCATATTTATCAAGTGTTACATCTATCATTAAATTAGGAACATGTGTCACACCAATACCTTTTAGGAACCCTTCTCAATTAGCAAAAATTGTAGCGAATGTAGATATTTTAAGTGAAGGAAGAGTAATATTAGGAGCAGGCGCTGGATGGGCAAAGGAGGAATTTGATGCTTATTCGAAATGGGAAGAGAGTTCTACGAGAGTTTCAATGACTGAAGAAGGTATAAATTTAATATTAAAATTATGGACCGAAGATGAAGTGAATTTTGAAGGTAAATTCTACAAAAGTTTAAGAGCAAGGCTTGAGCCTAAGCCTATTCAAAAACCTCATCCTCCAATATGGTTAGCTTCATTTGGTAAAAGAATGTTAAAAATAGCTTCTAACTATGGAAATGGTTGGATTCCTACACAAATTGATCATAATGAATATTTATATTTGAAGAATGAAATTAATTCTACTTTGAGGAATGAAAATTTCCAATATTCCTACAACCTTTTCAGACCTTTTCAAATAATCGATGAATATTTCCAAATAATTGAAAAGTTTGAAAAGGTTGGATGTAGAAATTTCATCATAAATTGGCTTTATAAACCTAACGAGATGATAGATAAGCTAAAATGGTTTAAAGATAATGTAATTTCTTGTAAATAGTTAATTTCAAATTTTAAAAATTTTTATCTATAAAATAAAACTATCCGCATAATATACGTTTTCATTTTTATCAAAGACTTTTAATACAATTTTCTTAAATTTACTATAGCATTTATTAAACATAATTAATTGATCGATAACATCTTCAAAAGTTATATAAATATATCCAGTAACATTTTCTTTTGGTTTCTTAGCAATGCTAACGCATGTTAAATCATCTGTTACCTTAACATTATTAATTTCATAATCCTTAGCTATAGCTTTTATTTCTTTTTTGTAATCTAACATCTTAAATTTTTCCATTAAATTAATATCATAACAAAAGAAATTTGTTAAGCTTCTCTTGTTCAAGAACTTTGCATAATCTCCGCTTTCAATAATTCGATACCTTCCTATTTTTTGATTATAAATATAAACAAAAACACCATTCATACTATATTGCTTAGTATAATCGAAATAAACAGTAATAGCCTCTCTTGAATATAGATCATCATCTTCACCACGATATCCCTCAACTTCATCTATGATTCTTAAGTCATCTTCATATATTTCATAAACTTCACCATAAACTGTTCCATTTCCCTTTAATATTGCTGGATAATTTTCAAGTTCATACATTACAAACCCTTCTGCAAATGCTTTGCCAACGAATCTTGAATTTTTCAAATATCTGTGTAAATTAAATCCATATCTAAGTAAACCGTAGACAAATAAATAAGGCATATTTAAATATAAAACCTGAATTTTTATTTTTGTCGCTGATGAATGTTACAAAATTTTTATCTATCGAACACTGCTAGTTATTTGTTAAATAAAAAATTTATCTTTTTTCACTGCTCTAAGATACCAGATTTTTCTCATAATTCGTATTTACTTCTCGCTTTTGCAAAATAGTTAAGAGGTTATGGGCACCCGGCCAGTCAATGAGATTAATATATCGCTATATTAATTCAACGATATAAGATTTGGCTTTTTTATATGATATTTTAATACATAGACTACTATTAGTTACTAAGTATAGTGTATGTTATTTGATCCAGAACCTAAAACAAAAATTGAAGATTTGTACAATTTTAGAGATGAACTAAAAAAATTAATAGATTTAATTCCTAAAAACTAGAATGTTAATCGTTAGTGGTCTGAGAAGAACTGGTAAGACGTCGTTAATTAAAATAGCTTTGAATAACTTAAGTTTACCTTAATATTTATATTGACACTCGTTTAACGTTTTATACTAGTTAATGATATTGTTAAGGTAATTACTAAAGCTATTGATGATTTTTTAAAAAGACATGCTAGTATTTGGCATGTAATAACGAATCATTTTAAAAAATGTTATAGGAATTTCATTTAGAACGGAGATTTACTCCATTTCTTTTAATTTTAGAGGTAAAGAGAAATTAGATGTTTATGATCTTTTTAGAAAAAATTAACAATACAGGAGAAGAAATAGCACAACAAATTTTAGTCATGGTAGACGAAGCACAGGAATTAAGGAAAGCTGCTTGGGCGAGATTTGATCGACTTCTTGCTTATACATATGATAATCTAAAGAGAATTAATCTATTATTATCTGGGTCACAATTCGGATTATTAATAAATTTTCTTGGCGTAGAAAATCCACAATCGTATTTATTTGGTAGACCTTATATAGAAATTAAAACAAGTAGATTAAGCGACGCTGAATCTTTTGAATTCCTAGAGTTGGGATTTAGGGAATTAAATATGAATATAGATAGAAATATCTTATATAATGCAATAGATAAATTAGATGGTATTATAGGCTGGTTAACTTTTTTTGGTTATACATATTCAATGGGTGCTACAAAAAGTATTGAAGAAATTATGCGAAAGGCAATAATTTTAGCCATAGAAGAACTGAATAATTTTTTATCTGAATCTAGAAGCGCTCATTATAAAAGCATTCTTAAATTGCTGAGTGAAAGAGAGTTAAGCTGGTCCGAATTAAAAGGCGCTTTTGAAAAGACTTGATGGTAAAGTTATAGCTGATTCAACTTTTTATGCATTATTAGATAGACTTATATCCTATTCTTTAGTAGAAAAGAGATAAAATAAATATAGAATTATAGACCCTATTTATAAAATAGCTTCAAAAGAAATTTAATTCAACTTTTTTAATTTTTGTTAAAGCGTTAAACATTTTGTTAAAAAGGTTTCAATAAGCAGTAATTTAACAGACAAAAATAAATAATTGCTATTAATAAATGAATATAGTGTGGTGATATGATTCCTAAATTCCTATAAGATAGGAATTATTGGTGCTGGAAAGTTAGGGAAATGCATAATAAAGGGTTTTATAAAGGCTGGAATTGAACCTAATAAAATTATTGCATCAACTAGTTCAGAAAAATCCCTTGAATCTCTAAAACCTCTTGATATAAACTTAACACTAGATAATTCTTATCTTGTAGAAAATTCTGATATAATTATATCTACATTAAAACCATTGAAAGTAATAGAAATATTTCGGAAAATTGCTTTGGTAATTAAACAGAAAATAGTAATCTCAACAGCAGCATTAATACCTTTAAGGGCATATAAGCAAATATTAGGAGATGCTGAAATATACAGAGCAATGCCAAATATATGCGTTGAGATAAATAAAGGCTTTATTCCAATCTGTGGCAACAAAAAAGAGAATGCTGAAGCTATAGAAAAAATATTAGGTTTATTGGGGGAAGTTGAATGGGTTGATGAAGATACACTGGATAAGTTTACTCTTCTTTCAGCATCAATCCCAGCTTTAATAACTGAAATAATAGACGCAATGGAATTAGCAGCATTAGAACTTGGCATACCTAACGAACTTTCAAAAAAGGCTATAAGAAACGTACTAATAGGGACAGCGGAATTATACAGAGAAAAAGATTTAATTGCTATTAGAAATGATATAGCAACACCGAAAGGTATTACAATAAAATTGTTACTTAATTCCTTAAGGTCAAATGTGAAATTATCTATAATTGATACATTAATTAATACATCTAAAGAACTCGATAACTTAATTAATTATTATGATAAAATCATTAAATTAAATCTATAATGAGCAAATAATAAATAATTGAAATTAAAATTTTGTTAATATTGAAAATTGATTTTTTAGTGATATTAAGAAATCTATCTTTTAGTCTGATTTGATTGAACCATTTTCCTGAGTTTACATTGTTCATTATAAATTTTTATCATGCTAATAGTAGCGATTACACCTACTGTTAAAACGACCATCAAGAAACCAATATTTAAAGCATCTAAATTGGGTATTGCTAAACCTGTTGATATACCCCAAGAATCTATATTTGGAAGTAAAATAACTAACACTCCAACTAGAATGAAAGCATAACCCCCATAATAAAGTACGTTAGCTGCTGTTTTTTGACCTAAGCACTTTATATCTTCTTCAGAAAGTTTATTAAATCTTAACAATGAACCAAAAAGACCGCCAAATATTATTTGCATTAACATCGTTCCTAAACCGAACATTAAGCCTAATATAGGCGCGAAGAATATGGAAGGAAGTTGAGGTGATAGAACAAATGTAATAATCGTTGCATAAGCTCCAAAGCCAAAGCCAGCTATTAAACCATGAACGATTGTCATTTTAATTGGTACTTCTCTTTCATTTTCTTCATGTAATTTTTTTCTTTCAGCCATAGCTGTATGATGCTCATGACCTTTAAGTAATTTATCAAAAGGCAAATGCAAATATTTTCCTTTAAGAATGTAAGATCCCGCTATTGCCATTACTATACCAACTATTATATACACAGGGCCATCCAAGTTATAATAATTATAAAAACTAGCCAGACCTATATACCCTAGCGTTGTAAGAAATGCTCTTTGTAAAGTGAATCCCAATGAGAATAGGAATCCTGCTTTTATTCCTCCTCTTGTGCTATATTTACCTACTGCATAGCTAAATGTAATAGGCCATGTATGTTCATCAGGAGTTGCACCATGAAGCACACCTAGTATAAAACCTATTATCAAAATTTCTGTCAATGTTAATCCACTAGGTGGATTGAATAAATAGCTTATCCAGTCCATCATTTAATCACCTTAGAAGCGTTTTTATCAAAATAAATTTTAGCATTATTAGTAGAGAAAGTATTTTTTATCATGAAAATCTTTTTTTCCTTTTTCCTATTAATTAATGCATTAGACATGTCCTATTATAATTAGATTATACCTAATATATAATCATTGCTGTTTAAAAAATTAACCCATACAATTTCTTCATAAATTTACTAGTGGTCTCATTTAAATAAAGATGAACCAATACCTTGCTGTAATGCTTATCTTCGTTTGATTAAAGATGGATATGTTTAATTAAATATGGATAATTCTAGCTTCAAAGACAACTTAAATTTAATCAATCTCCCTTAAATATTATTTTTTAAAAAAATCAAGCATGATGAATCTTAAGTTGGTTCATTTTATTAAAGTTTCTAAGCATATCTTACATAGATATACAATGGGTCTATTATAGTGTAACCAATTCTTAAATAAATTACTCTTGAAATATAAAATGATGTTTTCTGAAGAAGAAATTAAATTAATTCTCTCTAAGGACACCTGCAGACTTGCGAGTGTATCTGCTAACGGTTGGCCACATTTGGTTCCTGTATCTTATGTATATATTAAAGAAAAGTTTTATGTTCCAAGTAAAAAAAATGCGAAAAAAGTTAAGAATCTGAAGATAAATCCTAAAGCGACAATCGTAATTGATGATGAGCAAACTGAAATGGGTGTTATGATCGAGTGTAATGCAA
This sequence comes from Thermoprotei archaeon, assembly GCA_017857595.1. GTDB lineage: Archaea > Thermoproteota > Thermoprotei > Gearchaeales > Gearchaeaceae > AAA261-N23. Next base: position 23,074 of record JAFMCU010000007.1, read on the forward strand.
GAATTCTAGAGTATTATGAGGCATATGCTATAATAAGATATATGGAAAATGAAAAAGGTTGGAAGGAAAGTAAAAATACTGTGATAATCGAATTAAGTCCGTTAAGAAAAGCAAGTTGGTCACTTAAAAGTTAAAAGTTCAAACATTTTGGACTTAATAAAAAAATAAGTATCTATTCAAAATATAATGTAAGCTAAAATTTTGTTAACTGTTATATCTTTGTATTATTTTATAAGATTATGAGCTATATTTTTGGTTCTAAGGAATGGTTAGATTATTTCGCAAAGGTTCTAAATGAAGATGAGAATTATAAAAAAGCCGCAAAAGACTGGGAAGACTCTATAATGCTTGTTGTAAATAATTTGCCTCCAAAGGTAAAAGATTATTTCAAAAAAGAAGAACTAATAGTCTGGTTCGACCTTTGGCATGGTCAATGTAGAAAAGTTGAGATATTGAATAGTCAGAATGAAAGAAACGCTGGAATTACACTCATAGGTAGTTATTCCACGATTAAAAAGATTGCATTAGGGAATTTAAGTCCAACTGTGGCAGTAATGACAGGTCAATTGAAAGCTAAAGGTAATGTAATGAAATTGATTACAAACGCAGGAGCATCTTCAGCCTTTGTAAATTCAATTAAGAAGGTTCCAACTCAATTCTTAGAATGAAAGCTTTGAAATGGTACGCTCCTTATAATGTTAAAATTGAAGAAGCTGAAGAGCCAGAAATTGTAGAAGAAACTGACGCTATAATTAGAACCACTTTAGCAGGAATTTGTGGTACAGACCTTCATGTCTATAGAGGACATGTTCAAATAGTTCCAGGAAATATTTTGGGTCATGAGTTTGTTGGTATCGTAGAAAAAATAGGTAGAAATGTTAAAAATTTCGAAGTTGGAGATCGTGTAGTTGTTTCTTGTTGGATAGCTGACGGAACATGTTGGTATTGTAAAAATGGTTTCTATACGCAATGTAATAAAATTAACATATTTGGTCTTGGACCATTATATGGCGAGGAATATCCTGGGGCACATGCTGAGCTTGTACGCGTTCCAAATGCAGATCTTTTGCTTTTTAAAATACCAAGTGAAGTTGAAGATGAAAAAGTTTTTGCACTAAGCGATGGATTGCCTGCAAGCTATGCTGGGATAGTTGAAGGAAATTTTAAACCTGGTTATTCTGTTGCTGTGTTAGGATTTGGACCGATTGGTGCGATGGCTGCTATGTGTGCAAAATCATTAGGCGCAGGTAAAATATTTGCAGTAGATATAGATGAAGAAAGGTTAAAGTTGGCAAGAGAATTGGGATTTACGAGTATTAATTCAAAAGAGGTCGATGCTTCAGAAGAAATAAGGAATTACACAGAGGGGAGAGGAGCTGATTTAGTTGTTGAGGCTATAGGTGCAAGTGAAGAGGTTATTAAAAAGGCAATTGAACTTGTAAGAAGAAAAGGAACAGTTAGTGTAGTAGGTATGCATGTTCATGATTATAATATGCCCGTGGGTCAGCTTTGGGTAACCGAGAAAAGATTAGTATTTGTAATTGGTGATACAATAAAATATAGAAATGAGCTTATTGAGCTGATAAAGAATAATAGAATTGATATTTCAAAGATAATTTCTCATCGTATAAAATTGGAAGAAGCTCCTCATGGCTACGAAATTTTTGATAAAAAGAAATCTTTTAAAGTAGTTATTAAACCCTAGCTATTTTAATCCAATTACCTTTAGCTCATCATCTATAACTCCTTGGGCAAGCGAAGCAAATTCATCTATACTTCTTCCAAATGATTCAGCCAAATTTGAGAAATACCCTATTGTTGAAATAATCAATTGCGTACTATCGTTGAGTGTATCTCTTACTACGTTTACTAATTCTTTATTCTGCTCTGATAAATACTTAATGTAATAAGCTGCAAACATTGTCTGCCTTTTCTCATCTATGTTAATCTTTTTATAAGCTTCATTCAAATTTTTCAATAATTTATTAGAAAATATAAGTTGATCTAAAGCTATATAACTTGTATTATATAAAATACCATCAGTAGCTAAATAGTAAAGTGTCATGAATTTTACAATCTTTTCTTCATCATAATATTTTTCAAGTTCGTTTAATAGAGCTCTCGGCTTAATATAAACTAGTTCATAATAACTTCTAGAAACTCTTTCTTTCAAATTGGTAAAATCTTTCTCGCCAACACATAGTAGAAATCTCTCAAATATATTAGCATGTACAGTATTATCTCTTGCATGAGTTTGCAAGAAAAGTCTTGCATCTTTTTCTTTTATAAAATTAATTAAAATTGATACACCAGTCAAAACTTCATACTCTCCAAGTAATTGATGAAAAAATAGGTCAGCTAAATACTTTTTTTGTTCATCATTAAATTTCACCCAATCCTCTGCATCTTTTTCAATGTTAATTTTATAAGGATTCCATGCTTCTTCTAGAGCCCTTTTCCATAATTCTTCAATTTCCTTCATAATAAATTAAAGGTTTACAAAAAATTAAAGTCTACTGCTTTGAAGAAATATAATATTTAAATTATATAGATTGCTTAGTGGTACTATTCGATATTATTTTCTTTTTACAAAAAATATAGAATTTAACAATTCGTTCAAATCGAAAAACTCATATGTAATTATTAACTTATTTTTTAAAATTATTTCTATATTAATGAGAATTTCATTGGCACAGCCTAATTGTGCAAAAAATAAAGAAGAAATTATAAATAGCGTAAATAACTTGATTAAAGAGGCTTCAATTCAAAAGTCTCATATAGTATGCTTACCTGAACATTGGATATTTCATAAAGAATTTACAAGATTGTTAAAAGATTTTTGCAAGCTAGCTTCTGATTGTAATATTAATATAATCACAGGCGGTAATTATGTAGAAGAGAATAACGCAAGAGAAGTTAGGTGTTATGTAATTAACAACGAAGGTAAAGTATTAGGATATCAATCTAAGATGCACTTGTATGGAGCAGAAAAACAAGTGGCTATGCCTGGTAAAGATTATAATGTTTTTCAAATAGATGGAATAAGAATAGGAATTGCTATATGTCATGACTTAGTTTTTCCCGAAGTTTGCAGAATTTTAACAATTAAAGGTTCAGAAATAGTGTTTGTACCTTCCAGAATAAACAAACTATCTTATGAAGGATGGAAGATTTATGCATTGGCCAGAGCTTTAGAAAATAGAATTTTCATTGCTTGCCCTATTACGCTTTTGCAACCTAATTTTCCTGGAAGAAGTTTTATTGTGGATTTTGATATAAATATAGAGTTTGTAATACCTAGAATTTCTAATGCTGCAGATGAAAGCGAGGGCATCATAGTTGCGAATATCGAATTAAAAAAGATCAAAAATTTTAGAGAAGAAAGATTAAAGAATAGAAGACCTGAAACGTATGGTAAAATTGTTGAAAAAATTAATGTATGATTGAATAATTGAATATGATGAGTAAAAAATATGAACAAGCGATTTTAGGAGGAGGTTGCTTTTGGTGTACAGAGGCTATTTTCAAAAAAGTCAAGGGGATTGTCGAAGTAATCCCTGGATACTCTGGCGGTTGGATTGAAAATCCAACTTACGAAGAAGTTTGTACAGATCAAACAGGTCATGCTGAGGTTGTTAAAATAACCTATGATCCTGAAGTTATAAGTTATAGAGAACTTTTGAAAATATTCTTTACAATTCATGATCCTACAACTAAAAATAGGCAAGGAAATGACGTTGGTTCTCAATATAGATCAATAATTATTTATTTCGATGATAAACAAAAAAAGATCGCAGAAGAAGAAATAAAGGAAGCAGAAAAAATATGGCAAAAAAAGATTGTAACTGAATTGGTTCCGTTTAAGGCCTTTTATAAAGCTGAGGATTATCATATCAATTATTTTGAGAGAAATCCCACTAAGCCTTATTGTTCATTAGTAATTATGCCAAAAATTGAAAAGTTTGAAAAATTATGGAAATCTTATCTAAAATAGTTTCTTAAATTTGTATTAAGAAATATGGATAAATAATAAAAATTTTTTTAAATCTTAATGTTTAATCTATCAGATTTAGAAAAAATTGTAGATTTAAAAGAACCTCATCATCTTTTCGAAAAGAAGCCTACATTGTTATTTTGGGAAGTTACTAGGGCATGTCCTTTAAGGTGCGTTCATTGTAGAGCTAATGCAATTTTAAATCGGCTACCGAATGAGCTAACTACAATCGAAGCTCAGAAGATGCTTGAGACAATATCTACTTTTGATCCTAAACCACCTATTGTTATATTCACAGGCGGAGACCCGTTAATGAGGGACGATTTATTTGAATTAATAGATTACGCTAAAGGTTTAGGATTATTATGTTCTCTTTCACCAGCTGTAAGCGAAAATATTAATGACGACGTTATAAAAAAGATTAAAGAATCTAGTGTATTAAGTGTATCTATTAGCCTAGATGGAGCTACACCAGTTACGCATGATTACATACGGCAAAGGGATGGCATTTTCTTTAAAACATTGAATGTGATTAAAAGGTTCATAAAAAATGGAATAAGGGTTCAAGTTAATTCTGTTGTTCTATCATTAAATATAATAGAATTTCCAAGATTATTTCATTTAATAAAAAGTTTAGGTGTTAACGTATGGGAAGTATTCTTTATAGTCGTAACTGGTAGAGCAACAAAATTTCTTGATTTAGATCAAAAAAAGTTTGAAGAACTAGCACAATTTATTTTTGATTGTTCGATGTATGGCTTAACAATTAGGACTGTTGAAGCACCTTTTATAAGAAGAATATACTATGAAAGGATGACTGGACTTAAATTTGAAGATGAACTTTACAATTTTTTAAGAGAAGAACTTATTAAACTTGAGGGGAATCCAACAAGTAAAACAACAATTAACTCAAGAGGGACATTAGACGGTGATGGAATTATTTTCATATCTTATGACGGCTCAATATATCCAGGAGGACTTTTACCTATAAAAATTGGAGATGTTAAGAATGATAACATAGTTAAAGTTTATCGAGAAAATGAAATATTGAATAAAATTCGTAATAGAAATTTTAAAGGAAAGTGCGGAACATGTTTGTTTAAATATGTATGTGGAGGTTCGAGAGCTAGAGCTTTTTCAAATAGTAATGATCCTCTTGAATCTGACCCTGCATGCATATTTAGTAGCGAAACTTTATATGATCAAATTTAATTTGTTTTCTTACAGGCTATGAGTAATGGTATAAAAAATTATTTATTAACAACAGGATTTTCCTTTTCATTATTAACTGATTTTTTTATACTAGACTCTGCTGCAACAGGTATCGGATTAGCAATAGGTACATATCCTATAAGCATACTATTAAGAGGTATTGGTTGGATATTGCTGGCTTCGAAACTTAGTATAAAAATGTTTAGTTTTACTTGGATAATAGTTTTGTTTCTAGGCTTTGTAGTATTCTTTTCATTCGTAACATTTAATGAAATATTTTTAATATATTAAAAAATATTCTTCGTAAAAAGTTTAATACCGATTCATATCAAGAATAAGAATTGCAATAGATTGAAAGTATCGCCTTTTATGCTGTGAAAAGTCGAATTAACTATCATTAAAAGAATTCATCCAATCTTAAGTCATTGCTTATTTCTGAAGCATCAAAGCCTAATTCGTGTAGAGAAGATGCGAATTCTTTTGTAAATCCATGAAAGGTTAGAATCTTATCCGGGTTACATTTCTTTACAAAATCTATTAGTTCATAGTAATCAGCATGATCGCTTAGTGGCAAAGCGTAATCATAGTTATCAAATCTATTTGACATAGCCCATCCGGTAAATGCAATACTCACCGCATTATATTTACTCTTAAAATTTTTCTCGAATGATTTACTCATAGGAGAAATAATTACTTGAGGCTCTTTCTTGAGGATATTTTTTGACTCAGCAATAGAAAGCGGTAAAGCTTCATAATCATATAAATCAACTCCTAAATTTTTATACAATGCATTAATATTAGCTATTCTATCATGGATTATCAACTTATAATTTTTAAAGATGTAAGTTAAAAGTTGAGCTTTTCCAAGTTCATATCCCATCAATAAAACATGTCTTCCTTCATCTAAATTCTTTCTTATAATTCTATTCGCTTCGTTGACCAATTCATTTAAATTGGGAAATTTAAAATAACTAACACCATAAGTACTTTCAATTATTAACACTCTGCACTCTATAGGTTCAGCTCCTTTTAAAAAACCTCTATCTCTGGTACAAATATCACCTGTATATAATATTTTATCCTTTATCATTAATAACTTAGAACCCAATATATGGCCTGAGTTTGACATTCTTAAATTTTTATCAATTTCAATTATTGTATCATATTTAAATCCCCTTAAACTGGAAAGAACGATTGTTTCTCTTGAAGCATATAATCTATTTACCTTTATTGGTAGATGATCGTGATGTGCATGTGAAATAAAGCTAAGGTCTGTATCGTAATCGCTTGTATCTAAGGATAAATCAATATTATCATATCTAACTATTATACCGCTATATTTTTTGTAAATTCTCAATTTTGATTATTTATAAGAATGTTCAGTAATAAAATTTTCCTGTATATTTTTCGGTTCAATAATTCATTGATAATCTCTAAATTAACATAATAGAAAGAGGAATAACAATTAAAACTTCTGGCCTTTAATATATTTCAATGAAGGTAGAAAGATATAACTTATTCCTAGATTTTGAAGATAATAATTTTAAGGGAAAAGAGATTATTGAAGTTGAAACTGAAGGAAATATAGAGCTCGACAGCCTTGTTAAAATTAACAGTATTTATACAGGAGATAATTCGCCTTTGAAATATGAAGTTATAAATGATAAAGTTCTAATTTATACTGGAAATTTTAAAGGTAAAATATTCATTGAATTTGAAGGGAAAGTCAGTACAAATTCACTTGTAGGTATATACAGATCTAAAGATATTATAACAACCCAATTTGAACCAAATTTTGCAAATAGGTTGTTTCCTTGTGTTGACAATCCTGAATACAAAGCAAAATTTTCTTTAAAAGTGAGCGTTAATCGAGGATTACAAGTTATTTCAAATATGCCTACAGAAAAGATTGAGGAAAAAAATGGTAAGTTGATTTATCATTTTAAAGAAACTCCTCCAATGTCAACATATTTGCTTTTTCTAGGCATTGGAGAATTTGAAGAGATTCAAAAAGATAAAGTAATAGTTGCAACAACAAAAGGTAAGATTTATAAAGCTCGCTTTGCTTTAGAATCAGCGTTGAAGATACTAAAATATTATGAAAATTATTTTAACATGCCTTATGAACTCCCCAAATTACATTTGATAGCTGTACCAGATACGTCAGTTGGAGCTATGGAAAATTGGGGCGCAATAACTTTTAGAGAATCTTCTTTGTTAGTTGGTGAAACTTCTAGTTTAGAAAATAGAAAAGATGTCTTACTTACAATTGCTCACGAAATAGCCCATCAATGGTTTGGTAATCTTGTAACATTGAAATGGTGGGATGATCTGTGGTTAAATGAAAGTTTTGCTACGTTTTTGGAACTAAAATGCAATTCAAAATTATTTCCAGCGTTGAATAAACTCGGTGACTTCATAAATGAGTATACTTATGCTTCAATGTTCGAAGATTCTCTTACTACAACGCATAAAATAAAAGCAGAAATAAAGACTCCTGTAGAAATTAATGAAGCTTTTGACCAAATTAGTTATGGAAAAGGTGCAAGTATTTTAAGAATGATTGAAGCTTATATTGGAGAGGATAATTTTCGAAATGGTATAGTTAATTATTTAAATAAATATAGATATTCTAATGCTACTGCAAAGGATTTCTTTGCTTCTTTAAATGCAGATATACTAGAAGATTGGATTTCTAAACCAAGCTATCCTGTAATTTTTGTTAAAGTTGAAGGGAATAAAATAATTCTAAAGCAAAAAAGATTTGCTTTGTTGCATAATGTAGAGGATTTAACTTATAAAGTGCCTATAACAATTGAGGTTAATAATAAACTGATAACTAAATTATTAGAAAATAAAGAAGATATTATAGTTTTTGATGAAGAGGTTAAAAAACTAAAATTAAATTTAAACAGAACAGGTTTTTACAGAGTTCATTATAATGACTTGAATTATGTTGCTTATTTAAATGATATTGAAATAGCAGGCTTGATCAATGATTATTATAATTTTTATATTGCTGGCATTGTTAGCTTGCAAGAGTTCATTTCCTTAATTAATAAGTACAAAAATTATAAAGGATTGAATACTTCAGAGATGATATCTTCAATTCTAAGCTACCTTTATAAAATCAATCCACTAAAGTATAAGCAAATAGCAGAAGATTATATTAGAGCTCAATTAATCATTTGGAAAAATTACTCAAACGAAGAAGAGCGTTCTTTATATTATAGGCTTATGAGAAGACTTTCATTCATCGACGAAAATTTTTCATTGGCTCTTTCAGAGTTGTTTCCTTATTACGACCAAATAGAATCAGAACTGAAGAGCGTAGCTGTTATTTCATATGCTACAGTCACTTCTAATGTTAAAACATTAATTGAAAAATACAAATATTATTCATTCGATGAGGATAAAGAAATATTCTTAAACGGTATATCGGCAATTAGGGATCCTGTATCTCTCAAAGAAATATTCATGTCATTAGATACATTCAAATATCAACACCTCATATCATTGATAATTTGGCTATCAAACAATCCTTACATAAGGAAAGAATACTATTCTATTTTCTTATCACACTTCAAAGAATTCAAAGATTTTGCAATTAATATCACAGGTGGAATATGGGGGTTAGGAATGCTTATAAGACGAATTTTTCCCATGCTGAGTTTGATAAATAAGAATGAAATTCTAGATTTATTAAAAGAAATAGAAGATAAAGATTTAAAGAGGAGCATAGATTATGCAAAAGAAATAATTCAAATATTAGAAAATTTGTCCTAAATAATCCTCAAGCATAGTAATCGTATAATTTTTTAGATAAAATCTTCATTAATTCTATAGCTTCATTTATTTTCATCTTTAAGATTTTTGCAGCATTCTCCCATGGTCTACCTTGCAACACTTTCATAATTAATAGTCTTTCTTCTTTTTCACTCATTTTAATTCTTTCATCTACTGTTGACATAAAGTGAGCTTTTACTAGTGATTTAATTGAATCGCAAGCTGATTCATATAATAATAAACCATTCAAATAGCTTTCGATTCGTGGTCTTTGAGAACCTGAAAATTTTACATCTGTTTTATATTTGCCAAAAGTTTTATTCAACAAAATCCAAGCAATTTCACCACTAATGCTATAATATGCATCATGTAGGCTTTCAATAAAGCGTAGCCTAAATTCTCTATTTATTTCTTCTACGAATTTTTCTGATTTGTAACTTAGAGGTTTTATTACAGAAACACTGAACTCTCCTGAAACAGGGTTTCTTCTAGGTCCTAGCAAAATAGGTATATATCCATTTTTAATTACCCAAAATCTAAGTAATTCAGCTGTTGCACCAAAACTAGAACCTATCCAATCTAATTTATTTGATTCTTCTTCTATTTTTTTCAATAAGAAAGACCCAATGCCTCTGTTCCAAAGTTTAGGATGAACAGCTATACGAAATATTCTAGTTCCTTTAAGCTTAGCAAATCCTTTAATATTAGGATAGTATCTTAAAGAAGTAGTTGGTATTAAATTGCCTTTTATTTTTTCTATATCACTTAATTCATCCAATTTTACTTCTTCTAGACCTCCTTCGTAGCACATGTGTAGTGCAGCTATAACATTATCATTGTATAACAATGCTCTTATGTAGTGCTTTGGCGAATCTGCAAGTAAAGCTATATAATCGGGTCTGTTTCTATAATGAGTTAAAACGTACAAACCAACAATTTGTCTTAGTATATGTTCTTGTTCAAAAAAGAGATTTTCCTCTTCCACGGTTAGCTTTGATAACCATCGAAGCATAATTTTTTTCAACAAACTATTCAAACGCTTTTATCACTTTTATTTGATCGTTTGTTAAACATAGGCTGTATATTTCCTTAGGATATTTTTCTCCTATTTTTTCATTGACAGACGCTTGTAGAATCTCTTTCTCTATATTTCCTTTAGTAAATTTCTTAGAATCAATATATATTATGTTAACATGATTTTGCAGTTTCAATAATAGTCTTTTTTCAAAGATTTTCAACACTTCTCCATCTTTAATTGATTCATGAAATTTTGTATTCCAATTGTTTATGTTATCTATCGCTGGTCCAACAAAAAGTATTAATCCACCCCCTTTTACGATTTCAATTAAGACTCCTAAATCATTTGGTCTAAGTTGTCTGGTAGCATCTAAGATCAATGCATCATAAGTTGAACCTAGTAGCTTATTTGTTTCTGAGTAAGGATAACTTATATAATTGACTCCATTCAATTGCTCTATCAACTTTAAGTAAATTGGATCATTTATTTCATTGTACATAGTTACTAAATTAAAGGAGTTTTTTAAAGAAGAGTAAAAATCAACAATCTTTCTTATAGAAAAGTTATCCAATAAATTATCTTCGATATAGATTAAAAGCCTATATCTTGAATTAACAATCTCTTTTATGTAATTCAATATTACTTCATATTTTTCTTCAGTTAACATAACATATTAAAAATGTAATCAGACGAAAATAAGTTAAGCTTATCTAAACAACATATAAATCACTATTAATATAGTGTATTTAATTATGGAAAGAACATTTGTTCTGATAAAGCCTGACGCAGTAAAAAGAGGTTTAATGGGTGAAATAATCTCAAGATTTGAGAAAACAGGATTAAAGATAGTTGCTTTAAAAATGCTAGTTCCGACAAAAGAACAAGCAATGCAATTCTATCCTTCAGATACAGATTGGTTAGTTACAGTAGCCAATAAATCTTTATCTGTTTATAAACAACTTGGCTTAGATCCAAAAAAGGATTTTGGAACTGAAGACCCTGTGGAAATTGGTAAAATAATAAAGGGATGGTTAGCTGAATTTTTAGCTTCAGGGCCTTGTGTTGCTATTGTAATAGAAGGTAATAGATCTATTGAGGTTGTAAGAAAGATTGTAGGCGCAACTAGACCTTATGAAGCTTCGCCTGGAACAATACGTGGAGATTTTTCAACAGACAGCCCTGAGCTAGCAAATATACTTAAGAGACCATTAAGGAATTTGGTACATGCATCTGATAGCAAGGAAAATGCAGAAAAAGAAATCAAATTCTGGTTTAAAGATAATGAAATCATAGAATATAAAAGATCAGATGAAAACATAATCTATGGCTTATAGAATGATAATATTTAAAAGATAGAACTTTATCCTTATTTATTCATGTATTCACGATCGGTATTTGCATATTAATAGTTTTTATATAATAAATTATTAAAAGAAAAATTGTTTTGCTAATTAATAAGATAAATACTTTTGTTCTATTGATTTGTGATATTTAAAAACTCTAATAAAAGCTTCTAATCTTTCTTTCCATTTTTGATTACCTGTCCTATACATTTTTTCAGCAACATCTAATAATTTTAGCAATGCCTGATGTTCAATTCTAAATCCATTGAAAATTTCCGAATTTATTTGAGAAGCAAGTAATTCAGCTTCTTCTTTATTAGAAAGTTCTACAAGATTTTTCTTTATTTCATTCAATCTACTAAAATCAAATTTTTCAATTAATTGTTTTACACTTAATAATATTTCATCGATTTCTTTCTCATATTTATGCATAATTATTCTTATAAGCAAGCTTTATATCAAATTTTTGGTTAAAATTTCAAGTGTAAAACCATTATCCACATACATGAAAAAATATAACGGTCCCCTGTTCATCGAAGCCTCTAAAGCCGCTTACAGGGGTATCCTGCCGGATAATATATTATTGTAATTCAAAGAATAAATATTTTATTAATAATCTTTTATTGAAACTAAAAGAATTGCAATCTAAAATGATTGTTGCTTTTATGTAGAAAGCGAAACTCTGCTTAAATTACAGCTTTATTAATTCTTTATAATTATCTATAAGACTGTTCAATTTTAATTGTAAAACTTTTTCTTGAATTAATTAATATAAAATTTAGCAAAATTAACTTTTGAATAAATTATCTCAATAAATATCTTTCTAATTTCTCTCTCATATATTCTGGTATTTGGATTGGTTGTTTTTTATTATCAACTAATACATCTCTAATAAAACCGTGGGCAGCTTCTCTATTATCTTTTTTCTTAACAATAATATGTCTATAGCTTATGCTTGTTTTTCCTAATCTCTCTATCCATGTCTTTATTAAAATCAAATCATCGAACTCTAAGGGTAATAAATATTTGCAACAGGCTTCTGAACAAACAAAATTAATACCACTTTTATTTAAATAATTAGAATCTATCCCTATTTCTCTCAGTAATTCTATTCTAGCTATATCGAAGAAAACAAAATAATTTGAATAATATACTATTCCTAAAGCATCGGTTTCAGATAATCTAATTCTAAGTTCTATCTCATGCATATTTCAAATTATCAATCGGAAATGAAATTTTAAATTTGATTATTTCATACTTTAGAATTAGAAAATTTACCTTATATTTTAGGTAAAATATCTTATTAAAGATTAAAGAGCGAAAATTTGTGGAAACAATCAATTTTCAACAAAACGAATTTTATTACTTATCCAAACTACTCCCAAAGTCTTATAAAAAAAGAATAATAGTGCTTGGTAGTGGTTTTGCAGGAATTTCATTTGTAAAAGCGTTCGTAAAGAATATCGGAAGCAAATTGGATGATGTTGAATTAGTTATATTAACAAGAAGGGTTTATCTTACCTTTACACCTTTAATATATCAAATCGCAACAGGCTTGTTAAATGAGCATCATGTGTTAGAGCCCATAAGAAAAAGAAATAGTGATTATGTTATTATTGAAGCTGAAATAGAAGAAATAAACTTACATGATAAAAAAGTAATAACATCATTAGGTTCAATTGAATATGATTATCTTATAATAGCATTAGGTTCTGTAAGCAATGATTTAGGTATAAAAGGAGCTTTTAATTACGCAATTCCCTTAAAGTCTGTTCAGGATGCAACTAAGATAAGAAATAAAATAATCGAATCTTTTGAAAAAGCTTCTATTTTAAAAAAAGATGACATAAAGAGGAAAAGCTTACTTACGTTCGTAATTATAGGCGGTGGTGCTACAGGGGTAGAACTGGCAGGTTCCATCAAAGATTATGTGAATTTACTATGCAAAAGATATTATAATGTAAACTCAAATGAAGCGAAAGTTGTTTTGCTGGAAGCTACTGATCGATTAATATATCAAGCAAGCGAAAAAGCTTCGAAAAAATGTAAACAAATTCTTGAAAAGTCAGGTATTGAGATAATTCTTAATGCAAAGGTTATTTCAATAGAGAAGAATAAAATACTACTCTCTAATGGTTCTGTTATAAGTTCAGATAATATTTTTTGGACTGCTGGCATAAAAGTTAATCCAATTATAGAAAAGATACCCAATGAGGTTGCTTTAAAGAACAAAGGAAGATTGGTTGTGGATCGCAACTTAAAACTGATCGGATATACTGATGTATTTGCAATAGGTGATTGTGCTTATATAATAGATGGTGAAACAGGACAAATTGTCCCGCCTATGGCATCGAGCGCTGTACAGGAAGGAAAATATGTAGCTAAATATTTAGCTAATTATTTTATAGGTAAACAAGAATTAAATCCCTTTAAATTTAAAGATTATGGCTTAATGTTATCACTAGGAAGGTTTTCTGGTCTAGTAGATTTTCAAAATAAGTTTGTTATATCTGGATTTTTAGGATGGGTTCTTTGGAGAATGGTTCATTTACTCAAAATTTCTACTATAAGAAACAAGCTCGGTATAGTATTTGATTGGTCTATGTCATTGTTAAAGAGAAGAATTATTACTAGAACAGATTAATTGCTTTATTAGCTGAAAATATAGTATATGATTGGTATAATTAAGCTAAGCAATATAGAAATCACGAAAAATTCATTCATTGTTAAAAAGTAAGCAACTATTCCTCCAAAGATTCCACCTAGGCCTCTAAAAATGCCTATCAATAAGTTTATATTGGATAAAGATGTAGCTCTTTCGTAAATACTGCTTATTTGAGCTGAATAAGAGTATAGAGGTATCCATATGAAAAGCCAAAACGGTAACGAATATAATATATCAAAAACTATTTGTGAAGGATAAAAGTAGAGTGAAGCATAATAAATAGGATAATATATCAAGCCAATGAGCATTGTTTTCTTTGTTCCTATTCTATCTGTAATCTTTCCTATATAAGGAGAAGAAATTACTCCTGTTAACGTTGATATTGCATTCACAATCCCCCAATCTAAAATTTTACCATTCAAAAAGAATACATAGTATGCTGGAACAATAGAATAAAATAGAGCTGGAATTATAACTAAAAAAGATGAAAGTAAATTAAATTTATTGGTTGTTAAGAGTGTTCTTATGATACTTGTTTTATTAGGGTTGAATGAAAATAATTTGTCTTCTTTAAAACAAAAAAATGTTAGAGATAATATAATACCAATCAATCCAAATATTATACCCATCATTTTGAAATCTATATAAGTTAGAACAAAACCAAAGACAAGACTTCCGATCAAATATCCAAAATTTATATACAAGTACACCTTTCCCACTGAGCTACCAGTTAACTTGCTACGTTCTGTTTCATAAGAGATAAACAAAGGTTGACCAATTTGAATTATAGCTGAAGATAAAATTATTAATATCAAAGCAATCTTATCTAAAATAGACGACAAAATCATAATAATAGATCCTGTAAATATAGAAATTAATGCATATCTTATTCTATACCCAGAGCGGTCTGAAAATGGGCTTATAAATATTGGTGCTATACCGATTGATATAGCAGAAATTGCATAAATAAAAGCTGTTGCAAGTATTCCTCCAAGCTGATAAGTGTAAACAGCTATGAATATCAATGGGTATGTTACTATGAATCCATATATTGTGTAGATTATATATAAATAGAGTTTTCTATCATTCACATCCAATAAACTATTATTTGTTTATTCCTATTATTTATAAAATTCTCTTAGACTCCTGTAAAATATAAAACATATGAATGTAGCTAGTTATTCTTAATATGTCGAATGAGAAGGTCAAATCATTCAATGCTTTACAGAAGATCTAATTCCTTACTTATATTAAATAATTATTTATTTATAATAAAAAAAGCATATCCTAATCTTTAATTAAAAGATTGTTATTCATATCAAAATGTTGAAAGAATTTTTTATTAGATAATGTTTTTAAATTTTTTACTTCTATATTAAAAAACATAATAAAATTTTTGAATATTTAAATATATTAGTTAAAAATAGAATACATAAACATAAATGATATGAACAATAATTTCAAAAGATTTTCGAAAGAATGTTAAAAATTTTACCATTAGAACAAAAAACTAAATTTGATTAATATAAAATGTTTATATGATGGATTTATAAGCAATTTTTAATAATATAAATTTATGGTAGTTTCTCGCGTAAGAACATTCATTCCAGGTCTTGATGAGATATTGTATGGTGGAATACCTGAAAGAAACATAGTACTGCTTTCTGGGGGTCCTGGGACAGGCAAATCCATAGCTGCAAAGCAATTTTTGTACAATGGAATGATAAGAGAAGAAGGAGGTGTTTTTGTAGCGTTAGAGGAACATCCTGTATCCGTAAGAAGAAGCTTCAGACATTTTGGCTGGGATATATCTAAATTTAAAAAGAAGGTAAGTTTGCAATCGTGGATGCGTTTACAGGTGGCATTGGAACAGCTGCACAAAGAGAAAAATATGTCGTGATACAAATCGATGATGTACACGAGCTTGCAGATGTTTTAAGACAAGCAATAAAAGATACAAATGCGAATAGAGTTGCAATTGATTCTTTAAGTACACTTTATTTAACGAAGCCTGCTTTTGCTAGAAGTATTGTGATGACGTTGAAAAGAATAATATCTGGTCTTGGTTCAACTGCTTTTTTTGTAAGTCAAGTATCTGTTGGAGAAAGGGGTTTCGGAGGACCCGGTGTAGAACATGCTGTGGATGGAATAATTAGAATGGATCTAGATGAAGTTGAAGGTAAAATGTGCAGATCAATTATAGTTTGGAAAATGAGAGATACTAAAATATCCATGGTAAGACATCCAATGGACATCAAAGATGATGGAATATATGTGGAATGGGATAAATATCTAAAAATCGCACCAAACTTTGTTAAAATTGAATTACTAAATAAAGAATTTATAGATGAAATGAAAAAGGCTATGGAAGAGGCGAGAATTAAAGCCTTTCAACAAAAAGAAATTAAAAAGGAAGAAGAAACATTGATGATTAAATATGTCAGTACCTTTAAAACCTTTGGGTAGGTAAGAGATAAGGCAATTAGAAAGTGCTTTATTAGTCATGAGTTTATATTCTTCTGAAACCTTAAAAGCAATTAAAAATCCCCACGAGCGATTAACGTGGATTGATTCTTTATATGTAGCAGCTGCTTCTTTGGCGAGGGATAAAGCAGGTATGCCTATAAGTAAAATAGCAGAGGAAATAGGGGTAACTGAAGCGACTATTAGAAGGCATTTGAAAGTAGAAACTAAAGCTGGAGAAATAATCTTAAAAGCTTATGATAAATTAGCTAAAGAAGGTTTTAAAGTAAATCTTCCAGAAATTCTGCAAATTTCTAACAATGAAGTTGAAAAATTAAAGCAAAAATTAAACAAAGTTAAAGAATTAATTCAAAATATTTTAAAAGAATTGGAATTTTAAACTTTTTGCTTTTCTTCGCTTCCGGCTTTAAACATTTCAAGACCTTCAGCATATAAAAATCCAAGTATTATCCAACCAAAGAACATATAAACTATGTATTTATCAAAAGTTGGAAGTGAATAAAAGAAAACGCTAAATCCTATTAATGTAGCTATAATAGCAACTAAAATTTCATGAATATGTTTATGCGCTCTTTTTGACGCAATCCTAATTAATGACATATTTGCTGAGATATGAATAAAAATGTTGTTCAAACCTGATAATGCACCGAGAGTAACAAAGGTATAAAAAATTCCTATATAATTAGCCATTAATGTTAGAACTAATGTAAATATAAAAGCTACGAAGAATTCTGCATAGATTGGTTTTTGGCTTTTGTTTACTTTTGAGAGAAAAGATGGAAAAATTCCATCTTCAGCCATAGCTTTAATTGTCCTTGATAAAGATAGAATATAAGTCATCCCTCCTAATATTCCATCATTTATTGCTATAAAAGATAAAATAATTTCTCCTATAATTCCAAACTTTGCTAGCAAAAAGTCTACAAGTTTTCCTGTAAAGCCAGTTGAAGCTAAAGAATAGAAAAATAAAGAAGCAAGAAGGCCTCCTAATAATAATACGGCTATAGATGCTTTAGCAATTGCTTTTTCTTCTGCTTCTTCTGCTAAAGATGCTATTGATGCATAGCCAGTTGGTATTCCTAAACCAAAGACAACGGCTTGCAATAGTGTCGGTGTAATTTCATTAGAAATTGGGTTATAAAAGTTCCAATTAGAAAAATATAGGAAGATTAAAGATAGTAATATCATTGCAAGCATTTCAGCTAATGACATGATCATTGCATACTTTGCTGATATCTTTATTCCTCCAATAACTAGAATAGAAGCTAACAACGAAGTTGATAACACAATCCACCACTGTTCTACACTAACTGAAGGGAAAAATTTGTTTAACAAATTAGATATAATAAGATAAAACACATAAGATCCGCCTGCTAGTAACGTGCCCCCATAAGATAATGAATATATCAAGTAATTCCATCCTGTGTTTAATCCTAATCTTGAAGTTAATGAATAGAAAGCATAAATGTAATAACCACCACTTCTTTTAAATCTTCTTGATAGAAAATAAATTACAAGACCATTAAACAATACAACAGCTGTAGCTATTAGCATTGCCATCGAGCTTTGGGTTCCTACCAAATTTACCATTACTGTTCCAAAAGTTAGTAAAGATATGAATGGAGCTTGTCCTCCAAAGGAGATAAAGAGTAGATCAGAGAATTTCAGTTTAAAAAATCTATATCTAAAAGAATTTTTTTTCATTTTATTATTAGTTTACTTATCAAGTATTCTTTTCAATATTTCAATTTGATTTAATTCTATATTTATTAATCTTTCTTTAAGATTTTTTATTTTTATTTCATATTCATGCTTAACATTTTCATTTTTCAATTTGTTTATGCAAGCTATTAGTTCATCTGCATCCTTAAAGAAAAGAGCACTATCCTGTAGTATATATTTTAGAGTTTTAGTATGAGAAGCAATAATACATTTCTCTAAAGAAATAGCTTCGAATAATATACTTAAATTTGTATACTCTCTGGTTGTCATTGCTAAAACTGCATCAGAACTATTCATCACTTTCAGATAGTCTTCGTACTTTAAATATCCTAAGCTAATTATTTCTTTTGAATTTAATTTTTTTCCTGTACAAATAAACGCAACATCGTTTAATTTATTCTTCGCAAGCATTAATACATCTAATGGTTCATCAGGTTTAAGCATAATCGTTGAAAAAATTAAGATATTCGATCCTTTTTTTATATTTATTTTTTCTTTGAAATTAAATAGTGGATCATAGATTACAATGCACTTTTTTCTTATATTAAATGGCAAA
The DNA here is from genome assembly GCA_017857595.1 of Thermoprotei archaeon. Lineage (GTDB taxonomy): Archaea > Thermoproteota > Thermoprotei > Gearchaeales > Gearchaeaceae > AAA261-N23. Next base: position 41,854 of record JAFMCU010000007.1, read on the forward strand.
AAACTAAGGATTTGTCTATTATGTAGGACAATCAAATCTAAATCTTTTAAAAATTTAAGAAAAGGTTTGTTCAAAGCTACACCTTTTATGTTTAAATATATTATGAAACCTGAATGTACATCTCCGATTAGCTTATATTTTAATAGCTTTTTTAGGATCGAGAATATGAACAAAATTGGGCCTTGTGTTGTTTGAAGTATTATATTTCTTGGCTTATTTCTAATAATTTTGATAATCGTATAAATTGTAGAATAAATATAAGGAAATTTATCTTTTAAAAAAATAACTTCAGCATCTATATTTTTTGCTAATCTTACATTTCTAGATGATAATATAGAAAAAGCAACGAAAAAAGTCTTCATTGTTCTAACTATTCTTTCAATATTTTACTAAAAAACCTTTCTCTGTTATTTATAAAACGATTTGATGTTAAGCGTATATTTAACATTTCTAATTATTAATTTATGAACTTGATTGTGAAGAATTTAGTTAAAAAGAAACCTATTTATGTTGAAAAGGGAACGAAGGCACTCGATGCTATAAGAATTATGTATGAAAATAATGTAGGTTCCTTATTAATTTTAGATAAAGGTAAGCTTTTTGGAATCTTTACAGAAAGAGATTTACTAAAAGCAGTTGCTAAAAAAGAAGATCTGAATAAGCCAATTGAAGAATTTAGCACGACTAAAAATTTAATTACAATTAGAGAAAATGATTCCTTCCGTAAGGCTGCTGAACTAATGGCAAAACATTTTATAAGGCATTTGATTGTCGTTAATGGGAATAACAATCCAATTGGTGTCGTCTCTATTAGAGATTTAATAAGTGAATCCCATCTTTTATCTGTTTTATCTAAAATTGAAGAAGAATATACAGGTGGTGACTAATGTCATTAACATTTAGTCGTGGTTTAGAGGATGTAATAATAAAAGAAACATCACTTACATATATAGATGGCGTTAATGGAATTCTGAGATACAGAGGTTACAACATTGAAGATTTGGTAAACTATTCCTCATTCGAAGAAGTTATATATCTTATGTTATATGGCAATTTGCCTAATAAAAGCCAATTAGAAGAAGTGAGAGAGAAATTATACAGAAATTTTGACGTTCCAAAAGAATTAATAAGCATGATATATTCCTTACCAAAAGGATCCAATGCTGTAGGAATTCTAGAATCTGCTTTTGGAATGCTCGCATCTATATATGATCCCAAATGGGATAAATCCACGGATCGAGATCTAGCTATTTCTATTATTTCAAAAGCTGCAACAATTACTGCTAACATTTATAGAGCTAAAGAAGGTTTAAAACCTAAAATTGTTGAACCAAAGAAAAATTTCGCTGAGAGTTTTCTTAACACAGTATTTGAGAAGAGTTTTTCAAACGATGAAGTTAAAGCAATGGATGCTGCATTAATACTTTATGTTGATCATGAGGTTCCCGCATCAACAACAGCTGGTTTAGTAGCTAGCTCTACTTTATCCGATATGTATTCTTGTGTTGTAGCAGCATTAGCAGCATTAAAAGGACCACTTCATGGTAGAGCTGCTGAGGATGCTTTTAATCAATTCGTAGAGATTAATTCAGAAGATAAAGTTGAATCTTGGTTTGAAGAAAAAATAATAAAAGGTAAAAATAGATTGATGGGCTTTGGACATCGTGTTTACAAAACATATGATCCTAGGGCAAAAATTTTTAAATACTATTCAGAGAAGTTATCTAAGAATAATTCACAAGCGAATATTTATTACAAAATAGCTTCAAAACTAGAAGAGATAGGCATTAAAAATTTCTCAGATAAAAAAATATATCCTAATACTGACTTTTATTCAGGAATATTATTTTACAGCCTAGGTTTTCCAATTTATATGTTTACTGCTCTATTTGCACTTTCAAGGGTATTGGGCTGGGTAGCACATTTCATAGAATATGTTGAAGAACAGCATAGATTGATAAGACCTCGGGCTATATATGTGGGTCCTGAAAAAAGAGATTTTAGACCTTTAAATGAAAGGTAAAAAATAAGTAAGACTTTAATCAGGATATTATTTGTTTTTCTGTATATCTAAAAATTCTATAACTTTTTTAACGTGTTCAGAAGCTTTAAACTGTGAGTTGTATGCAAATGCAATTTTACCTTCTTTATCAATTATGTATGTTATTCTAGAAGGTAATAAAAATCCTTTTGCATCATATAATTCTCTGATCTTTTTATTTTCATCGCTGACTAAAATGAAGGGTAATGAATGTTTTTCTTTAAATTTTTTATGTGAATCAACACTGTCTGAGCTCACCCCTATTATAACAGCATCATATTTTTTTATTTCATCCCAATTGTCTCTAAATGAGCATGCTTCAACAGTACACCCTGGTGATTCATCTTTCGGATAAAAATAAAGTATAATATATTTTCCTCTAAACTGACTTAGTCTAATTTTGTTTCCGTCATCAGATATTGCCTCAAAATCAGGAGCTAATATTCCAACTTTTAACATGTTAACTAATAACTTTAGCAGTTACAGAGGGATTTATAATTATGTTTCCATTACTATATGTTATGGTAGGCAAGCTTATCAATATTGAATGGGTTGATGCAGGATCCATTTTTAATCCGTTTATAATGTGAATTTTAAAAACTTCACTTGGAAGCTTTGCGGTTATATTAAGGTTTCCTATATTAACAGTAGCTTTACTTATGAGTAAAAATATTTCGTTGTATTCACCAACAGGGATTCTTGAAGATGCAAGAAATGTCATGTTTGGACTAAGTAATATTGTTATATTATTATTAGTTATTGTGATCCATGAACCATTTACACGGTGCACCATAATAGAACTTATGGTAAAATAAATTTTTACTGAAGCTGGTTGATCTTGTAAGTAAACATTTAATGTTCCAAAGTAGAAATAATTGTAAGCAAAATAGCTTACTCCGACTATTATTAGTATGATTAAAACAGATAATGCAATTTTATTCATTAAAATAAAAGAATTTTTTATAAATAAATTATTTCCCTTTTAAATTCGGATCTATTTATTGCGTTTATGTTCTCTATTATGATTTCATTGAATAGATATTGTTTTTCAACCATAACTGCATGACCAGCATCTCCAATATGTATTAATTTAGAATTTCGGATTTTTTCGAAAAATGTTTTTGCGTCTTCATAATTAACGATTTTATCTTTGTTACCATAGATTATGATCGTGGGTACATGTATAGTATCTAATTCTTTTAGAATATCAAAATTTTTTAACTCGTTGATCATTTCTTTGAATACAAAAATTGGAATTTTATTTTTAAATATAATTTTTGAAAAATTTTCAAAAGTATCTAAATTTCTTTTTACCCATTCTTTGCTAAACGATTGGGATATGATAAACTTATGAATATTAAAATCTTCATAGTTTGCAATTACTCCATCAAGAAACTTATCGATGTTTTCATCTCTTATTCTTGGTTGTGAGGAAACAATAAATAATGATTTTATCTTATTTTGATATTCGCTAGCCAATTTTAATGCAATAATTCCTCCCATAGAAAATCCAATTACGTTTATCTTATCAACTTTCAATTCATCTAAAATAGAGATTACATCATCTTTCATTTTCTCTAATGAATAACCATGAGTAGGCTTATCAGATAAGCCTGTACCTCGATTATCTATAAGAATTAACCTAAAATTATTCGTTAGTGGTATTTGAAAATGCCAAGCTGTTAGATCCCAGCCAAATCCTTGTAATAGTAGTAATGTTTCACCTTGACCTATCACTTCATAATGTATTTTAATTTTATCATTGGATAAAACGAAGGGCATATCAAAACAATATAAGAAAAAATCTACAAATATAGTTAATGACCTTTTCAATAGTTCTATACGATGCAAATGATGAAGCATGGGGGGTTGGTGTAGCTAGTAAGTTTTTAGCAGTAGGAGCATTTGTCCCTTGGCTTGAACCAAATGTAGGTGCCATAGCTACACAAGCTTTAGCTAATTTAGAATATGGTCCTAAAGGACTTAAGCTTCTTAAAAAACGTTCTGCACAAGAAGTATTGACAATATTAACTTCAAAAGACCCATTACGTGATCATAGGCAAATTGGCATTGTAGATTCAAAGGGTAATGCTGCAGCATACACGGGTAAAAATTGTTATCCGTATGCTTCTCATATTGTTGGAAATAATTTTTCTGTTCAAGGAAATATATTAGCAGGTTACGAAGTGCTTGAATCAATGGCAAAAGAAGCTGAAGGTAGAGGGCGTATTTATGAAAAAATTTTAAATTCATTAAAAGCTGGCGAATTGAAAGGAGGTGATAAAAGAGGTAAGCAAAGTGCAGCAATGATCATTGTTAAAAAAGCTAGTAAAACTGAAAAAGAATTTGACCCAACAGTAGTAGGTAAATACATTGATATTAGAATTGATGATAATATTGAGCCATTAAAAGAAATGGAGAGAATTTTAGAATTATGGTCAGCAACATTCATTGAAGAAGAAATGATTGATGTAAGCATTTATGAAAAGGAAATAAAGGAAGCTCTTAAAAGAATGGGTTATTCTGACCTTAAAACATGGGTTGAAATAAACAATTTTGAAGGTAAATATACTGGAAGTAAAATAGGTAAAACAGTTTTAAAAATATTGTTAAAGCAAATAGATTTCGAAATTAAATAAATTTAGATAATAAATGAAATATGCTAAATTAAGTTTTTTATTTATACTAAAAGCATATAACATAATGTATGGCTTTTCTTGATACAACTATTCAAATATTTTTCTTATTGAATCCATTGGCATCTATGCCAATATTATTTTTAGCATATCAAAAGGGTTACAATGTTAGGTCTATTGCTATAAGAGCAACAATTCTAGCTTTTTTAGTTGCATTCTCTTTTATTTTTATTGGTCAAATATTATTTAGCGTCTTTGGTATTTCAATAAGTTCATTTAGGGTTGCAGGTGGAATAGTGATAATTATTTTAGGATTAGATATGGTGATGATGCGAGGTGAGAATGTAAAAGGGGCTACTGAAGCTAAAGCTTTAATTTCTGTTCTAGCAACTCCTTTACTTACAGGTCCTGCGACATTATCTTATTTAACAGTAAAAGTATTTGAAATTGGAATTCTACAAACTATACTAGCTTTAATATTAGCTTTCATCGCTGTAGCTATTGTCTTCATTGTACTTGTCTGGTTAATACCAAAAATAAAACTTGAATATATTGAATTCGTTAGCAGAATATTCGGTTTATTTATAATTGCATTCGGTGTTGAAATGTTCGTTGAAGGGGCAAGGGCTTTAATTGTATAATTTTATGAGGCAGAATTTTAAAATATTAGAATATTAATGATTATGCTAAAATTAATACTGCGAATATTATTAGCTATTGCAGTAATAAGTTATTTTGGTGTTGATATATTTTTTGTAGCTACAAACTTTATACCTTCTTTAGTTATTCTTCTAGAAAACATTATATATGGTATTTCTTATTTAGCGCTATTATTATTAATGTTTGTTTTCAAAAATAATAAAATATTATACTCAGCAATAATCTTTATTGCTGCATTTAATGCTGGAAGAGTATCTGAAGTAATTATTAATTCAACAGGTGTTGTTGATCCTTTAGCTTATTCTCATTTGCCTCTCTTCATAGGAGTCATTTTAATTGTTATAATTTCCTTTTTACTGTTAAAAGAAACTTAATATGTTGATAGTTTATAAAAAGAAGAAAATAATAGCAAAAATTTATGAAATATGGCTATAACCTTAAGAGAAATAATAATTTTATTTTTAATTAGTTTCATTTCAAATGCGACGCCATTTTTTGGAACACCTTATACTATAATAGCTGTAACTATTCTAATTAGAATAGGTGTAGATTTATACTCATTCATAATTGGAGTTGTAGTAACAGGCTTGGGCGCTTCTCTCTCAAAAACTGTTATGTATGCAATTGGATTAATACTAAGAAGACCTTTGAAGCAAAATAAAAATATGGCTTTTTTAGCTAAATTTGTTCAATTTAAATCTTTCTACGTAACCCTATTCACTTTAGCATTAATACCTTTTTTCCCTTTCGACGATTATCTATTTTTAGGAGCAGGCGTTGTAAAGTCATCGCTCACAAAATTGCTTTATATAACCACTCTTGCAAAAATATTAAAAAGTGCTATAGAAATGACTTTAGAACTAACAGGTATTATAGCTATTACTAGAATAACAAGGTCCTTTGGTATAACTGAACTAGAAATCGGAATTATATCTACTGTTATATTCGTTATATTAGGTTATGTTTTGTTTAAAATAGATTTAGAAAAGTATTATAATAAAATAAAAACATTCTTTGAAAATTTAAGCAATACTTTAAGGTCAAAAATAAATTTTAATAGAGTAAGTTTTACAATTTGATGAATTAATTGATTTCTTATTGATAGGCAATTATTTTTCTTTGGTTATTATATTGTTTAAAATCATATTATTTGGTATTAATATAAATGATGAGTCTGTCTCCAATATCGTATAAAATGTAGTTATATCATATACTATTCCCTTTTGACCTGAAATTGATATTTTGTCATGAACTTTAAAAGGTCTAGAAAGAGCTATAAATATACCTGAAACAGCCTGTGACAAGGTTTGTTGTGTAGCAAATCCAGCAACAATACCTGCAAAACCACCTAGTGCTGCTGCAGCTGTTGCTGAAATATTTGAACCTACAACTGTTACAACAACTGCAACAATGCCCAATATCTTAAATGCACTCCGAACACTAGCTGCTTCAGAATGTGGAAGCTTTAACCTTAAATTCCAATAAATAAGATCAGAAAACTTTAAAGCAATCAATATACCTAAAAAAAGTGACGCAACTGTATTCGCATATACTATATAGCTGATTATAGCGGGAAATATGATTGTTAAATAATCGAATACAAGCTTTATTATAGCAAGCAGAACAGTTAAAATTACGATGTAAGAAATCAACGTGATTAAAGTGTATCTTATTCTTTTCGAAACATCTCTTGTCTCTAATTTTTCAGTGGAACTCATATTTTAGATTGCCCTTATTTTAATTTATTTTTTATGAGTTATTATTTCCACCTATTCCTCTAGCTCTAATTTGAATTGTAGATTTTATTATTGTCTAATAAATCAATTGAATTGAAATATGGAGAATTATGCTTAACTAGAAAACAATTGTTGAATTTATTATTTTTAATTATAAGATTAACCAATTTTATCTATATTTTTTGATAAATCATTATGATAGAAATAATAGTTTATTGTCACTTTTAGAATATATAATGTGTACATCTTTTGCTTATATAAATGAAGATTCGGAACCAAAAGTGATGTTTTTACATAATAGAGATCTTCCTAAAGAGGGTTTTAAAGGTCATGAAATTAAGGTATTCTATAATAAACAAAATAATAACAAAGTTATTGGAATTTATGATTATAGGTCTGGGGGAATTCCGTGCGGTTTTGAAGTAAAAAATAAAATATATGGTGGTGTGGCAAATGTCAGTAACTATGTGGGTAAGAAATCCCGTGGTATATTGCTTTTAAATATTCTTATGAAATGCAATTCATTGGATGATGCTATATCAAATTTTGAAAACGAGTTAATTAATGGTGAATACAGTTCAGCTAGCTATATAATAGGCAATCAAGATAAAGTTTACATTGTAGAAAATAGGGCGTCTGAAGTTAAAATCCAAGATAAAAAGAAGTTTGCTGTTCTTACCAATCAGTTTGAGTTTATAAAAAACGAATATGTAAATATTGAATCTGTTAATAGAAAAATTTTTGTGATTGAATATTTGAAAAGTAAAAATAAAGTAATTTTGCAAGACGCTTTTAAAATTGCTTCAACTCATGAACCCGTTGAAATCTGTAGGCATGGTGTTACATTAAGCAGCATGATTGTTCAAATTTCAAGCAATTTAGATATTTTTTATACTTTGAATTATCCCCATTTAGGTTTCAATAGACTTAACATTGAAAGTATTTAATTTATCTAAAACATAAGTTAAATGATGTCTGTAAATAATATACCCAATGATGGCGTTTCTCCTGAAAGAATTAAAGAAATCTTGCTAAATTCTAAGATAATTGCTGTTGTTGGCGCTTCTCGAAATCCTGTTAAAGCTGCATATGAAGTACCAGCGTTTTTACAGTCTAAAGGTTATAAAATAATTCCAATTAATCCTATTGCAGATTATATATTTGGTGAGAAAGCTTATAAATCGTTATTGGAAATACCTAATGATATCAAAGTCGATATAGTTGATGTATTTAGACCTTCAAATGAAGTATTAAACGTTGTAAAAGAAACTATAGCTAAGGGATACAAGATTATTTGGTTGCAAGAAGGAATATACAATAAAGAAGCCGTTGAATTGGCAAAGGCGCACAACATAGAAATATTATGGAACAGGTGCATGATGAAATCGTATAAAAGTTTATTGGATTAATAATAAGTGAAGGCTTTAGCATTGTTAAAAAATGCAAAAATTGAATACAATCCATTCAAAATTTTGGATGTTAATCTACCTGATTTAAATTCAAATGAAATTCTTGTAAGAGTTACAGAGGTTGGACTTTGTAAATTAGATATTGATCTTATAGAGGGAAACTTCCTATCTTTTGGATTTCCTTCAAAATTTCCTTTAATTATCGGTCATGAAATTATAGGCAAAGTTGAAGATATTGGCGAAAATGTAAATTTCTTTAAAAAATATGAATCTGTTGCTATAGGATTGATTTATAGTTCATGCTTAAGATGTAAAAATTGTTTGAATGGAAAAGAAAATTTTTGTGATAAACTACAAATTACAGGTTTTTCTTCTGATGGAGGATTATCTCAATATTTCAAGATTAACGAATCTTTTGCTTTCAATATTCCAAATGAAATAAATATTGATGCTCCTTCACTTATTTGTAATGGTAGCTTCGCATATAAATGTGCTAAAATTATTAATCGTTATAATGTTGAAAAAGTAGGTATATTTGGCAGTGATTTAACTGCTCAAATTTTATCACAAATTTTAAAATATTATGGCATTGAAGTACACTTGGTTATAAGCAAAAGTGAACCTATTCCAGAGTATAAATTTTACGATAGCTTAGAATATGCCAATAATTTAAAGCAAAACTACTTTGATGCTGCAGTAGTATTGTCTAATAATTTTGAATTTATGGATAAAGCCGTTTTAGCAGTGAAACGAGGTTCAAATGTTATATTAGCTGCTTTGGGAATAGTAAAAGTTCCTGCATTTTTAGAAGGTAAAAGTTTTATTTTGCCAGGTTTACCTACTAGAAGCGATATTATAGAATTGATGAATTTTTGCAAATCAAGAAAGTTTCAAGTGGATAAAGAGGAAATTAACTTTTCTAATATAACTGATGGCCTTAAAGCTATAAAATATAAAAGAACAAATAAAAAGATCTATATTAATTTGCAAAAATCTTTTTTATAAATTAATTTTATAATAATCTATGAATTTTAAAAGAATATTAGTAGCTTTTGATGGATCGGAACAATCTAAAAAAGCTTTAGAAGTAGCTCTAGATTTATCCAAAAAATACGATGCAGAATTAAGTATTGTAGAAGTTATTCCTACTGAGTTGTTAGCTGGTATGGGTTTTACTCCAATACCTGATTCAGTAATTAATCAAATATTTGAGAAAGCAAGAAAGGATATGGATTATGTTAAAAACTTGCTTAGTAAAGAAGGAATAAAATTTAGAACAGATATTTTGCAAGGCGATCCAGGCACAGAAATTGTTAATTATTCAAATAAAAATAACATAGACTTAATAGTTACAGGTAGTCGAGGATTATCCGGTGTCAAAAAGTTATTTTTAGGTAGCGTTTCATCTAAAATAGTTAGTGAAGCTAAAGTTGCAGTTTTAGTAGTCAAATAATATCAAAATCCTCTTTTATTTCCATACAGCCAAATGTGTATTCTTGGAGAATATCTATAGGATCTTTCTTTACAATATTCAATTAACCAACAACTCCTTTTTTTGATTGTTTCTTCATCAGTGCCTTCAGGCATAATTATAACCTTTCTCTTTTCAATCTGTATTTTATTTATAATATCTTCCATTTCTTTTAAATCTTCTTTATCACAAATTACGAATTTAAATGTTACATTTTCTAATTGAGAAAAATATTTAAGTATATCATATCTTATCCTAAGTTTATAATCTACTTTTGAATTACTTAATTTGGGAGAAACAGAAAAATTATCTACGTATTTTATTAAATCTATATTTGGCTTAATAGTACCATTAGTTTCTATTTCAATGTAATAACTCATTTCTTTTAACATTCTTATCAAATTAATTAATTTTGATTGGCTTAGTAAAGGTTCTCCTCCTGTTATTACAACATGTTGAGCAGGATACTTGCCTATTTTTTCTATTATTTCATCTTCATTCATATTAACATAATCAATACCTTCCTTTGCATATTCTTGATTTAACCAAGTATATTTGGTATCGCACCATTCACAATAAAGGTTACAAAAATAAACTCTTATAAAAACAGCTGGTTTACCTAAATTAATACCTTCACCCTGTATTGAATAAAATATCTCAGAGATAGGAATGTAATTTTTATGCATTAAAAAGACAATAGAAAAAAAATATTATTAAAGTTTATTGTGCTTTTAAACTTTCTTCGTATCCTTTTTGGGTTAAACCGATTAAAGGATTCCTCTTACCTATTCTAACAACTAATCCTTTTGATTCTAGTTTTCTTAAAGTATAATATGCTGTTATTTTGTTCAAATTTAATTCTTTTACAAAATCTAAAAAGTAAACAGGTTCCCCTTTTTCTCTAATCCATTTTAATACTTCAACTGCTGTTGCTGTTAGAGGTTTACCATATTTTGTAGCTACTTCCTTTACACTCAGAAATTTTCCTTTAACATATATTTTTACTTCCTCTTTTTCTTGTTTAGTTTCTTGTGACATACTTTTATAATAGGTTATAAATAATATAAATTTTCTATTTTTTAACGTTTAATAAAACTATAATCTGGCTGATTATTTCGCAGTTTTCCCTTAATTATTAATATTATAAGATGAAATCAATAGAGATTTGAGAGCTTATTTGATTTTTTTCTCGAATAATTTATTTTAATATTTTAACATATATTTTTATATTTAAGAATTCATTGTTGAAGGAATTTTAAAATATTCTATTCTCTTATGTATCTTTTTATTAAATTTTCAAAATCTCTTTTTGGTCTTGCACCAACTAATATTTCCTGCGGTTTACCGTTTTTAAATAATATAAAGGTAGGTATAGACATTATACCAAAAGATTGTGCAATTGCAGGTTCTTCATCAACATTAACTTTTCCAAAAACAACATTATTAAATTCTTTTGATAACTCATTTATTATAGGTTCCATAATTTTACAAGGTTGACACCAATCTGCCCAAAAATCTATAAGAACTAAATTATTTGATGATATAATATCTTTAAAGTTCTCAATTGTTATTTTTATAGGTTTATTAATTTCTTTCGTTTTAGGTTTTTGCAAATTTTTCATAAGCTCTTGAAGCATTTTTTCCTTAAGTAATTTCAATTCTTCATCCTCTTCCATAGCTAAATAATTGTAAAGTAAAAAATAAAAGTTTAATATGTTATGTTATAGCAATAACTTGATTTATGGTAAGTGGTAAAAAAAATATAGCAATTCAATTATCAAACTTAAAAGCAAATTATTCACCTAATTTCATTTTGGAGCAATATGAATTGGATTCCGAAAATTCATTAAATTTTATATTGAACATTCTTCCTCATTCTGAGAAAAAAGTGATATTGGATGCAGGTTGCGGATCTGGTTCTTTGACGATCGCAGCCATTAAATTAGGCGTAAATTATGTGATTTCATTAGATTTGGATTTTAACGCTTTGAAGAATCTAAAATATAATGCAAAAAAATATAATATGTATCAATATATCGACATAATTCAAGCAGATTTTCTAAATTTTTATCTAAGTAGAAAAATTGATGAAATTATGATGAATCCGCCATTTGGAACAAAAATTAGAAATATGGATAAAAAATTTTTAATCAAATCTTTCGATCTTTCAGATAAAATTTTTTCTCTACACAAAGAACGTAATGATAAATTCTTTATTCGATTAGCTAAAAAAAATGGTTGTAGCTTATACAAAATTGGGACTCTTAGATATGTTATTAAAAACATATTTCCATTTCATAGAAAAAAGAAACATGTAATATATCTAGCTCAATATTTATTCTTAAAAAAACATGATAAAGAATAAAGATATTTGTTTACCTGGTGATTTTTTAGCTTCAATTGAAGAATTCTTTCCTGGCAGTGGAGTATATGAAATGAATGGTAATGTCTATGCTAGCATTCTAGGAAAAATAATTTATGATCTCAAAGAAAGAAAAGTTTCTGTCGAACCTATAAAAAAGCCTAGCATTTATCTTAAGAGAGAAACAACTGTAATAGCTAAAGTTGAGCATGTAGCAAGAAATTTAGCTGAACTTAAAATATTATATGTTGAAGATACAAAGACTCAAACAAAACTAACTGCATACTTAATCTTAAAAAGAAAATCTAGTACATTAAAAGATTCTAATTTTTTAAAACCTGAAGACTACTTAAGAGCAAGAGTGTTGACCACAGAAGGTAATATTTTCGTATCGATTAGAGGTAAAAATTATGGCCTAATATATGCTGATTGTCCTATATGTGGAAACCCATTACATCCTCTGTTAAAGAACAAAAATGTTTTAGTGTGTAATATTTGTAATTTTAAAAGAAGATCAAAGGTAAGCTTACTTTATATTAGAACAAAATCATAAATCTTCATAATAATTTAACATAAGCAATTCTTGCTTCCTCCCTGCTATTTATGGGGGTCCATCCATCGCTTCGGAGCCATGTATTTCATTTGAGAGTTCAGAGAACTTCTTCCTTTTGATGAATGTTCTGTATATTGATACGCTAATATTGCAATACTGAATTACCTTCGAAGGGAGCAATCTTCATTTCGATGCTTGCTCTTATTGCTTGATTGCGCTTCATTCAAAGAAATTCTATAAAAAATGTTTAGATTCAACAAAATTTAATCCCTGCCTTAAATGGCGAGACTTTCAATCTATTATAAAAAAAGTTAAGGAGCTAATTATAAATATTTGTTGTAAGGAAAATTTTTAATGGAAATTAACGTAAAAGAACGTAGCAATAATTCAATATTGTTGCAATTTAAAGGGTTAGATATTGGATTTTTAACATTATTAGTAAGCGAATTAGTTAATGATAAAAGAGTTTTAAATGCTTATTCAAGAAAGCCACATTTACTATTGGACGAAACAGAATTATATGTTTTGTGTAAAGACGGTTTCAATCCAATAGAAGTTATTCAATCAAAAATAGAAGAAATAAAGGAAAGATTTTCAAAATTACGTAAAGAAGTAGAATCATCTATTGATGAAAAAGTTACCAAAGCTGGAAGCTAGAATTGCATTCTTTACAATATTTAGTATAAAAAACGTTAATTTACTTTTATCTATAATTTATAGAGCAGGATATATTGAAGATTTATTTATTTTACCCATAAAAGATTTAAATGAAATTACTATTGCTAATCATATATTGAAGTCTTCTCATTATGGTCAATTGAGATATTACGTTTTTAAGCCAAATAAGAAGATTAAGTTAAATTTTGAAAAATTGTACAAAACGATTAAAAAGCCAATTATTGTTTCAAATAAGGATTTGGCATTCAAACTTGGATTAACAAATGAGGAGTTTTACGTTCTAAAAAGGAGGTCTTATATATTGGATGGTTTAAATATATTGAATATCATAACTAATTCAATAAAGAGGAGTCATGCTTCGATTTTGCCCAAATTGTCAAAGCATATTGAGGCCTGATAGAAATAAGGGAAAGCTTGTATGTTATAGATGCGGCCATGAAGAAGAAATTGGAAAAGAAGGTTTTAGAATAAAAGCACCTGTAGTTCAAAGAAAAAAAATTAAAGATATTGTTGTGGATGAAGGGGATTATGGTGCAAAGATGCCAACAGCAAGTGTACCATGTCCTAAATGTGGAAATGAAGAAGCTTATTGGTGGTTAGTTCAAACAAGAAGAGCTGATGAACCTCCAACAACATTTTATAGATGTAAAAAATGTGGGCACACATGGAGAGATTATAGATAAAATATTAGCAAAGTTTTTATAATATTCTTTAATTATAGGAATAAGTTTATGCTGACAATAGAATTTGAGGATGCAAAAAGTTGGATTGAATTATTAGAAGCAATAAGGGACATTGTAGAAGAGGCATTCTTTGTAGCAACGCCTGAAGGTCTTTCATTAAGAGCAATGGATAGTGCAAGGGTTGCAATGGTTGATCTTAAGCTTCCATCTGTTTATTTCTCAAATTATAACATAGAAAAAGAAGAAGTAAAAATTGGTTTTTCAATTTCGAGTATGGTTAAGATTTTAAAGGGAATGAGAAAAGGATATAAACTTACATTGGAATTGGGTGAGGAAAATCTTATTAAATTAAGATTCATCGGAAAGGGATATCATACGTTTGAATTTCCTTTGCTGGACATAGAAGGAGAGAATATTCCAAGCTTAAAATTGAAGTTCGATGCTAAAATAAAAATTGAAACCAAGGTTTTGATGGATGCTGTTGAAAACATTGAAAAATTCAGTGATTATGCTACATTTAAAGTTGAGAGTGAAAAGTTTATGATATATGGGAAAAGTGAAAAAGGAAGAGCAACTTCTGAGTTTTCAAAGGAAGATTTAATTGAACTTCAATTTGAGAACGAGGCTATCTCAAGTTATTCAACAGAGTACTTATTGAATATATTAGGTAAAGATAATTTATCAGAAATAACTGTTATTGAATTTGCTACCAAAGTTCCATTAAAAGTAACATATAATTTAGAAAATGAAGGTGAGCTTGTTTATTATCTAGCTCCTAGAACAGAAACAGAGTGAAAGTAGATCCTAAACTTTTAATAAAATATCCTTTTTTGCCTTTTTTAGGTGAGTACTTAAAAGAAATATATTTCGATTTTGAGGAAATATTTAAAGGAAATAACCTTATTCTATCTGAATCTTTAGAAAGGGTAAAATTAATTGTCTCAGGAAAAATTCCAAAATATTATGATGACCCTTCCATTGAGATTCCAATATTTGTTACATCTTTATATTTTGTCTCTCAACTTGGTACAGATACTATTTATAGATTTGCAGATTATGAATCCAAGAGGTTTTCTAAAAATATTCAAGAAGAAAAACTAGAAAATCTACTTATATTGGCGCAACATTTAATTAAATCAAATTTAGAAATTCATGTGATAAAAAGAGGTCCTTATGAAATTTTCGAAATTAAAATGCCTTTAATCGATTATTTAAATCTCGCACCTTTCCTTGGAGGATATAACTGGGCTTTGGCTTTTAAAGATATCCATCTTGGTAAAGTTTATTTAAGCAAATCTGATTTTTCTCGTTTATTAGAAGAATCCTATAGGCAATGGATAATTTTAAAGGCAAATGAGTTAAAAGATTATTATTATCCTGAATTAGAAAAAATTCTTATAGAGGTTTCTAAAGAAATTGAAGAAAAAAGAAAAACTTATAAAATGTCCGTTAGATCTTATGAAGGAATCGACCCACCATGTATGCGAATATTAATTAATGATCTTAAAAGCGGTAAAAAGCTATCACATATGGGCAGATTTGCACTGGTAACTTATTTGCATTCCATAAATTGGAGTGTTGAGGATGTCATAAATTTATTCAAATCTTTACCTGACTTTAGAGAAGACATAACGCGATATCAAGTTGAGCACATATTTGGTTTAAGAGGGGGTAGAAAGGTATATTCTGTTCCAAGTTGTCTAACAATGAAGGCAGCATCACTTTGTTTTCCAGAGAGCCCAGGTTGTGATAATATCAAACATCCTTTACAATATTTAGTAAGAATAAAAAAGCTAAAAGTTAAGAGTGGAAAAGAAAATAATTGAAATATTTAGAGATTATTATTCGAGATTTGAATTTGATTCACAATATGTGGAGGATCTAGAAAGGAGAGAAATAGCTATTTGGCCTTTTAATTCAACAACATTAATTAGGCATTTGAGTTTCAGTAATTTTAAAGATTTTAAACAATTTATATTGAAAAACGTTCCAATGCATGTATATAATTCAGTCGCCAAGTATCAAAATCCATCAATACCAAATATGGAAAGTAAGTCGTTGATTGAAGCCGAAGTTGTTTTTGACATAGATATAGATCATGTTAATACAAGTTGTAAATTGGAGCATGATATTTGGATTTGCAAGAGCTGTAATAAGACAGGTAAAGGTTTCGTTGCTGAATGTGATAATTGTGGTAGTTTAACAATTGATAAGAAGAGTTTTGTATGTAACAATTGTCTCGATGTTGCTAAAGATGAAGTGCTAAAGCTTATTGAAGATTTTTTATTTTCAGATTTCGGTTTATCTAAAGATGATATAAAAATATTGTTTTCAGGAAATAGAGGTTATCATGTGCATATAATAAATAAAAGTTTTTCATCTTTAGATTCGAGAGCTCGTAATATGTTAGTTGATTATGTGAAAGGAATATCTGCAAGAATGTATTTAAAAGAAATGCTTAAGAAGAAGAAATTTAAATTTAAGGGTATAAATTCAAATGGTTTTTTTGGTAGATTTGCTGAATGTATTTATGATAAAATAAACAATAGAACATATCAAGATTGGGAAAAATTTGGACTAAGTAGTGAAAAAATAGAGCAGATTAAAAAATTGAAGGATGTTTTTCTTCAAGAGTTGAAACAATATGACTGTGATTACTCATTTTTAAACGTTTTAGGAAATTACAAAGAAAGGTTTATAGATGAATGTATAAGAGAGATTTCTGTAGATATCGATGAAAGAGTAACTGTTGATATACATAGATTAATAAGATTTCCTAATTCAATACATGGTAAAACAGGTTTGAAAGTTGTGCCTATTAAGTATGAAGATATTTATAAATTTGAACCTTTTAGAGACGCTTTAATATTTTTAAAAGGAGAAGCTAGAATATCCTTTAAAGTCAAAAGAAATTTCCCAAAGATTTATATGAATGATGAAGAATTTGATTTGAATTCAGTTGAAAATAAAGATATTCCACTTTATCTTGCATTATATCTTTATTTAGGTGGATATGCAAATATTATTAATTTTAGCATTTAATTATGAGTCTTCAAAAATTAAGGAAGATACTCCTAGATTTAAGAACATCGAAAGAAATTGAAATTATCAGTAATGATTATAAAGAAGAAATAAACAATGCTTTAAAATATATTGAGAGCAATAACGCTGATGTTGAATCTAAGGTTAAAAATTATGAAGCAAAAATATCAAAGCTTTTAGCTTATTCAATACTAACTTATAGACTCTCTAAGTTATATGAATTTTTAGAAAGTAATATCATCAATGCTACTTATAGTAATTTACTCTCAAATTTAGATAATAAAATAAGAAAAAGACAAGCTGAAAAAATGAAAATGTTGCATATTCAAACCAACGAAGATATTCCTCCAATTTATGCAGATGATGGATTTTTTTATGGTCCTTTAAAGAATGGAGACATAGTATTTATATCTGAGAGTTTCTCATCTATATTATTAAAGAAAAAGTTAGCAAAAGAGATCGTTTAAAATGAAAGTTCCCGATACAATTCGGACGTATTGTCCTAGATGTAATGAATATACTGAACATAAGGTAGAATTGTATAAAGCAGGTAAAAGAAGGAATTTAGCCCAAGGCCAAAGAAGATATTTGAGGAAAAATTTAGGTTATGGAAGTAAAAGAACAGCTGAACAAAAAAGATTTGCTAAAATAACGAAAAAGCAAGTTTTGAAGTTAATATGCAATAAATGCAAGTATGTGCTTCAAAGAAGAGGTATTAGACTTAAAAAAATAGAAATTATAAAGAAGTAAAATGGTAAAAAGAAAAAACGAAATTATACCCAGACCTAAAAGTCTTTTCATTAAAATAAAATGTACAAATTGTGCAGCAGAACATATAACATTTGATCATTCTACGGCTGTTGTAAAATGTAGAAATTGTAATGAAATATTAATTGTTCCGACTGGTGGAAAGGCTAAGATTAGAGCAGAGATTATAGCAAAGTATGGTTAATTTAAAAAATTTTCCCGAACTGAACGAGTTGGTTGTATGTACTGCAATAAAAGTACTTGATCACGGGGCCTATTTTTTATTGGATGAATACAATAAAATCGAAGCCTACATGCCAATTGGTGAAGTTTCATCGACAAGAGCATTTGATATTAATGAAATCTTAAAAGAAGGAAAAAAATATATTTGTAAAGTAATAAGAGTCGATCCTTCAAAAAATCAAGTAGACATTTCATTAAAGAGAGTAACACAACAAGAGAGAAAAGAAAAACTCATACAGTGGAAGAGATTTCAAAGAGCAAATAAATTGATTGAGCTTGTTGCAGAAAAATCCAGCTTCGATAAAAATAAATTAAGAGAGACTTTATTTAGCATATCCGATGATCCATTGTCAATTTTTGAGAAGATAATGGAACAGGAAGATAAAGCTCTTTCAAATGTTAATTTGCCTGAAAATGTAAAAAAAGCAATCAAAGAAGTAGCAAGAGAGCATATTAAGATTCAATATGCCGAAGCAAGTGCTGAATTTACATTATCAACAACATTACCCAATGGCATTAATATAATAAAGAATACGATAAGTGAAACTTTAAAAGAAATTTCCAATATAGATGGTTTAATTTCTTATAGAATTATAACACTTGGAGCTCCTAGATTTAAGTTTGACTTAAAAGCTATAAATTACAAAATTGCTGAAGAAGCTATTAACAATTTTGAAAAATATTTGCAAATTAATTCATCTAAAAACAATCTTGATTTCACTTTTAAAAGAGTTTATTCTAAAAAATAATGATTAAAAGATGTTCTGTTTGCAAAAGATATACTATAAGGGAAATATGTCCAAACTGTGGTTCTAACCAATTGTTAAATCCTCATCCACCTAAGTTCTCTCCTGAAGATAAATATTTACAAGTTAAATTTTATGCAATTCTAGAAAGAAAAAAAAGAAAAATTGTTTAATATTTCATTCCTGGCCAGTGATATATGTACGACATGATCACAGAAACAGGTGGTTCAACAAAGTTTGGTGGATATAATATTTTATATATAAGTACTGAGCCTTGAGGCGATGCATAAACGAGCTGGAAATATTTCAAAGGTTTAAAGTTTAATTGTTGTATTTGTTGAGGATAATTTGCCATACTCCTTAATCCTGGAATATCAGTATAAATCATTCTATAAAGTATAGCTTTAGAACCGTAAGGTCCATTGGGAATTGTAACAGTTATTTGTGTTCCAAATATATTTATTGTAGTAGTATTTAAATAAAGTTGCCTTACTTGTTGATCTGAATAATTAAATGCAATTCTTAACATCCAATAACTTTTTTCAATATCTCCGCCGATGTTAATCCATTCATTTATTTGAGGTATTTGTATAAATTGTTCGTAAACAAGTACGTAAGAAGCTCCAAAATATTTGAATATTTGTAACGCTCTAGTTTCGTTATCCGAGGTTAATGCTGCACCTACTAATTGTATTTGAGTTTCATTAAAGTTTGCATTATCACAAACAGTTGGTCTACCGCCAACAATTGTTATCCAATATCCATAGTCCCACCAAGCTGCAATAACTGCATTCTCGGGAATGTTATTCCTCATCCAAGCAAATGTAGCAACCCAATCTTGAGTATAACTACCTGTTTGTGAAGAAAGTATACTAGGCGGCGAAGCAGCGTAGGTTACAACGTTGGGTGTCATAGCTAAACTAGCTACTAAACTCATAAGTATAAGAATTATTATTAGTATTCCACCGTAGGAAGAAGGTATACCTTTAAATAGTTTTCCTCTTTTTCTATCGATGAAAGTTTCCTTTTTTTGCCTTAAAATAGATGCATAATTCATAAAGAGCGCTGCTAATCCTAAAGAACCTATTATTGTATCAGGTATAGTTGATAACATGAATAATCTTGAAGTCGATGCTGCAGCCCAGAGCGCTGTAAATCCAACCAAAAACATAAATATATCCGCACTAGTTCTTCTTTTAGTTATGAAAAAGAATCCTAAAGGAATAAATAAGATTAGTATTCCATAATTTATGAAAAATTGTGACCAGCTTGCTGAAACATGCTCAGCTACAGAATTTACCCATGGATCGTTTGTTCTAGCGAGTGGATCTAATATTATTTGATATTTTGCACCGATACCACTAGCTATTCCTAAGTAGGAAAGCCCGTAAAATCCTGCCAAAATTATAATGAGGGTAATGAAAGAATATAAAGCAACTTTAATCCTTGGTATTTGTTTAAAGTATCTAATGACAAACATGATAGGATAAACAGCGTAAGGTAAAGCTGTAAAGCCACTTAATAGAAATATTTGTGTTCTTGGTATTGCAGCTATCATTAATATAGACATCGTCATTCCAATAAAGTACGTTCTAGCTACATTATCAACGTCTTTACCTAAAAAGGCAAGAACTAACACAGTTAAAGCGAACAGATTAATTAAGTATGTAAAAGAACCCCAAGTCATAATAATTATAGATAAGCTTATTCCCGTTATTATCGGGTATATATAAGATTTTTTCTTGATAGACCTTATGAATGCTAGCATGAATAAAGCTATAAAAACTTGTGATGTGCCGTCATCATCAAAAAAGCCATACGCTGTTCTTGGAATATCTGCTGTTGTTATAGCATAAAAGAATGAAGCAAGTAATCCAGTAGTCTTGCTATGCACTTCCTTACCAATGTAATACATAATAATACCTGAGAATGCTGCAGAAAAAGGCGTGACGAATCCTACCACGTACATTAAGGGTAAATTAATTCCAAGACCTTGGAGTATAAGATAAACAAAAGCGCCTATAAAACCTGTTCCTGGATATGCATTCGATGCAATAGCTCTTCCCATTGGCCTCCAAAAATCATAATTGATTCCTTGATAGAACCATGCAATAAAACCATACCATCCATGATTAACTACGTATTGCGCATTATAATATTGAAAATATGGATCGAATTCATTTAAATAAACCCCATATTTAAATAAAGGTATTAATCTTATTGCCAGAGTTAAAGTGAAGTTTAAGGCTAATATAATTGCTATAGCAATGTTTTCCATTGTAGGAGGCGGAATTTTTTCCTTAACTTTTTTTATAAATTTTTTAATTCTTGATTGCTTCTCTTCTTCCATTTAATCTATCTATACGTTAATGATTTATTTATATTTTGAAATAAATTTTCAATATATGAGTTCGACAAAAAATCCTATCGACAGAAAGTATACAAAGGATCATGAATGGGCTCTAAGAGAAGGAGATATTGTTGTTGTAGGAATAACTTGGTATGCTCAATCCAAGCTTAAAGATATAGTATTTGTTGATTTGCCTAAGGTAGGCAAAAAAGTTAATAAGTCTGAGCCAGTAGCAGTTGTTGAATCTGTAAAAACAGCTTCAGACGTATATTCACCTTTAAGTGGTGAAATAATTGAAGTAAATAAAGAATTAGAAACAAGTCCTGAACTAATTAATAAAGATCCTTATAATAAAGGATGGATATTTAAGATAAAGCCATCAAATTTGGAAAAAGAGTGGAATGAATTATTGGATGCAAAAGATTATGAAAAATTAATTCAATAAACATTTTTTCTTTTAAATATACCTAAATATAAGTTAGCACTTTGAGCTTTAATTACTTTAAACCAAACATCATAAGCTATGTCAAGAAATTTTTTCATTTCTTCAGGAGTGGAGGCTTTTTGACTTAAGTATAGTGAATATTCTATAATAGCTTTAGCATGCTGAATGTCATTCAAATCTTTTAAATTCATACCCTTTTCTTTAATTATTTTTTCTGATTCTTCTAAATTAAAGATGTATACAGGTCTTCTTCTATAACTTGCAATTATAGTGTATAAAAATCCTACAATTAAAAGATAAAAAGATATATAAACAATCATGTTTAAACTAGCTGAAATTGAAATCAAATAAACTATACTTCCTACCAAAATAATTATAAGACCTACTATTGGATTAAGCCTTTTAAAAGCTGTGAAAGGATCTACAAATGCCAAATCATATATGATACTAATTATAAATAATCTTCTTATTTGTCTAAACCATTCTCTTTCTTCTTCATGCATGTTTATTATTTATAAATCAGTTTCACAATATTATAATAAGAGTGGAAAAAATTAAAAAAGTGTTAATGTTTGAAAAATTAAATCATTATTTGAATGTATTATACAATGTTGTTTCTCAATATTTTCCTTATTTAGCTGCTATTGCATCTGCAGCTGTTATGGCTGGATTCATATATTTATCCGATACACCAACAGTTCCGTATGTGAATCAGGGTGGCTCTATTTCAATAATATATCCTAGCTTATCAGATGAAACAATTCTTGAAGCGTTCGCAGTATTTCTTGTATTAATATTAATATTTGTGGCAAGTTATATATTGTATTCTTATTCTACAAAAAAGTATTTTTCTGCACCACCAACGACTGTAGTAACAATTAGCGTCTTCATTTTATTCATTTTATTCTTAGTTTTATACATTATGATATTACCAAAGGTATCAGGTTAATAGGGCTTATCTTTTATTTTCATAGAATGTGCTCCAATATTAGTCAATATATGAACAAAGAAAGTTATAAAAAGTAGAAATATAACCTCATCTGAATTTAAAGGTGGAGAAAAGAAAATTGAGTATATTAACAACGCAAAGACTAAAAATCCTAATTGATCAAAAATAGGAAGCATCTCCCCCCTTCTAATTTTCAATCTTCTTTTAATGAAAGAACCTAAAATATCTCCAAGCAGTGCACCGATCACGAGTAAAGTGCCATCGAAATAAGTATAATAAATAAACATGATAGAAAAAATATCGTTTATAAATTTTAAAGATAAAAAATAGAACTCCCCCATTATGAATCCAAATAATGTCCCCTCAATTGTTTTACCATCTCCCAATATTCTTTCTTTATCTATAAACTTTTTATTAAAGTCTAGAGGATGCAAATCTTGAACGATTGAACTGAAAAACAATGGAGAGGAATTGGCTACATATGCAGGTGAAACGAATATTAATGGATATAAGAGAGAAATTAAAATGCTTAATTCAGACATATATTTTGCTCAAAATATCCTTAATTGGAAGGAATTCTTCATATTCGTATTCGACATCCTTATTAAAAAATTTAATATGAATTTTATCTTCTTTCAATTCTGTTTTTATTAGTATGTTTGTAAAATAATCAATTATATTGAAGGATTTTTCCATAATTTCACTTGAATAATTTAATATGTATAAATTGTTTTGGATTATTGCATCCTCATGCATCAAAGCTAATAAAATAGATAATTTTCTATATGAGTTTATTGAATCATAGGGTTCCAATTTAAAGATCGAGATTCTATCAACTATAATTATTGAATTTCCAATATCTTTTTTTCCTCTTTCAACAATTAAATTTTCAATGTCATCGATTGAATAAATTTGTATGAATTCTATTGGTAAATTTTGGTGTATATTTTTTGCATGCATAATAGTACTATATAAATCTGAGAACAAATAAGTGATATGTTTTTTTACGTTTAGCTTGTTTATACTGATAAATAAAGTCAATAATGTTTTACCACTCCCTCTTTGGCCGTAAATCGTTATAATTCCGTTATTGAGATTCTTTATGTTTTCTAAAATTTTCATTGTTGAATTTTCTTAATTTTGGATGGCCACCAATTATATTTTTCAGCCAGTCCCATTATAGCTGGAACAAAGAATAAAAGCATTGCAGATGTATCGATTATAATTGCAGATGAAACAACAAAACCAATCTCTCTCATTATTATTATATCGCTTATTATAACAGAAGCAAAAACACTTGCAAATATTAATCCTAAACCAATTAATGTTCCACTTACCTTATTAACAGCCTCTACAACAGCTTCTTTATCTGATTTGCCATTTATTACTATTTCTTTAACTCTTGTAACATAGAAAATATCATAGTCAATTCCAACTCCTAACATTGTAACAGCAACAAACAATGGTATAAAACTGACTACTGGATAATTATAAAGATTATAAAATAAAACATAAAGTAAAGAAAGCGAAATTGAAATACTAATTAATATTGTTAAGATCAATCTTAAAGGCGTGATTAAAGATCTCAATTGGATAAATAAAATTAATAGCACAGCTAGGCTTAATGTTAAAATAACTTGAGGAATAATTTTATTAAAAAGCTGTTCGCTATCAAACGTTGCTTGAGTTGACCCTCCGTAATACATGCTAATAATTTCATTAAATTCTGTTGAATTATAGACAAGCACTTTCGTAATTTTATTTTCTATATTATTCAGAACATTTATTGCTTCTTTACTTGTAGCTTCATAATTTAACCAAACATAAATCAATGCCGTATGATTGTCCTTTCCTATTAAGGATTCTATTTTATTAATGTATTGTATTTTTATCGGATCTTGTAGGTTATTAATGTTTGAATAATTAAATTTTTCTCCATAGGGTTGCGAAGGACTTATTACAAAGGACACTCCATTCGATTTATTAATTAAGTTGGTTAACGCATCAATTTGATTAAAAACTTTATAATTAAGAGACCCATTTGCGTAGATTATTGGGTCTTTAGTTTGTATAAGTAAATAGGTAGGTTGAATAGAACCGCTACCTATTTTATCATCTATTATATTTATTGCTTGAATACTCTTAAAATTAGGAACAGTTTTTATTAAATCCATGCTGGTAGGTGTATTTAGTGAAACATAGAAGCTCCCTAAAGCTATTAACAGAACAATAACTATTATTAATGTCTTCTTGCTTATTACTAATTTAGAAACTTTATTTAATATTTTTGTTCTTGAGAAAATACTTCTATAATTTTTGTTTGGCCAATATAACTTTTCTCCAAAAATGTATTCTAAAGCAGGAAGCAATGTAAGAGATGCAGCCAATAATACAGCAACACCTATAGCTATTGAGTATCCTATATCACCAAATAAAGGTATGTTAGATACAGACATGATTACATATGACACTATTACTGTTATTCCCGCTGTCAGTATTGCTTGGCCAGCCCATTTCATTGAAATTGTAACACTTTCATCCTTGCTTTTTCCTGAACTCATTTCTTCCCTTGTCCTCCTAAGTTGTAGAACAGAATAGTCTATTGCTAATCCTAGCATTAGAAGTGTAGTTAATACTGGTGTCAAAAAAGTTAGTTGACTATGTCCAACAACTACTACTAAATAGTAAATGAGAGGATAAGAAATTATAATTGCAATTCCTGCAACAATATAAGGTATTATTGCTGTTATCGGTGAAAGAAATAATAAACCTACAACTAGCATTGAAACTAAAGTTCCAACGAATCTACTTACATCTAAAGCTTCAGAAAAAGATTTAGATGTATCCTCAGATATAATAGAAGAACCGGTTATATAGACAGTAGCATTACTTTTTATATGCAACGTTTCTACGATTTTCTTTGTTTCATTCAAAGTATTGGTATTAATTGTAGAATTGAAGTTTAATATGGCAACCATTGTTGAGTTATCAGAACTTACAAAATTTTTGATTGCATTGTATTTTAATATAAGGGGATGTGTATAATAGCTGTAATTCATTATAATGCCTAAGGTATAATTTTCTATATTTATGCAACATGTAGAATTTAGTTTAAGTAAAGCATTGTATAGAGAATCATTATTTATATAAAACAATGGAGAATCTTGGAATAAATTTTTTGTAATATTTGTTGCTACAATCGATGTCAGATTCCAAATTTTGTTATATGTTGCATTTTCACCCAATTCATAGCTCTTTTCAATTAGAGAATTTAAAGAGTAACCAGTAAGATTGTAATTCTTTATTTCTTTTTTGAAAAGAGATATCGTAAGATTTTTTATTCCACTTTCGGTTGGATTTTTGCCTAAATCATATATGAGATTTACAAATTGTAAGTTAGTCAAATTGAATGGTAAAATTTTTGGAATAAAACTTGCTACATAATTTAATGATAAGTTAATAATTAAGCTAGCATTATTCCAATCTGAAAGATTTAAATTGTTCGCAACAAATTTTACGAAATTTTTTGTTTCATTGTTTAAATTTGGGTTATTTAAAAAAAGAACAATAGTATTGTTTACAGTCCAAGATAATCTGTAATTCAATGAAGCGTATGGAATCTTTTGAAATGATTCATTCCATATTTTAAAAAACAAAGTATAATACGATAGAGAAAAAATGTTACCGGAAAAATTGTTAGTCAAACTTAAAATTGTGGAGTTTGCTTGATAATTTACCAAATAAACATTTCCATGTCCACCATTTGTCTGATTGTAAATTTGTATCCAAATTTTTATAAAAAGTTCAGGAATACCATAGATTGTATTCGATGTACCGTTGATAGTTGAAATTGTAAAAAAGATCTGTTGATTTATTTTAGTAATGTTATTCTTTAACAAATAAACATTGTAGTTGATATTCTTTATTATTTCGCTTGTTTTGTTAGCTATCTTTAAAGTAGCATTAAATACAGATTTAAACAGTTCTTCTTCTATTGTATAGATATCTTGAATGTTAGTGAAATTTTTAATTTTTGGATCTTTAGATAAACTTTGATTCAAATTAAAAAGCCAATATTTTATATCATTCGAATATACGTTATTACTTTGAATTACAATTAATAATATATCTGATGTTTTGTTCATGCTTGGAAATTCTTTCTTTAATAATTCATCAGCTTTAGTCGACATAGCGTTTTTCATTTGGCTTAGACTAATGTTTGTAATGTTATATGATACATTGGAGAAAAACAGGTTAAGTTGTGTGTATGATATTAATGCTAGTATTAGCCAAATTGCTACAATTAGCTTACTATATTTCTTAAAATTTTTTCTTGAATCAACAACTTTATTCATGGTTAATTATTGGGATTATTAATGAAAATTATAAATAATGTATAAATTTTTTAGTAGCGCCCTGGAAGGGATTTGAACCCTTGACCCACGGCTTAGGAGGCCGTTGCTCTATCCAAGCTGAGCTACCAGGGCATCTATATAGGATTTATCTTATTAATGATAAATTTTTAAATCTATTGATGGAAGACTTGAAAAGAAAATTAGTAGAAGATATGCAGATAAAAAAAGGAATAAGCATAAAAGAACTAATACTGCAGTATGAAAGATCAGGTGCTTTCATGGCAAAAAATCTAGCTGATTCTTGTAAAATATTTCTCGAAATGGTTAAAGATGAAGAATGTTTTGTTTTTCTTTCTTTTACTGCTAATTTAATAGCAACAGGTATTAGAGGTGTAATTTCAAGTATGATAAAAAAAGGTTATGTAGATGCTATAATCACAACAGGCGGTACCTTTGATCATGATATAGCAAGGTCTTTAGGAGGCTCTTATTTTTCAGGCGATTTCGATGCAGATGATGTTCAATTACATGAAAATTCAATTCATCGATTAGGTAATGTATTTATACCAATGAATAACTATGGTCCTTTGATAGAGAAATTTGTAAGAAACAATTTAGAGAATTTGATCAAAGATAAAAAAGTATTTTCTCCTAGCGAATTGGCTAAATTTTTTGGCTCTATTATTAATGATGATAACTCAATATTGAGACAAGCATATTTGAACAATGTACCAATATATTCACCAGGAATTCTTGATTCTTCATTTGGTACAGCACTTTTTTTTGAATCTCAATTAAGAAAATTTAGTTTAGATTTCTTTTCAGATATGAAAGAATTGCTTGAAATCGTTTACACATATAAGAAAACAGGCGCGTTAATTATAGGTGGTGGAATAAGTAAACACCATACATTATGGTGGAATCAATTTAAAGACGGATTAGATTACGGTGTTTATATCACAAGCGTTTCAGAATATGACGGTAGTCTTTCAGGTGCAAGACCTAAAGAAGCTATAACTTGGAATAAGTTAAACCCTATTGCCAAAAATTCTTTTATAATAACCGATGCCACAATCGTTATACCAATTTTATATGCTTTTGTTGAAGAAAGCTTAAATGAATGAATTAGAAAGATACTTATATTTTTAAATACAAATTTAATTTGAGTGAATATTAAATCTCAGAGTGAAATAATTGGATCAATTTTAATGTTAGCTATTACTATTGCTTTAAGTCTTATAATATTCGGTATAGCTTATCATCAGTTTAATATTGAAAGTGTAACTTTTGCACAAAACGCTCAAGCAGCAAATTCTTTGGTTAATGAAAACTTCATTATAGCTCACATATATTACAATCCATCATTACATATAATGATAATTTATATATATAATACGGGATCTGTACCTTTGAACATTACACAAGTAATTATAAATAATATGACAAAATGTAGTTCTTCAAATATATGTTCAGCCTCGTATTCCTACAATATTTTTGTAAATCCTTCAACTATTGCAAATATAACTATAACATCAATTAATCTCAGTCTTAATACTTTATACAATATAACGGTAGTTTCCCAAGTTTACTTAGGAAATCAGCCTACTGCTTATTACAAACAAGTATCGATAACTTATTCTTACTCATCATCAAATTTTGTTTATTAAAATGGGTAAGATATTTGGAACAAATGGTTTTCGTGGGGTATTTGGTCAAGAATTAAATTTAGATATCGTTTACAATTTAACACTAAGTGTAGGAACTTTCTTTTCAGGAAAAGAAATCTTAGTTGGTTGCGATACAAGGAATACAAGTGAAATAGTAAGTAAAGTTGTTTTTAGTGCCTTGAGTGATGCAGGCGTAAGTTTTTATTATTCAAGCATTGCTCCTACACCTGCTCATCAATATGCAGTTAAATTCTATGGATTGGACGGAGGTATAGTAGTAACAGCGAGTCATAATCCTCCAGAATATAATGGTATAAAATTGTTGGGGAAAAACGGTGATGAACTGCCACACTCTTTAGAAGATATTATAGAAGAAATACATTTTTCTAAGCGTTTTAAGTTGAGTGAGTTAAAAACAAGATGCAAAGGAACATTAAACGCGATTGAACCTTACATAAATGCTATTTTACATCAAGTAGATGCAAGTGAAATAAGCAAGCGTAAATACAAAGTAGCAGTCGATGCAGCTTGTGGTACAGCTTCTTTATGCGCCACTAAGCTTCTAAGTGAACTGAATGTAACAGGTTTTTATGTTAATTGTCAACCAGATGGTTATTTTCCATCAAGACAACCAGAACCATTGAGGGAGAATCTTATTGAATTTTCAAAATTTACTGAGAAGGTAAAAGCGGACTTTTCTGTGGCATTTGATGGAGACGCTGATAGATCGATTTTCATAGATAATAAGGGTCGTGTAGTGTGGGGAGATAAAAGTGGTGCAATCCTTTCAAAGCATTCAATTAAAAAGCTTGGTAAATGCTATGTAGTTACAGGAGTAAGCGCTTCTTTATTAGTAGAAAGAGTAGTAAAAGATTTAGGATGCGAAGTTATTTGGACAAAAGTAGGTAGTGTTATAATAACGGAAAAAATAAATGAATTAGTTTCTAAAGGGTATAAAGCAATAGGATTAGAAGAAAATGGAGGATTTTTTTATACTCCACATCAACCTACAAGAGATGGTTGTATGAGTCTAGCTTTAATGCTAGAAGCATTAGCTTATGAAAATAAATCATTAGCCGAATTGCATGATGAATTGCCTAAGCTTTATATGTTAAAAAGTAAAGTTGAAGCAAAGAACGTAGAAAGAGAAGATGTAATTAAAAGATTGTCAGAAATTTATTCAGGATTTAGACAAGATAAAATAGATGGAGTAAGGATTTGGCTCAATGAAAATGAATGGTTTTTGGTTAGACCTAGTGGAACTGAGCCAATTATTAGAATATTTGCTGAATCTAATTCCGAAGAAAGAGCAAAAGAAATTTTGAATAAAGTTATTGAAGAAGTAAAAAAATTGTTAGCTAAATAAAAAATAGTGAATAATTTAAAATCCAAAGAATTGAGAATATTATTCTTTAGCGAAAAAACAGTTGAAAAGAATTTAGCTTTAGAAGAAGCGATATTGGATAAGATAAATGAAGGTTCTTCTCCTAATACTTTAAGATTGTGGATTAATGAAAAAAGCGCAATATTATCAATTCATGACAGAATAGAAGATACCGTTAATATTAGCTTTTGCCTTGAAAAAGGAATAAAAATCAATCGTAGAATAACAGGAGGAGGCACCGTCTATCACGATGAAGGTAATTTGAATTGGAGCTTTTTTGTTAGAAAAGAAGATGTAAATAATCAAGATTTGATAGAAATGTACAGAAACTTTTCATCTTATTTAATAGCTGCTTTGTCATCGTTAAATTTTAATCTTGTATTTTACGAGCCTAATTGGATAGGTATCGAGAATAGAAAAATTTCAGGAATGGCAGGATATATTAAGAGAAACGCATTTCTTATACACGGTACACTTTTGGTGGAATCTAACTTAGATTATTTAAGAAATGTTTGTAAGTTACATTTTAAGTATCCTGAAGTAGCTAATTTATCTAATTATAGAAGTGTAAATTTAGACTCGGTGGTGAATACAATTATAAATTATATTCATGAAGAATTTGTTTCATCCTTTATAGAAAAAAAGCCAGAAAAAGAGGAGGAAGAGCTGATGATAAAACTTGAGAATGAAAAATATAAGAGCCTTAATTGGATATTTAAATAATTTATTGAAATGGACGAATTCATAGGTCTTTATGTGAAGCATGAATTTAAATATACATCAATAAATTCTATTTTAAGTCTGTTTAACAACGCTTTTCCAATAAGAGGTTTGAAATGAATGAAGGCTGCCGTTCTTTATGAACCGAGAAAATTAGTAATAGAAGAAGTAGAGAATCCACAAGCAAAAGATGGAGAAATTTTAATAAAAGTTCTTTATGCTTTAACATGCGGAACAGATTTAAAGACTTACGAAAGAGGACATACTATGATAAAATATCCAATGATAATAGGTCATGAATATGTGGGTGAAGTAATAGAAAATAGAAGTAAAAATGAGAAAATAAAAAAAGGAGATATTGTTGTAGGGGCTAATTCAGCTCCATGCTTCAATTGTTACTATTGTAAGAAAGAAAATTATAGCTTATGCGAGAAACTTAATGAAAGTTTATTGGGCTTTACAAAACCAGGTTGTTTCGCTGAATATATGGTAATTCCGCAAAGAATCTCAGAAATTAACTTATTTAAACTAAATGACGATGATTACAAAAGATATGCTTCTTTAGAACCTTTAGCTTGTGTGGTTCATGGATGGAAATATTTGAACGTTAAAGATGAAGATTATGTCTTAATCATTGGTTCTGGTCCTATAGGTATCCTTCATGCATTAATGGCTAAATTGTATACAAAAAATGTTTATCTACTAGGTAAGCATAAAGAAAGGCTATCTTTAATAAATGAATTAGGAATAAATACGTTTGATTACGATGAATACTATAAAAATTTACATGAAATCAAAAATCATTATTACTTTGATGTTGTAATTGAAGCTGTTGGTACAAACGAAGCATGGAATTTGGCTTTTGAATTGGTAAGAAAGGGAGGCTTTTTACTCTTATTTGGAGGATTGGGTCCTAACAGTAAAGCAATCTTTGATGCAACAAAAATTCACTATGGAGAAATTAAAATCCTTGGTTCTTTTCACCATGATCCCAATTCTATTAAAAAATCCTTTGAATTAATACGGGATAAAGTAATTCCAATTGATAAGCTAATAACAAGTGAGGTAAATTTAGAAAAAATAGAATTTGCTTTAAATAATATGGCTAAAGGATGGGATATGAAGGTAGGAATAAAAATAGCTTAAACCTATATTTTATAGCCAAAATTTTGCTGTATACCTTTTATAATTTTGTTTTCATCAACCATATACATTTTTTCTAGTTCAGGACTAAACGGTACAGGTAATGGAGGAGAAGTAATTCTCACAATTGGGCCATCTAGATAATCGAACGCATTTTCAATTATTTGCATTGCAATCTCTGATGTTATGCTACAAAACTTAACATCATCAGCAACAATTACAACTTTGCCTGTTTTCTTTACTGAGCTTAATATTGTATTTATATCTAGTGGTATTAAAGTTCTGGGATCTATTACTTCAGCGCTTATTCCTTTTTCTTCTAATATGTTTGAAGCTTTTATTGCTTCATTTAAGCATCTAGAAACTGCTATGATTGTAATATCATCCCCCTTCTTCTTTATATCAGCTTTTCCTAGTGGTATTGTATATTCTTCTTCAGGGACATTTCCTTTAGTTCTATAAAGTACTCCACTTTCTATGAACAAAACAGGGTTTTCCTCCCTTATGCTACTTTTCAAAAGCCCTTTTGCATCATAAGGTGTTGAAGGTGAAACAACTTTTATTCCAGGACTGTTAACAAACCATGACGGAAAGAATTGGGAATGCTGAGATCCATGGGCTCTGCCTAAGCTGTATTGCGTCCTTATAACAATTGGTATTTTTAATTGACCTCCGCTCATGAATCTCATTTTAGCTATTTGAGTTACTATTTGGTCTAATGCTATCATAGCAAAATCCATGTACATGATTTCTGCAATAGGTTTTAAGCCGCCCAATGCTGCTCCTGCCGCAGCGCCTATTATAGCGATTTCAGAAATGGGCGTATCTAAAACTCTTTGTTCTCCAAATTCTTCTATTAGGCCTTGAGTTAC
This sequence comes from Thermoprotei archaeon, assembly GCA_017857595.1. Classification (GTDB taxonomy): domain Archaea; phylum Thermoproteota; class Thermoprotei; order Gearchaeales; family Gearchaeaceae; genus AAA261-N23. The sequence goes on from JAFMCU010000007.1 coordinate 74,746, forward strand.
TTTATATACTCCTCCATATCTTCCAACATCCTCACCTAAAACGATAATCTTTTCATCTCTTTTCATCTCCTCTTTGATTGCCTCTCTTAATGCTTCAACGAAAGTTATTTCTCTCATTTTTCAAAGTAAACTAATTTTTCTAATTCGTTAAATTCCAAAACTTTACTCTCTTCTGCAAATCTTACAGCGTCTTCAACTTCATTAATAACTTCTCTTTCTAATTTTTTATATCCTTCTTCATCAAGTAATTTTTCTTTAATCAATTTTTCTTTAAAAATTCTTATCGGATCTCTTTGTAACCACTCATTAACTTCATTTGGGTCTCTATATTTAGCTTGATCATAAACTCCATGCCCTTTCATTCTGTAGGTTCTTGCCTCTATAAAAATTGGTCCATTTAAATTTCTTATTTTTTCAATACAATCTTTAGCAACTTTATAAACAGATATTACATCATTTCCATCAACAATAAAAACTTTCATATTATATGATGCAGCTCTTTCTGCAATACTTTTTGAAGAAAGGCTTCTAGTAATATGCGTAAATTCTGCATATAAATTGTTTTCACAGACGTAAAGAACAGGTAGCTTCCAAAGAGATGCAAGATTCATTCCTTCGTGAAATGCACCCGTATTAACAGCACCGTCACCAAAGAAGCAAACTGTAGCAATTTTCCTATTCAGATATTTATTTGATAAAGCTAATCCAGCAGCTATAGGTATTTGACTTCCCACTATTGCTGTTGCATAAATCAATCCATCTTCAGGACTTATAGCCGCATGCATAGATCCACCAAGTCCTTTGCATGTTCCTGTTTCTTTTCCAAACATTTCTGCCATTAACTTCTTTATATTAACACCTTTAGCAATTGCATGCCCATGGCATCTATAACTTGTTATAACATAATCATCCTTTTTTAAAGCACTACATATACCTACTGCAATTGCTTCTTGGCCTAAATATAGATGAGCTGGTCCTATTAAAGTTCCTTTTACTAAGAAGAGCTCTTCAATTTTTTCTTCAAATTTTCGAATTTGGAGCATCTTTTTTAGAAGGTTTATTGGTTCGACATCTAATTCGTTAAGTGGAATATTTTTAATTTCCATGTCTAATCAATAGCGACCTTATTTTAAATTGTTATCCTGTGCGTTAACATCCTTTCTAAACCAACATTCAAATTATAAAATCAATTAAAATTTAGAACAATGCTTCAATAAAAAATGAATTTTATTTTTTGCGGTTTTCCTCGAATAATTCATTATGTTATTTAGCAAGTTTATATCTCACTTACTTAACAAAAAATAATAGTATTAAATGGAAGAAGTTGTTAATACAATAAACTTATCTAGATATTTTGGGGATCTTAAGGCCTTGGATAATGTAAACCTGAAAATAAACAAGGGTGAGATTTTTGGTTTGTTAGGGCCAAATGGTTCAGGAAAATCAACCTTAATAAAAATTCTTGCTACATTACTTTTACCTTCTGAGGGTGAAGCTTACGTCTTGGGTTATAATGTTAGGAATGAATTTGAGAAAATAAGAAAGTTAATTAACATTGTAGCAGGTGATGATAGACCTGGCTATGGCGTGTTAAAGGTAAAAGAAAGTCTTTGGTTCTTTTCACAGCTTTATGGATATGGTATAAAGGAAGGTTGGAAGTTAGTTAATTCCTTGATTCAAGAATTTGGAATGCAGGAATATGCTGATAAAAGATTAAACAGACTATCATCAGGAATGTATCAAAAATACAATTTTGTTAGAGGAATTTTAAATAATCCAAGATTATTGTTTTTGGATGAACCGACAGTAGGTTTAGATGTGAACATTGCAAATGAAATAAGAGCTTATATAAAATCTTGGATAAACGAAGATAAAGAAAGAACGATATTATTGACTACTCATTATATGGCTGAAGCACAACAGCTTTGCGATAGAATAGCAATAATACAT
>JAFMCU010000031.1 GCA_017857595.1 Thermoprotei archaeon
TTCTCATCGACAAATTTAATAAAATTTTTAAAATATGTTAACTTTCTATAGCTTGAATGAAATTTCTAAATGTAAGCTTTACATAAATGAAAGCCTCGCCCTTAAGTGGAATGAATAGATTTAAATATTTATTTTATAAAAAATCTTAGGAATTTCAGTTCATAGATATCTAAATAGGTGAGAAAAGCTGAATAGACGAAAATTGCTTGTATTTGGTCTTCAGGTAATTGCTTTAGTATTATTTATTTTAACATGGGAAATGTTGGTTAGACTTAACGTACTTCCTTCCTTATTGGTTGCGTCTCCTAGCCAAATAATACAAAACATAGGTAAAGTAATATCAAACAATGAAATATATAACAACCTACTTTTCTCTCTATGTTATTGCGATTTCAATGCTGTTGTCTATTGTGAGCGGATTAGGATTAGGCATCATATTAGGTAGTATAAAGCTATTGAAAGAAGGATTGTTACCATACTTCATATTGTTATACGCTATTCCAAAATCTATTTTTTTTACCAATATTCTGGTATTTCTTTGGTCTCGGATTTAATTATCAAATAGCTTTTGCTGTATTTAATGGTATATTCCCAATAGCAATTAATATTGCATTTCAACTAAACGCTATAAACCCAAATTGGATAATGGTAGCTAAATCATTTGGAGCATCAAGTTATCAAATTTACAGAAAAATAGCAATCCCTTCAATTATACCAATTCTTTTGGGTTCAATAAGACTTTGCTTTCATGGTGTTATTGTAGGAGTTGTGATTGCGCAACTTTATATTGGCAACTTAGGGATAGGATTTTTAGCAGAATATTATACTGCGTTATTCCAAACCGTTAATCTCTACCTTTTAATCGTAATTGTATCAGTAATAGTTATGATAGGTTACTGGAGCTTAATTAAACTAGAAATAAATTATTTAAGGAAAAGAAATCTATTAATTAATGTAAAATAATACATGTTCCGAAATGTACTATCTAAAGATTGATCTTCTATTCCAAAGGTAATTAGTTTAATGGTATTTGCTTTATAGAATTTCTTAAAAATATACTGCTTAAATTTGATATAAGTAGAGTTATAATAATGTCAAAAATTAAATGTCTTTCTGTTCATTTCAGTTTTAAGATGTAACGTTTACGACAGGTACAAATTCTTTTGTATATAACATGTCCACGGTGATGTTTTTAGATACAGCGCCTGAACTCTGCAAAAACTTTAATGCTTCATCCAATAAATTAACTGAGATTGTAAAGTTAATATACTGTTGTGAAAGTTTCCAAATAGTTTTTGCTTCGCCAATTGTTAAATTAAGCCCTTTGTACATATTGACTATAAAGTTTATAGAAGAATTGTCATTATTCGCATCATATGCTGCAAATCCTTCACTTAAACCTTTCAATACTGCTTTTACTGTATCAGGATTCTGCATGATATAATTTTTATCTCCTACTAATACATAACTAGGCCAGCTTTCATTAAAAAAGTATATAGGCTTTATAAGACCTTTTTTTATTGCTGTAAATGCTGAGAGATGGTAAGTAGTTACAGCGTCTGCCTTTCCTGTAGCTACTGCAGCATATGTTGCTGGAATATCCGCACCAACATATACTATTTTTACATCGTTAAGAGTCCAATTCATATTTTTTAAGAAAAGTCTAAGAAACAAGTCCTGTGGACCGAATGGAGTCGTAGCTACAAAAGTTTTTCCTTTTAATTGTGAAGGATTCGTGATGTTAGAATTTGGATTAACCGCAACAACAATAGTATAAGGTAGAGAAAGAAATGTTATAATTGTTATGGGTGCATTAGCGGCTATAGCTTGTATCGCATATAAAGTAGGAAGAATGCCAAACTGAGCTTGTCCACTTTCAATAGCTTTAACTACATCACCAGAACCTATAAATAAAACGACATTAACATTAGGTGCGTATTTTTGTAGATATCCGTTTTGAATTACATAAGCATAAGGTGCATATATAACTAAAAACCTTGGATCCAATGATGCTAAAGTAAATGTTTTATTAGTTATTACATTAGTTGTTTGTTGAGTTGGTTTTTGTGAATAAGTAATGTATAAGTATGTCCCAACTCCTGCAGCAACTATTGCAACTATAACAACAGAAACAATCAAATAAGTAGAAACTGCTTTTCATAAGAAATTCGGCATATTCACGTAATTTATTTTTGGAAGAAATATTTAAAATTTCTTCTTTTAAATGCAAAAATATTGTATGTATTAAAGCGTATAATTCTTTGGAATAAAACTCATCTAATATTAGGTTGTAGTAATCAAACGAAGATAATTTTTATAATCTATATTTAATGATATATTCAGGATTGGGGGTTATCTATGATAGAAAGTCAAAAGATTATAGATAAAATGTAATGTTAACCACATAAAGCAAAATTATCATAATTTTTATTAGCGTTTACTTTTTTCAAAACATTTTTCGTTGATAAACATAAAGTATAAATACATATAAAATATTTAGTATTGTATGGTTGAAATTGGTAAACAACAAGCCTTAGAAATAATTTCTAGGATCGAAAGACTACCTATGACCAGATTCATGTGGTTCATTGTAATAATAGGCGGCGCTTCAACCTTCTTTGACGGTTTCGATCTTTATACATCTACAATAACATCATTATATGTAATAAAACAGCTAAGTCTAGCAGGCTATCAAGTTCCACTTTTCTTATTAGGATCTTTTACAGGAATGATCATCGGTGATTTGCTTATAGGTCCTTTAACTGATAGATTTGGTAGAAAGAAACTATTCTGGATAACCGTTGCAATAATAGGAGTTGGTTCTCTAATATCTGCAATTAGTATAAATTCAGCTATGATGATCGCTTCAAGAATAATAACAGGTATTGGCATAGGTGCGGACCTTGTAGTTGCGTATGCATATATAAGTGAGTTGATTCCAAGTAAAGATAGAGAATTAGTAACTGGCATTGTATATATATTGCTTATAGCAGGAATACCATCCGCAATAGGACTGGGTTATTTCGTACAAAGCCTAAACCCTGTTGTAGGGTGGAGATATGTTTTTCTAGCAGGTTCCATTGCTGCCTTATTTGTATTCATATTGAGACTGTTTTTACCAGAAAGTCCAAGATATCTACTTAAAAATAAAAGTGATTATCATGCTGCAATAAGAGAGCTTAATAAAATCGAAAGCATAGTTTCTAAAGAATATGGAAGAGCGCTTCCACCTCCAGTCCAGATAACAAAGGATGAAATAATAACAAGGGTTAGCATTAAAGAACTTTTCAGAAAAGAGGTCAGAAGAAGGACATTACTTTGTTCTCTTGATGCAGCTTTTGGTCTTGTTGCTGGAGCAAGTATAACATATTTCATTCCTTTAATATTGCAAAGTAAAGGTTTTACTATTCAAACATCTTTATTATTTACAGCGATAGGTGCTATAGGAGCATTGTTTGGTCCGGTAGCAACTTCCGTAATAAAAGGAAGAATTGACAAAAGGTTCCAACAGGTAATATGGATTTTAGTGCTTGGAATTGCTGGTTTATTTTTGGCAATTGTTAACAACGTTTATGAAATATTAGCTTCAGCTTTCATTATTAACATGGCCTTTCAGGGATGGGCTTCAAATTATCATATGTATCTAGTAGAAGTATTTCCTGCTAGGTTAAGGGGAGCTGGAAAAGCCTTTTCAGATATGTGGGGTAGAATAACAACCACCATTGGCCCTCTCTTTATCTATACTTTGTTTACAAGTGTTTTCGAAAGATTGATCTTTAGCTTTACCTTTGCATTAATAGCTGCGATTGTATTGATAACTATTGGAATCTCAACGTCCTATAGAACTTTAGAGGAAATAAATGCTCCAGAGTGATTTTTAATTTTCAACTTTTTTTGTATTAATATAAGTATAATTTTTTATCTTATCAATTAAATAACAATCAGGTTCATTAAATAAAAACATAGAAAATGCTTTTATTGGAACGCAGCATGGGTCATATCATGGAGAAGAGCAGCCTGGAGAAAAATAAGATTTTGATTTTTCGCAATTGTTGGAAGACAGGAACATTGTAGGAATCCCTGATACTTGTGTTTATAAGTTGGTAAAATACATGAAGAATTTTGGTATCATGTATTTTCTTTTCAGGGTTTATTGTATTATCTGTATCTGTTTTTGTCATGTGTATTTTCTGCAAAGAGATACTCTTTAACCTCTTTTTCACACTTTTTCATTGATTCGCTAAATAAAGGAACAGCTTTTTTGAAAAACTTGTTTGGATATATTGCACTTTAGTCCTACACCTGTGAATTCTGGTTCTTAGATAAGGATGCCTAAAATTTCAAATTTCATATTTAAAATATTGTTAATGAGAGGTAAAATTTTATATTACTTTTTCTCTTTTTAAATAATCTATATCGTTTTCATTATAACCAAGTTCTTTTAAAATTTCTTCTGTATTTTCGCCTAATTCTGGGGGATCAGTAATCAAATTGCTTTCGTTTACTATTTTTGGAACCATTATTTCTTTTCCTTTCCATAAAACAGGTACCATGTATTTTTTAGCATGAATATCATTTATTAAATCCCAAGGTTTATTCAATTCAGCAAAACTTATATTGTTTTCTGAAAGTAAACTTATCAATTCATCTTTTTTATACTCTTTAATCACTTTCGCAATCTCAGGAATTAAAAAATCTCTCATTTCATATCTTTTTTCGTTGGTACTAAATCTTTCATCGTTACAGTAACTTAAATTTAGGGCTTTGCAAAATTTTTGCCATTGACTATCAGTTGTTACTCCAATAAATATTTTATACCCGTCTTTCGTTTCAAAGAAGTCATAAATGCCCCACGCGAATCCTTCTTCATTTATTGGATTCAAAGGTTTATTATTGTTTATTTGATAGGAAGCAATATGTTGACCCACAAGTAGAATAGCTGTTTCAAAAAGTCCAACTTCTAAATACTTTCCTTTTCCTGTTTTCTCCCTTTCTATGAGAGCTTTTAAAGCAAGAATCACTCCTAGCATTGCAGCACTTATGTCTACTATCGATGCCCCCAATCTCATTGGCCTATTTTTCAATCCTGTCATATAAGCTATTCCGCTATGAACCTCTATAGGAAAATCAAGGGAATTTCTTTTTTCGTAAGGTCCTTTTGCATAACCTTTTATCGATAAATATATTAGCTTTTGATTTTGTTGAGAAAGGACTTGATAATCTAGTCCTAGCTTATTCATCGTTCCAAAACCCAAATTGTCTATTAAAATATCAGCTGTTTTTACAAGCTTAAAGAAGACTTCTTTTCCTTTTTCATGTTTTAGATTTAAGGCTAGGCTTTTCTTATTTCTATTAAAATAAGCGAATGTTCCACTACTTGGACCTGTAAAGTATCTTGCTGTATCTCCTCTGTTTGGTTCCTCAATCTTTATTACTTCAAAACCGAGATCTGAAAAAATTAGCCCCGCAGAAGGGCCTGCAACTAAGTGTCCAACCTCTATTACTCTAACCATTCCTTATAAAGTTCAATAACCTCTTTTTCATTGAATGCTTTACCTATTTCTACAGAATGGTCTTTAATCTTATTAACGAAATATTCCAATTTCTTCTCCTCAATTGCTATATTGTTTTTCTCGAGTATCTCCTTTATCATTGTTTTTCCTGTATATACATTGATAGAATAATTTTTGTTTTTAAATACATTACTGAAATAAGCATGCGTCCCAGCTGTATGAATTTGTGTGTTTTCTCCAAATATAGGTATATTGTCATAAAAATTCCAACCTTTTCTTTTTAATAGTTCTATCAAATAATCGTAGGCTTTCTTCAATTTACTAAAATCTATATTTAATTTATAGGATGAATTGATTAAAAAATGAGCAATTGTAGCTAAATCTGCTATGCCATTTCTCTCACCTATTCCCATTAATGTACAACCAACAAAATCCGCACCAGCATAGATAGCGCTTACAGAATTCACCACTGATAAACCATAATCATTATGAAAATGTACAGATATTTTTGATTCAACGCTTTGTTTTACCTTTTTAACAATTTCATATGACTTCTTAGGATTTATCTCACCTAGAGAGTCAGCTAGTTGAATTGAATCCACACCTATTCCGTTCAATTTCTTTGCTAATTTTATAAGTTCTTCTTCTTGAAGGTTTGAGATATTAACTATTGCAACATCAAGCAATTTATTTTTCGACTTCGCATACCTAATTAAATCTAAAATCTTGTCTATGTCTTCGATTTTAAAAGGCAAATATAGAGAAATATTTGCGCCCGTATTATCAATGAGATCTATATCTTCTTTTTTTATTCTTCCTAATGCAAAAGTTTCTTTGAATACCTTTTTATCTACAATAACCTTAGTTGCCTCAAATTCGCTTCTATGGGCAGAAGGATGGGAAACAATTGCTC
>JAFMCU010000014.1 GCA_017857595.1 Thermoprotei archaeon
TAAAGATCCAGAGACTGCACTTCTAATGTTCCAAAGTGGTCAAGCAGATATTGTTACAGGTTTGCCTACTTACGATTTTCCGACAATTAAATCTATGGAAGCTCAGGGACAGGCATCGATATACTTCTTCCCAACTCTATCAATATTCTTCTGGAACTTTAATTTGGATATATATGAGAATGGAACATATTATGGATCTCAATACCATATTCCTGAATATTATTTCACAAACCTGTACATAAGAAAGGTATTCGCTTATGCATGGAATTACACAAATTACATTGAAAATATATTGGGTAATGCAAAGTATGGCGGAGATTTCGGTTTCAATTACTGTGGTATAATACCAAAAGGAATGATTTATTATGTACCTCCTGATCAGCTTCAAGGTTGTCCAGTGTTTAATTTAACATATGCTAAACAGTTGTTAATACAATCTGGAATGTACAATGTAAGCGTCAATTTCCCTGTTATAGTACCTTCAGGAGATCCTATTGATTTTACTGCAGCTCAACAATGGGCTGCAAACATTCATTCAATCGACCCTAATATCGTAATGGTTCCTACATATCAACAGTTCGCTACTACAATAGGTCTTATGGTTCCGCATCAAGACCCAATGCCTTTATACTTACTAGGATGGATCGCAGATTATCCATATCCTTCTGATTACGTAGATGCAATGTATTTAGAAAATGGAACTTATCCAGCAGCAAACAACTGGTTCGTTAGTCTACTTAATAGTACAGGTCATCCTGATCAAGCTAAAATGTATGCGCAATTAAATAATCTCATCATGCAAGCAGATTCTACAACGAACTCAACCTTAGCAGCTAAACTATATAAGCAAGCAGAACAAATTGCTGTCCAATTATACATGTTTGTTTATGAAGTGCAAAGTAATGCTTATTGGATATTAAAACCGTATATCAAGCCATACAATAATGATATATCCTATCAAGAAAATCCAATGATTGGAGGAGCTTTGGATAGCTTGTATTTCTGGTGGAGTAAAGGATAACTTGAATAAAAAAATAAATTATATTTTTTACGATTTTTTTAAAGCTTTTTTCTTTGTAGCTCTATTATTTATTTACGCTTTTATTTTTCTACAAATTTATTCGTACTTTCCAAACTTTTATTTAGGAATCGCTTTAATTTTTTTAGCACTGATTTTGCTTTATTTTTGGATAAAACTCTACAAGTTTATATGGAAGAAGAAAAAATTTATGAATTATAGTCAAGAATGAAACTCTGGCTATATATAATAAGAAGAATATTATTGATAATACCTACACTGATAGGTTTGACTATAATCGTCTTCATCCTAATTCATGTTCGGGGAAATAATTTAATAATAGCTGAGTATTTAAATCCACATTTAACTGGGGCTGCTCGTGATTATGCAATTCAACAGCTTTATCAAAGATTTCATTTGAACGATCCATTATTTATTCAATATTTTTATTGGCTGTATCAAGTTATAAATGGAGATTTGGGATTAACAAGAACACCTATATATAGTGGCCCTGTTAATACTGCTTTGGCTCTATTTTATCCAAATACGATCATGCTAGCATTAGTATCTTCTATATTGATTTGGATAATAGGAATTCCAATAGGTGTTTGGTCTGCTGTAAAAAGAGACTCTGTGTTTGATCAATCTACAAGAGTTGCTACTTTCACATTATATGCCATGCCAGCCTACATGGTCTATCTCTTGGTGTTGATCATATTCGCTGTTTATTTAAAATGGTTTCCTATTTCTGGTGCTGTGGATCCACTGTTGTTACAAGGAGTCAGTTGGTATGTTAATGGCATATCTTATCCTACACATATTATATTCATAGATGCTCTATTGCATGGCGATATTAATATAGCATTAAATTCAATATGGCATTTCATACTGCCTTCATTGGGAATAGCATTGGGAGGCGTAGCAGGAATAATAAGACTATTACGTTCTAGCATGTTAGAAGTATTAGATCAAGATTATATAAGAATGGCGCGCAGCAAAGGAATTAGCGAAAGTGAAGTAATAAATATACACGCAAGGAGAAATGCATTGATTCCTGCTGTTACATCGTTTGTTTATGGTGTAGCTGGATTACTTGGTGGGGTTGTTGTGGCTGAAGTAATATTTAATATACCGGGTGTAGGTTATTGGACCGTTCAAGCACTATTGAATAATGATGCAGGAGGAATATTAGGTTCTACTTTAATATTTGGCATAATATTAGTTACAGCAAGTTTAATTTTAGATATCATATATGCAGCATTGGATCCTAGAGTGAGGTATTAATGTCAAAAAATATAGGTTTGATAGGAAGAAGAAATTATTTACTTAAACAAAATCCAAGAATAGAAGAATTAAAGATTTCATTCAAGATATTCTTTACTAATCCAACAGCGGTAGCTGGATTTGTTATAACGTTATTATATTTTATAGATATAATATTAGTTCAGTTCTTTCCTTCTTTTATAGGCATATCTGATCCGAACAGATATATTTATAACTTTAACAACCCAGTACCTTTACCACCTTCTTCTTCACATTGGTGTGGAACAACAGCTGGGGGTATTGATTTATGCGATGCTATAATTAAAAGCATAAGAATTGATTTGATTTATTCTTTATTCATAGTAATCGTAGGTGCGATCATAGGCTTATTATTAGGTTTAGTTTCAGGCTATTTAGGTGGTATTTTCGATGAAATATTGATGAGAATAACTGATATATTTTTTAGTATTCCATATTTAGTACTAGCAATAGCAATACTTTTCGTTTTAGGTGTAAGTCTTGAAAATATAGCCTTTTCTTTGATAATAGTATGGTGGCCTCTTTATGCAAGATATGCAAGAGCTCAAACTTTATCGATAAAACAAATGACCTTTATAGAATCTGCAAAAGCTTCAGGAACAAGGGATTTGATGATTATGTTTAAGCATATTGTTCCCAATGTTTTACCTCCAATATTTGTACAAATATCATTAGATTTAGGTACTGTGGTAGGCGTATTTGCTACATTAGCTTTTATCGGATTCTCTCCTACAGCTAACATTCCTGAGTTGGGTTATTTGACTAGCTTAGGTCTGAATTATATAAGCATTGCACCTTGGTCAGTAATTATACCGGGTTTAGTAATTACTGTTTTCGCTCTAGCTGTAAATTTAATGGGTGATGGACTTAGAGATGTTATAGATCCCAAAAGAAGGAGTGTTTAAATGGCTGATTTAATCTATTAATATATTTAAATCATGAGTGAAATATTAACCATAAATAATCTAAAGGTCTGGTTTCACACTCGAAGAGGCACATTTAAAGCATTGAACGGTGTTAATTTAAATTTGAGAAAAGGAGAGGTTCTAGGATTGGCTGGTGAAAGTGGTTCAGGTAAGTCAACATTAGGCTTATCGATAATGGCATTATTGCCAAGTAATGCAATTATAGTAAGAGGCAGTAAGATTATTTTGAAAAATCGAGATTATTTAAAATATTTTGAATTATTCCCTGAAGAAAAAATTGACCGTAAATTTAAAATAAAGAAGAATCAAAAGATAATGAAGCATATAAGAGATTTCTTAGCCAAAATAAGGGGCAAAGAAGTATCTATGGTTTTTCAAGAACCAATGACAGCGTTAAATCCATTATTACAAATAGGCTATCAAATTACTGAAGCTTTATTGGCACATAGTTCGATTAATTTAGCGAAAAGAATCCTTTCAAGAATAAATTTAACTGAAGATGATGTTCGAGAAATATTGAAAATTGTAAAATCATCTAAAAATGTAGAGAAGGATTTGAATGAGTTTTCTAAGTTAAAAAAACTTGACGGTATAGAAGATCAAGTTTTATACATTTTGAATAGAAAAGACTTGTCAACAATTAGGAAGGAAAGGATGATATACTCTTTAAAAGAAAAGATGAAGAATCCATTAACGATGAGTTATCTAAAAAAGATAGCTGAAAATAAGTCTATAGGAATTTACAGATTTTTAAATCGAATTCCCATATTAAAAAGATATTTGAAAGGTGTATTGATTAAAGAAGGTTATAGAAAGGCAATTGAATTATTGGCTATGCTTAATATACCTCATGCTGAAAAAGTTGTTTACATGTATCCGCATGAACTGAGCGGAGGAATGAGGCAAAGAGTATCAATAGCAATTGCGTTGGCTAACAATCCTGATATAATAATATTAGATGAACCTACGAGCGCGCTTGATGTAATTGTTCAATATCAAATACTGCAGTTGATATCAGAGCTAAAATATAAATTGAACATTTCCTTCATATTTATTTCTCATGATCTATCTGTTTTAGCTGAGGTTTGTGATAGAATAGCTATAATGTATGGAGGTAGGATAGTTGAGATAGGACCTATTGATAAAATATTTTATGAATCATTGCATCCCTATACTAAAGGATTACTAAGAGCAATTCCTAAAATCTCTAAAGATATAAAAACGATTGAAAGTATACCTGGAACAGTGCCTGATATGAGGAATCCTCCAAATGGTTGTATGTTTCATCCGAGATGCCCCTATGTAATGGATGTATGCAGAAATAAAGTGCCAAAAAGTATTGAATATTCAAAGGATCATTTTGTTGAATGCTTTTTATATGGTGAGTAAAATTGGCTAACGTAATTATCGCCGCGTATAATCTAAAAAAATACTTTCCTGTAGGAGGCTTTCTTTTTTCTTCTAAACAGACAATAAAGGCAGTTGATGATGTTAGTATTAAAATAAAAGAAAATGAAGTTGTTGGTTTGGTAGGTGAAACAGGTTGTGGTAAAACAACTTTAGGAAAATTATTAATTAGGTTGATTGAACCTACTGCCGGTGAGATTTTTTTCGATGTTCCTGAAGAGATAATAGTTGAATATGAAGAAGCTTTGAAAAATAAAGATACAAAGAAAATTGAAAAGATATCTAAGCGATATTCTTTTTTGAATAAAAAAGGTGGAGAGCTAAGGAGAATGAGAAGATATATGAATATTGTTTTTCAAGATCCTTATTCATCATTAAATCCCAGGATGCTTGTTAAAGACATAATAGCTGAACCAATTATATCAACAGGTTATGCATCGAAAAAAGAAGCAGAAGAACTTGTATTTAAGCTTCTTGAAGAAGTAGGCTTAACACCTGAATTCGCCTTTCGATACCCTCATGAGCTCAGCGGAGGACAAAGACAAAGAGTAGCTTTAGCCAGAGGAATATCTACATTGCCAAAATTTTTAGTTTTAGATGAGCCAACTAGTGCATTGGATGTTTCCATACAGGCTCAAATATTAAATTTGATTAACGAAATAAGAAAAAAGTATTCAATTACCATATTATTTATATCTCATAATATAAGTGTCGTTCATTACATGTCAGATCGAATAGCTGTTATGTATGCAGGTAAAATTGTAGAAGAAGGATATAAAAATAGTATTATATTTGATCCTAAGCATCCTTACTCTAAGGCATTAATTTCTTCCATTCCAAGACCAGAACCAATGAGAGAAAAGATAATAATTAACTTACAGGGTGAAATACCGAACCTTATAAATCCTCCAAAAGGTTGTAGATTTCATCCCCGTTGTCCTGTTGCATTTGAAGAATGCGGTTGGACAGCTGATGAAGTATTCCAAGATATTGAGTATATAATAATGCGAAGATATGCAGAGCAATTTAATGGAATAAAAAGAATTTACATCGAAGATGATTTTACAATATCTGTTGAGTATGAAGGTAAAAATTTAATAGAAGAAAAATTAAAAGAAGTTTTAAATAAAGAAAAACAAGAACTAAGGAGCCTAATTTCGATTAAAAATATAAAATCTGAGAGTACTAAAATAAAGATCGAATTGTATAAATTCGTAGAACCAGAAATGTATAAATCAAAAGATGGTATAAATGTAAGATGTTTACTTTATAGGGAAAAAAAGTAATGAGACTTATTTCAGAATTTAAGGATTCAGTTAAATTTGTAATTGCAGCAATATCAATAGTTTTAGCAACATATTTTTTTGTTATCAAAAACACTACTATACCATTCTTACTTGATAAGATTAAAGCACAAAAATTCTACAATGTTTTTTCTAAATACTATGATCTTCTAAATCCATTTGTATATACTTTTGATATGAGGAAGGAAGTTGTAAGAATGCTGAATTCTAAAGGCGAAGATGTTATTCTCGAGCTTGGATGTGGAACAGGTTATACTACTGAAGGCGTGATATTGCACAATAAATTCAAAATTTTGGTCGCTTTAGATTTAAACAAAGAGCAATTAAAAAGGGCTAAGGCTAAAATTAAGCATCCATTTGTTAGCTTCGTTAGAGGCGACTCGTATTATTTACCTTTTAGATCTTTTGTTTTTGATGGAATAATTACAGCAGGAATGATAGAATACATAAATTATCCTGTATATTTCTTTAAAGAAGCTACTAGAGTAATAAAAAACAGTGGAACATTTGTAATAGCAGGACCAGAATATAAGTGGTTTTCTAAATTTGGTATTTCGAGATTCTTTTATACTCCTAGAATAGAAGAAATGGTCTTGTTCTATAAAAATTTTGGATATGCAAACATTCAATATAAGCTTCTAGGTCCAAAGACATACTTCAAAACAGAAAAATATGCTTTTTCAATAAAAGGTGATAAATATTTCAATGAAAATGAAAAAGAATTAATTATTATACAAAATGCAAATAGAATATAAAAAGTTAGGGAAAACAAATATAATGATTCCTAGCATAGGTCTTGGTACATGGGGTCTTGGCGGTTATTCGACAAGAAATACTCTTAATGATGATAAAGAAATTAGGTTAATAAGATATGCCATAGAAAAAGGCATCACATTTATTGATACAGCAGAAATGTACGGTGCTGGTCATTCTGAAGAATTAGTAGGCAAAGCTATAGCAAATATAAGGGATAAAGTATTTATTGCTACCAAGGTCTCACCAGAACATTTAAGATATAATGATGTAATCAAATCATGTGATAATAGTTTAAAGAGACTTAATACCGATTATATAGATTTATATCAAATACATTGGCCTAATCCAAGAATACCTTTAAAAGAAACCATTAGGGCTCTAGAAAAATTGATTGATGATGGGAAAATCAGATTCATAGGTGTAAGCAATTTCTCTGTTGAACTTCTTAAGGAAGCAATGCATTTAACATCAAAATACGATATTGTATCAAATCAAGTAGAATATAGCTTGCTTAATAGAGATATAGAAAAAGATTTGCTATCTTTTGCTAAAGAAAATAATGTTACAATAATAGCTTACAGTCCTTTAGCAAGAGGTGAGATTTTTAGAGGAGATTATGTTGAAAAACTTAGTAAGTTATGTATGAAGTACAATAAAACAATAGCTCAAATTGCTCTTAACTGGTTAATCATAAAAGAAAATGTTGTAGCAATACCCAAAACTTCAAAAATTGAAAGAATTGATGAATTCCTTGGTTCTTATGGCTGGAGACTTAAAGAAGATGACTTGAAAATGTTAGATGAAATGTTTACAATAGATTGAAAGCTCCCCCTTTAGGACGGGAATAAATTTAAACATTATTTTTATAAAATTTCTTTGAATTAAGAGTAATCAAGCAATAAGAGCAACAATAGCTATGAAATTACTCGTTTTGAAAAAGAATCATCGTTGCAGTGTGTAACGAATCATTTTACTAAATCTTTTTCCAGATGTAAGGAGTTATCTGCCTCTCATATGAGATATGTAGCTCCGAATCTATAAGAGGAACTTTCGCCATAAATGGCGAAGAGGAGGTCAGAATCTCTTAAACTAATGTTGAAATTAAATAGACATTAAAAGCTATAATTATTGCAGAAGAAAAATAAGCTAACATACTTGTTATTCTTTTATTTACAAACTCTCCCATTATCTTTTTGTTTGAAGAATAATACAGTAATGGGATCATTGGCAATGGTAAAAGTATACTCAATATTACCTGACTATAAACCAATATATTTAAAATGTCGATTCCAATTAGAATAGCAATTGTAGTTGGGAATACGTTAATAAATCTTGTTATAATTCTTCTAAGCCAAGCATTAATTTTTATGCCCAATAAGTCTTCCATAACAACTTGTCCAGCAAGAGTCCCGACTATTGAAGAAGTTAACCCTGATAAAAATACTGCCAAAACAAAAATATTACTAACGATTCCTCCATAGGTAGTTTTCAATGCATCAACAGCTGAATATATAGATATATCCCCTTGAATGTTTAATGGAACAGCAACCAATAAAATTGCTACATTTACGAATGCAGCAACTCCTAGTGTAATTATTGTTTCAGTTAAATGTAAGTTTCTTAATCTTCTTTTTTCTTCTAAACTATGTTCATTTAATTTTATCTTAGTAAGCCATGAATGAAGAAAGAGAGTATGTGGCATAACCGTAGCCCCTATTATGCCTACAACGAATAATATAGAGTAATTTGAGATAGAAGGAACAAATGAATGTATTATTGTCTCTTTAAAATTAGGCCCTACTGTAAATGCTTCGTACATTAAGGCTAAAACTAAAGCTGATACTAATATCATGAATAGCTGTTCCAATTTTCTAAATTTTCTTGTAGTAGCAGCTAATATTATTATTACATCGAACCCTGCAATTATTGAAGCAATAAGGAGTGGTATCCCAAGTATTATATTTAAAGCGATTACTGTTCCTAAGTATTCTGCTAGATCTGTTGCAGCCAATGCTACTTCAGATGCTAGCCAATAGGAAAAGACGAGCATCCTATTGGACAAATTTTCTCTAATAAGTTCGGGTAAGGATTTTGAAGTAGCAATGCCTATTTTCCCTGATAAGTATTGTAATAACATAGCAATAATAGAAGCCATCCACACAGACCAAATTAAGTCATATTTGAATAAAGAACCTGAAGCAAGATCTGCTCCAAAGTTCCCTGGATCCATATACGCAATAGATACAAGTAATGCAGGACCTAAATAATAGTAGAAATTTTTTGTTTTCTTTATTACGTTTTCGCTAAGCATTTAGAATATTAATATTTGAAGAACTTAAAATATTTTACTTTATCAAAATATTTTTACCTAATCTTATTTAGAACATTTATATATAAACTAATATATTAAGGCTATAGAGTTGTCAACAAAGATTGAGATATTAGAGAAGATACATAAAATTAAAGAAACTAGGATTGCCAGTCCTAAAGAAGAAGATTATCTGGAAGTTATATACGAGCTTACAAAAGAAAAAGGTTATGTAAAACCTAAAGATATTTCTAAAATTTTGAATGTTAAGGCTGGAACTGTGACTAAAATGCTTCAAACTCTTTCTGAGAAAAAGTTCATAAATTACGAAAAGTATGGAGGAATTAGTTTAACCGAAATTGGAAAAAAAATTGCTGAGGAAATAGATAAAAAGCATGCTATTATAAAGGATCTATTAATGTTATTGAATGTTGACTCGAATGTGGCTAATTTTGAAGCTGAGGGTATAGAACATATAATAAGTGATTCTACTTTACTTAAGATAAAAAAACTGTATGATTTCATCAAAAGTAATAAGGAATTGGAAAGGAAAATTAAAGAGTATATTAACAGTTAAATCTTCTTTTGATTCTAATGAGTTTATCAATGATTTTATTAAAGCAATCATCTACATTATTCAAAATTTCATAATCGGGAATCCTTAATATAGAATAACCTTTTGCACGTAATGCTTTATCCTTTATAATATCTTTTTTTATTCTTATTTTAGATTTTCTATGTTTGATTCCATCAACCTCAACCACAAGTTTTTTTTCAATTAAAAAATCTACGTAAACATATTTTTTATATTTTTTAATCAAAATTGGAATTTGAGTTGAGAAATTAATTTTCTCTTTCTTTAGTTTTTCATATAGTATCAATTCTGGTTTGGTGTAAACAAATCTTGGCATTCTTCTTATATATATTCACGTGTCTATTTTTACTTTATCTTAAGTTATGTATTAAAATCTAAAAGTTTATATTGTTCAATGCTATTTTGGTTATATGGCAAACAAGTATTTATTAACAGCGTGTTTTGTAGCTTTAATAGCGATATTAGTTGCAAATGTTATAGTTGCATCTGTTCCAGCAAACGTGTTTGCTCAATATTCAATATCTAATAAGCCTGTGTTACAACCGAGCGAAGTTAGCACTCATGGACCATTGGTAAATAACGTAATATATCAGGTTCAAACAGATCAAGCTGCTTTCTTAAGTGTAACAAGTCACCAAGCTCAAACAATGGAATGGACATTAACTCCTGCTCAATATGCCACAGCGTTAACAACTTCTAGTGTTTATGCAAATTATACATTAAACTATGCCTTTGATGGTTTATTTTTCAACATGTTAATAGCTCCTTATAATAATACTCACTTCAGAAGGGCTATAGCTTATTTAACTAATTATGCTCAATTGCAACAAATCTGGGGCCTATATGGATTAGCTACACCAGATTTATTCCCACCTCAAGTATATCCCAATTTAGCTAATCCAAGTATAGTTTATCCATATAAATTTAATGCTACAGCAGCGATAAATGAACTTTTAAAAGTTCCTGGTATGGCTTATGATAAGCATACTGGAACATGGACATACAATGGTCAACCATTCTCACCTGTTTTGCTTTATAGGTCAGATGACCCAGTAAGATCTGAAGGAGCACTCGTTTTGTACCAAACAGCAGAACAATTGATAAATCTAACAATAACGCTTCAACCAGTTACAAGCAGAGCTGCAAACTCATTAGTGTATGGAGCTTCAACTTCAGCCGTCATAAGTCCTGGTGTTATGGCTTCTAACTTTTCTACAGTAGTTCCTCCAGTATTCAACTATACATTTGCAAAACAATCAGATACATGGGGAATGTATACATTTGGTTGGACAGTAAGCGCAGTATACACATGGCCATTCTTCTTCTTTTCATCAACACAAGTAGGTATAGCGAACTATATTAATTTCTATAATGAATCGATGGATTATTGGACAGCATATTTAGTTTATGGAGCTGCAACACCTCAATTAGCTTATCAGGCTGCAAATAATATAAGGAAGATATACTATGAACAACTACCATATCTAATTTGGATATGGACTAATCAAATGTATGTGGTTAATACACAAGGTTGGAATGGTTATGCTGCATTGCCTGCTACAGGGCCATCCCAATCACTAGGATTGTATTATACCTTGCTGAATGCTCATCCTGCAAATGGAACTGGAGGAACATTCGTAGAGATATTACATCAAGCTCCTGTACAATTAAACCCATTATATGTAATAAATTGGTTATGGCAAGTCGATATTTGGCAAGAAATATATGATTCACCTTTAGCAACACCACCAACTGGAGTTTTGAATGCTTCTCTAATACCTTGGATGGCATCATATAATGTTCAAAACAATGTTACAATGAGTTTAGGTTCTGGTAATGGTTGGTGGAATCCATTTAATGCAAGCAAAATAGTACATGGTCAAGTTATAACATTTGACTTCTATAAGAATGTAACATGGCAAGATGGAGTTCCATTCAATGCTTATGATTATAACTTCTCTATATGGTACTGGAATATTCAAGGATTAACAGCTGCATTAACGCCTGCAGCTGGATCTTTTACACCACCTTTTGGCTTATTAGCAACATATATTCCACCTAATAACCCGTATGAAATTAAATTGTACGTAAATTCAACGAGCATATTCAATATATATGCAGCTATAATATCTCCAATACCTATGCATATATTCAAATATTTTGATCCTGCAAAAGTTGCAAGTTATCCGAAAGTGATGGATACAACCGTTCCATTAAACACTTATAATTACACTAGATTTCTATATAACTCAACTGAAAAACTACCCAGTTATCTATTCTGGTTACCAAACCTAGAAGTGGGTACAGGACCTTTTGTATTCCAATCATGGGATAAAGTAGCTAATGTAGTTAACTTGACAAGAAACGTTAACTATTTTAGAACAGCCTGGTGGGCATGGACTTCTAATGTACATCAAGGTGATACTTATTCATTCTCAGTTACAATCACACAACAGATTTACAATCCTACAAGCAGTGCATTTATGGGTGTAGCTCCAGGACAAAAGGGTTATATTCCTATAAATAATGCAACAGGTACAGTATACGTATTGGATACAAATGGGAATGTTGTTGCAAGCTTTAACTTAGCTTCTAGCGGAAATGGCGTTTACACAGCACAAATAAGTACTTCAAACTTAAAGCCGGGTCTTTATGAGTTGATGGTAAATGCTACATATACACTGTTTGGCTTGCCAAGAGTCTGGTTAAGTTACTCTGGATTAAATGTACAGCCTCCTGCAACATATACTGTATCAGTAACTGTAACAACTCCTACTGGTCAACCATTGGCGAATGCAACAGTTAAATTAGGAAATATGACATCTGTAACAAATGCACAGGGAGTAGCTACGTTCTCTAATGTTCCTGTTGGTACTTATACGGTTCAAGTAATTTACAATGGAAAAGTTGTAGGAAATGCAACAGTATCTGTTTCAGGAACACAAACAACGTTTAGTGTGTCAGCAACACCGCCATCACCTCCACCATCTCCACCACCCTCACCGAATTATACACTGTATGTAGTTGTCGCAGTGGTTGTAATAATCATAATTGTAGCTGGAGTTGTAGCATATTTAAGAACAAGAAGGCCTAAAGCACCTACACAGCAAACTTCTTAAAACTATTTATTTTTTTTAAATTTTTATATTTCCCTTTATACTTATTCTTTGTGGGATTAAAAAGATTCATAATTAGCAGAATTATTACAATGTTTGTTGTATTGTTTGTTGTAGCAGTTATAAACTTTATAATATTTCAAGTTTTACCATTTACTGTTTTAGGCATAGATCCTAAGACATGGTTTGTTCCAGCTGGTGGAACTAGGAGTGATGTATATTTGGATAAAATAAGACAGGAAGTTATTCATAATTTAGGATTGGATTTACCACTACAAGAAAGATTCTTTCAATATATATATGCAATGTTTACTTTTAACTTTGGTTATAATGTAGGAGGAGCTTTAGATGGTCCTGTAGCAGATACTATTTTAAGATTTGCTCCTTATACAATTCTTTTACTAGGAGCTTCTACAGTTGCTTCATTCATAATTAGCATTTATTTAGGGATTTTTTCTGCTCATAAAAGAGGCAAAACTTTTGATAAAGTATCCTTAATTACTTTATTATTTTTCTATGCAATGCCTTCTTTTTGGATAGGAAGTTTATTGCTTTTATTTTTCGCCTTCGGTCTAAAATGGTCACCGCCAAATGCCGAATCTTATTTTTCAGGATTAACAGGTCTTGATTTCGTTTATGCTCTTCTGAAAGCTTTTCTATTGCCATTCTTTTCCTTAACATTAATTAGCGTGGGTGGATTTTATTTAATAATGAGAAGTTCAGCAATTGATATTATTACAGAGGATTATATTCTAATGGCAAGGGCTAAAGGATTGAAAACAAGGAAAATATTATTCAAACATGTACAAAAGAATAGTATATTACCAATACTTACAGTTTTTGCCATATCATTGGGATTTGTTTTATCAGGGGCTATTATTACAGAAACTATTTTTGGATGGCCTGGATTAGGTTACTGGTCCTTCGTCGCTATAGATACGCTCGATTTTCCATTTGAACAAGCTTTCTTTTTTATAATATCTTTAATGGTTTTAGTAGCTAATTTTATTGCTGATATTCTTTATGGAATTGTAGACCCTAGAGTTAGGACAAGTTGGTAAAATGCCAAAACGAAAGCAAAGTAGCTTGAAAACATTGTTGAAAAATAAGATAGGAATGACAGGCTTGGGAATTATAATATTCTTCAGTTTATTAGCAATTTTCGCACCTTATATAACTTGGAATGATCCGAATACAACCTTTGTAGCAAATCCTTGGGCAGTTCCAGAATGGGCTACCGTTTTTCCGCCATATCAAGGATTGCCACCAAATTTAGAATTAACATCATCAAATATAGCTACATGGAATAATCAAATAGCATCTCATTCTTTAGTAACAACTTCTATAGGAACAGATCAAATACCTAATAGCTTGGTTTCAATTTCAAGATATAGTTCTGATCAAGTTTCAGACAAATATTTAGAGATAAATGCAAGCTTGCCAGCAACAATATTTCCACAAAGCGTAGTAATTTTAAATTCTTCAACGACTTTTAACTATAATTACAAGCCTCCTTACAATTTTTATTTCGGTGTTTTTGTCTTTCCTGTAAAAGTTGTTAATGTAACAGATTTCTATTTTCAATTTATGTTAAAAAATCCTTCTGGCAAGGTATATAAGTTAACGAACTACTTAATCATGGCTACATCTCCGCAAGAAACCATTAGCTATAATAACGGTCTAAGCTTAAATAAATGGGATGCTGTAGCATTGAATACTATATTACCAGATGTAAACGTAGCTGCACTAGGTCCAAGTGGTGCAGGAATTCCTAATACAGGGCTAATTTATTTAAATGAAACAGGCCAATATACTTTTACTCTTCAATTAGTAGCTGTTACTTCTTTTAATCCTGGATTTTTATCAGTAAAAATTAGTAATCCCTACTTTTTTGTTTTAGGAAGAGCATATGGTCTTATGGGTACAGATTTTGAAGGAAAGGACCTTTGGTCCCAATTTGTTTATGGTTCAAGAATATCTATGGAGGTTGGAATATTAGCTGGAGTTTTATCTGTATTACTTGGAGCTTTTTTAGGCCTTTTTGCAGGATTCTTTGAAGGTATTTTGAGTGAAGTTACGATGAGAATAACTGATATAATCCTTGTTATACCATTTCTACCATTAGCAATTGTATTCGTAACTGTTATAACTCAAAATGGTTTTCTTGCACAATCAATTTATTTCTGGATTATTATCCTATTTGCAGTTTTATCTTGGCCAGGCGTAACAAGAGTTATAAGGTCTCAAGTTTTATCTTTAAAGCAGAGAGGTTATATAGAAGCAGCGCGTGTATTAGGAGCAAGAAACATGTATATTCTTAGAAGACATCTTTTACCTAATGTAATGGGTCTTGTTTATGCAAATTTAGCGTTAAGTGTTCCTGGCTTCATATTAACAGAAGCTGCTCTTGATTTCTTATTCCCAGGTGTATCCGAAACTCCTACATGGGGAAGAATGCTTTCAATGGCATATGAACATGCTGCATCAGCGACCTATTATGGCTATGGTTGGTGGTGGTTTATATTCCCAGGTATTGCTATAGTAATTTTATCATTATCTTTTGTAATGTTAGGTTATGCATTGGATGAAATATTTAATCCTAGATTGAGAGGAAGATGAGCACAAGAATTTTAGATGTCGAAAATTTAAGAATGTATTATAAAACTAAGGAAGGTTATGTTAAGGCTGTCGATAATGTATCATTTAAGATAGAGAAAGGTGATTTCTTAGGCATAGCTGGTGAATCAGCAAGTGGTAAAACAAGCCTTGCGATGACAATATTAAAACTTCTTCCACCGAATGCAGAGATAAAATCTGGTAGAATTCTAATTGATGGTATTGATATTACTAACATGAAAGAATCTGAACTAAGAGATATAAGGTGGACAAAAATATCCTTAGTACCGCAAGGGTCCATGAATGCACTTAATCCTGTTTTTACTATAGGAGGTCAGATTGTTGAAGGTATCGTTGAACATAAAATTATGTCAAAAAAGGATGCATGGAAAAGGGCTGAAGAACTACTTGAACTTGTAGGCATAGACAAGGCAAGGGTTAAAAGTTATCCCCATGAATTAAGCGGTGGTATGAAGCAAAGAGTAGCGATTGCTATGGCTTTATCAAATAATCCGGATGTTGTACTTCTTGATGAACCCACAACTGCGTTAGATGTTATCGTTCAAGCAAACATTATGAATCTACTTAGAGATTTACAAGCAAAACTAAAAATGACGATGATTTTGATAACACATGATCTTTCGATTATTGCAGATTTATGTAATAAAGTTATTATATACTATGCAGGTAAAATAGCAGAGATGGGCGATTCTTTAAGTGTTTACACAAAGCCATTGCATCCTTATACACAAGGTCTATTAGCTTCATTTCCAAATATAAGAGCAAAAAGGCAAAAGCTATCTTATATTCCTGGTACACCTCCAAATTTGGTTAATCCTCCTAAAGGTTGTAGATTCCATCCTCGATGTCCATTTGCATTTGAAAGATGCAGAATAGAAGAACCACAATTAAGAGAAATTGAGCCAGGACATTTTGTAGCCTGTCATTTGTATTGACATGAGCGAAACAATTGTTTCTTGCAAAGGTCTTAAAAAATATTTCCCATTAAGGAGAGGATTTTTATCTACTCTATTTAGCAGGGAAAATTTATATGTTAGAGCTGTGGATGGAGTTGATTTAGAAGTAAGAAAAAATGAAATAATGGGGTTGATAGGAGAATCAGGATGCGGAAAAACAACTTTGGGTAAGACGATTGTAAGATTATTAGACCCTACTGAAGGTAGCATATTGTTTAAAGGTGAAGATATTTCAAAATTACCTCAAAATAAATTGATTAAGTATAGAACTAAAATTCAATTTATATTTCAGGATCCTTATGAATCAGTGAATCCAAGGTATACGATTTTTGATATAGTATCTGAAGGGCTTAGAATTAATAAGCTAGCAAGCAAAGAGGATATAGAGAATCGTGTATATACTGCTCTTAAAGACGTAAGATTGGAGCCTCCTGAGTCTTTCTATGATTTATATCCGCATGAAGTTAGTGGAGGACAAAGACAAAGAGTTGCTATAGCAAGAGCTCTTGTTTTGAATCCTGAATTTATCGTAGCTGATGAACCAGTATCAATGTTAGATGTATCTATTAGAGCTGAAGTATTGAATGTAATGCTTGACTTGAAAGACAAATATGGTATTTCTTTTTTATTTATTTCGCACGATTTAGCTACAGCAAAACACATTTGTGATCGAATTGCCGTTATGTATTTGGGTAAAATTGTTGAAATTGCATCTTCTGAAGAACTTGTTGATAAACCATTGCATCCTTATACACAGGCTTTAATTGCAGCAATACCTGTGCCTGATCCACGTGCACCTAAAGTAACTGTTAAGGCTAAAGGAGAAATACCCAGTGCAATTAATCCTCCTAAAGGTTGTAGATTCCATCCTCGATGTCCATTTGCATTTGAAAGATGCAGAATAGAAGAACCACAATTAAGAGAAATTGAGCCAGGACATTTTGTAGCCTGTCATTTGTATTGATTTTAAAAAATTTATATGAAAACAAAAAAATTTAGTAAGATTTAAAAATCTATAAATATAAATAGTTTCATAGATAACTATGAGTCAACTTATACCATTAAAGCTTGAAGAAAAGATTGAGTTGTATAGTAAAATATTGAATTTAAAGTCTAATGTAAAAAATAGAATAATGCAATTGTATTTAGAAGCTAAAAAAAAGTTAGCTTTGCTTGGATATTCATTTGATGAGATAGTTGCTGGATTGATATTCGTATCTGGAATTTTAGAGAATGATCCAATACCTATATATAAAATATCAAAAATTACAGGTGTTAAACCAAAAGTAATTTGGAGTCTCTCCACATCTATATATAAATCGGGAATTACAAAGAGACTAATTAGAATACCTGACGTTGTAACAATTTTAAAAGAAAAATTACCTAGTAGCCTGAACGAAGAAGAAAAACAAATGGTTCAGAAGGCAATAAATGAACATTTAAGCGACATAAAAAAGAAAGTAGGGAACAT
Organism: Thermoprotei archaeon; assembly: GCA_017857595.1. Lineage (GTDB taxonomy): Archaea > Thermoproteota > Thermoprotei > Gearchaeales > Gearchaeaceae > AAA261-N23. The sequence continues at coordinate 17,797 of JAFMCU010000014.1, forward strand.
TACTCCTAGAGCTGTAGCTGGTGCTGTGTTGTGGCTTTTAGGTAAAAGAAAAATACTTAAGAAAAGATTTACACAAAAAGAATTAGCAAGAATTTTTGAGACAAATGAAGTAAGTATAAGAATAGCTGCGAAAAAGATACGATATATCATTTAGTAATCAAAAGGAAACATTTTTATATTATTAAATAGTTAAAAAAGTCAATGAAATATATTTTAGTATTACTATTAGTAATATTACTATACTTTCCTGCCGCATACGCATACAACCATACAAGTTCTTATTTTCTGACACCAAATTATCAAGGAAATTACATTAGCTTAGTACCAAATAATAAGCAAATATACTTAACAATATTTATTCCTCCTAAAAATTTAAATGAATTGTACTTTATTGCTCAAAAAGTAGCATCACATCAATTATATCCTTTAAAAACTTCAGATTTGATTAAAGAATTTGCACAGGAAGATAAAGTCTCTAGCATATCAAATTTCTTTGCATCACATGCTTTTAAAATTGTTTATAGCTCATCATTTAGTGTAATGGTTTCAGCTACAGTTGAACAAATAAATAATCTATTTCAAACTCAGTTAGCCTATTTTGGTTATAATGGAATTACTTATTATAGACCTTTAAATATACCAAGCATACCTAATGAGCTTAAAAATACATTGATAGGTGGCTTGACAAATATAACAAGTTTTCAGCCAGATTATTTAGTTCTAGGTGAAAAGCAGGGCGAAGCTATTTTAGCTTATAATGGAACACATTCAACTCCTATTGACCCTAGTTTCTCTTTTGCTGCAAGCATGTATTCACCACAAGACTTCGTAGGTGCTTACAATGTTACACCCAATGGAAAAGGTTTTACGATTGCAATTATTGATGCATTTGGTGATCCTTTGATTTATCAAGATATTAAAGCTTTCGATGAACAATTCAATCTTCCTCCTGTAAACCTTACAATAACTCCTGTTGGACCTTATGAACCTTATTTAGGTTTAGTTACTGGCTGGGATGTTGAAGTAGCTTTAGATGTGGAATCTGCCCACGCTCTTGCACCTTATGCAAATATAAACTTAGTTGTTTCATCCGATGCTGAGTCTGCACTGTATGAAGCTGTTGATATTGTTGTAACCAAGAATCTAGCAAATGTTGTTTCAATGAGTTGGGGTACACCAGAAAATCTTATTGGTTCTTCAGGATTTTATGGCTTCTTTTTTGGCACCCCCTATCCAAATTATCCTTTCTTAGATTATTACTTTGCTTTAGGTGCCGCTGAAGGGATTTCATTCTTTGCTAGTTCAGGTGATTGGGGAGCACCTAACTTTGGTGAATCAACAACTTATGGTGGTGCTACATTTCCATCATCATCTCCATTTGTAACAAGCGTAGGTGGTACAACATTGTATGTTAATGTTACTTCAGGATATCTATCTCAAATGAATTCTAATGCCACTTATGGGTATGAAACTGCATGGAGTATAACTCCACAATATTTTAGTCTCACAATATCTACAGGTGGTGGCGTTAGTACATTGTTCCCAACTCCTTGGTATCAGGCAGGAATTTTGCCTTATAATGGTAGAGCAACTCCAGATGTAGCTGCAGATGCAAATCCATACACTGGGGCAATAATATATGCTGAAGGTCAAATATTGGTTGTAGGTGGAACAAGCTTAGCTTCACCTTTATGGGCAGGCATGACTGCAGATTTAGACAGTTACTTAGGTAAAAGCTTAGGATTGCTGAATCCAATTCTGTATTGGATATACCAAAATTCAACATTGTATAGCAAGGCTTTTCATGATATAACTTGGGGTTATAACGTTGGATACTATGCTGGGCTTGGTTATGATTTATTGACAGGATTAGGCTCACCTAACCTTGGTATGCTGGCTAGTATAATTAAAAACTATTACAAACCAGGGTTATCAATTTCAGTAACAACCTTTAGTCCAAGTAATTCAATTCCATGGTATAATTATACTAACACGTTTGAAATAATTGCATACATAACTTATCCGAATCAAACAGTAGTCAGTAGTGGAAGCTTTGTTGCTAAAATATACACAACAAATGGATATCTAGATAGTGTTCCTTTAACATTTTCAAATAACAACTGGGTTGGTTTCTATACAATAATGCCTGGTCAACCTGCAAATATATGGCAAATTGTGGTAGAAGGTAATAGCTCAGGATATTCAGGTATGGGTGCTACTGATATAGATGTAGGATTGTCTGTAAATATCTTGCTACCTGTACCATATCCTTTTGCGCCAGCTATACCTCCTAATAATCCCTTCTTAGTAGCTGTAGAAGTAAATAATCCTGATGGATCTCCATACTTAACTAACAGTATATTAGCTAAATTCTTTATGAATGGAAGGAATCTATTTAATGTAACATTACTTCCAAATCCAAATTTTCCTGGCTTATACAATGGAAGCTATGCCTTATTATCTCCAATGCCTCAAGGGACATATATAGTGGAAGTTGATACAGGTTATGGAAATATATACACATATGAAGTATTTGGTGAAGGTCTTTATGGAGGAGTTATAACTCCTGTAGTCAGCGGAGTAGGCTCAGCGACACCTGGAGAAAGTATTCTACTTGAAGCAATGGCATTCAATCAATTTGGTCTAGGTGAATTTACATCAAATATAACAGCGAATATTTATAACCAGCAAAATGCTTTAGTAGCAAAAGTACCTTTACAACCTGCACCAAATGAAAGAATATATGGCATAAGGAACTTTTTCTTTAGACAAATAGCATTATTTAAAATACCGCTTAACTTTACACCAGGATTCTACACAGTTGTTTATACTTCAGCTCTTAACACCGAAACAGGTGTTGAATACGGTTACTTTACAACTGGATTCTTTGTAGCTGAAGGTGGATTAAACTATAACTTTAATATACAATCTGCAGCTGCTGAAGGTCAAACAATCAAATTATATGTTGATATAAAATATTCAACTGGAACAATGGCAGGTACAGAAGTTAAGAATGGAATGTTCACAGCTACCATAATTCCAGCTTCTCTTTCGCCAGCTTTATATACAATGTCCTATAACGTAGGAATTCCTTTGCAATACAATTCAACAATTAATATGTGGTATGGTAAATATAAGATACCTTCAGAGATAAGCTCTTCAATATACTCTGGAGCATCGTTATATTCATTAGCGGGACATTGGATTGTTTTTGTCTCAGGTTCAGCAGCAACAGGTGAAGATCTTGTTTCTATGAAGAAATATGTGGATGTTCTACCTTATGAATATTTAGGAACGTTAAATATAACCAACATGAATATTTCCACAGTTCCTTTCTTAACGGGAAGCGGAAGCGGTTATTATCTTACAAACATATATGCAACAAGTTTGGCTATTTCAGGAATAAAACTTACTTTAACTAATTCAATCATAGGCAACTTAACAATTAATAACGCACAGGTAAACATAATTAATTCAAGAATTACATCTTTAATTGCAAGAAACTCAAACGTTACAATAGGGCAAAGTACTATAGGAGGTTCAAGTGTAGCTGTTACGGCAATTAAATCTAACGTAAACTTATATTCGACATCAATAGTAAATTCAACTTACGCATTCAATCAGCAAGCAAGTAATATAACATTAAACGGCGTTAATTTTGCTGGAATAAGTGCTATATCACAAGTACCAGCTCCTAAAGTAACTGTATATCCTACTAAAATAACAACAGCAAGTGCTACAATAACTGTTAACATAACAGGTCAAAATGTTAAAGTATTGAACGTAATGCTCAACGGCCAACCAGTAAGCTATAAAGTTAATACAACATCTTCAGGATTACTCGTATCAATACCTTTTAATGCTTCATCTATGCCAGATGGTTCATATGAATTACTAGTTGAGGTATCGAATGGTTTAACATACGATTATACATACACTGTTCAAAATAATTATAATTTAGCGAGCACTTCAGCATTTGCAAATGAAGTTTTAATAGTTGCAATAATTTCATTAATTATAGGTGTAATTGCATTGATACTAGCTATTATTCTTAGTAGAAGAAGACCGTCTACCGTAGCAGCTACAATGCAAACAAAAGAGGGTGGGACAACATGAACAAAAAAATATTAATTTTGGCTCTATTCATAGCAATAATATTATTAATACCTTTAACTCCCATACATGCATATTCAAATCAAAATAATGCAAGCATAAATAAGCCAAGTCTTTACAAATTTGCAGTTGATGCTCAGGATGTAGATCCTCCATCTTATTATTCTTTCCAAGCTTTTCAGATGAAACCTCCATCAACAACACCTATGGCAGTTCCTGTAGCAGTAAATGCTATATTTAATAACAGTGGCGTAATTCCAAAAGTTTTCACTGTCAATGTACCAGTAGGAAATTACAGTCTTGTAATATTAAATGCGTCTATTAGAGAAACGGGAGGTCCGCAATATGATAGAGCGTTTTACATATTTGCCAACGGAATTCCATTACTTTGGGGTTCTACTCAAGAAATTTTGAACTCTACTGCCCAAGCAGATGTAACATACTATCAGAAATTATTAGAAGGAACTGTTACTTTTCAAGTAGTTCTAACGAATTATATAGCACCTAGAATAGGTATTACGGGATATTATTTAGTTAATGTTACATTATATTTATATCCAGGAAATCCAATACCTGGTTTACCTAACTATTTCATACCATTATTCGTTAATAGATTTGGTTATTCAGCTGTAGCTTTATCACCAACTAATGACTTTATCTCACAAAACATAAGCCTTCCTGCAGGAACATATAGAATGGCAGCTGTATTTTATACTGAAGGGTCTCAACTTGACGAATTTTGGTATGCAAACGAACCTGCACCGAGAAACTTACTCGTATTTTATGATAGTTACTTTAGCAGGAGTTGTTAATCCTTATGAAACAATATATACAGGGGGTATAGATCCATTCTATTGGAGACCTGTAACTTCAATAAATACGTTAGCTTTTCATTCTCAAAATTTAATAGACTTAACACCTATGCTAGCTCTTGGAAATAATGCAACTATATCCATAACAATGACTAATTTGTTAGCTGCTTTGCAAATAAATGGTGTACCATACTTCAGATGGATTGTATCTGGAGCTCTACTATTATGGGTGGATCCAAATAATACATTGCAATCTGGAAAATTGATAAGTAGCAACTCTAATTTCCTAGACTCAGGACCTTTATTCTTTGCTGGATTCTTTGGTTTAGTTTATCAAGAGACAGGCAGTTTCTTTTTAAATAATACAGCAGTATTAAACTTTGCGAAGGGAACAGTGTATTCTTCTGTTGTTCAAGAAGGAACTTTCGATGCATATCAGACCTTTAATTCAGTATTTCAATATGCTAAATTAAATGAAGAATATCATGAACTAGCAGTAGAAAAAGGATTCTACAATGCTACGTTACATTATGATATTAGCACTCCAATTACAATGACATATAGTTTCTTTGCTGTACCAATTACTAATCCCAATGTAATACCTTATAATTTAACTTTTGCACAAAACGGTACAGTTTCGTTAGGGCTAAATTATGTAGGTCAAGTGATTTTTGGAAACTACAACTTAACCTTAAAGCAATTTGAGAACTTATATACATATGGTGGATTTTCAGGCATTTTAGAAATTATAAATGCATATGGAGGAGCAAGAATTCTAGGTTTAACTTCCAATTTCGCACAAACTTCTAAGAACTTAACAGCAATATATTTAGTAAATAACGCAGGTTGGGAAGAGTTATTTAGTGCAGTCGGAGTTGTAAAGGGCGTGCATCAAAGAGCAGGAACACTTCAATCTTTCACCTTGCAATATGTAACTATAGGTTCAACGTCTTCCGCGTTCTTAAATCTTGCCATTAGCCCAGTTGGATATCAACAAGAATTATTATTGCATAAGCTAGCTATTTTAAAGAAAGATTAATTTTTTCTAATATTTCTAATATTTTTTCTTTAGTTTCCTTTATATCAAATTCTTGTATTTTATAAGGTGGCAAAAATCTTATTATATTCAAACCAGATTTTAGAGCAAGGATGAATTCCTTTTGCAATTCTGAAATAATTTGGCTAGCATTTATCTTAAGTTCTATCGCTATCATAAGACCTAGTATGCGTATATCTCTAATAATGTTAAATTCAGAAATCAAATTATTCAATTCTGAATGAAAAGCCTTAGAATTATTATTCACTTTTTCTAATACATTATCTTTCTCAAATGCTTCAATTGCTCCGACTATGGAAGCCATAGCTAAAGGATTTCCTCCGTATGTACTTCCATGGTCTCCATCATCAATTTCTTTTGCAATTTCTTCGGTATAAAAAACTATACTTAATGGATATCCTCCTCCAATTCCTTTACCAGCTAACAAAATATCAGCAACAGCTTTTGATTTTTCATGCGTCCAAGTTAATCCTGTTCTCCCGAATCCACATTGTATTTCATCTATAATAAGCAATGAATTAGTTTGTAAGCATCTTTCATAAACTCCATTTAAAAAATCTATACTAGCAGGATAGACTCCACCCTCTCCCTGAACTGGTTCGATTATTACAGCAGCAGTTTCATTATCTATCCTTTTTAGTTCTTCGATATTATTAAATTCAAGGAATTCAACATTATCTATCAAAGGCATGAAAGGTTTCCTATATCTAGGATTCCATGTTACAGACAATGCTCCAAATGTTCTTCCATGAAAAGAATTTTTAAACGCTATAAATTTTTTCCGAGAAGTTATTTTTCTTGAGATTTTTAATGCTAAATCTACAGCTTCGCTTCCACTGTTTAGCAGAGATACATAATCCATTTCTTTAGGTCTTATACCTTCTAGCTTTTCTAACATTTTTTCTCTAATTGGTGTATTGAATGAAGTGCTTAAGGTTTGTATATTTTCGATCTGCTGTAAAATTTCTTTTATAACATATTCATTTTTATGACCTAAAAATGCAGCACCATTTCCTGTATGCATATCAATGTATTTATTGCCATGAGTATCCCAAACATATTGATCTTTGCCCTTAACTATTGTTATTTCTCTGTTTCCAAAAAAGCTCTTATATTCCATTTATTGTATTACCCTTGTTGAATTTTCAATTTCACTCATGAAATCTTTTACTAAGCCAGATGCAATGATTGCTTCATTTACTCCATGCATCAAAGCATCTTGGATCATCAATAATTTACGATTCATCCCTATGCCGACTTTATCTATAATGTTTGAAATATCCTTAGATTTTATGACATTTATGGTTTGACTTTCTAATTTTAATCCGTTTACATCTGTTAAAAATATCAACTTCTCAGGTTTCATAGCTTTAGCTAATTCCGACGTTACTTGGTCGCTGTCCACGTTCAATATACATTTACTTTCAATATCTATAGCTATTGGTGAAATAACAATGCAATCGTAATAATCGATTAATATATCTAAAACTTCCTTGTTTATCCTTGTAATTTTTCCTGTGTAGCCACCTTCAATAATTTGCTTTCTATTTCTTTCATTAATAATTACTATTTTTTCTTTCTTCTTAGCAACAATTAAATTACCGAAAATACCATTTATACCAATAGATTTAGTTCCATTAAAGTTTAGCATAGAAGTGATTCTATTGTTTATCAGACTCATAGCCATTATGTATATGTCTAACTCTTCTGCATCTGTGTATCTGCTTCGGATACCTTCTGGAGATATTACAAATTTAGGCTTTATTCCAAATTTTTCACTATAGAAATTAACTATTTCCCTACCTCCATGAACAATTAGAACTTTATCTTTAATATTTGATATCGTATTTATAATATTCTCCAAATTATTTTTAATAACTTCTCCTCCTATTTTGATTAAAAATTTAATCATTATAAATATCATCTAATAAGTTAGCAAGATTAAAATTTATTGTAACAATTTATACAAAATTTGTTCTAAATAGAACATTTATCTAGAATATAGAAATAGTGATTATCAAAAAATATTTTTTTAATTGTGATTTATGAAACAAATTTAATGCATATTTCATTGTAAGTTACATAAATGTTAAGTATGAATAAGAATAAAAACCATATCAATGGAAACCAAATACATAAGCTGTATAGAATGTAAGGGTAATATTGAAGTACCAGATGATGCAATGGTAGGAGAATTGCTTGAATGCCCTGATTGTGGAAAAATATATGAAATTAAGGAAGTAAAAAATGGTAAAATAGATTACAAAGAAGCTGAAGCAATTTCAGAAGACTGGGGAGAATAAATAAGTGGTATCATTTAGTTTAGTTTACGATATTCTTAGATGGGAAGAGAAGGAAATAATAAATGAAGCAAAGAAAAGAGAAATTAATTTAAATACACTTGAAATAAAAAATGTAAATTTTAAACTGGATAAGAATGTTGAAAAATCATTAAAAGAAGAAATTTTTTTACAAAGATGTACCAGTTCAACTAGAAGATTATTTTCTACAGCTATTTTAGAATACGCTGGTGGTCAAGTTATAAATAATTTTCAAACTAATTTAATTTCTTCAAATAAGTTGTTAACGAACATTATTTTACTTAAGAATAGAATACCAGCTCCCTTGTCCTATGTTTCTTTTTCTGAAGATTCTTGCATAAAGTCTTCAGAAATGTTAGGTTTTCCATTAGTTTTTAAACCGATAGTTGGAAGCTGGGGAAGATTTGTACATAAAATAAGAGATCAATATGAGTTAAAAAACATACTTGAATATAGAAGTTTCTTAAATTCTATGTACAAGGAAGTTTTTTATATTCAAGAGTACGTCGAAAAACCTTGCAGAGATATAAGATGTATAGTAGTAGGCGATGAAATAGTAGCTACTATTTATAGATATCAAGCTAATGATGATTTTAGAACTAATGTAGCACTTGGAGGAAAGGTTGAAGAAGCGAGATTATCAGACGGGCAAAAAGAAATCTTTTTTAAAGTAAAGGAAGCAATAGGAGGAGAGATATTAGGTATCGATGCAATGGAAAAAAAGGATCAAATTCTTATAAATGAAATAAATTCATCGGTTGAATTTGGTGGAGCTGCGAAGGTTGCAGGTAAAAAAATTGTAGAATCAATTTTAAATTATATAGTAAAAAAAGGGAAGAGATGAAAGTAAGTATAATTGGTGCATCAGGTTATACTGGTGGAGAATTGTTAAGATTGCTTGTTCAGCATCCTGAAGTTGAGATAAAATACATATTTTCAAGAAAGAATGAAGGTAAGTATGTTCATGAAATACATCCATTTTTAAAAAATATATTAAACATTAAGTTTGCTTCGTTCAATAACATAGAATCAGCATTTAATTCAGACATAATTTTTTCTTGTGTGCCTCACGGTGTATCAATGAACATAATACCAAGTTTAATTGAAAGTGGAGTAAAGATAATTGATTTAAGTGCAGATTTTAGGCTTAAAAGTGTTGAAGAATATAAGGCTTGGTATAATATTGATCATAAAAATCCAGAGTTGCTTAATGAGTTCATATATGGTATTCCGGAAATAAATAAAGAGAAAATTTCATCTGCGAGTTTGGTATCCAATCCGGGTTGTATTGCTATAGCTTCTATTCTTGCTTTGTATCCATTTGCAAAGAGAAGAAAAATAAGCGATTTAATTTTCATAGACGCTAAAGTTGGTTCATCAGGTTCAGGTAGAAGTATAAAGCTATCTAGCATTTTTTCAGAAAGGTTTGGTTCAATTAGAGCATATAAAGCAGCGATGCACAGGCACACACCTGAAATTGAAGAACAACTAAGAATGTATTCTGGAGTTAATTTAAATGTTTCATTATCTGCCCATTCAGTTAACAATGTCAGAGGTATTCTTGTAACTAGCTATGTTAATTACTATGATGATGTTTCAAACATATGGAGTTATTTTAGAGAGGATTATGGAAGCGAAAAATTTGTAAGAATTATTAGGAATCCCCGTGGAATTTATAAATTACCTGATCCAAAATTTCTGATTGGTTCCAATTTCGTAGATATTGGATTTGAATTGGATAATAGAAACAAAAAAACAATAATCATTTCAGCTTTGGATAATCTTGTAAAAGGTGCTGCAGGTAACGCTATACAATGTATGAATTTAATGTTTGGTTTAAAAGAAACTGAAGGATTGTTATTTCCTCCTATTTATCCAGTTTAATGTTAAAAAAAGAAGCAATAGAGCTATTAAAAGATTTAATCGAAATTTATTCCCCTAGTGGAAAAGAAGAAGCTATAGCAAGTTATATCTATGATTATATTAAAAGTAATATTAAGCCAGATTATTTGTTGATTGATAATGTAGGAAATGTAATAGCTTTAGTTGAAGGTTCTGAACCTAGTATTATGCTTTCTTCGCATATGGACACTGTGAAAGGGAAATTGAAGGTAAAAGTTTTCGATGATCAAATCATTGGTAGAGGCGCTTGTGATGCAAAGTCTCCCTTAGCATGCTTTATTTCAACAATAAAAAGATTAAGGGATAATAGATCTTTTAAAAAGAAGTTAATATTTGTTGCAACAGTTGAAGAAGAAACTACATGTAATGGAATTAAAAATTTGAAATATACCTTGGATAAAATCAATTCATGGCCTTCATATGCAATTTTTGGAGAACCTGGAGGATGCAATAAAATAACGATAGCTTACAATGGTAGGATTCAATATAACATAATATTTAGAGGAAATAAACTACATTCTTCAACAAAAATTACTCCAAATCCTATAATCGAGGCCATGAATTTCCTTAACAGATCAAGAAAAAATATTTTAAAGAATTTTCCAGATATTATATTCAATCCTACTGTTATTGAATGTAATGGAGAAGTAAATGTGATTCCTTCTTATTGTAAATTAGTCTTAGATATAAGATTCCCAAGAGAATACAACATAGGCGATTTAATTCAAGCTATGAATAAAAATCTAAATAAAACTAATTCAATAATTAAAATAGAAGATTTAATTGAACCATTTGAAGCTGATTTAA
>JAFMCU010000015.1 GCA_017857595.1 Thermoprotei archaeon
TTAAATCTTCTAATTCAATAATTAAAATAGAAGATTTAATTGAACCATTTGAAGCTGATTTAAATAATATTTTAGTTAGAAGCTTTATAAGAACGATAAAAAGATTGGGATTAAAAGTTGAGTTGTTGAAAAAATCTGGCACTGGTGAGATAAATATATTCTCTAAATTAAAATCGATTCCAATGATAACATACGGCCCTGGTGATTCGAAATTATCTCATACAAACAAAGAAAGAATAATTATCGATGATTATTTAAATTCCATAGCAATATTAGAAAATTCATTACTGGAATTGGATAAATTATTAAAATGAGAGTTAATTATATCTATTAATAAATTTGAAACAAGAATTATCTATTTCGAAGCTAGTAAAAAAAGTTGTTGATAATCATCCAACAATATCTGATTGCTTAAAGAATAAATTATTAAATTACACATCTACAGCTAAACTCATTAAGCCTGAGATCGAAAAAATAACAGGTTCTGAAGTTTCGTTAGAATCTGTAAAAATGGCATTAATTAGATATTCAGATGAAGTTTCTAAAGATAGATCATTACATGATGAAAAGATTAGAAAAGTAATTGCAGAAACCACACTACAATTGAGAAATGAAGTTATCGTATTAACTATAAGATGGGAAACTTTTGTAACAAAATTTGATAAAATCTTAAATGTCATAAAAAATTCAAGATTTTTCCAGATTACGCAAGGGATAGATACATTTTCCATGGTATTAGAGAAAAAAAATCTTTTTAGCTTAATGAAAGTAATAAGTAAAGAAGAAATCATTGATATTATCGAAGATCAAAGTGCAATAGTGCTTCAAAGTCCCAAGGAAATAATAACGACTCCTGGTGTAATTTCTTTCATTACAAATTTATTTTTTAAAAATGGAATTAACTTAACACAAGTAATTTCTTGTTATCTTGATACTATATTCATAGTAAATTCAAAGGATGCATTAATTGGATATCAGCTACTTGAAGAGACTGTGAATTTAATTAGAAGAAAGTATAAATAATTGTTTTATTTGAAACCTAATTAAAATCAATTGTTTCCTTTATTACACAATGTTTTTTTGTATTCTTCAAGTTGTTTATCTAATGGCTAAGCTAGTATTAGCATATTCAGGGGGATTAGATACTTCTGTAGCTATAAAATGGCTTCAAGAAAAATATGGTTATGAAATTATTACGCTTACTCTCAATGTCGGCCAAAATGAAGACATGAAGTTCATAGAAGAGAAAGCTTATAAAATAGGTTCTATAAAGCATTACTCGATTGATGCTGTTGAAGAATTTGTAGAAAACTATGTTAACAATGCTATTAAGGCAAATGCGCTTTATCAAGGAAAGTATCCTTTGAGTAGTGCACTTTCTAGACCTTTAATTGCAAAGTATCTAGTTAAAATAGCTGAGATTGAAAATGCTGAAGCTGTCGCCCATGGTTGTACAGGTAAAGGAAACGACCAAGTAAGATTTGAAGCTACAATTAAAGCCTTAAATCCAAATCTTAAAATAATTGCACCTGTAAGAGAATGGAATTTAACGAGAGATGAGGAAATTGAATATGCTAAGAAAAATGGCATACCTTTGAGTGTATCAAAAACGAAGCCATATAGTATAGATCAAAATATCTGGGGTAGATCAATTGAAGGAGGCATTATTGAAGACCCATTCATTGAACCTCCTGAAGACGCATTTGAATTGACAAAATCTGCATTAGATGCACCAGATAAGCCAGCTTACTTAGAAATAGGATTTAGGAATGGAATTCCTATAGAATTGAATGGTGAAGAGATGAACGAAATTGAATTGATAAAATTTTTAAATGAATTTGGTGGCATGCATGGAATTGGCAGAATTGACCATATAGAAGACAGATTGGTTGGAATAAAATCCAGAGAAGTTTATGAATGTCCGGCTGCATTGATCCTAATCGAAGCACATAAAGATTTAGAGAAGTTTGTACTGACAAAGCTTGAGAATGAAGCAAAGGAATATTTAGACGCATTATGGACAAAATTAGTTTACAATGGTCTATGGGAGGATCCTCTGAGAAAGGATATTGAAGCTTTTATAAATTCAACACAAATTCCAAGGGTTACTGGTAAAGTAAAGGTAAAAATGTATAAAGGCAACATGAGAATTATTGGAAGAAAAAGTGAATTTGCTCTATATGATATTAAGCTATCAACATATAGTAGCGAATCTCAGTTTAATCAGAAAAATTCAGAAGGTTTTATAAATATTTATTCTTTGCAAACTGTATTGGCTAAAAAGGTAGAGAAGATAAATGCAAGAAGAGAAGAAAGAACTAAAGTCTGAGTTTCTTCTTAGGGAATCGAAGATTGATATTCAAACGGATAAGCGATTATTGATTTATGAAATATTGTCAAGTAAAGCTCATGTAATATCTTTGGAAAAAATAAATGCTATAACAAAGGAAGAAGCTAAATTATTGATTAAAACTTTGAATAAGCTTTACAATGATTATAATGCGGGCAAATTAGTCTTTGATGGAAATTTCGAAGATATACATTTTCTTGTGGAAGATTATTTGATAAAAGAAATAGGAATAGAAGTAGGAGGAAAATTACATATTGGAAGAAGTAGAAATGAACTTATCATAAATGACGTAAGAATGTATTTAAGAGATTGGATAAATAATTTCTCTTTAAAATTTCTTGAAAAATTGAAAGAATTATTAAACCTAGCAGATTTAGAATACAAAAAATTATTCATATCTTATACTCATTTACAACAAGCTCAATTAATTACGTATGGATATTATCTATTGGCTCATGTAGAATTTTTAATAAGGATCTATGAAAGATTAAGGGAAGTTTATAAAAGATTAGATTATTGTGTATTAGGTTCAGGTGCAATTGCTGGTGTGAATTGGCCAATAAATAGAAAATTGACAGCGCAATTATTAGGTTTTAGGAATATTACACAAAATGCAATGGATTCGATCAATTCTAGAGGAGAGATTGAGAGTGAGTTAATTTTTATCTTAAGCTTGTTATCTATTCATTTAAGTAGAATTAGTGAAGATTTAATCATTTATTCAACACAAGAATTTAATCTTGTAGAAATACCGGATGAAAGTATAGGCATAAGCAGCATTATGCCACAAAAAAGAAATCCAGATTCTCTTGAATTGATTAGAGGTAAAAGTTCCAAAATAGTAAGTAGTTTATTTGAAATTTTATTTACCTTGAAATCACTTCCATCAGGCTACAATAAAGATTTACAGGAAATAAAAACCACTCTGTTTAATACTTTAAAAATGATAGATGAGATTTTTGAGGAGATTGTTCAAGTTATTATGAAACTAAAGGTAAAAGATGAATCATTAATGAATTCTAATAAAATTATTTATACACTAGCAACTGATATAGCAGATTATTTAGTAATAAAGTTGGGTGTTTCTTTTAGACAAGCTCATAAGTTAATCTCAAAAGCTGTTAATGAATCTTATAAAAATGGCAAGGATTTCATAAAAACCGTAGAAGATTTATTAAGTTTAGAAGGTAAATACATTAAATTGGGAAGATTTAAGGACTTGAGAAAAAGCTTGTATAGGAAAAAATCCTATGGTAGCTCTAACCCTAGTAATGTTAGATTGATCATTAAATTAAGAAAAAAATTTTTAGAAAATGAAGAAAGAAAAATAATGAAAGAAATTCAAAGAATTAATAATTATTTGAAGGATTTAATCCTTTTTGATTTTTAAAAAAGGTAAATTAAGCATCCTGTAATTTATTTATTAATTTACTGAATTATTAAAAATTATGGAGCTGAAAAAGATTGCATTGTTAGGGATATTATTTTCAATTTTGGAATCAATATTAGGTTATGTGATATTTGTTGTGAATGCAAATATACCATTAATTGTTACGCATTTAATAATTGCCATCGTAATTTTGATTTTAGCAGTATTAGCTTTTAGAAATTCAAAGATCAAATTAGAAAGAAATTTATCTACATTTAACTTGCTTTTAGTATTATTAGCGATAATATTAGGAAGTATAATTCATTATTATAATACGTTAGCTATACAACTTATACATTTCTTCATAGTTATTCTCCTAATTTCAAGCTTCTCTGTACTATATGGTACAAAAATGTCAACCAATTAATCTATATATCTTGCATGAATACTTATTACCGATCTGAATCCTTGTTTTGCATAAAAATCAGTTGCTATCTTATTTTGCGTAGGGAACTCTGCTGTAACTATCTCAGCACCTTTGTCCTTTAATTTTTCAATAGAATACTTTAGTAGATCTTTACCCAAACCTTTTCTTCTAAACTCTGGCATAATATAGAATTCAGAAATAAATCCTTCTTTTGTCGGTGAGTAAAATAATCTCTCCCTAACTTCAGCTTTTAAAATTCCAACAATTTTTTTATTATATTCAGCAACAACGATGAAACTATTATCGCTTTTAAGTGAATTTTTTATGTATAGTTTTGTTTGCTCAACAATATCTTCACGTACCTTGAGTAACGCATCAAATTCTTCATTCAATCTTTTAAGCCTAATAACAAGTTCTACAATACTTTCTATATCTTCTTCTTTTGCTTCTCTAAACTTGATCCCTTTTTCCATATCAAACACTATTATAATTTAATAGATTCCTTATAACTCCTTTTTCAATCAATGTATTTAAAGAAACTCTGCTTTCTTGTATTATTTTCTTTGCAATTTCATAATATTCATTCCAACTCATAATTTCCCTCGCCAATCCCTGTTCTACTGCCTTTGAAGCAACAGCTGCTGCAACTCTAGGATATACTTGCCATTCATCCATTGAAGGAATTATATAGTTTTCATTAATACCCTTTTCCTCAGCGTATTTAGCAAGTTCTTTTGAAGCAGCTATGATCATTTCATCGCTAATTTTCTTTGATTTAGCATCCAATGCACCTCTAAAAACGGAAGGAAATATCAAACTATTATTAATTTGATTCGGAAAATCCGACCTTCCAGTAGCAACAATTTTTGCTCCCATTTCTTTAGCTTCCCATGGCCATATTTCAGGAATTGGATTTGCTAATAGAAATACTATTGAATCATTATTCATTACCTTAATGTATTCTTTTTTGAAAGCGTTCGGACCGGGTTTAGATGCAGCAACCAGCATGTCAGCATCCTCTAAAGCTTCTTTTAACCCTCCTTTAATTCTATATTTGTTGGTTTTAATTGAAAGCTCATATTTCCATGGATTGTTTAACATTAATTTATCCATATCTTCTCTTTCTGGATGCAATATCCCCTTGGAATCAATTAAAATCATTTTCCCTGCATCGAAACCTGCATTTATAAAAAGATTTGCAGTAGCAATATTTGAAGCTCCTGCACCATAGAAAACTATTTTTATATCTTTCAAGCTTTTACCCACAAGCTTAATCGCATTCAATGCACCAGCTAGAGTTGCACCTGCTGTACCTTGCTGATCATCATGCCAAACAGGAATGTTTAATTCTTTTCTAATTGTATCCAATAAATAAAAGCATTTTGGAGATTCTATATCTTCAAGATTTATCCCTCCAAAAGAAGGTTCAACAGCTTTAACAACATTTACAAATTGATCAACGGTATCAACTTTGATAGGCAAAGGTATAGCATCAACTCCTCCTAAATATTTGAATATTAAAGCTTTACCTTCCATAACGGGCATAGAGGCTTCAGGTCCTATGTTTCCAAGACCTAATACTCTCGTTCCATCTGTTACAATTGCAATAGTATTCCATCTTCCTGTCAAATCAAATGATTTTTCTTTATTTTTTGCTATTTCCAAAGAAACTCCCGCAACTCCAGGGGTATACCAAATTGAAAAATCGTTTAAATTTCTTATTGGAACTTTAGGAATGATAGAAATTTTACCACGATAAATTTTAGAATAATAAATTGAAAGTTCATAAAGTTTTGTTGTCTCATCTTTATCTATGGTCATGTGATTATATATAATTCAATCAAGATAAACTTTACAATAGATTGAAAGCTTTACCCTTAAACATAAGAATGATATTTAACACTTTTAAATAAATTTTCTTTGAATGAAGAGCAATATAGCAAATATTTCTCTATATGAAAAACTATTTAGCTTATCTTATAAATACAAAGATGCAATAAGGTACGTGCTATATTGGCTAAAAAGAATTTGTTAAACCTAGTTCACAAATATTTCTACAATAAGTTAATTAGTTTTTCATAAAGAACGAATAATAGTCTAATATGAATGCAGTTTTAAGAATTCGATTTAATTCTGTAACATTAAAAACTTGTTTACAGAATTATTTATAAATGTAATATATGTCTACGAAAGTAATATCTGTAAGAGTTAATAAAGAGCTAAAAGAAGAAGCTGAGCGTTTAGGTATAAATTTAAGAGAAGTAATTGAAAAAGCTATAAAAGAAAGAATTGAAATTGAAAAAAAGGCTTGCTGAAGAACTTTTAAAAAATCTTAAAGAAGAATTACGCAATATTAATGAAGACGAGTGGGTCAATCAAATTAGAGAGATGCGAGAACATAGATAAATGTGTACATAGTCGAAGCATCAGCATTCTACTCTTTAATACAATTTCCCAGTAAATATATCGAATTGATCATTAACGGAGTAGTATTAGATTTAACATTATATGAACTTGGAAATATTTTTTGGGAGGAATATAAATTAAAACACATAAAGGATTATTCCAAAATTATAACAATCTAACTAAATTATTATCCTTAATGAAAATAATCAGAGTTAATACTATAGATTTGCCTGAAGTGGAAGATTTAGCTATAAAAATAGTTTTAACATTCTATGACGCGTCATATGTTTATTATGCGAAAAAACTAGGAATAAAAATTCTTACAAACGATGAATAGTTGTTAAACAAATCAAAAGAAACAGCTATTTCGATTAAAGAATTTTAATACTACAAAACTATCAGAATGATCACTTTCGACCTAGTAAGTATCAAACTATACTATCATTTATATCTTGGTTTTTTGAAAATATAAGTAAAGATATTAGGGTTAAATTTATTTAATTTGATAAAAGTAAATTTCATATGAATAAATATATTTTGATTCTTCTATTCCTTATTGCGATAATAATATTACTTCCTGTTGTTAATTCCCAATCAAACAATCCAGCTTATTTAAAATATAATGTAACCATTTTAAAAGAGACAAAGACCACATTCTATAATAGTTCTTTTATACTTAATTACAATGAAACATTTTCTACAGCTGCAATAAACAGTACGACTTTTAACAATACCATAAACATTAAAGGAAATATTTCAATAGTTAACACATTGTTCAAATTAACCTTTTATAAGAATTTTAATCTTAGCTTAAATTACAAATCTAAATCTAGCTTAGTAAATGAGTTAACTTCTTTTAATATAACGAACTTCATCAACTTTACTTTCAGTCATTTTAATCTTCTAAAGCTAGGAAATCTTTCATATTATAATAACTTTACATACAGCCCAAATGGTACTGTAAATGTAAGTTTTCAAAACAACATGTATTCAATGAAATCATACATTTTTAAAGTGGATATTTCTTTTAAATTAAGAATTTATAGTTTCTTGTACAATCTCAGCAAGCTAGAAAATGGAAAAATTTTAACCTTTAGTAACGGATTGCTTTATTTATTCATTTCAAATGCTAGTTCATATTTCAATACCAAGTTAGAAACTACAAATCTAAAGTTTAATTACTCAAAATATTACATAGATGAAATAAAAATTCAATTGGTTTCAACTAACATATTTTTGCCAAAAACCTCTTTGGATTATGCAACATATTTAGTGACTTATTCATTAATTGCTGGTATCATTGTTGGTAGTATTGTGGTTATGAGGAAGTTTTATCACTAATAGCGTATTTAAGCATAAACTTTTTTTTGATCTAATTTGGATAATTGATATCAGAGTATTACACATTATTTTTAAGTTATTTTCAATATTAAAGATTATTATGATGACTTAATTACTCTGTTTTTTCAAGGAATTGAGATAAGCCTTCTTTTTTTAATATTTTTTCAAAATTGTCTCTAACAGGAAGATAAACCTTTTCAAAAAATTTTCTTTGATCAAGCAATGTTTCCCTAGAAAATGACGAAACATATTCAACAGCTGCACGCCATGCTTCTTCAAAAGGATAAATGGCATTAATCTTGTCTTTAATTTCTTTGTCAAAGTCTTTAGGAAAGTTTGGTTTGTTTCCGATAATAAAGAACCCGGTCTTATCATCGATGTAAACTTCTTCTCCTGCTACATTTTTTATTTTTTGTTCTAAAGTTTGTTCTGAAGCAACACCAGCTTTATGGCCTTTAGTTGAAGAATATGATTTTCCATAATGCTTAGCCCAAGCATAAAATATAGCTCTATTTATCCCAAAGGACTTGGCTTTATCCGAGTCATTATGAAGGACATAGTACCGAGCAGCTTGCAAAAGACCCATAATTTGAAATCTTCCTATTTTTAAACTTTGAGGTTTCATTTCAGAATTTTTAGTAATTGTTACAACTTTAGTATCAAATTCTTTTATCGCTATCTTGCATAATGTTTCTATTTCGTTTTCTACATAATTTCTCCAAGAAATATTATGCTTAAAATTCTCAGGTCTTGCCCATTCTAAGCTAAAGTTATTTAAATCCTTTGTAGATAAGCAAATTGCCACATATTCAAGATTCCTATGTAGTGATAAAGGAGCTGTGAATAATCTTTTATCATCTATTAAGTTTTCAACTTTTAAATCGCCCTGTGACTTATTTACTAACTTTTCTAATTCAGTATTTGTTTTCTTTAGAATGTAATTAACAATTACTTTAGAAGCCAGTAGAGGGTCTATATTTTTAGGCAATGCATTTTCGTTTATTCTCACATGCATCCCTTCTCCACTCCATATAATGTATACAGACTCTTTTACACCTTCTTTTTCTAACGCATCAACTATAATTTTTGCAGCTTCGACAGCTAGTTCCCATTTATCAATCTTAGTATCAATATCAAAGAAGGGAGTATATCTACTAATTCTTAAATATTTAATATTTGAATAAACCGCTGCTGTTGCATATATTGTTCTGGCGTTGTAAATTTTAATATACTTTGAAACATCATCTATATTTTTAAAATAAAGAGGTTCTCCCTTTGCATCATGTCTAATAAAGCTTTTGCCTTGCAAAGCTATCCATCTATCTTTACAATAATCAAACAATTCCTTTTTAACTATATCTAAATCATAATGCACAATTATTTAATGAATTCCTTTATCTTATTTTTATCTGTATAGAAAATTTAACAATGTAATAGCATTAATTAGGGACTTAAATAAATACTTTACTTAATACTTATTTCATATAAATTCGAGAGAACTTAATAATATTTTCAAAAAAATAATAAATAATTCGATTGACGTAGAAGAATGGAAGAAGAAAATCTCAGAAAGTCTTAAA
Organism: Thermoprotei archaeon; assembly: GCA_017857595.1. Taxonomy (GTDB): domain Archaea; phylum Thermoproteota; class Thermoprotei; order Gearchaeales; family Gearchaeaceae; genus AAA261-N23. The sequence goes on from JAFMCU010000015.1 coordinate 9,474, forward strand.
CAAGTTTATGATCCAGAAATACCTCTAGATATTGTTAATTTAGGATTGGTTTATGAATTAAAGGTTTCTAATGAAGGCGATGTTTTCATTAAAATAGGAGCCACTAGTCCCTATTGTCCTGTTACAGACTTTATTGCATATTCTGTTACAGAAGCTATTAAAAATGCGATTCCAGCAAGAAAAGTTGATGTAGAGATAGATTTAAAAACTCAATGGACTCCATTGAAAATGACTAATGAAGGTAGAAAGAAATTCATAGAAATAAATGGATACGACATTGTTGAACTTTGGTTGCAAAGATTTGGTAATAAAGTTGAGTAATTTATAATTAAATTTTAGTCTTATGTAAAAATTTGGCTTTTTTAATATACTTCATTGTTTCAAAATAAAAATGTTCAATTTAGAAACCTCTTATTATATTAATTAATTAAATTATCTAATATTTTGTCTATAGTTTAAGTTTATTTTAAAATTAAAAAATTATATTTTTTAATTTTGTAATTCTCTCATTGGAATATTAATAATCTAAGTGTTCCTTTACAATAGATTGAAAGCCTAGTCCTTTAGGGCAGGGATCAAATTAAATACTTAAAAGAAAAATTTTCTTTGAATAAAGAGCAATAAAGCAATTTGAGCAATTATTGCAATGATGATAATTCGATTAAATTTATTTCATTGTTTCAACATAAAAAGGTATCTTTATAGAAATCTTTTATTATATTGTATGGTTTCTCTGAGCTTTTCAATTGCATATAAAATGAGATATGTAGCTACAAATCAATGATAGGAATCGTCGCCTTTTTGATGCGGTGATATATCATTCGCTCTTTAAGTGTAGATGGGATCTGTGTTAGAAATAATATTTTTCTAAAAATGACATACATTCTTTGGTTTAAGAAATTGAATAATCTTCAGTTGAAGTCTAGACTTTATATCATTCAATTAATTATCAATAAGATTATGTTTAAAACCAAAATTTTTAAAAAATTAAAAGATTATAATTTTAATTCCGTTAATTCTCTCATTGACATTGTAATAAGCCAAATGTTTCTTTTCTTAGCTACTTCAACTGCTTCAGGTAAAAATCTTATTGCATATGCTACTTTTATAATCTTCCTATTTTTATATTCAGGATTTCTTTCTAGGAATTTTTCAAATTTTCTATCAATTTTAATTATTCTTGTTTGACTTATCTTTGTTTTTGCTTCGCCTAATATACAAAGATTATCTTTTTCAGCAAAAATATTTATTTCTTTATTGAAGCGCTTAAAGATAATTTGATCTACGATTATTCCTTTCTGCTTTAGCATATAAGCAATAATTTCTCTAGCTTCTTCTTCAATCTCTAAAGAAATCTTTTCTACATAACTTTCAACATTTCTCAATCTTCTATCAATTATAATCGTTTGTTTTTCCAATCTTGATATACGCGCATTCATTATATTGAAACCTTCTTGAATATTCCTTCTTAAGTTAAGAAGTTCTTCTTCAATTTTAACGAACTTCTCATCATGCATAGCTAGCCTTTCTTCCACCTTTAATAGTCTATCTTGAACTCTTATTAATATTTCATCATGTTGGGCAATTCTTTCTTCAACTTTTAACAACCTTTCTTCAACACTAGCTAGCCTTTCTTCAACTTTTGCTACTCTATCCAAAATTTCTTTATATCCAATTAAACCTGCTACTGCATACCTAAATTCTTGGTCTTTATTTAATAGTTCAAGGAAACGTTCTTTAAGCTCGTCTATTTGCATCTACATTCTATATTACTAAAAGGATATTTAAAAACAGATTTATAAAGAGTTTTTGGATACATCAATATAGATTAAGACAGTATTTTAAGTATGACTCTGTATTTTATGAATTTCTAAAGCTATTATAAACATACTCAATTTAAACTGTAGCTAAATAACGTAATTTATTTTTTATTACTTATATTTCTAAAGCCATATTCTCTTTATCCCAACAATATCATAATCTTTATCTTCACTAACAATAGCATCAAGTTTATGCATCTTAATAATTGCGGCATGTATTGCATCTGAAGGTTTTAATTTATAATTAATTAGATAAAGTTTAAATAAAGAATATATTTTTGAATCGATTTCAAGAATTTCTACAAAAGGTATTACTACATTATCTAAGAATTCGAATGTTTCGGTGTATTCTATATTATATTTTTTCTTAGAAACATAAAGAACTTCATCTATTATAAGCATATCTGTATAAAGTTCGTTTATTTCAATTAATCTCTTCCAAAATGATTCTACTAAATTCGTTTTATCTTCATCCAGAGGAACATTTAAATATATTAACAAACTGGCATCAACCAATACTTTCATCGAATTCATCTTCAAGGTCTACTTGAGCAAGGTCGCCTAATTTTGCTTGTTTAGCTTTAATTTTCTTTCGCCTTTCTCTTAACCAAGATAATGATTCGTTTATACTAGGAGCCCTCTTTATTACTAAATTTTCATCATTAGCTTCTATTATTACATAGTCGTTTTCCTTTATCCCATATTTCTTTCGAAGAATTTTTGGTATTAAAATTTGTCCTTTAGGTCCCACTTTAATTCTTAGTTTTACCATAAGTAATACTTTATATAACTTAATTTTAAACTTTACATATATAAGGTTAATATCGCTTATTTTAATTACAACATATTGAAAGCTTTGCTATTTATGGTGAAGATAAAATTTAAATATTTAAAAAAATTTTTGAATGAAGAAAAATCAAGCAATCATAGAAAATACTGCCATGAAAATGCTTCCTCTTAAATTAGTTTAGTTTTGTAATATATAGCGTATCAGCGTCCAGAATACTCATCAAATGGGAAAGAATATCTGAAACTCTTGACCCCTCTCAAATGAGATATGTAATTCCAAATAGATTAGAGGAACTTTTGCTATTTATAGCTGGCGAAGAAGTTATATTTTAAAATTATTAATGCTAAAGGAGAGATAATATTAGCATTGAAACCATACAAAATGACAAACTCATCTTCTTTATTTTTAGGTCAATAAATAGATTTGTTTAAACTTTAAAGTGAAACATGAACGAAAAGATTGTTAAAATTATTGATGTAAGAGAACTACAACCTTTTGAGAGGCACAAACTAATAATAATTTTATATCAAATCTTTTTCAACGTTCCATATCTTGCTTTAATATTTCCATCTTTAATGATCTTCGCTGTTATGTCTAGGGATGTAGGATTGGTTCTCGGCGGTAAGAGAATTAATCAAAATTTAAATTTAATGGTATTAGCTTACGTATTTTTATTCATTTCTTTTATTAGTTATATATTTAATTATATCTATTCAACGATTTTCCTAGTAATTTCATGTATTTGTTCAATTGTTGCAACAGGCTTGCCTTGGTCTAAAGGAAGAATTTATCCTTTAATTCATTTAAACACTGCTTGGCTTTGATTATTGATAACATCATTGTTTTCATGGACTTTCGATTTATTTATTTATTCATTCAATAGCAATAGGATTTTTGTTTAATACAATATTTGGAGTTGATGTCATTATGATGGGCCTTCTTCTAGGAGTATTTGGAAGAAGAATTAATATTAAATCTTCTTATATTCCTTATTTCCTTTTGAATATAGGTTTATTTTTAAGGTTCGTATATGATTTAGGTTTAAATCTATTTATAACCTATTTAACGGCACCTATGTTAGGTTTAGGAATAATATCCTTCTTCTCAAATACATTTTATCAATCTATTAACCAAATTAGAAAGCCTATATAGCTTGTAAGAATAATATAGATTGAATGAAAAGAGCTGTTTTCACAAAAATATACGTTAAACGTTCTGATTGCATAGTCTTTTCCACAATCAAAGGATTTGACATACATATTGACAGAATTTACCCTAAAGAAGAATATACCGATCATATAATTAATTCTTCAATATCAAATAGTTTAAAATCAAAACTTTCAAAAAACGGTGTTAAGGTAATTAATGTAGGCGATGGTAAAATATGGGCAAGAGCTAAAAGTTGTAGTTCATGTAGTTATTTTAACAAAACTCAGGCATTGGTTTTAGGAGCAAATGCGATAAGTTCAAATGAAATAGTTTATAGTCTAATTGTTCCTTCAAGACAATATTTAAAAGATATGCTTAAAGAACTGAACGACTTAGGTTTTAAGCCAATTGTTCATGAAATCCATGATATCTATGAAAACAAGAAGAATCGCAGAGACTTATCCATAAGGCAACTCCAAGTATTATTGCTTGCTTATAGGAAAGGATATTTCGATGTAGATAGAAAGGTTACATTGACAGAAATTGCAAAAATTCTTGATATTGCACCTTCATCCGCTGAAGAGTTATTAAGAAGAGCGCTATTGAAAGTGATTGATGAGTTTATTAAAAATTTTGAGAAAATTTGAATTCACAAAATTCATCTCCTAGAGATATGCATTTTGTTTCGTTTAATACAACTTTTATTTCAAATAGTCCTTCAAAAATTGCTTCCCATATTCCTCTTATGAAATAGCTTTTCGCTTTGTATTTCTTTTTATTATCACATTCTAAATTATCGCTTAAAATAAGCTCGGCTGTTTTATTATCCAAATTGTATCTTAAATTTCCCTTCCAAATACCCAAAGCTTGGCCTGTGTAAAGTATTGCAATGGGTATTTCTTCTTTTTTAACGCCATAGTTCATCCATGTTTTAAAAAGGTCATGACCTATAGATTTACCTATATGCCAAAAAAGACTTAAAGCAGCATCCATTCCAAAAATTTCTATGCTTCCAGTAATGAACCTATCAATAAATGGCTGAGTTAAAATGTAAGCTTTCATATTATCAAATATGATTAAAGGATAGTGATAATTATCTAGGACTAACAAAGGTATTGGTCTTTCAAGATTGAAAACCTTCATGACTAAAGGTTGTTCACTAATTTCATTCAAAATTTCATCATAACTTTTATTTGATTTCGTTGAATCTATAACTAAAAAAGCTGTGCCATAAGAATCTCCCTTCTTTAGCGAGCAACCTATTACACCGATTATGTTGATTTCATACTTGTACATCACATTAAGTACTTGCATTAAAGCTCCAGGAACATTTTTTAACGTCACAGCTAAGGCATGAATATTTTTATCCGGTGTGAGAATTCTTCTTACTATGGATAAAGGTTTATTCGCTTCCTTTTCTTTTACCATGGTAATATTACCAAACTTTATTTATATTGTTTTTCTTTGTTTATGATATTCTTAGTAGCCTTTTCTTAAATCAACCTCATTTATTAACGGTTTACCTTTAACGAGCCTTTCAACATTATCTCTAATCAATTCCGCTACTCTTATAAAAGAATTTACAGTTATGCCTGATGTATGTGGTGTAATTAAGATATTTTGCATTGTAAGCAATGGATTATCATTATCTGGTGGCTCTTTTTCTAAGACATCCAAGAGCGCTGCTGAAATTCTTTTTTCTTCTAATGCCTTAATTAAAGATTTTTCATCTATTATAGCTCCTCTAGATATATTTACCAAAACAGCATCTTTCTTCATCTTATGAAATTCTTTTTCACTTATAAGATGATATGTTTCGCCAGTTAAAGGTAAAGCCAAAATTATATAATCTGAATTTTCCAATACAAAATCTAAATCTTCAAATGTACCAAGGAAATCTATGTTTATGATGGGATTAAAAGTTTTATCTCTTTTAATAGCATAAACTTTCATTCCTAACGCCTTTGCCCTTTTAGCTATCTCTATTCCTATGCTACCCAATCCTATAATTCCTAAAGTTTTTCCATATAACTCGCCATGTAAAAATGACTTCCATTGTCTATTCCTAGTTGCGTTAATTTCTTCTAATATTCTAGCTTCCCAAGCTAGCATTAAAGCTATTGTATGTTCAGCTACTGGTATACTATAACATCCTCTTGCGTTGCATAGTTTTGCATTTTTCTCTATGACTGCTTTTAAATCTATTCCATCTATTCCTGCAGTTATTGCATGAACAAGCTTCAATTTTTCTGAGCTTATTATAACATTATATGGTATTTTCATTCCTATCAATACTTCCGAATCTCTAGCTAGAATTTCTGCCTCTTTAAGATCATTCGCAAATTGCAATTCATAGAGTTTTAGATTTTCCTTAAGCTTTACTTCGAGATGATTATTTATTCTATGTACAACTGTTATTTTCATTTATTATTTTTATTTTATCTCAGATTTAATTTTTAACATCGTTAAAAAATATAATCAAGCTAATTGATTTAGATATAAAAGCAAATGAATTGTATAGAAATTGAGAACGTATCTAAAAAATATGGTAAAGTTCTCGCTTTAAATAACATATCATTTAAGATCCAATGTGGAGATAAATATGCATTATTAGGACCAAATGGGGCAGGTAAAAGCACCACTTTAAAAATTTTAGCAGGACTACTTAAACCTGATCAAGGAAAAGTTTCAATATTAGTATATCCTCCTGATTCTATTGAAGCTAGAAAGTTGATTGGTTATTTACCAGAGGATGCATCTCCATATAGAGTATTATCTGTAAGAGAAAATTTAGAATATATAGGAGCTTTAAGAGGCGTTGAAGATTTACATGAAAGAGTTGAATTTTTGCTTGATATTTTTGAATTAAGAGAATATGAAAAAGCGAAAGTTTCTTCATTATCTAGGGGGAATAGACAAAAATTAGCTCTAGCATTAGCTTTAATACATCATCCAAAAATAATAATTTTTGATGAACCTTTAAATTATTTAGACATTCCTATGCAAGAAAAAGTAATAAACATTCTAAATTCTTTAAATTTAACTGCGTTGATATCAACTCATATAATGTCTGTTGCACTAAGATTAACTAAAAGAGTTATAATGATATCTAGAGGAAGGCTTCTTTGGCAAGGTTCTATAGAAGAACTTAAAAAAATGGGAGAAGAGCATGAACAAATTGAGAGTATTGTTGCAAGGATAATGAATAATGATTTCAAAACTAATTAAATTCGTAATTTTAACAAGGTTTTCTAAGCCATACTTAGCTTTTTTAGGAGGAGTTGCTTTATTATATACAATTCCTGCTGTTATAGCCCCTCATACAAACAATGATATAGGATTTTTAACATTCTATAAATATTATGTAACAGGCACGTTAACGTTTTTATTTATAATGTCTGTATTGACAGGTGGATTGGCAGTTACAGAATCGGATAGACAGTATTTATTTACATTACCTTTAAAAAAGAGAGATTTGGTTTTGGCTTTATATGTAATGCAATTCATCGGATTTGGAATAAGTATCTTATTTTTTTATGGGTGGTTTTTACCTTACATAAATATTCCCGCATATTTATTATTAATAGACACAATATTACTTAGTTTATTCCTAACTTCTTTAACAATTCTTGCTACATTTATGGATTTAAAAAGCAGAGTTATATTTTCTTTAATTTTATCTTTGTTAAACCTTTTAGCATTGCTTAACATACCAATTTCTCCTGTCATAGCTTTCATTGGAAGCCAATTCTACGATAGTTTATTTTTAATATTTATTTCTTTAATTACTATTACAATTTCAATTTCTAAGTTAGATAAAATTGAATTTGAATTAACTAGAACAATAATAAGAGCTTCTTCTTCAATTTATAGCGAATCTAAAAGTTTTGTTGGTTTAAAGCCCATACAATCAGTTTATAAACTGAATTACAATACATTATTTTTTCAAGGTAGAATAAATCTTGGTGGATCAACAAGGTATTCAACTGCAAGAATTAGAATGTCAAGGATGATAATTTTTCCATTAATATTTTCTCTAATTTATCTTATTGTAGCAATTCTAAATAATAAATACATGTTAAGCATACAGATTGCAATTAACATTGTTCTAGCATATATTATTTTTGGTTTATCTTTTGCAACGTTATCAAATGAAAGATTATGGTTATCTATAACTTCTTTACCTTCATATATTTATTTGAAGCATCTATTTATTTCTAAAATGCTTTCAATATTAACGCTTATATCCCCTTTTATAATAGCTAATTTTATTCTATACTTAATAGGTAACACATCTGCTCTTATTTCTCTTATAATCGAAATCGCTATATTTCCATCAATGAGTATAATTTATACATATCTTTACAGTCATGCAAGCCCTATACAAGTAATTGAGGATATAACTCCAAATATACAATTCAATTTAAGACAGTTGTTCATAGTATTGTTATCTTACTCAGTTTTAGGAATCGTAATAGGAGCTTTCTATTATATTCCATTTCTTATCTTAATAATTATCTTAATAAACGGTTTCAGTCTATACATTGTACTCAATAAAAATATTAGTATGAATTTAGTTAACAGACTTGTAGAAAGAGGTTTCGTATAGCAAAACTTATATGGTAAAATTGATAACAATGAATAATTTGTAGAATGGGATATATAACAAAAACTTTTAAAAAGACTAACATAAAGATAAGGTTCGTAGACTTATTTTTCTTATCTTTTGGAGGCCAATCACCATTCTTAAGTGTATTAACCTATGGTGTAAGTACCTTTATACTTGCAGGTAGTTTTGGTTCGTTTGCAATAATTTTGGGTACATTGCTTGTAGCCATAGACGGGCTAGTTGTTACCAGCCTTGCTAAAAGATTCACTGAAACAGGCGGATACTATATATATACATTATATTCATTAAAAAAAGGAATAGGTTTCATGACAGGTTGGTTATATATATTATTTTCTAATCTTTATGGAGTTGCATATGTACTAGGTTCTAGCTATATTTTATATGATGCATTTCACTTAAACTTTTACATAGGTGCTTTGCTTGTTTATATACCAGCTGTAATCTTTGCAATATTAGGCATCAGACCTACATTAAGGTATGCTATAGGAGCAGCAATCGTAGAAGTTAGTGCCTTAATCTCTATTGTATTTTTTTTCTTGTATTTATCAAATTTTACATTTTACAATCCGATAAATACAAACTTAAATATCTATAATATAGCACTAGTGGTACTTTTGGCATCTAGTATTCCAATAGGTTATGATTCTATAACACCTTTAGGAGGGGAATCTGAAAGGCCTAAAGTAACAATAAGTAAAGCTATTTTCTCTGTAATTATATTTGGAGGAATTTTAGCCGCTTTTAACATTTATTCTATATCAAACTATATAATATTCAATCAAGTTCCCATTAAATCAGCAAGCATAATAAATGTAATTTTAAATAAATTTGGCAATCTTGCTGCTTTATTCATAATATTTGCAGCAGCGAATGATGGAATATTAGCAACCTTAAGCTTTATATTATCAGCATCTAGAACACTGTTTGCAATGGCCAATCATAACTCGCTTCCAGAATATTTTAAAAAATTTGATATGAATAAAGGTCCAATGAATGCTTTGATTTTTACATCTATTGTTTATTTTATCATTTTAATTTTAAGTTTGTACATATTTAATGACCCTTTTATCGCATTTTTGCATATAGCTATAATTTCATTAATATCTTATTATTTTGTTCATCTTTTTGCAAACTTTGCCTTGTTCAGGATAACAATAGCTAAAATAAGTAAAAGGTTTCTAGAATTACTATTGTCCATTATTGCTATAGTAATAACATTAGTTGAGTTAATTTTCGTTTTTCCAATAGCGCCTATAAATTCGATCGTTATATTTATAGCATGGACTATTATAGGTATAATCTATCTATTAAAAAACTATAAAATTAGGATCAAAAAATAATTATAAAATTTTGAAATAGATAAAGATTTAAATTCTTAGTGTATTATTTTAAATTCACAATAATTATCTCCAAAAGCTATGCATTTTACTTCTTCAAGCTTTATCTCTTCCTCAAAATACAATGATAAAATTTTTTCCCATAAGCCTCTTATTAATACACTTTTTGATTTTATCTGCTTATTTATTCTACATTCAAAATTATCTTCAAGTATTAAATTAAAATTTTCCTTTTCTTTAGTTAAATTAATTTTACCTTTCCATAAACCATATGATTGTCCAGCATATAACGTAGCAATAACTATTTCATCCACACTCAAAGAATATTCATTATATATATCAATAATACCTTGTGCAAATTCTCTTCCTATATAGAATAATACAGTTTGTCCTATTTCTTTTCCAAATCGATTGACCAATCCTAATATCATTGAAGATAGAAGATTTTCTGGTAATATGAAAGCTATCAATTTTTTCGAAACTATAAGAGGATAATGGTATGTGTCAATAATTAAGTTTTTTGATGGTTTTTCTAGAAATTCAGCTTTCATGATACCTTTAATTGAATTAATTTCTTTAAATATTTCTTCCTTAGATTTATTTGATTTAAACAAATTTAATATTAAAAAATATGTAGTATATTCTCTATTATCTTCTATTAAATTCCCAACAATACCCATTAAATTTACATTTGTTCTGTTAAAAACATTTATTACATTAAATAAAATCTCTATATCGTTTCTAATTTTTAAAATCATACCTTGAATGTTTTCATCTTTAGAAATCATTCTTCTGGGAATACTTAATGGCTCATTTTCCATGGATATTTTATATATGATTATTTTGATATAAAAAGTTTTTTAATATTCTAATTGTATATTAATATAAAAAGTAATCATCTTAATTATTTAAATTTCAATATCATTTATATTTTCTAATTTGTTTGCATATCTCGCTAAAACAAAAAATAAACTTGATAATCTATTAAGATAAGGTACTATATTTTTATTTATATCATATATTTTTGATAATTTAATAGCTGATCTTTCTGTTCTTCTGCATATTGATCTTGCTATATGTAAGTATGTTGCTAATAAGGAACCGCCTGGAATAATGAACCTATGTAATGGATTTAAATCTTTAGCAAATTCATCTATTTTGTTTTCTAAAAAATCGATATATTCTTTTGTTATTCGAGGCACTTTTAACTTTTCTGAGATATTTAATGGTGCAGCCAAGTCTGCTCCTAGAGTAAAAAGATCTCTTTGAATTTTTATAAGTAAATTCTTTAATTTTTCATCTTTGCTGTAAAGTACAGCTAAGCTTATGAAGCAATTTAGTTCATCTACGTTGCCATAACATTCTACTCTAAGGTCATCTTTACTAACTCTTTCACCACCAATAAGACTAGTCTCACCTGAGTCACCAGTCCTTGTATAATAAGGAACTTTAAAATCACCATCCATAGATTTAAAACGAATTTAATTTACTTATCTTTTTAAGAATTTTAGTGCTGAATTTATGAATCTTTTGGCTATTTTATAGTTGGAAGCGAAATTTATATGACTGTATGTGCCAAGTGAATTATACTCCAACCATCCATCGAATTGGTCTATTATTCCTTTACCAATTTTCATTTTGTATACAAATTTTGGTTTATTTATGTTTTCAACAATGGAATAATGAAATTCATGTCCTTTTATTACAGCGCCTTTAAAAGAAATTGGGTTATCTTGTAATACTTCAGCTTTAGTGTAAGACAATGTTAATTTATTTGTCATCCTTGTTTCTCCATCAAAAATTCCTACCATGTTCCATTTTTTATTTCCATCAAAAATGGACTTTGTTAAATACATAAATCCACCACATTCCGCATATATAGGACAACCGTCCTCAGATAACTTTTTAATTTTGTTTCTAATAGAAAAGTCTTTTTCTAGTTTTTTTGCATAAACTTCTGGATAACCTCCTCCAATATATATTCCTCCTATATCATCAGGTATTTCCTCATCTTTAATCAAGCTAAAATAATGAATATTAGCACCAAATCTTTCGAGGGTTTCAATTGAATCTCTGTAATAAAAGTTTATTGCTTCATCGAATGCAACTGCAATTTTAACTTTATTATATGGTCTTTTAATTTTAAGACTTATATTATTAATTGGCGGTGCTTTTTTTGCAATTTCAATTATGGATTCAACATCTACACTTTCTAATATTATTTTTGAAATTTTTTCTATTTTATTGCTTATTTTAATCTCATAGTAGGGTATTAATCCTAGATGTCTTTCTTCTAATTGTATTTCCTTGCTAAATTCAATTGACCCCAATACTTTAACATTGGAATATTTTTCTATAGCTTTTTTAACCCATTCGTAGTGCTTTTTACTTGCAACTTTATTTAATATAGCATATATTTTCAAAGGTTTTACAATCTCTTTCACTCCTAAAACTACTGCTGCAGCGCTACCAGACATTGAAAATACATCGATTATAAGTATTATTGGCGTTTGAAGAATTTTTGCTATTTCAAATGTACTGTTTTTATCTATTCTATAACTACTCCCATCGAATAAACCCATAACTCCTTCTATGACACAAATATCTTTACCTTTTGAATTTAGAAGAAATGTTTGAATAGTTTTTTTCTTGCCTAAAATCCAAAAATCTAGGTTTCTTGAAAAATTTTTACATGCTGCATTATGATAACTTACATCAATAAAATCAGGACCTACTTTAAACGGTTGAACATTTAATCCTTTATTTTCTAATGCTTTTAACAATCCAATTGTGAATGTGGTTTTACCTATTCCAGAAGATATACCTGTGATGGTTATTCTTGGTATTTGCATTTTTATAAGTACGTCATTATTGAAATTTTCACAAAATTATATTATTAAACATTGTTTAATATAAGAATTTTTAAAAATTTTGTAATAAATATTACTTATATGGAACAAGAACCTTTTAAAGTTGAATACACAAACACTGTTTTCTTCATAAGATTAAATAAAAAGGACAAAGCTTGGCTTACTTATGAAGTAGAAGATGGCGTAATGACACTTAAGCAAACATATACGCCCGAGCAATATAGAGGAAAAGGTTTAGCTAAAATGTTAGTAGATAAAGCTGTAGAAGTTGCAAAACAAAAAAATCTTAAAATTAAGCCAGTATGCAGTTATTCAGTATATTATTTCCTAAAAAACCCCCAAGAACGGGAGATTTTAGCTGAACCATATAGATCAATGAGTGAAGAAGAATTGAAAGCTTATTTTGAAAAGAGGTTGGAAGAGGAGAAAAGTCATTAAATATATGCTTGATTTTTTCTTTATTTGGAAAGTTCTTATATTATGGATACATGTAATTACAGCTTCAATTTGGCTAGGCGGATTAATACTTACGACCATAATAAATCGCCAATTGCGTAAAAAAATAGGCAGCGATGAAGCTTATAAAATAGTTAGATCTATAGGTATTGCTTTTCAAAGACAAATGCGTGATTCTTTATATTTAGCAATTGTTACAGGAATATTGAATGTTCTGAATGACACATATTACAACTTTAATTTCATTTTTTCTATGAATTTTTTGTATTCTAGCTTTGGTCAGATGGTTTTAATAAAATCAATTGTTGCTATTTTAGTTTTAGCATTTGCAATTTATCATACAAATATAGCTAGATCAATTCCAAATTTTAAGGACGAAGGAATAGTAAAAAGATTGAGAAGGAAAATATCCATTATTGGATGGTTAGCGATGATTTTAACATTCATATTATTTTTAATAGGTTCATTTTTAGTTTTTATTGTATGATTATAAATTAGCTAAATAAATCTAAAAGATAAGTAATATGTATATATATATCTAAGTCATATTAATATAGATATATATGATAAGAACTACCTTAGCTGTAGACGAGAAGATAGCAAAAGAATTTTCAAAAGTAGTGAAAGAAAAGAGCAAAGTCATATTTTCTGTAACAAATACAGCAATTCAGCTTACAACAGAATTTCTAAAAGACGGTGTTGATCCTGAAGAAGTATACACGTATTGGCAAATATTTAAATTAATGGGTCTTATAGATATAATACCAATACCCGGCACATTAAATGAGACTCTTTTGAATAAGCTATACAGCTATGAAAAGGAAAAACTTTATGACTTTTTCTTGGAAACAGGAAAGGAAGTCGCAAATAAATTCAAGGTGTATATGTCAGACTTAGTTCAAATTTTAAATGTAGTTAAAAACTTAGTTAAATTCTTCCCATTAAGAAAAATAGAATTTACAAAAACTACTGATAAACTAGGAGATAGATATAAGCTTGTTTTAATAGGAGCAGGTCTGTCATTGGTAACATCGAAATGTCTTCATAGCTTTATAAAGGGCTTCTTTGAGGTTTACAATGCAACGATTATATCAGAGGAAGTATCTGTAGGCTTTATAAGTATAGATTTTAAAGTTTAAACCAATTCTTCTATCTCTTTTTCTTCTAGCTTCTTAATTTTATTGATATTTTCTCTTTCGTTCTCATCGATTTGTTTAACTGAAAACCATTCATCCAATATTTCTTTAGCTATTTGGTTGCTTGTAGCTCTTCCACTCAGTGCTAAAACATTTGCATCATTCCACAATCTAGCGCCTCTAGCTGTTTGAGCATCAAAACAAAGTGCAGCTCTAATGCCTTTTATTTTATTCGCAGCTATAGAAACTCCCGTACCGGTATAACAAATTACTATACCCGTAGACGCTTCACCCCTTGCAACATCTAATGCAACATCTTTAGCAACATCTGGCCAAGGTTCTAATTTATTGGTTAGTAAAGAACCATGTATTATAACGTTATAACCTCTTCTTTTTAATTCTTCCAACACATATAATGCTACAGGATAAACATCATCACTGCCAATGGAAACAGTAACCATAAATAAAATATGTTATAGCTTAAATAATAATTTATAAACCCATAAATGCGATGTCTTCTTCTTTTATTTCAACTTCTTCTTCTCCATAAATTCCAATCTCAGGCATGTCTGGGAAAGGTATATTGAACTGTTTTATTCTTGCCTTTACTGCTCTAATCGCATTTCCCCAAATTTTAGTCTTTTCTTCAATTGTAAGAACGCCTAATCCAGCATCTCTAGCTATTTCTTCCATTTTTCTATGTATTTCCAAAAATCCTTCAGGTAACTTCCAAAATTCGCTTATTGGTTCGAAAAGAATTGGGGAAAGGAAAACGAATCCAGCTCTTAATTGTTTTGTAATGAAAGTTTTTTCTTCTATTGAAGCACTGGGCAACCTCTTTTTCAATAGATACCATGTAAAAGCCAGATGTCTTGCTTCATCTCTATGAATACTTATAAATACATCCCTAAATACAGGATGCTTAGCTCTTTCAGCCATACTTCTAAAAATTGTTGTTGCTCCAGATTCTGCCATCATGAATGAAGTAAATAGAACACTTAAATTGTATTTTACATCAGCAGCTTGTGAAAATGCACGCCAATATCTTGAACCATTATAGTATATCCAATTGATTGCTTTAAGCACATTTTCTTCAAAAGTGTTTCTTGGTTTCCATTTCCAAGGAAATAATGGACATAATTTATCAATACATCTCATACAACATTCTTCATGTCTTCCTTCATCGAAGACCAATGTTGAAAACAAAAATTTGACAGGTTGTTCGGCATGTGTTTCATACGCTTTTATTAAGGCTTTAGCAAACACAGGAGTTGCTCTTTCAAATGTTGCTAATACAGAAAGCCAGTAGCTTATTGCAATTTTTTGTATATCATCGAAATCTTTAGCTTGTAAAGAATTCCAATTAATATCCGAAGCATTCCACTGTTCTTTTTTAGCTTTTTCATATAAATCTTGGAGTTCTTTCGTTTCTGTTTCCCATTCAATAGGAAATATATTTGGTTGCTGAATAGCAGGTGCATCGACCAAATTAGGCATATTTAATTTTTTATTTAGCATTTCTTTATACATAATATAAATTACCAAATATATATTTATTCTATTGTATTGATATCTAATGAGATATATATATAAAGCTTATATATTAATTTTTATTATATATAAAGTATATATGTCTAAAGATAGTAAAAATGTAAGCGTAGAGAAAAGGAAAATATGGAAGATAAAAGGAGGAAGTTATATATTAGCTTTACCAAAGCAGTGGGTGGAAAATAACAAGACGAATGAAGTTATTGTTGTAATAGAATCAGATAAGTTGCTTAGGATTTCTCCTACAATAGACATTAATGTGGAAAGAGAAGTAGAAATAGACTATGATAGAATAAACGATCCAAGAACGCTTGAATATTTTATATTGACATATTATATGCAAGGTATGTCTAGGATCAAAGTCAAGACTCAGAATGTTTTCGATTCGAATATAAAGAAAAGATTAAGAGATTTGAGAGATGACATGCTGGGTGCTGAAATTGTTGAAGATAAAAGCAATATATTCACATTCGAAATGATTGTAGATGTTTCAACCTATCATATAAATGATACGATAAGAAATATAAATGATTTCATAAATGATATACATTCTGATACAATAAAAGCTATAGATACACTTGATAAACAATTGGCTAGTGAAATAATGGGAAGGATAAAAGAAGGTCTTAGAAAATATAGATTTATGGTAAGACAAATAGCTATTTCATCAATGGATATAGTGTTATCCAAAAAGATTGGTATAGAAAATCCAAGACATGCTATAGTTTATGGAACGGTTTCATCCTATTTAAATAGAATGTTGCATCACACAGCCATGCCTAACTCTTATTTAGCTAAAATAAACAAAATTGATACAGTAGCAAATGACTTTATTCTTAAAATGGCAGAGAGCGCTTATAATATGAGAAATAATTCAATCACTGCATTGATAAATAAAGATATAGATACAGCAGTAAAGGTCATAAGGATAATGAGTTTACAAAAAGATTTAGAAGATGAACTTTTGAATTATTTGTTTACAGGCGATATTGAAACAACTGAAGCAATATCTTATTCGATGATAGGTAAAGAATTTAGAAGAGTTTCAGGATTTTCTGTAGGAGTATGCGATGCTGTAGCGAATCTAGTATTGGCACCTAAAAAGCTTTCATAATATATATGTAGTGCTTGAACGATCAAAATCTCTAACTATCTTGTATTCATAAGTAGGCCTTCTAAATTTTAATTTACTAATTTCATTGAATATATCCTCCAAATTTCTTCCTACAAGCCTCGTTGTAATATGGTCTTCACCAAAAGCTTCTTTTATAATTTTATATTCCAATTCTCTCACGAATGCTTCATCATAGAATCCTAGGCTATGTAGATATTCATGCATTAAGACAACAAATGTATAGGCATTTAATTTCTCTTTATCATTAACTTCGTTGATTAGAAAGTCTAATACAGTTTTGTTAATTACAATTATATTTGAACCAACTATATGATAAGCTAGAATGTAAGCATCTAAATCTTGCAAATACAAGGTCAATCCAGATCTTCTTCTCTTTAATATTCTATATACCACATCCCTTACAAGTTCAAATATATCTCCAAAGTTATTACAACTGTTTAATCTATCAATGTATCTAAACATTTCATACTTATTGATTTCTTCTCTAAACATGTGCTACACATCCATTATGGCTTATTTATTTTTTGTTTAAACTGCAGTAAGCAATCTTTCAGCTAATGGATGTCCTTTCGTTTTAATTTCTAAAGCCTTATTCCAACCAAAAGGAGCCTTATATGTTGTAGCTATCTTTGATAGTTCATCCTTTAGTAAAGAAATTAGTTTAATAGCTTCTGATGGCCTTTTCAATTCAGTGCTTATATGAGCAAAAGGATAAATAAGTAAATTTTTGACGCCTAACTCATTCATTACTTTTTTAATGTTTTCTACCATCTTTTTAACTGTTTCTTCAGTATCATTTTTTTCTATAGCTGTCAAAAGTAATAAAATGTTTTCATATTTCTTTTCTTCCGTTTCTGTTTCTTCTGCTATCGCTATTTCTTTTCTAATAGGTTTATAAGATACTTTATCGCAATGCAAGCATAATATTTTCATTATTTTTTATTATTTGTTTATCTTGTTAAAGCTTTCCAAGATATTACTATTCCAATAAATGCAAATATTAATGCAAATAATCCTAAATATAAATAATCAAAGTATAGAGGAGCTAATCCAGGTGAACCTAATAGAGATTGCCTACATATATCAATCGTATAGCTAACCGGATTAATTTTTACTATATATTGAAGCCAATCTGGCATAAATTGTGTTGGAAATAGAGCATTGCTCGTAAATATTAAAGGTAAATTGAGCAAATTCATTACAGCCATTTGTGATTGCCATGAAGTTGA
>JAFMCU010000032.1 GCA_017857595.1 Thermoprotei archaeon
CTTGATTCTTCGCTTCTCATGCTCTCGTCCTTCTTATAGTTCTTCTAAATGACATAATTTCTTCAAAACTTGCCTGTTCTTCTCTTAATCTTCTACCAGTAATTTCTAAATATGCTTCATCCAAAGTAGGCTTTGATATTGAAACGCTTTTAATGATATAACCTTTTTGTCTCAGTATTTCAAATATTAAAGGAGCAACTTCTTCTCCTGATATAGCCTTTATTCTGTAAGTGGAATTTAATCTTTTAACATCTTTAACTCCAGGAACACTATAAATGTATTCAGAAATGTCGCTAACTTCATCATTTATTTTTATCTCTATTATATCTCCTCCCAGTGCTTTTTTAAGTTCTTCTGGTGAACCTATTCTAACTATCTTACCATGGTCTATTATCGCAATCCTATTGCAAAGCGAATCAGCTTCTTCTAAATAGTGCGTTGATAAGAAGATTGTCATTTCATATTCATCTTTTATCTTTTTTACATACTGCCATATCGCATATCTTGTTTGAACATCAAGACCCAATGTTGGTTCATCTAAAAATAGCAAAACAGGTCTATTTATTAATCCACATGCAAGTTCAAGTCTTCTTCTCATCCCTCCTGAGTAAGTTTCTACTTTCCTGTTGGCGGCTTCTTTTAATTCTACTAGTTCTAGTAATTCATTGGCTCTTTTTCTTGCTATTTCTCGAGGAATACCATATAAATCAGCTGTGAGAATCAAATTCTCGTATCCTGTTAAATCTTCATCTGCAGTAAATTCTTGAGGAACTACAGATATTAATCTTCTTACCTTGCTAGCATCTTTTAAAATGTCATATTCACTAATATATGCTGTCCCAGAAGTAGGTCTAATTACTGTAGTTAACATTTTAATTGTTGTTGTTTTTCCAGCACCGTTTGGTCCTAGCAAACCAAATATCTCGCCTTTCTTTACTTCAAATGATATATTGTCTACAGCTTTAACATTTCCATTGTAAATTTTAGTTAAATTTATTGCTTTAACTATTATCTCTTCTTTCATGTTCAATTCAACATTCTACTTGCTCAATGATTCAAGTTTCTTAGCAAGCTCCTTTATTTTTTCTTTATATTCATTTAGTGCGTCTTTATCAGTGGTTACAAGATCTTCCATATAAGAAACATAACTACTAATTTCATTCAACATTTCGTCAATAGTTCTAGGTTCTGTAAACCTTGGTATCTGAAAACCAAAAATATTAGACATTTCGCTTTTACCCTTTTCAGTCAGTTCGTATCTTCCATCTTCTCTTTTTCTTATCAAACCTTCTTTAACTAAGTTATCTAATAAAGGATAAATAGAGCCAGGAGATGGTCTCCACCAACCAAAAGTTAGAGTCTCTATCTCATTGATTATTTCAGCGCCATTTTTAGGTGATGTTCTTAAAGAGTTTAGTACCCATCTTCTCAATGCTCCTCTCATTCTAAAATGGAAAGGAAACATTTTCAATATCGATTTAGATATCGAAAACGATATATAAATTTAACTGTTAAGCTTTTTTGCTACATAAGTGTTTTTAAAATATTTATAATCATATTGAAGAACTTCTTTTGGTTATATCTCTCAGTATTCTTATTGCTGCATTATAGCCGGGAATTCCACTTACTCCTCCACCTGGATGCGCTGATGAACCACATAAATATAAGTTATCAATATGGGTTGAATATCTACTTAATTCTTTTAATGGTCTAAGATTGTACAATTGGTCTAGAGTCATATCTATTTGGAAGATTTGTCCGTTAGGCAAACTAAATCTTTCTTCCAAATCCTTAGGACTTAATGATAGATATTTTATAGGTTTAAAGTTGGGAGCAAATTCTCTTATTTTGTCAAATATTACATTCTCAAAATCTTCCTTATTATCTTGCCAATTGTAATTATATGGCGTGTATTGAACAAATAGTGAAAATACATGCTTATTATCACTAGAAACGCTTCTGTCTAAACTAGATTGAATATTTATGGATACAAAAGGCTCTTTAGAAGGCTTATTATCAAGCAAATCTCTAAAAGCTTTTTCTACATACTCAATACTTGGCAGTATTAATGCTGATGCAATATGTTGCGGTTGCAAACTTTTGCCTAAATCTAAATAATTTGGCAGTTCTTCAATTTTATTCCTGGGATTTTAAATGATACTCCTCTTGCTTTTATGTTTTAATTTTGTTTAATATCTCTGTCGGTTGTTCATCTTCATCAATAAGCTTAAGAAATGTTGTCTTCACATCTACATTAGATACTATATACTTCGCTTCATATACTTTACCATCCTTTGTCTCAATACCAATAGCTTTATTGCATTTAACCAATATCTTCTTTACTAGCTTGGAAGGAAATATGCTAACGCCTAAATCAATAGCGCATTTTTCTTAATGCTTCTGTAAGTCCTCCCATACCACCTTTTACATAACCCCAACTACCTTTTATTCCATTAACTTCTCCCATTAAATGATGAGCTAAAAGATAAGCACTGCCTGGCATAGAAGGAGTTATATAAGATCCAATAATTGCATCTTCGCTCAACGCTGCTTTCAATTCATCAGATTCAAAATATTCATCCAGTAAACTTTTTGCATCAGAGAGGATAACTCTTTGAAAATCTTCTATGCTAAAATCATTTAAATTAATCTTTTTACCTATTTCTTCAAGTAATAGCAAAATTTCTTCTGCGTTAAATATAGAAATTGGTTGCCTTAAAGATAATACATTTACTATTTCAACAAAATTGGACCAAAATTTATTCCATTTTTCGTATGCAATCGCGTCTTTAGATGAAAACTTTGTTATCTCCTTCTTGCTCTTTTCAATATCATTATAAATGAATAAATATTTATTTTTCCCAAAGGGCAAAAAAAGAGATGGATCCTTAGTGTAAACTTCAAAACCATATTTTTTCAAATTAAGATCATCGATGAATTTTTGTTTATACAAGCTAAGCACATAAGCACCGGTAGATAATTTGTAGCTCGGCCATAACTCTTCAGATACACAAGCCCCACCGAGGATTTGCCTTTTTTCAAATATAGCAACCTTTAAACCGCTTTTTGCAAGATAACAAGCACATGTTAATCCATTATGCCCTCCACCTACAACTATTACATCAAACATAATTTAAAACTGCGGCGTAACAATTCCTATTTTCTTTTTCTTTTCCTTAAGCAAATAGAATCCAGCAGAACATAAAAGCGATCCTATTATAGCAATATATAAATTACTCATGCTAAAGAAATATAGAATTAAATTTATACCAAAAAGTATTGAAGAAACTCTAATTAAGCCTGTCTCAAAATCTCCAGAAGCAGTCCATAAAGAATAGAGTTGTAATATATAATAAACTCCCATCGTTCCAAAAATCAAATAGTAAAAATTAAGGTCTGCATCAAATTTTGGAATTGTGAATGGAATTATAAAGTTAAAAACCTGACTATAGTTTCTTAGAATAGTTAATAAAAATGTTACAATTCCAATCAACCCTGTTATCATCCAACCTTTTTGTTTAAATTTCATTCCAAATAATGTCCAACCTAAACTCGTTATAATCATTCCAAAAATTATAAAATTGAGCAAATAACCTATTGTTAAAATGTATTTAGGACTATATTTCATATGAATAGTATTCTGTTCTTCAATTTTAAACTTACCCTTAATTATAAGCTATTTATTAAATTTGGTAAACTTGCAGGTAAATCGTAACCTTTTTGTATTATAATTCCATTTTTGTTTATTACATAAAATATATCAAGATAGCCATTTGGGTCATAAATAAGTGTTGCTTCTTGGGTTGAAGTTGCATAAAACCAGCCAGATTTAAATCCTCCTCCAAACTGTTCTGCGAAGGCTTCTATTGAAGGTCCTGGTTGACCTAAATCATTATACAATTCAACAACAATAATTATGTATCCTTTATTATGTAAGATTTGATAATAATTCGAAGATAACATTTGTGCACCTATTTGGCATGATGAACACCAAGTAGCAACGAACCAAAGTAATACATTTTGTCCTCTAAAGTAACTTAAATTTATAATCTGGCCATTTGTTAAGTAAAGTTTAATATCAGGAGCTAAATTACCTATATTTATACCTATAGAATGTGAATTGGAATTAGAATTATTAAAGAATGTATAATAAATAGCAAAAATTATTACTAAAAGTATTGTAATAGCCAATAAAAACTTAATACTTCTTTTCATTTTTAATACAGCAGGATAAATTACTACATATCTTATGTGTTGAGTAAAGTAGTAAACCGATTGATAAAATGTAAAAATAAATGTAGTTAAAAGCAAAAAACGCCTGCAAAGATACAGAAATGTAAAAGCTTACTGGAGATGCAAAAGTTAATATTGAGATTAACGTTGGTATCAAAGGTGAGCAGCAAAATCCATTTACTATACTGGCTAAAATCGCTCCTATAATCGATCCTTTTACTAATGAAGTTCTCATTGTAAAACTTTCAACGTTAAGTATTATCACAAGTGCTAGAAGTATTCCTATTATTATTGAAAAAGCAAGCTGTAGCGTATTAAGATAAATTTTATTTAGAAAAAATGTTCCTGAAATCAATGAGTTTATCATATAAATGTAGCTTAATGAAAGTAAAGTCGCAATCAATATGAATAAATTAAGCCTTTTCTTCATTACATATAATATGATGTGAATATCATATGACATCACTATCAATACTTTTTTGTAATATTTAAGTTTAAAGAAATACTCCTATACTCAATCCTATAGATATCAAAACTATTCCTAACATTTCATATACAGTATAGAATTCCTTTAGGAAAACCATAGCTAAAATGATTGTTATTGGAACAGATAATAATGTTATTAGACCAGTCAGTGTTGTTCCATAACTTAGAATGAATATTCCATACGCTGAATTTGCAAGACCAGAGATAAAGCCTCCGCATAAGGAATAGTATAAATGCTTATTTAGCCTTATATTAATTCTTTTTCTTAAGAAAGAGATCAAAAATAAGTAAGCATCCGCAAAGAAATACATGATTAGAGTATAAAAAATTGGTGTATTTGTGTTTATGAAAGAAAAGATAATCCACATAGAAGCCCAAAATATAGGTGCTGCGGTTATGAATAGTAGCCATATATTGAATTTGATGTACTTAATATCTTTTATACTAAACATGAACAAACCTATAATTGAAATAATAAGGCTATAAATCACATTCGCATCAATTGCATTGGCATAAAAAAATAAGCCTAATAAGATTATGAAAGGTCCTTGAAGGTTAAATATAGTATTAGTTATGCCTGCATGAATTTTTCTTAATCCTATATAGCCACATAAATATCCTAGAGCTCCAAACAACCCGCCAGTTAATGCTATTATAAAATCATGGAAGTTTATTTGTGAAAAATTAAAATTAAATGTAAAATATGTAATTAGCATTGTAATTGAAGCACCAAGTATATAAATAAATGAAAAAGTCTCTGGCAGTAATTCATTTAAAGCTCTTTTAGCAAATAAGATAGCAATTGAAAAACCGAATGAAATCATAAGTATAAGCTCAATTTCTGTAAAGTTTAGCATAATTAGAGAAAAAATTGATTTTCAAGAATAAAACTATTATTTATAATAGATTGAAAGCCTCGCCATTTATGGCATGAAGGAAGTCAGAACTAATGTATTAATATA
>JAFMCU010000002.1 GCA_017857595.1 Thermoprotei archaeon
CGATAGCAGTCAGGTCCGGCAGGATCAACCGGGTTCGCACCACATAATTAGCCTGAGCAACTCCTTAGACCTAATGTGGACATTAGGTCCTCATAGTTGTAGCTATGGGAGGAGGTTGATATTTCATTCTTAGCAACTGCTAAGTCTTATCAACACCGCCCCCATAGCGATTGATTCCACTATTTTATTTATCTATCTAATATAAAAACTTTTGCAAGAAAAATTTAAATTTCAAGCTTTTTAATAAATAATTACATTTTTAATTTAAGATGGGCCAGTGGCTTAGCCTGGTTATAGCGTCCGGCTGATAACCGGGAGGTCATGGGTTCAAATCCCATCTGGCCCATATAATTCATAATTAAAAATAGGTAAGGGAGCATTAGTAAGCCTCCTTTTGTTTCAGTAGCATGCATCTAGTCGGCTACAAGGAACTCGAAAAGGAGACTCATCGTTCCAGATGCCTTTGTCCCCACGGGTAATCCGTTTCACCAAGGTTTCGCCTTCCTCAGCATGCTACATTCGTTGCCGAACGTAACATAACATCATTGACATTTAGCGAAACCTTGTCCGTTTCTGTTATTTACCAGGCCTTCCGGCCTATGCCTCACGGCATCGTGGGTCCTTTTGTGACGGAGGACTTTCCTCAGGTTAAACCTGATAGCTACTCTATGCTCCCTTACCTATTTTTAGAATTATTTAATTATTTTAATATTTTTATTGTTAAAATAGCAAAATGATAATAAGAATTGGACTAGATGATACTGATAATTTAAATTATGGCTGCACAACTTACATTGCAGCTGAAATTATAGAGGAAATATTTAAACATGGTTATAATCTTAAAGATTTTCCATATTTAGTGAGACTAAACCCAAACATACCTTACAAGACAAGAGGAAATGCATCAATATCATTGATAGTTGATGGCGATGAAAATTTAATAAATTTAATAATTAATAAATTGAAGAACTTTAAATTTATAATAGACCCTTTAAGGAATAAACCACAGCCTGTTTTAGCATTTTATGTTTCTAATAAAATACCTAATGGATTAAGAAATTTTTATAAAAAAGCTTTAACACAGGTCATAAATATTGATGAAGCTATAGAAATAGCGAATAAATATAAAATAAATTACTACCCTTTACTTAATGGAACTAGAGGGTTAATAGGTTCCTTAGCTGCAATTGGTGCTGATTTATCAAAAGAATATTCATATGAATTATTAGCATACAGAGACTTAAATGATACATTAACTCATAGAAATATATCTTATAAATTAGTTGAGAAAATGGATGAAATTTTTTCTGAATCTACTTTCGGGAATATTGATAAAAATAAAAAGAGGGTGTTAATAACACCGCATGGTTCTGATCCTGTTTTTCTTGGTATTAGAGGATATGATCCTAATAAACTCATTCAAGCATATAATTTTTTGAATGTAGAAGATAAAATTACGAAATGGATAATTTATAAAACAAATCAGGGTACTGATATACATTTAAAAATTGCAAAAGAATTAGATATTTATAAGCCATATTACGTGTTTAATAAAACTGTAATACTTATCGAAGATCCTAAAATTATTTGTGGCGGCCATGTAATACTTAAGGTTAGAATAAAAGATATAGTGATGGATGCCATCGCATACAAACAGAGTGGTATACTTAATAGATTTGCAAGATTACTTAAAAAAGGGGATATCATAGAAATAGGTGGGGGTATTAATAAAAACTCTTCTATAAACATTGAAAAAATAATTGTTAAAAAACTAACTACTAGAGAACAAAAAATTATCCCATATTGCATTTATTGTGGTAAAAAAATGGATTCGGAAGGCGATGGCCAGGGAATACGTTGTGATAATTGCGCTCAGAAATATCCGTTTAAATTTTCTTTTATAGTAAAAGAAAATTGCGCCTACTTAAAAGACGGAATGATAATATTACCTGATTATAGTAGCAGAAGACACCTATCTAAATATGAGAATTATACTACAAGTAAAGTGATAAAATTTAGTAGCCAATATTTCCACTTTAAATTAAAGCAGACAAACATTACTTAGCTAACAAAACACCATAATTAATTTCTCTAATTATTTTAAATCCTGCTTGTTTACATCTACTCTTTATTTTATTTACAATGCTTTTATGAGAAAGAGATCCTACATAACCAACATAGTGGAAAAGAAGTCCTTTATTTGGCAATATTGAATAAATTAACTTGTATATGTCAAGTGAATAAAGTTCTTCGGCGATTCTGAAAGAAGGAGGGTCATAAATAATTTTATTAAAGTAACCTTTTCTTATTTCTTCCAAAGATTCTCTAATATCACTAAGAATTATAGGTATATTAGCCAAATCTCTTGACCAAGGATTATATTCAGCTATGCGTAGTACATTTATATCCTTTTCAACTGTTATAATTTTCAAAGGATGCCTACGAAAAGCTTGTATTGCAGTATAACCTAAGCCTGTACATAAATCTAAAACTCTGTCATATCTTCTTATATTTAACAATTTAACTTTTATTGCTGAATCTTCCCATGGTGTTATACCTTTGATTCTATGCATATGTATCCCATTTATTTCTAATGTAGGTGCTGTATCGCCTATGTATTTCAACTTATAAAAATTACCTTTATCAAAAAATTGCAACACTTTAACTATCCCATCGTTATAGGAATAAACAGTATTCTCATTAGATTCTCTTGCTATATTTCTAATAATATCAACAGGTATTATATGATCTTTATAATGCAAATAATTATTTTTTAAAAGGATGTTTGCCTTAGACAGGCCCAAATCCAATGTATCTTCAAACAATGATTGCCCCTTCTTTATATACCGCATTATTCTCTCACATAAATTCTTTGTTAGAATAATTGATTCTCGATATGAAAAAATATAAATACGCACAACCCCCTTAATTATAGAGTTTTTATTTAAAATTTCTTCCTTATTTCTAAATCAATTCTATACTTTGCCTTACCAGGCGAGTAATTACTAACTTTGCTAAATGACAAAATTTTAAAATTGTTCAGACGACTTTCTTTTAGATCATTTTCAACTATTTTCTCTATTTCATTGAATGTATAATCTGTATTCACAATTTTATAATAATGTAGAATACCTCCACTATCTTTTAAACAGCCTATTCCTAATTTTAAATAATCCTTTGAAATAAGCGGCAATGTCATTATAACTCTATCAGCATAATTATCAAAAAATGGACAAACATTTAATACGTCGTCATTTATGCATAAAATCTTATTGCCAACCTTATTCAAAATTTTATTATATAACATGTAATTAAACGCTTCTTCATTTTTCTCTATTGCAACAATTATTTGCACATCCGGCTGCTTCTTTGCTATTGCTATAGCATAAGGGCACGCGCCTGCGAACATATAAATTATTTTTTCACCAGCTTTTACACTATTTGCTATATCAATTCTATCTTTCGCATCTCTAGTTGAGAAATACATTTTTAATGGATCTACACGTAAATAATACCCGTATTCTTTATGAATAACATCAGTTTCACCTGGCATCAGAATTTCATAGTTGTATAATCTATATTCGCCTAATCTAGGCCCTTTTTTCCTCAAAACAGCTTTAACATTTTTATGTATATTTTTTATTGCTTCTGCAATTTTTATTTTATAGTTTTCTAATTCCTGAGGAATTTCGATAATAGCAACTTGCCCTTTTTTTGATCCAATCAAATCATAACTGTTAGGTATTAAGCTATGAAGTTCTTTAGGTATGATATTTGATAAATATTGTTTAATTTTCATTTTTTATAAAATGATATAGCGGGGGGTGGATTTGAACCACCGACCTCTGGGTTATGAGCCCAGCGGAATAACCTGGCTTTCCCACCCCGCTAATTTATTCAATATATTATGTTCATATGTGATATTTAATTTTTATAAAACCCCCTTATTTTCCACTGGAAAAATAATTTGAAAATAAATCGATTTTTAAAATAAAACTATAATTATCTAAAGATTTTCAGTGGAAAAAATGGGGTGATTATGTAACATTATTATTTATTTTTTTTAATTCTTCTTCGAGTATATCTAGTCCTTTTTCAATGAATTTTTCTTCCAAATTAAGAGGCGGTGCAATTCTTATTACTGATTTTCCTGCAGTTATTATTAATAAGCCCCTCTTCCAACAATTGATTATAAGATCATTAGCTTCTTTCATTGCATACTCTTTTGTTTTCTTATTTTTTACAAGTTCAACACCTATCATAAAACCTTTACCTCTAACATCACCTATAATCTCATATCTTTCCTTCATTTCATTTAGCCTATTTAGAATTTCTTTACTTAGTAAAGAGACTCTATCTAATAACTTTTCTTCTTCAATGACTTTTATAGTTTCAATTGCCGCAACACATGCTAGAGGATTCCCACCAAATGTAGAAGCATGAGCTCCTTTTGCCCATTTCATGATTTTATCCCTTGCTACAGTAATGCCTAGAGGTAGGCCGCTAGCAATTGCTTTGGCTATTGTGATGATATCAGGTTCAATTCCATAGTGTTCTATAGCAAACCACTTACCTGTCCTTCCAATACCCGCTTGTACTTCATCATCTATTAGAAGTATATTATGTTTGCCCGTAATCTTTTTTAACCTTTTGAAGAAATCGTCAGGAGGCCATACAAACCCGCCTTCACCTAATACAGGTTCAAATATTATTCCTGCAATTTCTTCCGGCGAAACCATTTTCCCAAAAATCCATTCTTCTATAAAATCTAAACAAAAGTAATTACAATCAGGAAAGTTTTTTCCGAATGGACATCTATAGCAATAAGGATAGGGTACATGCACAGTACTTGGTAATAAAGGGCCAAATTTTTCTCTATGAACGGATTTTGACGCTGTCATGCTAAGGGATCCATATGTTCGCCCATGAAATGATCCAATAAATCCCATTAAATACTGTCTGCCAGTATAATATCTTGCTAATTTTAATGCTGCCTCATTAGCTTCAGTTCCGCTATTTGCATAATGAAATTTTAATTTATCCTTTATAGGGATAATGTTCTTTAAGATTTTTGCCAATTCTAAAACTTCAGTATAATAAAAGTCTGTAATGCTATAATGAATCAATTTTTCTGCTTGTTGTTTTATCGCTTTAACAACCCTATCGTGTTTACCTATATTTAAGCATAAAAGACCTGAATTAAAATCAATGTATTTATTACCATCTACATCAATAACTATATTTCCTTCAACCTTATCAACATACAATGGATAGTATCTTGCGTATGATGGAGAGATTAAATCTTCATCGATCTTTAAATATTCTCTGGCCTTTTTCCCTGGCGGTTCTTCTAAAATAATAGGTAGACCTTTTTCATCAACAACCATAATATATAAAGTAACTACTTCTTCATAAGTTTATTAAATTTATTTTAGTCAAATATATTAAAAATTATGGGTAAAATTTTATCTTATAAAATTCAACCCCCTAAGGATGTTAACATAATAATAGGGCAATCTCATTTTATAAAAACTGTAGAAGATATATATGAAGCAATTATGAATGCGTCTTCGAATATAAAGTTTGGTGTTGCATTTTGTGAATCATCAGGACCACGTCTAATAAGGAAAGATGGTAATGATAATAATCTAATTGAGTTAGCAGTGGAATATGCAAAAAATCTTGCATGCGGTCATTTATTTGTTATCTGCATTAAGCAGGGTTTTCCTATTAATATATTAAATAATATAAAAAATTTACCTGAAGTGGTAAACATATATTGCGCTACGGGTAACCCCGTCTTAGCTGTGATTTATGAGGAAGATGAACAAAGAGGCCTTCTGGGCGTATGTGATGGTTTTACACCTTTAGGAGTAGAAGATGAAGAACATGTTAATGAAAGAATAACTTTTCTAAGAAAAATAGGTTATAAAAGAGGATAAATAGAAAAAATAAGTATATTAACCACAGCATACAATAAATATGGTAAAATTTTACCATATTTAATAAGATCTAAAGTTGCTTTTTCATATATTATTGGCAAATCTCCAAATATTTTCAGCCTCGGTGTGCTTAGCGTCGAAAAGCCAACAATTGCATCTTCAACAGAATTAATAGATGCTTTTATAGCACTCTCTATTATATTGCATAATTTATTCCAGCTGTTTTTATCGTAGCCTAGTGGGTAATAACTATTTTTACCAGAAAAGCTTGCAGTCAATATATGTGAGTCAGTAGAGCATATAATTAGTTCTGTTACTAAATTATTTAGCCTTTTTTCTATGTATCTTCTTAACTCTAAAATCATATTGTTCGAGTCAATTAGAATTAATGAATAAATGTCATCTTTTAATTTAAATGTTATTACTTTGCCTATACCTGTGGTTTCTTTCCTAAATTCGGGGGGGACATAAAATTTATAATGCCCAATTTTTGTTTCATAGCAATTTGCATTTTTTAATTCTTCTATTAATTCTTTTATGCATCTTAATAATACACTGTTTATTTCTTCAATACAGGTCTTTATGTTATCACTATAAGAATTATGAGCATCTATTAAGAATAAATCTATAAAACCATTGTTTTTTGCAAATTTTCTTGCTTCTTCTTTAACTTTTATATCTATATCATCAAGTATTCCTTCTTTATTAGCTTGAACTATTGCAATTATTAGATTATTTATTTTAAATCCTTTAACTTCTATACCATTATATATTTTTTTAACAATTCTAGATATCTTTAATGGCTGATTTGTATAAATTTTATTTATCTTATCAATCAATGTTTTTATAAATAAATTTTTATCATCGCTTGAAGTTAGATCATAAGCATGAGTTGTAGGACCATGAAATGGATATATTTCAACACCATTATGAAGTAATAATATTGTAGGCAAATCAGAGCTTCCTACATTTAAGAAAGGGCCTGGGTGTATTGGTAATTCTAACAAAGCTATACCATGAGTATTTATATTGTTTTTTTTATTGAACTTTATTATAGGCACATCAAAAGATTTTTTAAAAATTTTTTCATCTTTTAGAACAGTCTCATAATAATAGTGATTTTTAGTTAACCATGTCAATAGGAAACCTTTAAAATGCTTAATAGCGTCAAATTTGTATTTCTTTTTGCTTATTATTCCAACATATTTTAGATACAATAAAACCAAGATAATTGATAATATGTTAATAACATATAATTTTATTATTATTTCATATAAATTATTTATGTTATAAATAATAATCAATAAATATAAAAGCATATTTGTTATAATTATAAATTGGTATATTAAAAATATCTTAATTCTTGAAGATTTCGTCGTGAATAAATAAGTTATATATGATAATGTTGAAAATGTTATTACAAAAGAACTTGAAAAATATATTTTATATATTGGGATTGTAAACCAAATTATTACTGCTAAGATAATTCCGCCTAAATTGAATGTTTGTAATGCAATGACTCGCCTAAAATTTATTTGTTTATCACCTAATTTAAGTAGTAAACTTGCCGGTACTAGCAGAATAGAAGCTAAGAAGTAATACAATAAATACTTATAGTTAATTATGATCATAAAAGCTAAATTAATTGTGAAAAATAGTAAAGCTAAAATAATAACCTTAAATAAGGAAGGCGTAGACTTCAGTTCTTTATAATACGCCGTCCAGTTCTTTGAGCTAATCATTTGGACTCTAAATTTTATATTTTATAAGTATTTATTTTTAAATTACAATTATGTTTGCATTTAATAGAATAACGATTGATACGAGTAATATACTTAATATTATAAGCAATCCTGGGTTGATCTTTATTTTTGAAAGATCTTCCTCGTAATATGCAATAAGCCCAGCTGAACTAATAGGAGTGGCCTCTTTTTTTCGTCTACTCCTGGACATTTTTATTATATTTCTTATTTTTATTCTTTATTAAAATATTTATCCAATTTTTCGTAAAATTCCTTTTCATTGTATAGAGCACTATAAATTATTTTCATCTTCTTAAATAATCTTTCAGCTGTATAATTATTCTTTTCCTCAAGTTTTAATAAATGCTTTTTAAGCACATCGTTTTTTAATTCATATGAGATCTTATTTTTGCATCTGAAACATCGAGCATTTAAGGTAATAAAAGGATAGCTCTCACCGCATCTTTTACACGTAACCTTAATATTAACTTCACTTGTAATAATACTAACTAAACTTTTTAGTGGAAATACTTGCATGATTGTATCAGTTGTTATTGGGGCTCTAACCTTTAGTCTTATAGCAAATTTGTCTTTATAAGATGATACTTTATTATTAATTTGGTCGTTTAATATTATAAATTTTATATTAAAAATATTATTATCAATTAATGGCGAGTAGTTTATTAATATATCATTTAAAAAATATAAACTTATATCATTGGTCGCTGCGTATTCATTAAATAATTTATTATATAATTCAGGAGAGATGATAGCATATTCAGTATCAATATAACCTTTAACTATTACTGGATAGAATATTAAACCTTCCGAATTTGATATCAATAGAATGTTCAATAGATTTTTAAATAATCTTTTAGCTGAACCAATTAATAATTCCATTTCTTCTTTTAAATAGTCATTGATTTTTTCTATATTCTGCTTAAGTGAACTAGGGAGTAAAATTTCATTATAATTAAGTTCAATCTCTTGCGAATCATCTATTACAATTTTACAGGGAATAGCCTTACATTTTATTTCAGCTAAAGCTACTTCGTTTATATCAATTGAATGCTTTAATCTAACTAAAGTTTTCAACGGATATTCTATGAGATGGATATCTTTATAATGCGGTATTAATTTTTCTGTTTCATCATAACCTAGAATTTTATTAGAAAATTTTTTAAGTAATCTTAAATAATTGATCTGTTCTACATAAGCTGATAAGGTGGTAGAGCCACATACTTCACAACTGGTATCTTTTCTAATATCATTACAGTTGGTACAATAATATAACAAACTTTTGTTTAAATTGCATTCTGAACAATACTCAAAAATATCAACCTTGCCACATTTTTTACATAAAAAATGATGAACTTCAACGTTAATTGTTTTATCAAATTGGTTTTTGAAAATAGCTGGCAATATGCAGTTGAAAGCCTCTTTGGGTTCTACATTTTCATCTAAAATAGTTAATTTCAATGTTTCTTTTGAATCGAATTTGCTTCTTTCATTTAAAAATACTATTGTATCAATAGTATTTTTATTAATTATAAAAGCATGTTTAGAATTATAATGTTGATAATTATCATTTTCATTTATGTATATGCAAGTCATATTTGATAAATTAAATACATTAATTAATGGTATATTAATATTGACTAAAACATTATTTTTTAATATAATTGATTTATTAACTAAATTACATAAATCATATAAATATTCTAAATTGATATTTAAATATTTACATTTTTTTAATATATTATAAACTTTATGATTTTTGTATAGTATTAAATATATAGCATGATATAATAAATAAGGTATCATACTATTATTATCAGTATCTATAATATTTATCTTAATAGAATTTATTAAAATATAAAATATATCAAATAGGTTGTTAAATACATCTATCGAGTTGGTATCAAAGTTACTTACCAAATATCCCCATGCTTGATCTTTTAATTCAGAATTTACTTTATAACTAGAAGCATTTATTGTTTCTCTAATTTTTTCACCAAACAGGTAGGTAAGAAAACATACCCAAGGATTTTTAATAAACTCTTTCTTATCCACCACAATTGTGATATTATTACCTTTTTCTATGTCTTCTTGATAAACTGCCTTTATACTATAAATTGGTGTTTTAAATTTAAAGTCAAAAAACCAGAGAAGTGCTGCTATTACACCTTTTTTAAGATTTTCATTAGTATCGGTATCTAAATTAATCTTTTTTAATGAGATATTTTCAATCAATTCTAAGCACGAACTTATTTTATCTGTATTATTAGCGGTCAAGAAGAAATTAGCAAGTTCAAAAGAGTTAAAGAACAGTAATAATAAATCATCCATATCTAATTTATAAAAAGGGAAAATACCTTCTTTTCTTAACGGTCTAAATTGGTTTTCTATATTAAATATATCAGATAAAATTTCCATTAACTACACTAATATATAATCCTACTATGACCGGATATAAAATATTGTCGTTTATCTCAATTGGCAAGCTATCTAAAATAAAAATAATTGCAGATAAAAATAAGGCAAATATTAAGTTCATTATTTGAAATGACATAGCAAGCATAACTGCAGAACCAATAATAGAACCAACTAAACTTTTAGATCGGTTGTATGGTATTCGAGGCTTAGGTATCAACAAACCGCAAACGCTCATAATAGGGTCAATAATTGTAACCGTTAGGCTTGAGACTATAAATATTATTGGTTGAAATAATATAGAAGAGATTAAAAATCCCGCTATAGAGTAAGTATGTGCTCCCACATAAGTTTTTTCATATGATCTAGCCAAGGTTTCAGCTAATTTTTTTAGTGGAAACTGTATATAGATTCTTATCCTTATTAGATCAGATATTATAGCAACTCCTAATAATAATGTATATAGTGTTATACTTAAATATCTGCCAAAAATCAAATAAAATATAAGAAGAAGTAACCCTATGGTTACATGGAAGGCTTTTCGAAGTATCTCCTTATGTAACTGTTTAATTTTATCATTTTCATAATTTATCTTCATGAGCAATTTCTTTTAAAAGTTTTTCATAACTATTCTCTAATACATTACCCATTACAATTATATCTGCGCCAGCTTTTAACAATCTATTAGCATTCTCAATATCTTTTATGCCTCCGCCAGCGATAATTGGTATTGAAACTATTTCTCTAACTTTCTTTATAACTTTCTCAGGTATAGGTTCTTCCGTTCCTGAACCAGCTTCTAAATAAACGAAACGCATTCCTAATAATTCAGCTGCCAAAGCATAATAGCTTATTAATTCGGCATATTTATAAGGTATTTTTTTAGCCCATCCTATATGTCCGGCCACCCCGCCTTCACCTAGTATTAAATATCCAACAGGTATAGTTTCTATATTGTATTTCTTAATTATAGGAGAGGCAAGCATTTGCGCTTCTATTATATAATATGGATTTTCAGAATTAAGCAAACTAATGAAAAAAATCGCATCTGCTTCTTGAGATATAGAATAGACACCACTGGGAAAAATCACTATGGGTATTTTTATCTCATTTTTGATTATTTTTATTGTTTTATCCATTAAGCTTTCAGAAATACCAGTTGAGCCACCAATTAGTATTAAAGGTGAGTTTGTTATATCTATAAATTTTTTTATAAATGTTAGCTTATTCATATCAAACTTTTGAGGATCTATTAAAGGCAAATATGTAGGATACCTTTTTTCAACTCTTTCATTTAATAATTGTTCTATTCTGCCAATTTTCATTTTATAATACCACTATAGTATTTATCTACAAATAGGTTATATGCATCAACAGGTTCGCCTCCTAAATAAAGTTCGACTGTAGCATTTAATTCACATGATCCGCATCTAACATATGCGTTATTTTCTTCCTTATTAATGTTTACAAAGACAGACTGTTTGCCACATTTAGGGCAAATAAATATTTTAGGTATCTTTCTTACCACTTTTTTGACTATCTTTCTCCTTTTTCTTCTTCCCATTATTCACCACTCTTAATAAGGATGTACGCGATGATGCCGAATAGAGAAATTATTGTTATTATATAATATAAGTCCGTTAATATTGTAACAATATCCATGACTACTATTAAATTAATTTAAGACTTTTATATAAGACTTGCGAGATTTAAATTTTTGCGCTGATAAGCTGCATTAAAAATATCATAGAGCTGTTCTTTTCTCAGTTTATACTCATTCATTGAATTACATAACGAGCATGCAATTAAATGATAACATGCTTTATTTTTATTACGCATTATAATGTTAGTAAATCCTAAACATGAACACCATTCGTCTTTAATAACCAAGTAGTTAGACGCCTTACCTTGCACATAAAATAAATTATTATATTTTATCTTAAAGTGAAGCTTATTTATTTTATTACTAATTATCAACTCTTTAGCGATTCGAATTTTTTTAGATTCTCTCTTAATTATTCCAAATCTCTTAATATATAACCTAATTTTCTTTTTCAATTTTTTCATAGTGGGACTGCCAGGATTTGAACCTGGGTCACTAGGGCCCGAGCCTAGCAGTCTGACCAAGCTAGCCTACAGTCCCAATATTTAATTATAGTATTTATAATTTAAAATTAGCAGTTCCGAATAAGGGAACATTTAAATTACTATTTTTTAAATATCTTCATGTTAGATTTTGGGCTTATAAGGGCAGTTAGTAATAATCTCAGACTTATGATACTTTATTACTTGAGTAATAAACAATGTTGTTCTATAAAAGAATTAAGCGCGTATTTAAGGTTGCCCGAAAAAAAATATAATTTTTTGTATTATCATGTAAAAAAAATGTTAGACTTCGGATTGATCTATAAAAATAATGAGGGATTAATATGCTTAACAAAAAAGGGTAAAAACTTGATTAACGTCTTGATTGATTTAAATAGATGGTCAAACGATTATAAAGAAGAGGATAAGTATATTATAAATTTGGATGGTTCTCTAAATAAAATAAGCATCCCCTATATAATTTCATATCTAAAAGGAAATTTTAATTTAGAACATGAAAATATTTTTAAAATATCTCAAATTATATATGAAAAAATATCATCTTCAAATAAAAACCTCTACACTAATAGCGATATTTTAAAACTCCTCTTGACTACTTTCATTAAGGATAATTCATCAAAAGATTATCAATATCTATTAGATTCAGTTTTTATAACATTTCCATTTGAAAAAATATTATATTCCAATAATAAAAATTATGATATATGTATATTAAATCGAGAATATTATAATGAATATTTCGTTAACAAGTTCTTAGATTATAATCAGATTATTTATTTTAAGATGAATTATTTTAATATTATAGATAAATATAATTTATTATCCGATGTAATAGATTTTTCCTTAAGAATTTGCATAAATAATTTAAATTTTGATAATATATTATACGACGAGTCATATATAAATAAATTAATTAAATTAATAAATAAATCTATATTAGGTTGTAACATAGAATTATATTTCAATGATAATAATGTCAATAAAGTATCTAGCGTAGATCTAAAATTGTTATATCCATATATAATCTATATCCTAAGCATGTTAAATGAAAGGAAATTAATGATATCATTAAGGTCATATAATGATCTTAAGTGTATCAGTTCATTAACGGACGAAAATCTCTTAAAATATATATTATATAGCAACATGATTAAAAATTTACCAAGCTGGAATTTTTTTGTGAGTAGAGAGATTTCTTCGTTGGTTAATTTTGTGAATAACACTAATAATTCTTTACTTGAATTATTTCCCTCTATTTCGTTTAGTAATGAATCAAGCATTAGTTTAACTTCTTATGGTTTTATAGGTGATGAATCCTCAACAACTTTTAATATTAATTCACTGGTTTCTTTGAATTTACCTAAAATATTATTGGATAGTAAATCGAATGAAAACTTATTTTACGATACATTAGAGGATTTGTCTGTAAGTTTATTCAAATATTTTGATAAAAGATATAAATTTCTGACCGATACAAGCTACAATACCCAAGTTACAAATGAGACATGCTTAAATTTTAGAATAAATATAAACGGGTTGTTTGAATATGTATACATTCTAACTGGAGAAACATTGCAGGAAAATAAAAATACCCAAAAAGAATATATAAAGCTTCTTAATTTCCTAAATAATGTAACAAACGAATTTCTACAGAATAGAGATTACGATGTGAAAATTTCAATTCTCAATGACGGAGTTTCACCTATTAAGTTTAGAGAGACGTCAATAGTAAATAAGTTAAACAAGCTGCCTATTAGATATAGGCGCTATTTAATGCATAATGGTATTTCATGTAGTATAATTCCAAGCTGTTTTAATTACTCATCAATTTACGAGAAGATAATCAGAGAAACTCCTATTGTTTCTTTAATAAAAGGGGGGTATAATTATGAACTATGGCTTGATTTGAATAAGTTAAAAATAAATAAGCTACAAGAATTGTTCGAAAGTACATTATTGAAATATAAAATGAAAAACATAGAATTGAATTATTTTATAACGTTATGTATGCGGTGTAAAAATAAATATTTAGGTTTCTATGAGAGTTGTCCTTCATGCGGAAGTCATAACTTATTTTACGTAGCTAAGAATTACACAAAAATAGTAAAATTAGCATACGAGGGTGCGAAACAGTTATTAGAAAATAACTATTTATACATTATTTAATTAGCCACCGTGAACAAAAGAAAATATAGTTAATGAATCTCCCTTTTTAATAATCTTCCTTTCATTTAACCAAGCAGGAAATACCTTCCCATTATATTCTATTAAAATATCTGAAGAAATATCGTTTTGTTCATTTAAAATCCTATTTTTAAATTCTGTTCCCAACTTATTGGATAAATTATTAATTAACTCTTTAAGTTCTATTTCATTATCAGTTATTTCTAAAATAATCTCATCAGTCTTAGCAATGCCTTTTAGTACACCTTTTAAACTTACTTTGATAATTTTATTACTCAAATATAAAGCACACATGATCAATCAATCGTTCCTCTATAATACATGGGGGTTCTCTCTTCACTACTTTTTTATTCTTTAAAAAAGCTAAAAAAGATTTTTTAGCTTCTTCAAGATTATCATTCTTTAAAAAATCTATGGGATAGTTTACATTATATACTTTAGCAGGAAAAATATGCCTAGTTGTTTTTGCGGGGAATAAAATATTGTATTTTGCATTTTCAATCACTTCTCTTTTAGTTACTTTTTGTGGTATAATATAAAAATATTTAAGATGTTCTTTTGATTTTATCTCTTTTAGTAATTCTTCTTCAGTAATAAATTCGATTTTTCCATTTAACAAGATAACTTCATTGTCAAATTTTTTTATTAAATCATTTATTTTTATGTAATTATCTTCGGCAATTAAAAATATATCACCCTTACTAATAAAAAAAGCTGAATTTGATGAATTAAAAGTATTATTATAGTCTCCGCTTACATGGATAACTTTTAATTTATAATTTTTTATCACTTTTCTTACGATGCTTGAATCATTGACTTTAAACTTTCTGATCCATCTTTGAACTTCTACAAGATTATTTATATAGTCGATTAAAACTACAGGCACGCTGAAAACACCTAATCTCTTTAGTGCCTCAAAACGATGCATTCCATCCAGTATAACATTTGTTATCTTATCCACTATTATTGGATGTTTTACTAACTTTTTGCGTACCATATCTTCTACTATTTTATTAACGGCTTCTTCTATTACTTCTTCGTGAGGCAGCAATTTTTTGATCTCAAATAATGTGATTTCTATCTTAAAATTATCAAAATATAAGTCATATGGTTCATTCATACTTTTACTACGTTTTTACATTGAATAAAAGTATCAATAAATTTTAGCTAACTTCTTCTCCTTTAGGCGATGTCTTTTTGATTTCATATCTTACAAGTCTCGCTATGTAGCCTGCTAATACATTTCTCTCCTTTTTTGTTAATTTATTACCATATAATTTTCGCAATGATTCTTTTATATCCTCAAATTTGTTTTTGAATAAGTCTTTTCTTTTCTCAAATAGCAGATATCCAATTCTTTTAATTTGTTTACTAACGACTCTTCCCATATACTAAGATTCAATCCTTGAAGGTTTATAAAAAATTAATCAAAAAAAGTTAAATAATACATCTAACAAATAGTAAAAATAGCTTAACATGGCGATCGCATCACCTTCTGCTGTAGTCCCTGTATTAATTTTAAAAGAGGGGTCTCAAAGAACAACTGGTTTCGAAGCATTAAGAGCAAATGTAGCAGCAGCTAGAGCAATAGCAGAAACAGTTAAAACATCATTAGGACCAAGAGGAATGGATAAAATGCTAGTAGACAGTATAGGGGATATTACCATAACGAATGACGGTGCAACAATACTAAACGAAATTGAAGTGCAGCATCCAGCAGCTAAGCTATTAGTTCAAATATCTAAGACTTTAGATGATGAAGTAGGCGATGGAACTACTAGCGCAGTTGTTATAGCAGGTGAACTTTTAAGAGAAGGAGAAGCTTTGATAGAAAAGAATGTGCATCCGACTCTTATTGTAACAGGATATAAAAAAGCTTTATCAAGAGCAAAGGAATTACTAGAAAAATATGCAATCAACGTTAATCCATATGATGATGAAATTTTGAAAAAAGTATGTTTAACTGCAATTCATGGTAAAGCTGTTGGTTCTGTTAGGGATTATTTAGCTGAAATATGTGTTAAGGCCGTTAAACAAGTAACTGAAGAAAGAGATGGACGAAGGATAGCTGACCTAGATAGAATACAGATTATTAAAAAACAAGGTGGAAGCTTATACGATACAAAATTAATAAATGGTATTGTCATAGATAAAGAAGTTGTTCATCCAGGCATGCCTAAAAGGATTGAAAATGCAAGAATAGTACTTTTAGACGCTCCATTAGAAATAGAAAAACCTGAAATTGATGCCGAAATAAGGATTACAGACCCTGCACAGCTTAAGGCTTTCCTTGGAGAAGAAGAAAAAATATTAAGAAATATGATCGAAAAAATTAAATCACCTGAAA
Organism: Thermoprotei archaeon; assembly: GCA_017857595.1. Taxonomy (GTDB): domain Archaea; phylum Thermoproteota; class Thermoprotei; order Gearchaeales; family Gearchaeaceae; genus AAA261-N23. The sequence goes on from JAFMCU010000002.1 coordinate 16,755, forward strand.
TTAATGCAAATGTTGTTTTCTGTCAAAAGGGTATCGACGATATAGCTCAACATTATCTAGCAAAGAGTGGTATTTTAGCTGTTAGAAGAGTTAAAAAGTCAGACATGGAAAAATTAGCACTAGCAACAGGGGCAAAAATTGTAAGTAATATAGAAGATTTAACATCTTCAGATGTAGGAGAAGCTAAATTAGTTGAAGAAAGAAAGGTGGGAGAAGATAAAATGGTCTTTGTAGAAGGCTGTAAGAATCCAAAAGCAGTTAGTATTTTAATAAGAGGAGGATTAGAAAGATTGGTAGATGAAGCAGAGCGTTCAATAATTGACGGACTAAGTGTTGTTTCAGATGTTATTGAAGACCCAAGGATATGTATCGGCGGGGGTGCAATAGAGATAGAAATCGCAAAAGAATTAAGAGATTTTGCCAAAACAATTGGAGGAAGAGAACAATTAGCAATTGAAAGTTTCGCAACCGCATTAGAAGGTATACCAAGAGTGCTTGCAGAGAACGCAGGAGTGGATCCTATAGACGTACTAGCTGAGTTAAGAGCTATTCATACAAAACCAGACGGCAAATATTATGGAATAAATGGCTTAACTGGAAAACCAGCCAATTTATATGAGCTAGGTATTGTAGAACCTTTCAATGTAAAGTTACAAGTTCTAACAGGAGCAACAGAAGCCGCTTCAACCATATTAAGGATAGATGAAATTGTAGCAGCTTCCAAAATATCCAAAGAACCATCCACTAAACCCCCAAAGAGTGAGGAAGAAGAAAAAAGCAGCGATTAATTGAATATTCTTATAATAGGTACACCGGGCGTTGGAAAAACAACAATTTCTATTAAACTTTCTTTGGATTTTAAATTAAACTATTTTAATTTAAATACAATATTTTATTATTTTAATATGTTTTCAGGTTTTGATAAAATTCGTAATTCTAGAATTATAAAAATAAATAAAAATAAAACTTTATTGATAAATTTTTTTAAAAAAATCACTAATTCCATTATAGATACTCATATAGACAATATACCATTTTCAAATATTGACGTTGTTTTTGTTATTCGTCGCAATCCTTTAGTTCTAATAGTTCAGCTTAAGAAGAAATATAAAGAGAAGAGAAAGATTATTGAAAATGTCGAGAGTGAATTCATAAATTTGATTTCTGATAGCATACATAGCAAATTTGATAAAAGAATACCAGTTTTAGATGTAGCATCATATAAACAGATTTATAAATCATTAAAAGACATTAGAATAACTAAAAAGGAGTCAACTAAAGTGATAGATTGGATTAGAATATTATCTAAAACGAATGCTATTGATAAATATTACAAACATATTAACAATTTTAAATAAATAATATATAATTATCATCTTTATTACAATTATTAATACCAAATAATTTTATTATATAGACATAATTTAGATTAATAATTAGTAAAAACTCATCTGTTTTTGGTATCAAATTCTTTAGCTTTATCTTCTTTAGGGTATCTTCACTTAAGATCTCTATAATTTTGTTGTGCAGATCCATGTAGCTATCATATGATATCAACATTATGTTGAAATATCTCAGTAAGTCTAGTTTTACAATATCATCAGTGATATAGAAAAGAATTATATTTTTCATTTTCAATACGGTATTAAGCATATCATATAGTTGTAAATTGTATTTTTCTATATGATTAATTATCAAGGTAGGAATGTTTAATATGAATATTATCTCATCTTTCATAAAGTAAATATAATATAAAATGATATAGAGAAGCATTAATTTAAAGTTGATTTCCAAATTAGATGAAAGTGGAATTATAAATATTTCTTGCTGATCTGCATCTACTTTACTTATTTTAATATTTTGTACTATTAAGTTATCAATTTTACTTAACTTACTTATTATTGAATACCTAGTTTCATTTTCAAAAGGGGTTCTAAGCATCAGATTCTTAACGCTTGATATTATCATTTTAAAATCAATTATTTCTTCATTCGGTGTATCAAATAAATTATTTAATACATTGTAAAATAACGATGATTCCATATTAGAAAAGTCACATACAGTTTTAATTGTGTCTGTTATGAACTTTGATATTGTACTCTTATCTATATAAAATAATTTACTTATAATATAATTGATATTTTTAATCAACAAAATATTAACTGACTGATCGTCTAAACCTAATATTATGTTATTCCAATCGAAAATTATAATTTTTTTATCTTTATATTTTAATAATATATAATTTATAAATTTCTTAATCTTATCATTTTTATCATATATTATATATAAATGACTATACTTTTTATAATTAATATCTACACTCCTATTTAGTTGATCATTAAAGCCTATTCTCAAAGCGTGGCTTAATTCGTTGCATATTAAAATAGAATATTCAAAAATATTGTCAAATACTTTACATAGTAATATGACACCTTCAATGTTATGATTTATATCTTTTTTCGCTCTTTTTATTATGTTAAGCATTCAAAAAAATCATAAATTAGGCGGTTAATTTTACTATTTTTTAGGCACTCAATTTTTTTACCGAACACTGCTTCAAGTTTTATTTTTACATTTTCGAATGCGTTTTCAATATTTGAAGGATTTTTGAAAAGAGATTTTGTCCATACTAACGCATATAGTCTTGGTTCATTGCCATAATCTTTAACATTTAAATTAGTACCTGTAAAGAAAATTATATTAAGTTTAAGATCTTGTGCATCTTTTATACAAGACATTAAAATTTCTCTATTAATTTGGTTTATTGATTCAGATGTTATAATAAGGATCATGATAAAAAAATAAATGGCTTTATTCCTTTTTCTTATGAAATGAATATTTTTGTTATAATGTATAAATTTTAAGTTATTCCAATCCATTTGGCTATTTGAGTTAATATATTAGTGATTTGGTTGAGGATATTGCTCATATTGTTACCTACATTATTAAACATGTTAGAATAATAACCCTTTAAGCCAAGTAGTACTCCTGCAACTATACTTAGAACTATTGAAAATGCAACTGCTGCTACCCCTAATAGCAAACCTTCTTCAAGTATAGGCGAACCTCTTCTCTTTTTAATGTTTATTTTCATTTCAAATAATTTTTAGTATTTAGTATTTAAGCTACTATATGTAATAAAGTAAAAAACAAAATGGTTTGAATTAAAAAATAGGTCACTGATGAAAAAATTTCATGCTTAATAATGTTTGAGTAGCCATAAATTATTCTCATTATAAAAAATACAATAATAACAGTTAATATGTAATAATAAGTTATAATATAAATGTTAGGTATTATTAAGCTTAATAAATATGTATTTTTTTCACTTAGTAAAAAATTATGGCTAACAATTGTAAAATTAATGAGCCAAGGTAAAATTCCGTATATTAAGGCCAAAGAGAAATTTAAGAGTAGTAGTTTTTTTTCTAAAGAATTGAAATAATTCGTAATTTCTTCAAATGCCTGATTTATTTCATATAATGAATTAAATATTTTATCAATACTTTGCTTAACCTTTCTAGCTATGTTAGGTAAATCAGTTATTAACTCAATAATTTCATAGTAATCTCTATAATTTTTTTGTGTAATCTTGAGTAATTTATTAGCAGGTACGCCTTTTTTCAATAAGCTTATTTCAGCATCCATCTCTTTTTTCAAAAGGGGGTTATACTTAATACTTTCTAGTATTATTTTTTCTAAGCTGTATACACTGTATTTCCCTATTATTTGTGCTAATAGAAATCCTATTATTCTTCTATTCTTTTTCATTATTTATTTTCCTCTTATATTTCATAGACATATAAAATATAATTATAACTAATATTATCACATAATACTGCATATTTATATTATAGAAAATAATAAATAAAATAACTATAAATGGTATAAAATAAAACATTATCATTATTATTGTAATAAATATATTAATTTTATCCATCATATCTATAAATTTGATTTTATATGAATATATTATATTACTAAATTTATTATAATCTAGATTACCTTTGAAATAATAATCATTAACAATTTGCATTAAATCACTTGCGTTTATTTTATTTAAATAGTAAGATATTATTTTATAGTTATCTATGCCCTTATTTATTAATCTAAATAAATCATAATTTTTATGATTACTAATAATGAATGTAATATAGCTGTATAAAGTATGTTTTGATGATTTCAATAGCAAATACTTTAATATTAGAATTACGAATAATATTTTTCTGCTTTGAACTATCTCTAACTCATTTATATATACCATTGTTAACTAACCATTAAATTATTATATATTATGTCTATGTCATCTCGTAATTTATTGAATTTGAGTTTATCGTTAATTTTATTAGATTGTAGTATGCCGTTCTCAAGGCTTAAATTATTAATATCGTATATTTTAATAAGTTCTGTGTTATCTTTATCTTTATTCCAATTTATTTCGTATATGCATTTTAATTTTCTAAGTATTTTATTATTATCAAACGATCTTTCCATGTAAACAATCAGATCTAGAGAAGGAATGCAAGATGGGTGTATATTATGCTGTATTATCCATCTATTTATTAATTCTTGAACAGACGCTGCATGGCATGTCATAATTCCTTTTAGCCCAGCTAATAGTGCATGAAATACTGCTTGAGAATGTTCTTTTGTCTGAATTTCTCCAAAAAATATCCAATCTGGAGAACGATGTAACATTTTTACGATTTCTTTACTTTTAGTTGAATATTTGTCTGAAACATCTATAGAGCTAGCTTTTATGAATAAACTTTTCTCTTTTTTAATAAACGCATAAACTTCTTCTACATCTTCAATAAATACTTTTCTCCAATAATTAGGTAAATGTTCAGAGATTGCATACGCTAAAGTAGTTTTACCGCTGTTTGGTTCTCCACATATAGCAATAGAAAATCTATTTCTAGCAGAATAAATTAAAAATGCAGCTACTTTGGGTTCTATACTATTTAATTTTATTAAATCGTGCATATTTAGCATTTTTTTATTAAATTTACGTACGTCTATTGCTGTATCTGTTACAATAGGAAAGACATCTATAGCTATTCTTAAGTTTATGTTCTCATCAAGAATATTTAATTTGACTGAAGGATTGCTCAGATTTATTTCTTCACCGCTAATAATGCTAATTGCAGTCTTTAATTTTTCTACGTCAGTAGAAGTTAAAAATACATTAGTATCGCATCTGCCAAATTTTACATGATCAATATATACCCAACTATTTTCTTTATCTAAATATATTTCTTGAATATCTGTATCTTCAAGCAATGTGAAAAATCTTCTAAGATTATTGCTTAACCCAGCAACATCTTCAATAAGTCTTAATTTATGAAATTTTAATGTAGATTTATTTATTCTTTCATTTTCTACATTTACAATGTAAAGATAGTTCTCTCCTTTTTTAATCAGCTTTATAGTTGAAAAAAGCAAAGGTTTTATCTCATGAACTTTATCTGTAGTTACATACCAATCTTCATCTAGTGTGATATCTGGTTCAAAAACTCTTTCATAAACTTTATCAAATTCATATCCCATTTCTAAATAAAGTGCTATTTCTCGCAAAATTTTAATAGGTGCTCCATATAATTCTCGCTCTAAAATTTTTTTTCTAAATGTTTCATTTTCAAATAAAAATTCAGCAGGTTCAAATAAAATCCGAGTTATTTCATCTTTCTTAATTTTCAAAAAGTATTTATAAAATAAAAAAAATTTTTTAGAATTAAAAAAATCTAATAATTTTTTATAAGATAATATTATGCTCTCATTATATGATTTTTTTATTCTATTATTAGAAAAGCACAGTCTAACAGCTTTAATGCTTAATGTGTTTAAAATAGTTAAAGTTTTTTGCCTACAATATATATTTTTTTCTAATCCTATTTGATTATCTTCTAAAGGGCAGATAAATTTAAGAAGGTTACTTCTCCTAAAACAACTACAATATTCACATTTACTTCTCATTTGATTTCTTTAAAAGAAATGGTAAATTATCGTTAATAATAGAAAATAGGTTATTGGTTTTATTATCTACCTCTGTGACCTTCTTCTCTATGTTATCCATTCTGCTTTTTAATGAGTTCAGTGTAGCTTTTACATTTGCAAGATCAAAACTTAAGCTTAGTATATCTTTTTCTAACGTAGCTAAATCAGAGTATTGCTCATCATCTTTCTCAACATTTTGAGGTTCCACATCTTTTAGTAACTCATTTATCTTGTTATTATCAACACCAAAATTTTCCAATAATTTTTTAATTATGTTAACATCTATTTTGTTATCTATCAGAATTTTGACAAATTTTTCTAATTCTATTTTGTATGGCATTTTTCCTTTATTAATGCTAGAATGAAGGGTAGATTATCACGTATGGAAAATTCTGGTATCTCACAAATTTTTGATACGTTTTTTTGGCTTAATAAAGGTCTTATATAAAGTCTTTCAGCTACAACCTTATTTGCTAAATATAGTATTGTTGCTGCCAAAACTAAAGGACTTTTACCTTGTATTTTCACAGGGTCAAGTTTACTTATTATATCTATTGCTTCCTTTTTAATTAAGTTTAAAACTACCTTAGCCGGTATCTTATTGTTCATATTTTCTTCATAATCTTTATGCAAGTCTGACTCTTTCTGAATAAAGTTAATGTATCTTTCAAGGTAGGTTTTTAACATATATTCATAAGAAATAGGCTTATCTATCAATTTCTTATTAATGATTGAAGCGCACCATGCTATATTGCTTTTAACTACACGATGACCAATTTTTCTATACACTCTAACTATTTCATCAAGGCTCATAACTTTGTTTCCGCCATATATTCTGCTAGTTATAAGTAAGCATGCCGCTGATATTGTGGGCTGAGTGAATTTTAATGCTAATGATTTAAATAATTTTATAGACTTGATATAAAGGGTCAATGAATTAATAGCCAACTGTCTGCTGAATCCTATTTCTGAACAAATTTGCATTAAATTGTTTAGTATTTCACTGTTTACTTTTATTGTAGCTTGAAACGCTTTCAATTTGTCGTCCAACTTTTTCATCGTATATAAATAACGTTGAATATTCTCGTTTGGTATCTTGTTTTGAAAATCTTTAAACACATATGAATTCATTAATAATTTACCACCTAAAGGAACGCTAGGTAAACTATTTCCATCATCGTCAATTTTTTCTTCATTCAAAATCATTTGATCATAATCAATTAAACCGCACTGTGTACAAACTAGCTTATTATCATTATTAATTAGCATGGAACCACATTCTCTACATTTATTCGTATTCATTCTCTTCAAGAAAGCTTTGATAATTATGGATTAAAAATGACTACGATGCTTAGTAGAACTGTGGTTTATTAATAGAAAATTTTAGACGAATTTTTTTACTATGTAAGAGTCAATCGAAAGTATTAATTATTATTTGTAATATTATTGAATTATTATGTCTCTCGCATTTAAAAATAGAGTAATTAACGAATTATTAAATTTGGTAGATAAGGAAGTTGAGGTTGTAACTGTACAAGGAAAGTCCTATAAAGGTAAAATTGTAGGTATAGAACCTGAATCTTTCAATGTAGTTTTGTCTGATGCTAAAGATGCAGAGAATAATTCGTATCCTTTAATAGCTTTACATGGAACTGTTGTAGGCGAAATTAAACTTTTGGGGCAATATTACAATCTAAAAGAATTAGCTGATAAACTTGAAAAAATATTCCCTAGATTAGTATCTTATGATGAATCTTCTAAAATCATTATAGTAGCTGATAAAATTAAGGTTCATCGAGACGGTACTGTTGAAGGAACCGGACCATTAGCCGATAAGGTTAGAGCTGCTTGTAATGAATTTTTTAAGCAATAATTAATGGTATTTGAAATAATAGATAAGACACTATCAGCTAGAATTGGAAAGATTTACACTGCAAAAGGTTTTATAGAAACACCAGCATTGCTTCCAGTTATTAGTGTAAGCCCTAAAACCGAAATAATAGTTTGGTTAAAAGAACTTGGCTGTCGTTCTATCATCACAAACGCATACTTATTATGGAAGAAGCTAAAAGGTAAAAAAATTAACATCCATGAATATTTCTCATTTCCTTATCCTATAATGACTGATTCTGGAGGTTATCAGATACTAAAATATGGAGAAGTAGAAATAACACCATTGAAGTCTTTGCTATATCAAATATCCATATCAAGCGATATATGCACCTTACTTGATTATCCTACGGGACTAACTCATGATTTGGAAGAGGCCAAGCGTAGTGTAAATCTAACAATACGGAGGGCTAAAATGGCTAAAAAAATTTTAGATAATACTAGATCCTTAATTGTAGCTCCAATTCAAGGCGGGTTCTATTATAATCTTCTACGGAAATGCGCTAGAGATTTACGCAATTTAGATTATCCTTATTATGCTATCGGTAGTCCTACAGGTCTTATGGAAAAATATGAATACGCTAAAGTGTTAAAAATGGTACTAATAGTTAAGCTAATTTTAGGTCCGCAATATCCTATTCATTTATTTGGTGCAGGTCATCCAATGTTTTTTCCTTTTATTGTAGCTTTAGGAATAGATACATTTGATTCAGCAGCGTATAGTATTTATGCTAAAGATAATCGCTACTTAACAAGAAGCAGAACATATAGATTAGAAGACCTAAATTATTTTCCATGTAATTGCGATATTTGCAGAAAATGGGAGACAAGTGAGTTTAAAAGATTAAATGAAACAGAGAGGAAATTGCTGCTGGAGAAGCATAATTTATATGTTTCGCTTGAAGAAATAAAGCATATAAAGTTACATATCGAAGAAGGTACATTATGGAATTATCTTCAAGAAAAAGCCCGAGTTCATCCGGCTTTATTCAGCGCTTTCCTTTTTATTAAAGATAATATTAAATATTTAACAAGATATCATCCAATATCCAAAGCAGATGTGAGTGGAATATTTTTCTTTGATAAAGTTTCTTCAATACACCCTGATGTTATAATTTATCGAAAAAAGTTCATAGAAAATTTTAAAGTTGCAGGTCCATACGTTCTCTTAATTCCATTTACTTCTTATAAGCCTTTTTCAAGAAGCAAAGAAACTCTATATCTAATTAAATTACTTTTATCATCGTCCAGTGAAAATATACTACAAAGGATATCCATAATATATTATGGATATCCTTTCTTATTAGTTCCTCTAGAATTATCTGAAACTTATCCTACGGCACAATGGGAAGGAAAAATAGGCTCTTGCTATATTGACAAATCTTTTCAGTCTCACTTAAAAGACATATTCAAAATTGAATCGATTTTAAAGATTATAATTTTTTATGATAAAAAATATAAACGATTACTTAATATTTTATTAGACTTTTTCAAAGAGAATAACATTAACTTTATTAATATTAATATGAATGATGGTTTGATTGAGACTTTAAAAGAAAATGAAAACATAATACTAAAAGAATTAAATCCAGCTAATGTTTAATTATAATATTAATAATGACTATAATAGATAATATAAAAAGATCACCAACTATAAGCCTAAGTGAGAAAATAAAAGACTTAAAATCGAAAGGAATCGAGGTTCTTTCTTTATCAATAGGCGAACCTCATTTCAATACGGATAAGCGTATAATTGAAGAAGCCTATAATGCGATGCTCGAAGGTGATACACATTATGTTAATTCACAGGGTATACTTAAACTAAGGGAAGAAATAGCAAATAAAGTTAAGCAAGAGAACTCAATACAAGCTCTTCCTTCTAATATAGCGGTGATACCTGCAAAGTTTGCAATCTACGCCTCTTTGATTTCTTTGTTAGAAGAAGGTGATGAAGTAATGATATCTAATCCATGCTGGGTAAGTTATGAAAGCCAAATAATGCTAGCTAGAGGCAAACCAGTATATTATAATTTAAACGATGACTATTCTATAGATTTTGACGATCTTGTCTCTAAAATAACTAATAAAACGAGAGCGATAATAATCAATTCTCCTCATAACCCAACTGGGTATGTTTTGACATATAACGAAGTTAAACAATTAGTTGATATAGCAAAGGATTACGATATTTATTTGATTAGTGATGAAATCTATGAAAAATTTATTTATGAAGGCGAGCATATTTCACCAGCAAGTTTAGAATTTGAACATATAATAACTATTAATGGTTTTTCTAAAGCTTATGCAATGACAGGTTGGAGATTAGGTTATGTTGTAGCTAATGATATAATCATTAATAAGATTGTATCATTCATTGATCAAACACTGACGTGTATGCCTCCATTTATTCAAAGGGCTGCTTTAAAATGTCTTCAAATTGGGGATAGTATATATAAATATTATAGAGATGAATATCGTAAAAATAGAGATTATGTCTACAAAATACTATCAGAATTAAGCAATATTGAAGTGATTAAACCTAAGGGAACTTTCTACATGTTTCCAAAATATAATTTCCAAATAGATTCATTATCGTTTACTGAAAGTTTATTAGCGAAAGAAAAAGTAGCTGTTGTTCCTGGCATTGCATTTGGAAGTAAAGGCGAATATCATATTAGAATATCATTTGCAACATCGTATGATTTGCTAGAAAAAGCAATGGATAGATTTACTAGGTTTGTAAGAAAATTTGAATAGCTACATATACAATATTTTACTATCTGGCGGAGGTTGTTGTTTTAATTTCTCTATTTGTTGTGTGACATCTAATTCAAGTTTCTTTTCAAGTAGTAAATCTTGTTCAATTTTGGTTAAGTCTATTTTTGTTTTGAATTGTTCTATTAATATTTTAAGGGCTTTATACGTAGCCTTTAAATCATATTCATAAATTCTAGCATACGGTAAAATACAGACTGCTGGGAATTTCTTTTCCTCAAATTTAGCTAGTAATAAAGCAAGCGGACCTACAATGGATAACCTTTTCTCTAGCGGTTGAGCAAACGGTTTCATAATATTTTTAAATTGACTTGTATAAGCTATTCTAACATCATCAGAACCTTCCTTTACTTTTTCAGCCAATCCTCCAAATAAAATCGCAAACTTGAATTCGTTTTCTACAACCCAATTTGCAATTATATTTGCATAGCTATATACATCCTTTGATTCAGGAATAGCTTCATTGACAAGAATAATGAAATCATTAAAATTATATAATTCAAAAGGTAATCCTATTCTATCATTTTCCATTCTTATTATCATTGGCATTCTTTTTAAACTAACATACCCTATAAATTCTGCTTCTTTTTGCATTGATAAATACTTAGATGTTAGATAACCGACAGCGCCAACACCATGAAATCCAGTTATAAATACCTTATTTCTACCGATTGGCTGTTTAATTAGTTTAAAACCATTTTCCTTGAGTAATATTATTTTCATCTATATAATTTACAATAAATCATATATAAATAGAATGTAGTTGAGATTATCAATACTTCAATGGCAGTGTTCATAAAATTATTAGGTGGTGGAGGTGAAATAGGTAGAAATGCGATTGAAATAAATTATAATAATAACTCAATTCTACTAGATTATGGTGTTATATTTAATTCAGAAATTGGTTTTCCTCTTAATGTAAACTTAAAAAAATTAATTGGTATTATAATTTCGCATGCGCATTTAGATCATATAGGGGCTTTACCTTTAATATACAGTTCTAGCATAAATCCTAAGATCTATTTTAATTCTATGACATCAGAATTAATGAATTTACTATTGCTGGATTTTTTAAAAGTCTCTAAAGGGAATCTTCAATTTGACGAAACGGGAATTTTAAAAATATTTGAAAAAAGTAGTAATGTACCATTTAAATATGATTTCATTATCAATGATTTTTCGATTAAAGTAGGAAATGCAGGACATATACCAGGTAGCTGGATTATCAGTGTTGAAGTAAAAAATAAAAAAATACTATATACAGGTGATTTCAATGTATATGATACAAAGTTATTAAATGGAGCTGAAGTTATAGAAAGAAACGTAGACCTTTTAATTTGTGAATCTACATATGCATGTGTTAATCATATTGATAGGCAAAAAGTAGAAAAATTATTTATAGAAAAAGTTTTAGAAACTTTAGAGAATAAAGGTAATGTTTTAATTCCTTCATTTGCTGTGGGAAGGTCGCAAGAAATTCTATGCATATTACAGAAATATAACATTAAATATCCAATTTTTTTAGATGGAATGGCTAGAAAAGCAAGCAGTATCATGTTAAAATATCCCGAGTATTTTAAAGATTATAACTTACTTAAATCATCTCATGATTTAGCTATTTGGGTTAATAATGAGAGAGAAAGAAAGCGAATATTAGATGAGCCATCGATTATAATTTCGCCAGCTGGAATGCTTAAAGGTGGACCCGCTTTAAATTACATCAAAAAAATAATTTCTGATTCTCGTAATTCTATATTATTCGTAGGTTATCTTGCAGAAAACACACCAGGGAGAGAAATTTTAGAATCTCACACATTTACAACTGAAACATCAAAAGAAAAAGTTAAGGCTAATGTATATTGGTTTGGTTTATCATCCCATACAGACATGAAAGGAATAATAGATTATATAAAAGAAGTTAATCCACAAAAGGTAATGTTTATACACGGAGAAGTTGAAAGAATAATCGAAATGAGTAAATTAATTAAAAATAATTATTCTATAGATATTATTTTGGGCAAAACCGGTGAAAGTATTGAAGTTTGATAAAAATTTTAGCTTTATTTTAGATTATATAGTTGTAATTTCATTACTTTCATCATTTTCATACTTTTTATCTTTATATTTACAATCGTCTAAATCATTTGTTAACCAAATCTCATCGATTATACAGACTACTCAAATTTCGATTATATTCGTTCAAAGTATATTATTAGTAGGTGCAGCGATATTAATGGCTATTATAATATTATTTTTATTAATAAAGAAAAATTATATCTTAATAAGATACATTTTTGTATTATTAATATGTTTTTCTGTATTATATATTAATATATTATATTTCAATCCATTATACAATTTATTTTTAAATATTGAATATAATTTATTAATATACCTAATAATAATATTCATTTCTAGTTTGTTATCATATGGTGTTTTTTACGCTAAAAGTAATATATATAATGAGATTAGTTTAATAACAATAACAAGTCAAATTGGGGCTTTGCTAGGTAATATATTTAATATATTGCAAACGACTATAATATTAATTTTATTTTCAATATATGATATTTTTTCTGTATTTTGGGGACCTATAGGTAAAATTGTTAGCAATTTAGAAAATGAAGAGAAATATAATCTATCTCTTGATTCAAAAGAATCTGAATTATTTCTTCATGGCATGTTTCTTAGAATTAGTAATATAGAAATAGGTATAGGCGACTTAGTTTTTTATTCAATGCTAATTTCTAATGTTACTTCATTAGGGGTTATCCCATTAATTTTTGCGTTAGTAGGAATTTCATTAGGTTATTTTATTACAATTAACATGACTAAAAAATTTAGAATATTCCCAGGATTGCCTATACCTGTTATTATATCATTAGCTTTAATATGGATTTTTATATATTTATAACGTTTACTTTCACATTATTTAAAATTTCATTTACTTCATTTTGATCTTTAGCTTTATATGTGTATAACATATTCTTAGTTCTAATTTTTATTTTAATTTCTTCTTTGTTATGCTTTACTCTACATTCAATCGCTTTTGGGATTATTTTCAATAGTTCTTCTTTACTTTTTATTTCATGAGGCATAATTTTCTATATTATTAACATATTATTAAAAAATTTTGGGCCGGCCCGGACTTGAACCGGGGACCCCTACCGCGTCAGGGTAGTATCCTACCAAGCTAGACGACCGGCCCATGGACCGGGAGGGATTCGAACCCTCGACCTTCCGCACGCCAAGCGGACATTCTACCACTGAACTACCGGCCCACATTAAATTTCAAAAATTTTTATATTTTAATTTTTTAATTTTTTTGTTTTACCGAAGCCACAATATGCACAGAACTTTTTTGTAATATTATATGAATGATATCCACATCTTCTACATCTACCATGCGTTGGCTTTTTATTCCTTTTCCCAAAAGATGTTGTACCTTTTACCATATTATGCAGGAGATATCATGATAACATTATCTCCTCTTATGATTAAAGTTCCCAGTTTTCTCGTATTGCCGTCTTTTTGAACCTCTTCAGCTTCCTGCAATATAAGATTCATATGTAAATCATAGCTCTTTAAAATTCCTCTAATTTCCCTACCTCCTTTAAGTTTGATTAACACGGGTTGTCCCATCATTCCTTGCAGAAATTCTTGTGAAGATGACATTTTTTACTTTTATATTTCTTAATATTTAAACATTATATATAGTTTTCATAATGAGTGAATTAAAAAAAGTAAGACAGCTCAGTAAATCTGAATCAAGAGAAATAGTTAAAATCGCAATTGAGAAGAATTTTTTAACTAAAAATGAAAAGATAAGACAAGTTGGAGTATACGATGTTTCAGACACTTCGAAAATTTTCATCATTAATAGTGATCCGATTCTTCTTCAGATTGATGGTGAAATATATCCGTCCCTTTTTAATGAAATACGTAGTGTTTTGCCTAAAGTAGTAGTGGATGAAGGTGCTATAAAACATATATTAAACGGCGCTGATGTTATGGCCCCTGGCATAGTTTCTTTTCCATCAGGCGTAAAGCAAAATGATTTGGTATCAATTCGCACTCAAAATAATAAAATAATAGGTATAGGGATTGTTATGGAATCGTTTGAAGAAAAACTGGCAATGAAGAAAGGAAAAGTAATAAAGACTATTCACTATGTAGGAGATCCAATTTTTAGAATATGTTCAAAATTATCAAAATAATTATTTCACTCTTATTGTTTCTCCAACTTCAGGTACATATGTTGATATATGAAAGTCTTTTCTTATTGCTTGGGATAAATTATGTAATTTACTAGGTTCTCCATGGCATAATATAACATTCTTTGGTTTGGTTGGCAAATTTTTTAAATAGTTTAGCAATTGTTGTCTATCTGAATGTCCTGAAAATCCTTCAGCAGAATACACTTTTAGCTTGACATGAATAATTTCATTTTTTTCTCCAGGAAGATACACTTCTTTCGCTCCATCTTTAATTCTTCTGCCTAACGTGTTTTCAACTTGAAAGCTTGTAAAAATTATTGCATTTTTTTCATCGCCAGCTAATAACTTAAAATATTCCACAGCAGGTCCACCTGTAAGCATGCCAGAGGTGGCTACTATGATACATGGACCTGCTTCGACAACTTCTTTCCTATCAGCTACATCTTTAATCAAATTGAAGTACTCAGACGTGAATGGATTTACCCCTTCTCTAAAAACTTTTTCTTTAACTTCGTAGGAAAGTTCTTCTAAAAATGCAATGTGAATAGCAGTGGTTTCATGAATCATTCCTTCTACTAAAACAGGTACTTTAGGAAGCAAATTGTTTTCCATGCCTTCAAATATGGTTAATAGAATTTCTTGTGCCCTTCCAACAGCAAGCATGGGCATTAATACTTTTCCACCGTTTTCAATAGTATTTTTAATTATTTCGATAAGTTGATTAGTTGCTTCAATCCTATTTGGCATTATATCTTCAGGACCGCCATAGGTGCCTTCCATTATAATTGTTTCATTTCTTTTAAATTGATTGAATGCTTGGTCTAATAATCTAGTCTTAGCATATTTAAAATCCCCTGTATATACTAAATTATGATATCCTTCTCCAAAATGTAGATGAACTATACTAGAACCGAGTATGTGACCAGCATTATATAATGTTAATTTAACATTAGGTGCGATATCAACAACTTCACCATAATCTAAAGTAAAAGTGTGTATTAAAGCATTAGTCAAATCAGCATAGGAATAAGGAGCAGGTTTTCCTTCCTTTTGTGTAATATTAAGGTAGTCACTAATGATGAGTGTCATTAAATATTTAGTAGGTTCTGTCATGTATACTGGTCCTCTGTATCCATATTTGAATAAATAAGGCAAAGCTGAGCAATGGTCAAAATGAGCATGAGAAATTACTATAGCGTCTAATTTTTCAATTAACTTATCTATTAGGTAAAAAGCAGGAAATTCTTCATTTATAGTTTTTGCACCAGGCTTTAATCCTGCATCTAATAAAATGTTACTCGTATCTGTAGAAATAAGAAAACAACTCCTTCCAACTTCATTGGCCCCTCCTAAATGTATTATTCTTATATTACCTACATTTTCAAGAATTGGTTCTCTATTAATTCTCATTCCTATGTTTATTATTTCTTTATACTGTTCACTTAATTTTGAGAAAGTATATGAATCAACTGTTTTCATTATATCAGATTCTATAGGTGGTTTTCTATGGAGAATAACTTTCCAGCCGGTTTTATTTACTATTTCCCATATATTTACATCACCTCTACCTCTAATTAGGGAAGGTCTAAGAGCGTATAAGTGAACTTCTCCTCTAATATCATCAAAATAAATTAAATTTTCATCTAATAACGCATCTTTTGGTACTAAACTTTTTATAATTTCTTTAGCTTTTTCCTTTTCAACTCTAATTTCATCTAGTGGTCTAATTAGTATTTTTTTTCTTAATGCCTTAGCCAGCTTAGGTGCTATTCCGGTCTCTCCTGTTATTAAAGAAATATTATCAGTGTATAATGATAGATAAGGACCTTCGAATTCTATTTTAATGTTAACATCTTTTGGTAAGTATTCAAATAAAACATTCTTAATTTTATCATATAAAGACATCAGAGCACTTTATAAGTATTTTTTAATTTCTTCTTCTTTAAGAAACACAATCCCTTCCTTAGTCACATAAGCAACATCTATACCTTCTCCAGTAAACAAATCCCATCTTATTGCACTTTTTAATGCATCAACAGCTAATTTTAATGCATCATCTAATGATAATTTAGGATTATATCTGGATTCAATTACACCTAAAGCATAAGGTGAGCCTGATCCTCTTGCAATATATTTCTCTTGCGTTAGTGATCCTAACGGGTCTATTGTAAATAAGGACGGTCCAAAATCATCATACCCACCCAAATTGAGCTCAACTATGTATGGCAATATTCGTGAGCTAAAAAGTAATATGGATGCATAATTTGCTAAACTTTTAATTGGTATTCTTCTATCACTATTCATAGAATAAAGTTTTGATCTTATCCTTAGCTGATCTACTATAAATTGCGCATCTGCTACACCACCGGCAATAGTAGTAATAACATGTTCATCGATTTCTAAGATTTTTTTACCTACTTTATGTGCAATTTTCTTACTATACGATTCGGTAACTCTTCTATCAGCTGCAAAAATTACTCCTTCTTCAACTGTTATTGCTACGGTAGTTGTTCCAGTATGAATTATATTTATATTGGATTTATCCAAGAATTTCACCTATTTAAAAGATTTATGAATAAATTATTAAATATAACTTATAAATGTATCTTTTTACTTATTTAGAATTCTTTCCTTCACTTCTTCTGGTCTTTTCCATTCTATTTCAAATTTCACATTATTAATTTTTTTGAATAAATCTTGTATGTCATTTAGATATAATCTTAATGCCTGCTGTGAATCAGGTATATCGAGGATATCATCTTTTAATTTTACAGTTAAACTATCATCTTTCAATTCTAAGGCAACGTCTTCTTTCTTTAATGTTTTAATTCGTTGAATAATCAACTCTATTAACTTTTCTTCATCGCTCAATAATTTTCTTTTAAAAATAATTTTATATATCAAACTTTTACCAGCTAGGGGGTGGTTAAAATCAATTATTGCACGTCCACCGCTCACTCCTATCACAGTTCCTTCTTTATCTTTAACACGGATTATATCACCTGGTCTTGGTATAACCCCTTCTTTGGCCATTTCTTTAACATTTATAACTTTAATTTTAGTAGGATCTTTAATTCCAAAAGCCTTCTCTGGTTCTAATTCAATCGTTACTTCATTACTAGTGATTTCTCCTAACTTTAGTAATTTTTCTTCGACATTTTGGTTAAATCTATTAGATCCTAATATTAATAAAATGGGAGTAAAGCTTAGACCCTCTTTTGAGAACTTTTCTTTTTTAGCTACGTCTTCTATATTTGTATCTATTAGTTGGTTATTCTCTTTAATTCTAACTTCAAAATCTACTAAATAATAGCTGCCTTCTTCAAGCGTTAATTTTTCTTCTGACATAATTTTACACCTTAATGTTCTCTATTTATTGTTATTTATTTATTCTCTTTTTTAAGCTTCCTCTTAATTAACAATTCAGGGTATGTTTCCTCTATAATCAAATCTTCAGCTAAGCCTAATTTTTTCATCAAATTATTCAACTTTGTTCTGTTAAAATTTTGTTTTAGTATCTCAATTTCTATAAAATCGCCTATTTTATCCACTTTATCTACACATAATTCAAAATCGTCCAAGCGATAAATTTCTCTTTCTTTCTTTATCGACAATATTTTGTTAAATCCTATCTTTTTAAACAAATATAATAGTTTGCTTTTATCGACAAGTGAGAATTCAATTGTTATTTCTTTTCTAATTTTTTCTCTTGTTTTAGCTCTTTTATCTTTAAATGTGAGAAATAATTTGCCTTCTTCTTCCCTAATTCTTAATGCCTTATCGTTTTTAAAAAGAACTAAATTTTTTTGATCTAAGTATATATCTGTTTGTTGTATAGTTTTTATATAATTAGCCCCTATATTGTTTAATGTATTTCTTATCAATTTAGGGTTTGAAATTTTGAACTTTAACTCTATCTCATAATTCATAACTTTTGCATTTTTTCTATAGTGAAAGAAAGCTTTTCCATCGTATATTCAACCATGTCATCATTTATTATCCCCATACAACCAATTCTAATAATATCTTCTTTTATTTTTCCAAAACCTGCTGCAATGTCAATATTAAAGTTTTCTTTTATACTCTTTGTAATTTCAGAAGCTTTTAATCCTCTAGGAGTTTTTAGCGCAATGACGGTTACAGATTTATCTTCATTTCTTGGATAAATTTCCAACCCTATATTATGTGCGTGTTGATAGAATAAATCAGAGCATTTTTTATGTCTATTGAATACGTTATATAATCCTTCATTTCTTATCAATTCCAAAGATGTATCTAATGCATAAAAAAGTGGAACTGCTGGTGTATATGGCGTTTCTTTTTTTAGATGAAAATCCATATAAGGTTTAAGGTCAAAATAACTCGAATAAACTTCAGTATTTTTATCATACTTATCTATCGCATCTTTAGACACCGAAACTAGGGCTAACCCAGGAGGGCTTGCTAAACATTTTTGACTTCCAGTAATATGAACATCGATTTTCCATTTATCAGTAGGTATGTCGACACCGCCTAGTATTGAAATTGAATCAACTATATTTATGGCACCTTTATCCTTTGAAACTTTTAACATCTTTTCCATATCCCATGCAGTAACACCTGTAGAAGTTTCATTCGCAACTAATGCAAAAACATCAATTTGAGCATATTTATCAAAAATTTCTTTAATATCATCATAGTTAGGCGCTGTACCATAAGGATAATCAATTTTAATTACCTGTTTGCAAATTTTTAATACAGCTCTATATAACCTTTCACTAAATTCTCCAAATACAGGGACCACAACCTTATCGTTTTTTTCTATAAAATTTATTACGCCAAATTCGACACCGCCTGTGCCTGAAGATGATAAGATAAATATGTCATTATCTGTTTGAAAAACATACTTTAGTTTTTCTTGGAGATTAGAGTAAAGATCATGAAATTCTTTTCCTCTATGATTGATAATTGGTTTTTGCATCGATCTCAAAGTTTCTTCATGAATATTAGTAGGTCCAGGCAGCATTATTAGCGGTTTCATATAATTATATTTCATTAATTAAAGTAGTTATATTTTGATAAGTTATGATAGCTATAATAACAGATTTTGGGAGCGAGAGTATTTATGTATCTCAATTAATAAATAGGATTAAATCTATTAACCCAATTGAAGAAATTATAGTAATAACTAACAATATAAAAAAACATAATATTCTAGAAGGGGCGTTTATACTAAGAGAAGCTTGTAGATATTTAATAAATGGCACCATTGTGGTAGCTGTAGTAGATCCAGGAGTAGGGAGTGAAAGAAAGCCTTTGATAGTTGAAACGAATAAGCATATTTTAGTAGGTCCTGATAATGGCGTGTTATACTTGGCATCCATAGAAGAAGGAATAAAAACAATTTATGAAATAGATATTGAAAAATTATTCATTCAATCAGTTTCTAACACGTTCCATGGAAGAGATGTTTTTGCTCCCATTGCAGCATTGCTAAGTTTAGGTTATAAACCTAGCTATTTTTCCAAAAGCTTATCATCCATGAATAAAATTCAATTGCCTTCTGTGAAGATATTTGATGATAAAATAGTGGGAGAAGTTATTTTTATTGATCAATTCGGAAATATTGTGACAAACATATCCTCAAATTTACTGAAAGAATTGAAAATCACTTATAATACAATTATTAAGGTAAAAATAAAAGATTCAGAGGTGAAATTACCTTTTGTAAAAACTTATTCTGAGGTTAAATTAGGTGATCCCTTAATACTTATTGACAGTTTTGATTTATTAGAGATTGCGATTAATCAAGGAAATGCAAAAGAAAAGTTTAATATTGAGGTAGGAGAGACCGTTAGTCTTTTAATTTAAAATTTTAAAAAACGACATTTAATAACTAGGCTTTAACAATAATAAATTTGATTAATTATGTCTGAAAGTTTGGAATTTACTGGCGCTACAATAGTAGGATTAGTGTATGAAGGGGGTGTTGTATTAGCTGGAGAAAAAAGGGTCGCATTAGGAAATTATTTGTTAAGTAAAGCTGGGAAAAAAGTTTTTAAGGTTTTAGATAACGTTGGAATTGCAAGCGCTGGTCTATTAGCAGATATGCAAGCAATTTCAAAAATTTTTGCAGCTGAATTAAGGATGTATGAATTGATCAATAAAAGATTGCCTTCTATTAGAAGTGCGGCTAAATTGTTGTCTAATATCCTATATAGTAGAAAGTATTTTCCATATTTAACCACAATCTTAGTAGGTGGAATAGATAGTTCTGGTCCGCACTTATATAGCTTGGATCCAATTGGTTCCTTAATAGAAGATAAATATGTAACTTTAGGGAGCGGTGCCGAATTATCACTAAGTATTTTAGAATCAGAGTATAATGAAAAACTTGCAAAATCTGAAGCAGTAGAGCTCGCATATAAATCAGTTAAAATAGCATGCGGTCGTGATGTATTGTCAGGAGACGGTGTAGACATGCTTGTAATTGATTCACAAGGAGTTGAAGAACTGTTTAGACCGCTCAAATCTATTTAATAACCATTATATTTATTTTAGCATAGTAATTTTTTGTTATTTTTAGTAAGTTATTGATGGAAAATATAAAAACGGGCGCGACGGGATTCGAACCCGCGACCCTTGGGTTAAAAGCCCAATACTCTTCCTGGCTGAGCTACGCGCCCATTCTCCTTTAATCGTATTTATTATCATAAATATATTATTAACTTTTCCTTGGCAAAAAATTGAAATAATTTTATAAGTTACTTAATATATTTTTAAAACAATTTCATAAGATGGAAAAGGATAATTATGATATTCTTGAGCATGAGCTTGTACCTAAGCATGTAGTATTATCTAAAGAAGAATCCAAAAAGCTTTTAAAAAGACTGAAAGTTAAACCTTATAATTTGCCATGGATAAGAGCTTCTGACCCTGTATGTAAAAGGATTGGTGCTAAACCGGGCAGCATAATAAAAATAATAAGAAAAAGTCCTACAGCCGGTATAACTGTATATTATAGATTTGTAATACCTGGGTAAAATGCCAATGAAAGAGGAAATAAATAACGAAGATTTATGGATTTTAGTTGAAAGCTTCATTAGAGAAAGAGGTCTAGTAAGGTTACATCTCGATTCCTATAATGAATTTATCAAAAAAGGTTTACAACAAATAATAGATGAGGTAAAAAGAATAGAAGTTAAAGTTGCAGGTGTTAGTATCCCTGGCTTTTACATAGAATTAGGAAAGGTGGAAGTAGGAGAACCAAGAATCAAAGAAGCAAAAGGGTTCAACATAAAAGTTACACCTAATGAATGTAGATTAAGAGGATTAACTTATTCTGCTCCAATTTATTTAGAAATGGAACTTTACAAGGATGGCAATCCAATAGGTAAAGAAAAAATTGAAATAGGAGATATTCCTGTGATGGTAAAATCTGAGAAATGCTCACTATCCAAGTTAAATAGGGAAGAATTGGTCCAAGCTGGAGAAGATCCAGACGATCCCGGAGGTTATTTTATTATAAACGGAACGGAACGCGTTATAGTTGCTCAAGAAGATCTTGCTGAAAACAGAATCTTGTTAGATGTATCTCAAAGAAGTTCTTCTGCTACTCATGTTGCTAAGGTAATTTCAGCAATTCCTGGTCAACGCTCCTCAGTGACCGTAGAAAGGAGTAAAGAAGGAATATTATATATTACCTTTCCTGCTGTACCCGGTAGAATTCCACTCTTCATTGTGCTAAGAGCCTTAGGATTAAAGACAGATCAAGAAATATCGGAGGCAATATCACATGAACCTGTAATTTTATCTCAGCTATATCCTTCCTTTATAGAAATGGAAAAAGTGCCTACCCCTGAAGCTGCAATAGAGTATATTGGTAACAGGGTGGCGCATGGAAGACCACGAGAAAAAAGAATAGAAGCAGCTGAATTAGTTCTAGATAGGAACCTATTACCTCATCTTGGAACTACGAAGGAAGCTAGATTGAAAAAGGCCTATTATTTGGCTCAAATGGCAAATGCAGTTATTGAGGCTGACTTAGGCATGAGACCTTTAGATGATAAAGACCATTATAAGAATAAAAGACTTAAATTAGCAGGAGATCTATTAGCTATACTATTTAGGAGCGTTTTCAATAGTTTTGTTAAGGATGTAGTATATCAATTAGAAAAGTTATCTGAAAAAAGGAGGGAGGAAATAGAATTAAGTTTGCTTGTTAGATCTGACATTATTACTGAGAAAATTATGTATGCCTTAGCAACAGGTAATTGGGTTGGAGGAAAAACAGGAGTTAGCCAACTATTGGATAGAACTAATTATTTATCAACATTGAGTCATCTTAGGCGAGTAGTATCACCATTAAGTAGAACCCAACCACATTTTGAGGCAAGAGATCTTCATCCAACTCAATGGGGAAGAATATGTCCTGTTGAAACTCCTGAAGGGCCTAACTGTGGATTAGTTAAAAATTTAGCTTTATTAGCTACAGTTTCTGTAGGCGGTTATAGAGATGAAGTTAAGAGTATTTTACTTAATAACTTAAAAATTACAACAAAGGCTACTAGAGATAAAGATTATGCAAATATATATTTAGATGGAGAGTTAATTGGCAGGTATGAATTTCCTGAAAAGCTCGTAGAAAATATTAGAAAATTGAGAAGAAAAAGAATATTCCCGTATGAGTTAAGTATTGTTTATTATGAAAAGCCTACAGTCAAAGAAATCCATATAAACACTGATGCAGGCCGAATTTTAAGACCGGTGTTGATAGTTGAAGAAGGAAAAATTAAATTAAAAAAGGAGCATATAGAAAAGATTAAAAGCGGTGAACTGACATGGAGTGATCTTTTGGGAGATGTTATAGAGTATTTAGATGCAGAAGAAGAGGAAAATGCATATATCGCAGTCGATTATAAAAATGTAACGACTGAACATACCCATGCTGAGTTACCTCCAGCAACAATCCTTGGCTTGGTCGCCTCAGTAATTCCTTACGCTGATCATAATCATTCTCCAAGGAATACATTTGAAGCTGCAATGGGTAAACAAGCTTTAGGTTTTCCCTTCTCAAATCCTTTTAGAAGAGCTGATAGTAGAGCGCATCTTCTTCATTATCCACAAATACCATTAGTAATAACTAAGACTATGAAAATTAGTGGTGTATTAAGAAGACCATTTGGCCAAAATATGGTAGTTGCAGTTTTATCATATACTGGTTATAATATTCAAGATGCTATTATAATAAATAAATCATCTGTTGACAGAGGTTTAGCTAGATCAACATTTTTCAGACTTTATGAAGCTGAGGAGCATCGATATCCAGGGGGGACCCATGATTCAATAGAAATTCCGCAACCTGGCATAAAAGGATATTACGCACATGAATTTTATGCGAAATTAGATGAAGATGGTGTTATTATACCAGAACTAGAAGTGAAAGGTGGTGAGGTGTTGATTGGTAAAACAAGTCCACCACGTTTCTTAGAGGAATTTAAAGAAGTGGAACCTCGTCTTCAAAGGAGAGATACCTCGGTAATGCTTAGACATGAAGAGAAAGGTATTGTTGATACTGTAATTATGACCAATACAACTGATGATAATGTTTTTGTAAGAGTTAAAGTCAGAGATAATAGAATAGCTGAAATCGGTGATAAATTTGCTTCAAGGCATGGTCAAAAGGGTGTCATTGGGATCCTTTTAAATCAAGAAGATATGCCTTTCACAGAGAGTGGTATAGTACCAGACCTTATAATAAATCCACACGCAATTCCTTCTCGAATGACAATAGGACAATTGTTGGAATCAATTGCAGGTAAATATGCCGCTCTATCAGGTCATATAGTTGATGGAACACCTTTTGAAGGGGTTAATGAAAAAACTTTAAGAGAAGAATTGGAAAAATATGGCTTTAAATCAACAGGCAAGGAAATAATGTACAATGGTTTAACAGGAGAAAAAATGGTTGCCGAAGTGTTCATAGGTATTGTTTATTATCAAAAATTACATCATATGGTCAGTGATAAGATACACGCTCGTGCGAGAGGACCTGTTCAAATACTAACTAGACAACCAACTGAAGGAAGAGCAAGAGAGGGCGGATTACGTTTTGGAGAAATGGAAAGAGATTGTTTAATTGCGTATGGAGCTTCTTCAATTCTTCAAGATGTTTTATTAGAGATGTCAGACCCAACTTATATTTATGTATGTAAAAAATGTTATTCTATGGCGTATTTCGATAGTAAAAAAAATAGTTTTAATTGTCATTTCTGTGGGTATCACCAAGACATAGCAAAGGTAAAAGTAGCATATGCATTTAAGTTGCTGCTTCAAGAATTGATGAGCATGTGCATTTATCCAAGACTTATTGTTGAAGAAAAGATAAAGAGGTGGGCCTAATGGAAGAAACAGAATATGTAATTAAAACCATCAAATTTGGTATACTTTCACCTGAACATATAAAGAAAATGTCTGTTGTTACTATTACCGTGCCCGATACTTATGATGAAGAATGGGTACCGATACCTTTTGGATTGATGGATAGAAGATTAGGTACTTTAGAACCTCTACAAAGATGTGAGACATGCGGAGAGAGAATGGAGCAATGTCCTGGTCATTTTGGAAGGATAGAACTTGCACGACCAGTAATCCACATTGGTTTTATAAAATACATAACTATGATCTTACAAACTACATGTTCAGAATGTGGTAGGATATTGTTAGATGACAATTCTATAAGGCGTTATAAAGATTATTATCTGAGATTTAAAAATAAAAAATTGCATTATTTTGCAACATTAATAAATAATATAGTTGTAAAAAAAGCATCACAAGCTAGTAAATGTCCACATTGTAAAGCAACTAAGCTAAAAATAAAATTTGAGAGACCTTTTTCAATAATTGAAGAGATGAATGGAGAAAGTAAAATTTTAACGCCTTATGAAGTTCATGATAGACTTAAAAAGATACCTGATGAAGATGTTGAATTATTAGGTTTTGATCCTGTTTATGCCAGACCTGAATGGGCAGTTTTGTTTACATTACCAGTTCCACCTATTAGCATAAGACCATCCATTACTTTAGAAACAGGAGAAAGATCCGAGGATGATCTAACTCATAAGTTAGGAGATATAGTTAGAACAAATGAAAAGTTGAAACAGAGTATTGAATCAGGTTCTCCACAATTAATTATAGATGAACATTGGAATCTCTTACAGTTCCATGTTGCAACTTATTTTGATAATGAAATTGCTGGTTTATCACAGTCTGTACATAGATCAGGACGTCCTCTTAAGACCTTTGCTCAAAGGTTAAAAGGAAAAGAAGGTAGATTTCGAAGTAATTTATCTGGTAAAAGAGTTGATTTTTCTGCGAGAACTGTAATCTCTCCTGATCCGTTTATAAGCATTAACGAAGTCGGTGTCCCATATGATGTAGCAATGAGATTGACTGTGCCAGAAAAAGTTACTCAATGGAATATAGATAGACTTAAGGAAGCTGTAAGAAAAGGTCCAAATGAATTAGGAGGTGCAAATTATGTAATAAGACCTGATGGTAGACAAATAGATTTGCGTTTCGTAAAAGATCGAAATGTACTTGCTGATCAATTAGAGCCAGGTTACATTGTAGAGAGGCATTTGATGGACGGCGATCTAGTTATATTCAATAGGCAACCTTCATTACATAGAATATCAATCATGGCGCATCAAGTTAAATGCCTACCTGGAAAAACATTGAGAATAAATCCCATGGTATGTCCACCTTATAATGCTGATTTCGATGGTGATGAAATGAATCTATTTGTTCCACAAGATAGTGAAGCAAGAAGTGAAATGGAGACTATCATGAAAGTTGAGAAGCAAATGTTAACTCCTAGATATGGCGGTATGATTATAGGAGCTCTTCATGACTATATAACATCAGCTTACATTTTAACAAAAAAGGATACGAAACTTAGTCGTTTTATAGCATCTTACATTTTAGGATTGGCTGGTTATAGAGAACCAATTGAATTATCTAATGAAATAAAAGGTAGAGAAATATTTAGTAAACTTTTACCTAATATAGATTTTGAAGGAAAACCGTTAGCTGTATTCAATGAAGAAGATAAAAAATTAGTTATAAAAGCAGGTAGAATTTTATCTGGCGTAATAGATCATAACGCAATTGGAGATCAGAAAGCCCATACACTTTTACATAAAATTTATTTAACATTTGGACCTGAATTTACTAAAGATTTTATAGATAAATTAGGTAAGTTGTTAATAGGCTATCTTGATCATTATGGCTTTTCTATAGGATTAGATGAAGAAGATCTTCCAGATGAAGCCTATGCCAATATAAATGAAGCTATAAGAAAGCACCTTAAGAAAGTCGATGAATATATTGAAATGTATAGGAAAGGTCTTTTAGAAAGGGAGCCTGGAGCAACTGTAGAAGAAACATTAGAACAAAAGATCATGGATGAATTGAATCTTGCTAGAGATGAAGCAGGAAAAATTGCAGAAAAATATTTCAATCAAGACAATTCTATACTTATTACAGCAAAAACTGGAGCAAGAGGTAAGATGTTAAATCTGTTCCATATGGCTGCATGTATAGGTCAACAATCACTTAGAGGCAAAAGAATAACTAGGGGGTATGAGAATAGGACGTTGCCTCATTTCAAAAAAGGAGATATTTCGCCGTATGCGAGAGGATTTATCAAAAGTAATTATAAAAAAGGACTTTCGCCTTTAGAATTCTTCTTTCATGCAATTTCTGGTAGAGAGGGATTAGTAGATACAGCTGTTCGTACTTCACAAAGCGGATATATGCAAAGAAGATTAATCAATGCTTTATTGGATGTTTATGTAGAGTACGACGGTACAGTTAGGGATGCTGAAGGTAATATAATACAGTTTTTATATGGTGAAGATGGTATCGATCCAACGTACAGCTTTGGTCAAGAGCCAGTTGATTTGGATAGTATAATAAAAGATGAACTTGAAAAATGAAACTTTCAAAATATTTTGTTAAAAAATTAAGAAACGAGGGTGTTTCTGAATATGTAATACGAAAATTACAAGAAAAATTATCTACTTATCAAGAAATTCCCACGAAGGTTTTGAAAAAGATAGTTGAAAAGGTTATAGAAAAATACAACTCAGCACTAATAGAACCGAGCGAAAATATAGGCGTGGTCACAGCTCAATCTGTAGGTGAACCGGGCACCCAAATGACATTAAGGACATTTCACTTTGTAGGGGTAAAAGAATTAAATGTAACGCTCGGATTGCCACGATTAATAGAAATATTTGATGCAAGAAATAAACCCTCTACTCCAACAATGATTGTGCCGCTTAAGAAGCCATATTCTCAGAGTAAAGACAAAGCTATGAAGGTTGCAATAAAATTAGAGGAATTATTAGTCGAAGATATATTGACCGATCATGAAACAGATGAAAACGCGATGGAAGTTATATTATATTTAGATAAAGACGCTATGAAATCAAGGGATGTGAAAGTCAAAGATTTAAAAGCTCTCTTACAAAAGATCAAAAATGTTAAAGTGTTATATTCAGAATCTGATCCAAGTGTAATAAGGATTTCTCCATTACAACAGTTAAATATTAAGCAATTAAACAAATTAAAAGATAGGGTCTTAAATCTTAAGATAAAAGGAATTTCTGGTATTCGTAGAACAGTCGTTAGAAGAGTTGATAAAGAAGATGGTACCTTTGAATGGGTCATAGCTACTGAGGGCTCTAATTTAAAAGATATGTTGAAGGTTCCAGAAGTAGATAGAAACCGTGTTTATACAAACGATATTTTTGAAGTTTACAATGTATTAGGAATAGAAGCAGCAAGAATCGTGATAATTAGAGAAGCAATGAAAGTACTTGAAGATCAAGGTTTAGATGTAAATATAAAACATATAATGTTAATAGCTGATGCTATGACAAGAACTGGTAAAATAAAGCAAATAGGAAGACATGGTATTGTAGGCGAAAAGCCTAGCCCATTAGCAAAGGCTGCTTTCGAAATAACTACCAAGCACCTATATGATGCAGCTATTCGAGGTGCTATAGACGAATTAAAAGGAGTTGCTGAAAATATTATAGTGGGGCAGCCAATAAAGACGGGTACAGGGAAAGTGAAAATGTATTTTGATATAATGAAATATATAGAAAATTTGGCAAGTTGAAATGGTAGAAATAGAAAAAGAACTTCCTCTTTTATTTAAAACAGGTAAAGTTGTGTATGGTTTTAGAGAAGTAATGAAAACAATTTATGCTAAAAAAGTATTGGGTCTTATTGTAGCAAGAGATATACCTAAGAATCTCTACGATAAATTGATTTACTATGCTAAAATATTTTCCATACCGTATTATATTTATGAAGGAAGTAGTAAAGAATTAGGGGTTTTATGCGGGAAAAAGTTTGTAATCTCCAGCATAGCTATTCTTTCACCTGGTGAATCGAGTATTTTAAATTTATTTGAAGTTTCGAAATGAGTGAAGGAATAAAATTAGGGAATAGAGAACTCGAATTCATTAATTTATTTGAATTAATAAGCACAGTAAAAGTTAAAGACTGTATTATTGATGAGGGGTTTAATAGAATAATTTTCTTAGTAAACCCAAAAGAAGTGGGTTTGGCTGTAGGTAAAAATGGTGAACGAGTGCAACTTTTTAAAAAGATGACATCCTTAGATGCAGAAGTTATACCTTATTATGAAACTCCTGAAGAGATGATTAAAGGGTGCTTCTTCCCTTTTGATATTAAAGAAATAAAGCTAACCACCAATCTAAAAGGAGAAAAGATAGCATATGTGTACACAGATCCTTCCATTAAAGCAAGAGTAATAGGCGCTAAAGGTAAAAATATTACCAGAGCTAAAATAATTGCAAAAAGATATTTTGGTATAAAGAATGTTATTGTTGTTTAACTTTAAAAATATGCATTATTATTATTTTTAATTAAAAATGGGAAGATCACCTGCAGGATTATTTGGGGCAAGGAAATTAGCATTAAAAAATCAAAAATTTAGATGGAGTAAACCAGAGTATAAAAAAAGGATGTTAAGACTTAAAGAAAAATTTGATCCGTTAGAAGGTGCCCCTCAAGCTAGAGGTATAGTAATAGAAAAAGTGGGTGTTGAATCTAGACAGCCAAATTCAGCGGTTAGAAAATGTGTTCGTGTTCAATTAGTTAAAAATGGGAAACAAATTACAGCTTTTGTTCCAAAAGACGGCGCATTAAATTTCATTTCTGAGCATGATGAAGTAATAGTTGAAGGAATTGGTGGACCTCAGGGAAGAGCTTATGGAGATTTACCAGGCGTAAGATGGAAAGTAATAAAGGTTAATGGTGTCTCTTTAAGTGAAATATTAAAAGGTAAAAAGCAAAAACCACAAAGATAATGTCAATAGTATTAAATAAATTACTCGCTTTTGGCAGATGGAATGCAGAGGAAGTCAAAGTTAACGATATATCATTAGTTAAATACATAAATCTAAAAAATCTTCTAGCCCCACATACAAGTGGACGATTAGTTAAAAAGAGATTTGGCAAAGCTAATGTACCAATTTACGAGAGGCTAGCTAATCAATTAATGAAACCAGGGGAGAATCAAGGTAAAAAATTAAAAGCTTTAAATATCGTTTATAAAGCATTTACGATTATTGAACTTAGGACCAGACAAAATCCTATACAAGTGCTAGTAAATGCTATTGAAAATTCAGCTCCTAGAGAAGAAACTACAAGAATATTGCTAGGAGGAATAGTTTACCATGTCGCTGTTGATGTAGCACCACAAAGAAGAGTAGATCTTGCTATTAGGTGGATATGTGAAGGGGCAAGAGAATCATCTTTTAATAATCCAAAACCTATTGAAGAAAGTCTAGCTGATGAAATAATTTTAGCTTCTAGAGCAGATCCAAAATCTTATGCAGTAAGGAAAAAGGAGGAAGTTGAGAGAATTGCATTATCTTCAAGATAAAAATTTAATTAAATTTATAAATGAATAATAATAAAGATAAGTTATCTCTGTGATAGATTATGTCGGAGAAAAAACCTCATTTGAATTTAATAGTAGCGGGTCATGTAGATCATGGTAAATCAACAACTACAGGACACATTCTAACATTGCTTGGTGTAGTAGATCCAAAGAAAAGAGCTGAAGTCGAAGAAGAAGCTAAAAAGCGCGGTAAAGAATTTGCTAAGTATGCATGGATATTAGACACATATAAAGAGGAAAGAGAAAGAGACATGACAATAGATTTAACTTTCTTAAAATTTGAAACAAAGAAATATTTCTTTACAATTATCGATGCTCCAGGTCATAGAGACTTTGTAAAGAACATGGTTACTGGTGCGTCACAAGCTGATGCTGCATTGCTTGTGGTTTCTGCCAAAAAAGGCGAATTTGAAGCTGGAGTAGGAGCAACAGGACAAACAAGAGAACATGCATTCTTGTTAAGAACGATGGGTGTTTCCCAAATAGTAGTAGCAATAAATAAGATGGACGATCCTTCTGTTAATTGGAGTAAAGAAAGATACGAAGAGGTAAGAAAAGGAATATTAGATTTATTAAGACAAGTTGGATATCAAGTAGACAAAATAAGAGTTGTCCCGATTTCAGCTTGGTACGGGGATAATTTAGTAGAAAGAAGTAAAAATACACCTTGGTATAACGGTCCCACATTAGCTGAGGCATTTGATGAATTTATAGTTCCTCCAAGGCCTGTAGATAAGCCTTTAAGAATACCTGTAGAAGCAGTTTATTCGATAACGGGTGTAGGTACTGTTCCTACAGGAAGGGTAGAAACAGGTCGTTTAAGAGTGGGTGACGTGGTGATAGTTATGCCCTCAGGGAAGAAAGGAGAAGTTAGGTCAATAGAGATGCATCATACTCCTAGACAAGAAGCTTTACCTGGCGATAACATTGGTTTTAATGTAAAAGGATTAGAAAAAACTGATGTAAAGAGAGGAGATGTATTTGGAAGTGGAAACAGTGTTCCAACAGTAGCTGATTCTATAATTGCAAGAATATTCGTGATATATCATCCTACTTCAATAACGGTTGGATATACGCCGGTCATGCATATTCATACTGCAACAATAGCTACAAAATTTGAAGAAATACAGAAAAAGATAGATCCAAGAACAGGCTCCACGATAGAGGAAAATCCTAAATTTATTAAACAAGGTGATGCTGCTATTGTGAAATTAAAGCCCATAAGACCTGTAGTAGTAGAAAAATATTCCGACTTTCCAGGATTGGGAAGATTTGCAATAAGAGATATGGGAAGAACAATAGCTGCAGGTGTTGTATTGGAAGTTATACCTGCTAAAGCATAATGCCTAGGATAGCAAGAATATACTTATACGCAACAAACATTCGAGATCTAGAAAATGTAGTGAATGATATAAAGAAGATTGCCGATGCAGAAAATGGGAGAGTCGCAGGTCCAATACCTTTACCAGTAAAGAGGTTAAAGGTCGTAACTAGAAAGACTCCCTGCGGAGATGGCACCCATACATTTGATAGATGGGAGTTAAGGATACATAAAAGAATAATAGATGTTTTAGCTACAGAAGGAATGATGAGACAACTTGCAAGAATAAAGATACCATCCAACGTAAGGATTTCTATAAATATAAAATAAATAATTTTTATTTGTTATTATTAATTTTTAATTGTCTTGATGAGCCGGGACTAGCCGGGATAACTTTCCCGAAAGCCTAGCGGACAAGGCGCAGGCCTTGAGAGCCTGTGGGGATTTTCCCCGCGTGGGTTCGAATCCCACTCCCGGCGATAGAAACATTTTTTTTGTTTAAATTTGTTTTTTAGAATATTTTTTTAAATTTTCACCATAACTTTGAATAAAATTTTTAAATAATAATTCATCCATAAATCAAAAAATTTTTATGTAATTATTTACGATAATTAACATAATTAAATGGGGGCTAGGGAACAATTAAGACAAAATTCTGTTCTCGAACTTGGAAGACATATTGTAGCTGACATTAGGGTAGAAAACAAAGAAATTTTAACAGATATTAACTTTTTCAAAAAATTATTATATCAAAGCGCTATTAAAGCAAACTTAAAAGTGATAGGCGAAAGTCATTATAAATTTGATAAAACAGGAGGGTTTTCTTTTATGCTTTTTATAGCGGAATCTCACATATCTATTCATACATGGCCTGAATACGGTTATGCAGCATTGGATATTTTTACATGCGGAGAAAATGCTAAACCTTGGGAAGCTTTTAACTTTATTATTCAACATTTAAAAGTTGAAAAGGTAAATGTTATGGAACTTAAACGTGGAATACTTGATAAAAGCATTGAAAGATTTGTTTAAAAAATTAATTATTTGATGTATTAATAAAAAAATATATGGGAGGAAAACAAAGAACATCAATTTTTATGGATAAAAGTAAGCAACAACAGAGTACTGTAAAGAAAGAAGAAAAACAAAAGGAGAAAGAGAAAGAAAGTAAAAATAAATAACATTTGGCAGATTTTAATGTAATTATACCAAGCGATATTTTTTCTGATATACCTAATTTAAGAGAAAAAACTGTTAGAATCGCTAATTTTGTACGAATTATTAATCTTTTTCGTGTAAAAAGATTAATAATATTTCACCATCATAAACAAGATAAAGAGTTTGAATTATTATTAGATTTTTTTCTTACACCATCTTATCTAAGAAAGTTTAAATTTAAATTAGATAGAAGATTAAGATTTACTGGTTGTGCTCCACCTATTAGAGCATTTTATGAAAGTTGGAAAGAAAAAAGAATAGGTATAATTATTGATTATGATCCAATTAATAATATCTCTAAAATTGAAGCAGGTTTATCTAATCAAATTAAGATTAGAACAAATAAAAATCTAGTAGGAAAGATCATAACAGTAAAAAAAATTGAAAAAAATTGGGAAATATGCAGTGAAAATACACCTGAGGAGATTATAAAACCAATATTTATAAAAAATATTACCCAATTCTTGAATAATTTAAATCGAGAAACAATACTTATCATATCTACTTCCAGAAAAGGGAAAATGATAAATCTCAATCTTCTAAATGAACTTAATCAAAAAATTAAAAAAGTTAACGAAATCTTTTTTGTTTTTGGTTCGCCTAAGGAAGGCCTATATGAAATCTACAAAGAAATTGGTGAAAACTTAGAAGATTTATCTGATTATGTTCTTAATTTATTCCCTAATCAGGGTATAGAAACAATTAGGACTGATGAAGCAATTTTTGGTACTTTGAGCATTTTTAATATCTTGCGATCTTAAAGTATATATTTAAAAAACTTTATTAATAAACTCATTCAAATCAGTTGTTAAGATGAGCGCTCCAAGAAGAGGTTCAATGGCATATTATCCTAGAGTAAGAGCTAGAAGCATAAGAGTTAGAGTAAAATCTTGGCCTATTTTGGCTGAGGAGACAAGATTATTAGGTTTTCCTGCATATAAGGCATTTGCTGCTCAAGCAGCTCTTATTGACACAGCTGAAAAGTCTCCATTATTTGGTAAAGAAGTCATAAAAGCATGTACCGTATTAGAATGTCCTGACATTTTTGTATTAGGATTAAAATTTTATACATATGAAAATGGCAGATTAGCAAGTTTACTTACAATCTATTCTCAAAATTATCCTGACAAAATATCAAAATATTTAGGAAAAATAGCAAAAAGTAGGTATACAATCAATGATCTACAAAATTACATTAATAAAATTTGTGAAGTTAGAGCATTGGTCGCAACTCAGCCCTATTTAACTACTATAGGTAAAAAAAGACCTGAAATATTTGAAGTGAAAATAAGCGGTAACATTAATGAGGCGATTGAATATGGTAAAAATCTTCTAGGTAAATTCGTTAGCGTAGATGAGATATTTAAAGATCTTCAATTAGTAGATATAATAGGTGTTACAAAAGGTAAAGGCTTTCAAGGTGTTGTTAAGAGGTTTGGTGTAAAAATTCTGCCAAGATGGCATAAGCATCGAAAGGGAAGTAGAAAAATAGGTTCAATTGGACCGATAGAGCCTAGTTTAATGAGATATGTCCCAAGACCTGGTAAAATGGGTTTTCATAGAAGAACAGAGTATAATAAACAAATATTGAAAATAGGTGATGATTTAACAATTATTAATCCAAAAGGTGGTATCAAACATTATGGTTTAATAAGGAATAAATATATAATCATTGCTGGGAGTGTAATGGGTCCTCCTAAAAGAATTATATTCCTACGATTTCCAATAAGACCTAGAAAAAGAGTAAAATCTTATAAATTTGAAAAGATTTTGCTATGAATAAAGTAGAAAATATTGAAGTTTTTGTTATTGGACAAGATGGAAGCGTGGATAGTAAATTAAGCTATATACCCAAGCCTTTTTTAAGCGAGTATAGATATGATTTAATCAAAAGGGCATTTTTAACGGAAGAACAGAATAAAAAGCAACCCAAAGGAGTTGACCCTTTAGCAGGCAAGAGAACCTCAGCTGAAAGCTGGGGCGTAGGATATGGAGTGGCTCGAGTTCCAAGAGTAAAAGGAGGGGGTACTCCAAGAGCAAATCAAGGCGCCTTCGCACCTAATACCATTGGCGGATATAATCCTACAGCACCTAAGTCTAATAAAGTTATTAAAGTTAAAATTAATCGTAAAGAAAAGATTAAAGCTCTATTTAGTGCGATAGCTGCTACAATGAATATAGAATTAATACAGAAAAGAGGGCATATAATTACGAATCCAGATATAAAATTACCAATAGTACTAAGTGAAAATGCTTGTAAAATAAATAAAGTAAAGGATGCAATAAGACTGTTGAAAAATTTGGGTTTATATAATGATATAGAAAGAGTTAGTAAAACTATTAAAATCAGAGCCGGTAAAGGAAAAATGCGTGGTAGGAGATATAAAGAAAGAAAAAGCTTATTGCTTGTTACTTTAGGAGATGAACCGATTAAATTCGCTTTAAACAACTTACCTGGAGTAGATGTGAGCAATGTTAGAAATTTACCTATTCATAAATTAGCTCCTGGCGGGCATCCTGCTAGATTAACAGTATGGACTATTAACGCATATAAATATTTGGCACAAAAATATGGTTTTATTGGTGTAATGTGATGAGCATCAAAACTATTATAAATAGGTTTGTGATATCAGAGAAAGCGTTAAAAATGGCTGAAAAAGAAAATAAAATTACAGTGATTGTATCTCTTGATTCCACAAAAAAAGATATAGCCAAGCAGTTAGAAAAAGACTATAATTTAAAAGTGGAAAAAATTAATGTTATTATAACACCAAAAGGAGAAAAAAAGGCCATTGTAAAATTGCAAAAGGATCAATCAGCTATTGATTTTTACTCTAAAATAGGTTTGATATAATGGGTAAAAAATTAAGACAGCAAAGAGCTGGAAGAGGAACATCAACTTTTATATCTCCAAGTTGGAGAAGAGTAGCTAAAATTAAATATCCTAGTTGGCTATACCCTTTGGTTAATGAAAGAGGTCTAGTAAAAGGAGTAATAGAAGATATAATTCCTGAAAGTGGAAGGGATGCACCGTTATGCTTGATTAAATTGGATAATGGTAAAAGTTTTTACAACATAGGTGCTGAAAATGTCTTTAAAGGAAGTGAGATTCAAATAGGCAAACAAGTTGAATTGAAAATTGGAAATATATGTGAGATAGGAAATCTTCCTGAAGGAACTGTAGTATTTAATATTGAAAGAAGACCTGGCGATGGTGGAAAACTTGTAAGAGCTGCAGGTACATATTCAACTATTGTTTCTCAAACTCAAAAAGGTACTATAATCAGTTTACCTTCTGGTAAAATGATCGAAGTTGATAAAAAATGTTTTGCTACTATAGGTCTCGTAGCAGCTAGTGGAAAAAGCGATAAAGTGCTTTTAAAAGCAGGAAAAAGTTATCATAAATATAAAGCTAAAGCAAGAAAATGGCCTACTGTGAGAGGCAAAGCTATGTATGCTGCATCACATCCGCATGGCGGTGGCTCACATCCGAAGGGTGGCAGAGTAGTAAAGCGAACAGCACCACCTGGCCAAAAAGTAGGTTTTTATGCTTCAAAAAGAACTGGTAGAAGAAAGGGCTAAAAATATATAACATAGTTTTATAATAAATAAATACCATGCCAAAAGAATTCACTTATCGTGGTTTTACATTCGACGAATTAAGTAAATTACCAATGGATGAATTTATTAATTTATTAAAATCAAGAGAGAGAAGAATATTGAAAAGAGGATTATTGAAAAAACATAAAGCATTAATTGAAAAAATAAGAAATGCAAAAAAAGGCATTTATAATAAACCAATAAGGACACATGCTAGAGATATGGTAATTTTACCTGATATGGTAAATCTTACTATAAATGTATATAACGGTAAAGAATTTGTCCCAGTTGAAATTAAGCCTGAGATGATTGGTCATAGATTAGGGGAATTTGCAATTACTACGAAGAAAGTTATACATGGTGAACCTGGATTAAGAGCGACAAGAGGATCAATGTACGTACCGTTAAAGTAAATGCCAACTTTCGGTTATTCAATTAAGGGATTAGATGAAACAAAATCTGTATTAGCTAGTGGACGTGATCTTAATATATCTTTTAAAGAAGCTGTGGAAGTTTGTAGATATATAAAGGGAAGAAGCTTAGAAGAAGTTAAAGCTATATTAAACGATATAATAGAGGGTAAAAGAGCAATACCTTTTAGAAGATTTAAGAAAAAAGTTCCTCATCATAAAAATGATGGTAAAATTGGTTCAGCACGATATCCAATTAAAGTAGCTAAGGAATTGTTGAAATTAGTTGAATCATTAGAAAGTAATGCTGAATTTAAAGGATTGGATATTTCAAAAGTTAAATTGATACACTGTTGTGCACAAAAAAGTTTCAAAATAAAAAAGTACATACCAAGGGCATTTGGTCGGTCAACACCGTATTTTAGGGAATTAGTTCATATTGAATTAGCGGGTGTTGAATCATAATGCCAACAACAGCAAAACTTTTTGTACAAACTTATAAGTTAAATGCTGAAATTATAGAATACTTACAAAATAAGTTAAAAGAAGCAGGAATAGATAAAATAGAAATTCAACAATTTGCAGCAGGAATAAGAATAATTATGGATGTAGAAAAACCAAGATTGGCTTTAGGCCCACATGGGTTAAAAATTAAAGAAGTAGAAGAAGAAATTAAGTCTAAATTCGGTGTTAAAAATATTGAAATATTTGTTAATGAAGCTAAGGATATTTTCCTTAGTCCTTCAATTGTAGCTAATAAAATAGCAATAGCATTAGAGCGTGGTATACATTTTAGAAGAGTTGCGAATTTAATGCTTAAACAAATTATGGATTCAGGAGCAAGAGGAGCAGAAATAGTCATAAGCGGAAAACTTGTTAGCGAAAGAGCCAGATTTGAAAAATTTAGAGCTGGGGTTATACCTAAATCAGGGGATCCAAGATTTAAATTCGTAAAGGAAGCTAAAACATCGGTATTATTAAAGCCAGGTGTTTATGGAATTAAGGTGAGAATTGTTCCTCCTGTAGAACTAGCTGAAGATCGTATTGCTTCCTTAAAAGAGATGGCTGTAGCTAATATTGAAGAACATAAGTTAGAAAATGAAGCTAAAAGATCTTAAAAAATTGACGAGAGAAGAACGGTTAAAAAGATTATTAGAATTAAAATTAGAGCTTATCAAAGCTAAGTCAATTTTTTTAGCAGGCAAACCACAAAAGAATGTCAAATTAGTTAGGAATATTAAAAAGGAAATAGCTAGAATATTGACAATTGAAAGAGAGGAAGAACTAAAGAAAAAAGTAAGTAAAAATGAAGATAAGCAAGTATAATATTCACGCTCATGAGTTGATGGGATTATATGTTAAATGTATAGATAAAAAGGGAAAACTAATACATGAAGGAATCGTGTATAATGAAACAAAAAATCAAATCTGGTTAAAAAGAGATAAGATGATAAAGAAATTACTAAAAGTCTCTTATGATTTCATATTTAATTATAACGGCCAAAGCTTTAAATTAGTTGGTCGAAAATTGATAGGTGAACCGGAGGAAAGGGCGAAAAAACTATGAAGAAGAGAATAATATTTGGTATTGAACCTCCAGAAAAATTGTGTAATGATATCCATTGTCCATTCCACGGTAATATAAGTGTAAGAGGAAAGATAGATGAAGGTATTGTAATAAAATTAAAAGCGAATAAAACTGCAACTGTTCAAAAGGAATATACTGTTTTTATAAGAAAATATCAAAGGTATGAAAGAAGAAGAAGCAAATACCACGTTCACGTTCCTGAATGTTTAGAAGTTAAAGAAAATGATAAGGTAATATTTGGTGAAACAAGACCTATATCTAAAACTGTATCTTCAGTAATCTTAAAGGTGATTAAATAGAACATGTTTATATTGTGCATAATAAACATTATATCTATATCAAGGTGATATCTTATGGTTAAACGAGGAGGTAAAAGTACTGTTGCGGTATTTAAACCGCATATTAGTAGAGGCATTCCTACTAATGCTATCGTTAATTGTGCTGATAACACTGGAGTTTTAAAGGCAAAGGTTATAGCAGTTTTTGGTTTAAAAACAAAAAAAAGACAGCTTCCTACAGCCTCAGTTGGGGACATGGTAAAAATAACAGTTAAAAGTGGTAAATCCGAACTTCGAAGTCAATTATTTAACGCAGTTGTAATAAGGCAAAGAAAGCCATACAGGAGAGCGGATGGGTCATGGATATGTTTTGAAGATAATGCTGTAGTTATATTAACTCCTGAAGGTGATGTAAAAGGTACGGAAATATACGGGCCCGTAGCAAAGGAAGCAGCAGAAAGATGGCCTAAGGTAGCTGCATTAGCCTCTATAATAATATAACAATGGCATCAGCACAACCAAGAAGACAAAGAAAGCTTTTGTATAAAAAATATACAAATAAAGACTATGGAAAGTTACTACATGCACATTTGAGTAAAGAACTTCGGGAAAAATATAAAGTACGTTCTATTCGTGTTAGAAAAAATGATGTAGTAAGAGTGTTGCGAGGCTCATATAAAGGAATAGAAGGTAAAGTTGCAAGGGTAGATGCTGAAAGAGGTTTTGTATATATTGAAGGTTTAACAAGAAAGACTATGCGAGGTAGACCCTCAATGATTCCAATACATGCTTCTAAATTGCTTTTAGTAAAGCTTGACTTATCAGATAAATATAGATTAGAGAAATTGGAAAATTTATCTAAGTAAAATGTGCGGTCATATTAAAAGGTTAACTGTACCATACTTTTGGCCGATTTTGAAGAAAGAATATAAGTGGGCTATCAAACCTATACCTGGCCCTCATCCTAAAGAATATAGCATTCCATTAGCATATTTAATAAGAGAAGTCTTTGGCTATGCATCAAATCTAAAAGAAGTTAAGTATATTTTATCAAGACGATGGGTAAAAAGAGATAAGAAAGTTGTTACTGATTATCGTTACCCAATTGGGTTTATGGATGTATTGGATTTCATTAAAGATAAGAATTCATACAGAATTTTACCTTATAAAGGATATCCATTAGTTGTATCTAAAATAAGTGAAGCGGAATCATTTTTTAAATTATGCAAAATAATAAATAAAAATTCTGTAAAAGGCGGAAAAATTCAAATAACTTTACATGATGGTAGAAACTTTTTAGTAGAAGAAGCTGATTCAA
The DNA here is from genome assembly GCA_017857595.1 of Thermoprotei archaeon. Classification (GTDB taxonomy): domain Archaea; phylum Thermoproteota; class Thermoprotei; order Gearchaeales; family Gearchaeaceae; genus AAA261-N23. The sequence goes on from JAFMCU010000002.1 coordinate 57,352, forward strand.
ATAAGTTTAAAATTAACGATACAGTCATTGTTAGTTTGCCGGATCAATCTATAAAAGATATCATAAAATTTGAAGTAGGTAAGTATTGTTTAATTTATAGAGGTGAAAATGCAGGTGAACATGGTGTTTTAAAAAGTATAGAAGAGCTAATACCAAGAAAAAATAGCATAGTGACTATTGAAAATGAAAAAGGATTAAATATTAAGACAAACATACAATACGCTATATGCATTGGTTATGAAAAACCATTAATTAAATTTATAAATTCTGAAGATGATTATGTAAAACCATCAATATATACAAAAATAAGGTTCTTGTAAAATGAGCATATCACAAGAAGAAGTTAAGCAAATAGAACAATCAAAACAAAATCCAATGAAAAACATAAAAATTTTATCAGTAGTTATAAATATGTCTGTAGGACCTTCTGAAGATAGATTAAATAGAGCAATTGCAGTTCTGACTAAATTAACTGGGCAAAAGCCCTCAATTAGAAGAGCTAAAAAAACAATTAAAGAGTTTAAAATACGTAAAAATGAACCAATAGCTTGTATTGTTACAATTAGGGGAAAAAAAGCAGAAGATTTAATCAATAGATTGTTCGAGGCGGTAAATAGGAAGTTAAAATCAGCTTCTTTTACAAGTTACGGCAATTTTAGCTTTGGAATAAAAGAGTATATTGATATACCAGGTATGTCATATGATCCATCGATCGGAATTTTAGGGATGGATGTAGCAGTGAATCTAGGTAGACCTGGCTATAGAGTTAAATATAGAAAGAGGCGTAGTTCTAAAATAGGAAAGAATCATCTAATAACTAAAGAAGAAGCAATCGAGTTTATAAGAAATAAATTTAATGTGGTAATCGAATAATGGGAAGTCCAAAACCTAAGGATAGGAAATTTGGAAAAATTACCCATAGATGTAGAAGATGCGGAACCACGGACGGTGTTATAAGAAAATATGGATTATTATATTGCAGACGATGTTTCAGAGAAATTGCTCCTTTAATGGGATTTAAAAAATACGAATGAAAATTTTATATAAAAATAATTACATAATATAAACTTAATCAAATTTATGAACTTATTAGCTAATGTTTTAAGCGCTATAAATAATGCAGAAGCTAGAGGTAAAAAGGAGTGTTTAATTTATCCTTCGTCAAAATTTGTTGCTTCAGTTTTAAGAGTTATGCAAAAGAATGCGTATATAGGAGAATTTGAAATTATCGATGATGGTAGGGGCGGTAAATTCAGAATTCAATTAATGGGTAGGATTAATAAATGCGGAATAATTAAACCTCGAATAGGAGTTGGTTATCGAGAACTATTGAAATATGAAAGCAAATATTTACCAAGTAAGGATTTAGGAATTTTAATTGTTTCAACACCAAAAGGAGTTATGACAAGTAAAGAAGCTCTTGAACAAAAAACTGGAGGAGTGCTTATAGCCTATGTCTATTAATCAATTATTGTATCAGTATAGAGAAGAAATCGATATACCTAGTGAAGTAACTGTAGATGCTAATAATTATGTCATAACAATTAAGGGTCCTTTAGGGCAAATAATCAAAGATTATTCTCCTAACAAGTTATTTTTATCGAAAAACGCGTATCGAATATTTGTAGAAAACTCTAAAGTAATTGTAGAAACCTACATTAAGGGTAAAAGAGGTCTATCTTTATGCAGAACTCTTGCATCTAAAATTAGAAACTCTATAAAAGGTGTGATGAAAGGTTATACATATAAATTAAAAATAATATATTCTCATTTCCCTGTTAATATTAAGGTAAAAGACGATAAAGTCTTTATTGAAAATTTCATAGGTGAGAGAGGACCTAGACTTGCTCGTATAATAGGAAAGGATACAAAAGTCAAAGTTGAAGGTGAAGATATAATAATAAATGGCATAGATAAGGATGAAGTTAGTCAAACAGCAGCTAATATTCAATTGGCTACAAAAATAAAGAAACGAGATCCTAGAAAATTCTTGGACGGTATTTATATATATTACAGGGAAAAATGAAACAAAGAGATTTAAAAATTTGGAAGGAACAAAAGAAAAAAATACCAGATTTCATTCGTTCAGATTCTTGGAAGGTAAAAAGATTAGAGAATAGTGGTTGGAGAAAACCTAAGGGATTAGAAAATAAAATGAGATTGAAAAGAAAAGGATGGCCACCAATTGTAAAAATTGGTTATAGAAAAATAAGAAGCGTAAGAGGGCTCCATCCTTCAGGCTTAAAAGAAGTTTTAGTTTATAATGAAAAAGAGCTTGTCGGCCTTGATCCAGAAAATACAATTGTTAGAATTTCATCTAGTGTTGGTAAATTAAAAAGGATTAAAATAATAGATGAATGCAATAAATTAGGTATAAAAGTAGCTAACCCAAGAATATGAGCTTAGAATATATAAAACGACTAGCTGCAGAAGTTGCAGGTGTAGGTAAGAGTAGAATATTTATTGATCCAGAGGAATATGATACGTTATCTACAGTAATATCTAAAGATGAAGTTAGAAAATTAATGAATCAAGGAATTATCAGAGTATTGCCAAAAAAAGGACTAACTAATAGAAAAAAGAATAAAAAGAGAAGAAAAGGTGAAGGTAGTATAAAAGGGAAAAGAAAAAGTCTTCAGAAAGAAGAATATGTTAAAAATGTGCGTTCTTTAAGAGCTTTTGCCAAAAAACTATACGTTAAAAAAATAATTGACTCTAAAACTTATAGACAAATAAGGAGATACATAAAAGCAGGTATTATCGATACCAAATCTAAGATAAAATCATTCATAGGTCAACAATAAAATGGTTAAAAGATTAAAATTTAAGAGGAGATTTTTAAACTTGACGAATTATGCTAAAAGAAAAGTTTTTGTTGAATCAGGAAAATTAAGGTTGGTTGTTAGATTTTCAAATAGGTATATTTTAGCTCAAATTATTAAAGCAGAAATTAGAGGTGATAATTGTCTAGTTTCTGTTCATTCTTCTGAACTTAAAAAACTTGGCTGGCCCTTTTCTTTAAAAAATATTCCTGCAAGTTATCTTGTTGGGTATATGATTGGAAAGAAAGCCTTAAAAAAAGGTATAGAAGAAGTTGCTTTAGACATAGGTTTAAAAATGCCCACAAAAGGTGCTCGTGTATTCGCAGTTGCTAAAGGTGCGATTGATGCAGGATTAAAATTGCCAATAAATGAAGAAGTTATTCCTGATGAAAAAAGAATTAAAGGTTATCATATAATAGAATACTACAATATGATAAAAAATGATGAATCTAAGAAAGTATTTTTATCAACTTATCGTTCAAACGAATCTAATATAGAAAAATTACCAGATATAATAAGTGGAATTATTAATAAGATAAATACAGATATCTAAAATGTCATTAGCTGAATCCTGGCAACCAAGAACAAAATTAGGGTCGCTTGTAAAGGAAGGTAGCATCACATCGGTTGATCAAATTTTTGAAAATAACTTTAGGATTCAAGAACCTGAGATAGTTGATATCCTTATACCAAATCTTCAAGTAGTTGTACTTTATTCAAGGCCTGTTCAGAAACAAACTGCTTCAGGTGAACTTACTAGATTTGAAAGTTTAGTTGTGGTAGGAGATAAAAATGGACATCTAGGATTAGGTCTGGGTAAGGCACGACAAACAAGAAGCGCTATAGAAAAAGCTACAAATGAAGCAAAATTAAATTTAATACCTGTTTTGAGAGGTTGTGGAAGTTGGGAATGTTCATGCGGTCGACCTCATAGTGTACCATATGTAACTATAGGCAGAATGGGCTCTGTTAGAATAAAAATTATGCCAGCACCCCTCGGTCTAGGATTAGTCGCAGGTGATTTTATAAAGCCCATATTTACTTTGGCTGGTATTAGTGATGTATGGACTTGGACTAAAGGTGAAACAAGAAATAGGATTAATTTCGCTTTAAGTACTTACGATGCATTAAAAAAGTTATACAAATTTACAACCTTTTAACATGCCAATAATATTTGCTATAGTAAGGATAAGAAGTTTAATAGACCGAAATTCTAAAATTAGATTGACTGCTCGATATTTAAGATTAACAAGAACAAATACATGTACTTTATTTCCTGAATCACCTCAATTAAAAGGTATGCTAGATGCTGTATCAACTATTGCAACATTCGGAGAAATAAATAAGGAAACTCTTGTAGAGCTACTGAAGAAAAGAGGAAGAATAGCTGGTAATAAGCCACTTACGCTAGAATTTATCAATAAATATGGATATTCAAGTTTTGAACAAATTGCTGAAGAAATAATTAAAACAGGTAAATTTCCTTCCTTCATCAAACCTGTATTTCGATTAAGTCCGCCAAGAAAAGGTTTTAAGAGATCGTTAAAAAAATTTTATGCGGAAGGTGGAGAACTAGGATATAGGAATGGAGACATAAATGAATTAATTTTAAGAATGATATAATAAATAATGTAATTAATTTCAAAAATGACTATAAGAAGAGAAAAAAAATCTAGGAAAAGAAGAGGATATCGTGTTCATGGTTATGGCAGAACAGGTCAACATAGGAAAAGTGGAAGTAAAGGAGGTATTGGTAAAGCTGGTAGAAAATCTGGCAAACATAAATATTCATGGGTATTAAAGTATGAACCTGATTACTTTGGAAAACATGGTTTTCGAAATCCAAATTATGTAGAAAAAAGATCAATTGATTTGCTAGAAATTACCAATTTAGTTGATAATTTAATAGTCAATAATAAAATCGATAAAGAAGACGATTTCTACAAGATAGATGTTTCGGAATACGGTTATGATAAGGTATTGGCTGGTGGAACACTTAAGCATAAATTAAAAATCATATCTAAAGAATTTAGCAAGAAAGCTGAAGAAAAAATTAGAGCTTTAGGCTCAATACCCATTTTGAAAAATGCCAGCGCTTGAATATTTAAGGCCAATTTTTAGCATATTGCCAGAGGTTCCCAAGCCTAGAAAAACAGTATCATTTAGAGAAAAACTTCTTTGGACAACAATAGCTTTGACAATCTACTTGGTTTTTACAGAAGTACCATTATATCCTTTATCAAAAGTATCCAATGCCCAATCGTATAATCCTTTATTTTCGATTATATTTGCAACAAGATTTGGTACGTTAGCGCATTTAGGAGTAGGACCGATTGTTACAGCAGGTTTGATAATGCAACTTCTTGTTGGTTCAAAAATTATAAGCTTAGATTTAACAGATAAAAATCAGCGAGCGTTATTTACAGGTACACAAAAGTTTTTAGCTTTAATATTTACACTGTTTGAAAGTATAGTTTTTATTACAAGCGGTCTATTACCCGTAGCAAATTTAAGCGAGGGCATTCTTGTTGTTTTACAATTGTTTTTCGTCGGAATAATAATAATATTATTAGATGAATTATTACAAAAAGGTTGGGGTTTTGGTAGTGGAGTTAGTTTATTTATTCTTGCAGGTGTAGCTCTTCAAATATTTAGCGAACTATTTAGTCCAATCGCTATAGCACCTAATCAATTTTTTGGACTGGTACCTAATATATTACTTGTAGCATCAGGTAATGGCAATTTTTGGTATTTATTACTAGGCAATCCAAATTTTGCTTCTTCTCCTTCAATAATAGGTCTTGTTTCAATGATTGTAGTTTTCATTTTATTGGTGTATCTTCAATCTGTTAAGGTTGAGATACCTGTTGCATATCCTAAATACGGTGGAATTAAGGCTAAAATACCACTGCAGCTTTTATATGTATCAAACGTACCTGTAATATTGGCTGCAGCTCTTACAGCTAACTTGTTATTTTTAACTCAATTAGCTTGGAGTCGATATAATTTGAGTGGTAGCAATCCAATCTTATCTGCTTTTGGATACTTTAAATATGTCCAATCAGGAACATCTTCAACACCGGTACCCGCAGGAGGATTAATATATTACTTGACACCACCACAAAATTTTTACCAAGCAATGTTGGATCCTGTAAGGGCTATTGTTTACGTTATTATATTCAGCTTATTATGTATCTTATTTTCATTTGCGTGGGTAGAAACATCTGGCATGAGTGCAGAAGAACAAGCAAAGAAGATGATACAATCAGGGTTGCAAGTTCCTGGTTTTAGGCAAAGTAATATTGTAATATCTACTTTATTAAAAAGATATATACCTACTTTAACATGGTTTAGCGGTTTGCTCGTAGGTCTTTTAGCAAGCGTATCTGATATTTTTGGCGTAATAGGAACAGGTATAGGCATTCTCTTAGCTATAGGTATAATATATCAGTATTATATGATATTAGCTCAGCAAAGATTAGAAGAAGAATTTCCATCTATTGCTAGATTTCTAGAGGGAAAGTAAATGTTAATCAACTTACTTTCTTTAGTATTGCTTAATTATAATGAACCAATCGTAGCTAATCTTTTAATATTATTGTTATCAATACCCGCTCCTTTAGCTTCTTCATTGGTTAGTAGAATATTGATTGCTAAATTTTTTGGTATAGATAGATACAAACAAATTATGAGAGAAATTAGAGAGTTTGATAGAGAATATATGAAAGCTTTGCGTGAGAAAGATAATGTAAAATTGGAAAAAATGAGCAAAAGAAAACCTTATATAGATAAAATGAGGGCTAACACTTTTAAAGTAAGCATGATAAATACAGTTATTCTTTTCCCGCCATTCCTTTTCTTCTATTTTTGGTTATTATCAGTTTTTGACAGTATGAATGTAGCATATTTTCCACTATTAGGTACAACATTTTATATTCAAACATATTTTTGGTATATCATTTGTTCATTCATGGTCAGCTTACTTATAAATAGATTAATCGGTATATTATATCAATATTAATTATGCCACGACCAGGTCTCAGAGGTAAGCCTAGCAAAATAGTGAAAACACCTGGGGGTAAGCACATACTTAGAAAAGTCGATAAAAAGAGGGGTAAAGATAAATGTGCAATATGTAAAGGATATTTAAATGGTACGTATCACGGCGTTGGGGGTTTATCCAAATCTTCAAGAAGACCTAAAAGACCATATGGCGGTTATATTTGTTCAAGATGCTTGCAAAACCTATTAGAAAAAGCAATTTTATCTAAAATATAAATTTGAAAAAAATTGTTATAGCAATTAGTGGATTACCAGGTTCAGGTAAATCAACTTATGCAAAATTATTAGCTAATCATTTTAATTTAAGATTCATATCGGTAGGTGATTTATTCAGGAGGTTGGCAGAAAATCAAGGTGTTGACTTTAATAATTTTCATCAAATAGCTGAAAAGCAATCTGAGTTTGATATTCAAGTTGATAACATTGCTAAAGAAGAAGCTAAGAAAGGAAATATTGTAATTGAAGGTCATTTAGCCTGTTGGACACTTAAGGATATTGCAAATCTAAAAATATTCTTACATGCACCTTTGGAGGAAAGGATAAAAAGAATAATGAAAAGAGACAATTTAACTTTTGAAGAAGCAAAAAAGAATATTTTATTTAGAGAAGAAAGCAATAAAAGAAGATTTAAGCAGATTTACGGTTATGATATAGAAAATCTAAGTGATGTAGATATCCTTATTAACACTTCTCTTTTCGATATTGAAAGCACTTTCAAAATACTTATATTTATAATAGAATCATATCTTTCAATTAGTAATGGCACCTATAACAATAGGTAGATTAGCAGTTAAATTAAAAGGGAGAGATGCTGGAAGAAAGTGTGTAATAGTAAATATAATAGATAAAAATTACGTTCTCGTTACAGGTCCTAAAAATTTAACAGGTGTTAGAAGAAGGAAGGTAAATATAGACCATTTGTTACTTCTACCTCAGCAGCTTAAAATAAATAAAGCAGCTTCTGATGATGAAGTAATTAAAGCGCTCCAAGAACCCAACCTATTAGAGTTTATGAAAGAGGGCATTAAAGTTTAGCAATGCGTTCGTTAATATATAGAGAAAAAGGCTATAAATTAAGATTGCTAAATAAACCACTTGTTAAAAGAGAAATTTTAGAGCATCTTAATTTATCATTTTGTTTATTGGACAAACCTAGAGGACCTACAAGTCATGAGGTTGCTGCATGGATTAAAAAAATATTTGAAATACCAACTGCGCACAGCGGGACTCTAGATAATACAGGAGAAATCCCGCTGTGTCAGGTTTACTTATAATCCTTTTTGGTAAAACTAGGAAGGTAAGCGACCTTATTTCCAAGTTTGATAAGGAATATATATGTGAAATGCAATTACATGATTTCGTATCAGAATCAAAAATTATTGAAGTATTTAATAAATTTATTGGGGATATTTATCAAAAACCCCCTCTTAGGGCTGCTGTAAAGAAATCTCCAAGAATAAGAAGAATTTATTCTATAGAAGTTCTAGACATTGTAAAAAGAAATATACTATTCAAAGCAAAGGTTCAAGCAGGCACATATATTAGGAAGTTATGTTTCGATATTGGAGAAATTCTGGGTTGCGGAGCACATATGACAGAGTTGAGAAGAACTAAAATAGGCCCTTTTAGCGAAGATGATGAACGAGTTGCAACTTTGCATGAATTGGTTGGGGCATACAAAGAATGGAAAAATAACAAGAATGAAAAATATTTGAGAGCTTTTACTTTGCCTATTGAAGAATTACTAGATTTTTTACCTAAAATTTACATTAAAGATACTGCAATATTTTCTATAACCCATGGCTCATATGTAGCTGCGCCTGGTGTTATAGCTGCTACAAACGACTTAAAAATGAACTCTTATGTTACTATCAACACAGAAAGAAATGAGATAATTGCAATAGGTATATCAACAGTCGACTTATCAAAGTTGCAAAAAATGGATAAGGGCATGGTTGCAAAAATAGATAAAGTTATTTCATTCACACAAACCGCCGGGAGTGGGATTTGAACCCACGCGGGGAAAATCCCCACAGGCTCTCCAAGCCTGCGCCCTACCGAGCTAGGCCATCCCGGCTAATAAATAATATATATTATTGCTGAAATAAGACTTTTAAGTAAGTCTATATATTTCATATAATATCATGCCAGATGAATTTAAGCATGTAGTCAGATTAGCTAATAGAGATTTAAATGGATTTGATCAGACTTATTTCGCATTACAAAAAATTAAAGGCATAGGTTTTAATACTGCTATAGCAATATGTAAGCTTACTAATATAGATCCTTATAGAAGACTTGGCTCATTATCTGAACAAGAAATTAAAAATTTAGAGAATACCATTTTTACGTTACATGAAAAAGTTCCAAGTTGGTTCCTTAATAGACCAAAAGATCCTGAAACAGGTAAGAATTTACATTACTTAGAATCAGATTTAATATTAAAAGTTAGGGAAGATATTGAAAAAATGAAAGCTATGAAATCTTGGAAAGGTATTAGACATGCAGCTGGTTTAAAGGTTAGAGGGCAATCTACACGTACAACTGGAAGAACTGGTTTAACTGTAGGTGTTACAAAGAAAGCTGAACAATGAGAAGGTTTAGAAAAACTTGGGAATCACCTAGACATCCTTGGAGAAAAGAAGTATTAGCGCAAGAAATAGAGCTAATAGGTAAATACGGTCTAAGAAATAAAAGAGAGTTGTGGAAGGCATATACAATTTTAAGAAGAATAAGGGCAAGAGCGAGAAAACTATTAGGTTTAACAGCTTCTGAAAGAAGTATGGAAGAAGAGAAACTAATGAATTTATTGAGGCGATATGGCTTAATAGCTGATAGTGGAAAAATTGATGACATCTTAGCGCTTACTGTAGAAGATATATTAAAGAGAAGATTGCAAACTATTTTATTTGAAATGAAAATGGCTAATAGCTTATATCATGCTCGGCAACTTATAGCGCATAGAAAGGTTATAGTGGGTGATAGGGTTGTTTCAAGTCCAAGTTATTTGGTAAAAAAAGACGAAGAAGAAAAAATTAAGATAAGATGAGTGAAAAAAAAGGTCTTTGGGGTATAGCTCATATTTATTCATCGAGAAATAATACTTTAATTTATATCACAGACTTATCAGGGGCTCATTTAATTTCTTGGGCATCAGCTGGCACTGTTGTTAAAGCAGATAGAGAGAAAAAAACTCCATACGCTGCTATGTTAGCAGCTTTTAAAGCAGCCCAAGCATGCATGGAGAAAAATATCGTAGGCGTTCATATAAAGGTCAGAGCACCTGGTGGTCATTATCAAAAAACACCTGGCCCTGGAGCAAACGCTGCTATACGCGCACTTGCTCGAGCAGGGTTAATGATTGGAAGAATTGAAGATGTAACACCTTTGCCTCATGATACAACTAGAAAGCCGGGCGGAAGAAGGGGAAGAAGGGTATAAAAAGGTCGTATTAGGAGGAACATTTACTCAATTACATAAAGGTCATAAAATTCTCCTTCGCAAAGCATATGAAATCTCTAATAATATAAAAATCGGATTAGTAGAAGATAGTGTGGTAAAAAATAAGATATTTTCTAACCTTATAGAATCCTTTGATTTAAGAAAAAAATCTATTATTAAATATTTTAAGAAGATTAAGAACGATGAAGTTAATTTAGAAATAGTACCTATACAAGATCCTTATGGGCCTTCTATTGTAGATAAAAGTTTAACAGATATTGTAGTCACAGAAGAAACATTACCAAGAGCAGTTGAAATCAATATGATTAGGTTAAAAAAAGGGCTTCAACCTTTAAAGATACATACGATAGGCTTGATAAAAGCAAAGGATGGACGTTATATTCGGAGTTCAAGAATTCGTTGTGGTGAAATTGATAGAGAAGGAAATGTTTTAGCCGAGATTGTTAGAATAAATTACAAAAATGGCTGAAGCTAAACCTAAATTAACAAGATTAGATCTTGAGCTTCTAACTTTTCTTTTAGAACATGAGATGGATGTAGATGAATTATCTAGGCTCGCTAACATACCAATTACAACAGTTTTTTCCAAAATCGAAGAATTTAAACAGAAGGGTTGGATATCCTTACGTGAAGAGCACATATATAAAGTCAGATTGACCGAAGAAGGACTAAATTATGCAGAACAAGGTTTACCTGAAAGTAGACTTGTAAATATTTTAAAAGAAAATAAAGAGCTTAAAATGGATGATTTAAAACGAATTTTTGATGAAAAGACATTAAAAATAGCTTTAACAAATGGTTTCAAAAGAAAACTTATAATTTATCAAGATGGTTTCTTAAAACTCTCTAATAATATAGATCTAAGTTTGGATGCTTTACTAAAGGAAATATATGAAAAAAGAGAAATAGAGTTGAAAAGCATAGAGGAAGAAATTAAATATCTTTTGCATAGAAATTTAATTGAAATAAAGCCTTTAAAGAAAATTTATGTAAGTTTAAATTCGAAATTAAAACATGATCTTCAAACAGGAAATTATACCATTGTTGAAGAAAAATCTAAGTTAACTAGTGAGGATATAATAAGCGGTAAATGGAAAGAATTAAAATTAAAACAGTATAATTTATCAGCATTACCGCCAAAAATATACTTTGGTCGTACCCATATTTATATGAAATTTCTTGATGAAGTAAGAAAGATATTATTGGAAATGGGTTTTGAAGAAGAAGAGGGACCATATATATTGCCTGAGTTTTGGAATTTTGATGTGCTATTTGTGCCTCAAGATCATCCTGCAAGGGATATGCATGCTACCTTTCGAGTTAATCTATCTCCGGTGAATTTAGATGGCGAAATAGTAAAAAGGGTAAAAGAAATGCATGAAAATGGCGGTATAAAAGACTCAATTGGTTGGAGATATAAATGGGAGAAAGATTTGGCAAGCAGATTAATATTACGTACGCATACAACAACAGTATCAATTAATTATTTGTATAAAAATGGTAATAGAATAGCAAAAGTATTTTGTATTTCTAGAAACTTTAGATATGATCTACCAGACGCTACACATTCTCCTGAATTCTATCAGTGCGAAGGAATCATGGTAGGCCCCAATTTAACTTTCAAAAATTTACTTGCTTTCTTTAAAGATTTTTCAGAAAGACTTGGAATAGAAAAAATTAAATTCAGACCTACTTATTTTCCATTCACAGAACCAAGCGTTGAAGGAATAATTTATCATAAAAGTTTAGGATGGATTGAAGCATTACCTGGTGGAATGTTTCGACCAGAAATATTAAACGCGATGAAAGTGGAATATCCAGTATTAGCATGGGGAATTGGAATTGATAGGTTAGCGATGGCTGTTTTAGAGATAGAAGATATAAGAGAATTATTTTCTCAAGATATATCATTTCTAAGGAATTATAAGATCTATAATGCCTACAGTAAGCTATAACCTTGATGAAATTTATAAAAGCATTGGCAAGCAAATTTCATTGGAGGAACTAAATGAAGTCTTAGAATTTTGCAAATGTGAATTTAAACAGATTAAAGGCAGTGAAGTTATTTGTGAAATTACACCTGATAGACCTGATTTATTTTCTACAGAAGGTTTAGTTCATTTTTTAAAAGGCATATTAGGGCTTGAAAAAGGTATCAAGAAAATTAAAGTTTTTAAAGAGAATTTTAAAGTTGAAATATCTGATGAGCTTAAAAATATAAGGCCTTATGTAGTTATAGCTACAATTAGAGGAGTAAAGCTAGATGATGAATCTCTAAAAAGAATTATAAATTATCAAGAGCTTCTGCATGAAAATTGGTGCAGGTCTAGGAAAAAAGCATCGATAGGATTATATGACCTATCAAAACTTCATGGTAACATAAAATTTGAGTTGAGGAAATTGGACGAAATTAAATTTAGACCTTTGGAAGAAAAAAGAGAGATGAGTGGATGGGAAATAATTAAAAACACAGAAAAGGGATTGAAATATAAAGACTTGATACTTCCTAATGCCGCACCAGTGCTTGTTGATTCAAAAGGTAATTATCTTAGCATGGCTCCCATTATTAACAGTGAAGATTGCAAAGTTACAAAAAATACAACCGATATATTAATAGATTCAACTGGATTTGACATAGATTTTATTAATTCAGTTGTTTCATTAATGATTCACACTATAACTTATTATGGCGGAGAAGTTGGTATAGTTAAGCATCAAATAGGAGATCGAGAATATTACACAAGCTTATCTAATAAAGCATATCAGTTTTCGTTAAAAGATTTTGAAAAGGTAACTGGTTTGAATTTAACATGCAATCAAGTTATCGATTTTCTTGAAAAAGCACGTTATGGAACGAAAATTGAAGATGAACAAATTAAGGTAGAGGTACCTTTTTATAGGGTTGATATATTACATCCTATCGATATTATTGAAGACCTTGCTATAATTTATGGTTATAATAAAATTGAATTAGAATTACCAGTTTTGGTAACGAAGCCAAAAATTAGCAAAAAAACTATTATTCATAATCTAATAAGAGATATAATGAACGGTTTTGGTTTTCAAGAAATCTTAAATTATATGTTATGTGATTTTGAAATACAAACGACAAAAGTTAATCTCGATCAAATAAGTTCAGAAATAATAACTATTCAAAATCCAATAAGCAAAGATTTCAATTGCATAAGAGCTAATTTATTTCCATGCGTTTTACAATTCCTTTCAAAAAATACTTCAAAGCCTTATCCACAGAAAGTATATGAGATAGGTGATGTTATCAATTTATCTGAAGGAAAAATAATAACAAAAAATAAGCTTGCTGCATGTGTGATTGATAATATAGTTGATTTCGAGTTAATGCATGGCTATCTGTTTTCATTATTAGAAAATTTCAATTTCGATTTGACACTCTCTAATGCAAATTTACCATTTGGATTGGAGGAGAGAAGTGCTTACATTAATGTAAATAGTAAAACAATAGGTTGGATAGCGGAAATTAATCCTAATGTATTGCTTAATTTCTCTTTAAGAATGCCTGCGATAATTTTTGAATTAGATTTGACAAAAACATTTGATTTTTAAGCAGATTTAATAATAGAAATATTTGGGGGCGCATCCCTATAGAGAGAGCTGCAATGAACATGGGTTTTACCCATGATGTGTTGCAGTGTTGTTATTGGGGATCAAAAAGCGCCCCCACAAAAAGCAAACTATTTTAAATTTGAGTTATAAGATATTAGTGTTATGAAGGTGATATTATGGGAGGTCCTCCTGTAAATGTTAAATATATCATATTTGCTAGATTTGAAGTTGACGGTGTAGCTGAAAAATCAGATATAATAGGCGCTATATTCGGGCAAACAGAGGGATTATTAGGAGACGAACTTGATCTTAGAGAACTTCAAAAAATTGGAAAATTGGGCAGAATAGATGTAGAATATGAAGTAAAAGGTGGAAAAACATTTGGTACTGTAATTGTTCCTACAAATTTAGATAAACCTGAAGTTGCACTTATCGCAGCATCGCTGGAGGTAATAGATAAAGTAGGGCCAAACTCTGCTAAAATAGAAGTTAAAGAAATTAAAGACGCAAGGGAAGAAAAAAGAAAAAAAATTTTGGAAAGGGCTAAAGAATTATTATTAAAATGGAAAGAATCTAAAAATGTCGATTCTGAACAATTAATTCAAGAACTACTAGAAAATTATAAATCTGCTCAAGTAATTAAATATGGACCAGAACAACTAGACGCCGGTCCAGAAGTGGAAAATTCTAGTGAAATTATTGTTGTTGAAGGTAGAGCTGATGTAATAAATATGTTAAAACATGGTTATAGGAACGTCATTGCATTAAACGGTTCTAAAGTCCCTCAAACAATAATTAATTTATCTAAAAATAAAAAAGTCACACTATTTGTAGATGGAGATAGAGCTGGAGATTTAATTATAAAAGAGGTAATAGGCGTTGCAAAAGTAGATTATATAGCTAGGGCTCCATTTGGCAAAGAAGTTGAAGAACTAAACAGTAAAGAAATTGCTAATGCATTATCTGATAAAATGCCAATCAATGAATATTTACAAAAGATAAAAATTGAAAAGAAAATAGAAAAATCTCAAGCTATAAATGATCTTGTTAGATCGATAATTGGAACAATGGAGGCTATGTTTTTGGATGAGAATCTAAACATAATAGATAGATTTCCTTTAAAAGATATAATTGATAAGTTAAGTAAATCAGATAAAGTCTCTACTTTAATATTAGATGGTATAATAACACAAAGAGTATTAGATTTGGCAGCTGAAAAAGGAATAGGAAGTATATATGGATATAAAGTAGGAAATATTTCCTCAATTCCACCATCAATAAACATTTATTTATTTGATGAACAAGGTATGATATCTAAATATGAAATTAAGTCTGGATAAAAAAGAAAACCTTGCAACAATCACTTTGCAGCATATTAACGATTTATTTTATTTGTATTTATTAGTAGATAAAGAGGATGAAATTTTCGCATGGACATATAGACAAAAAAGAGTAACGAATCATGGGCAGCAGGTTAGAGGTGAAAGAGAAAAAGTTTATCTGGGAATCAAAGTAGAAAAAATTTATTTTCATCCTTTTACAGATAGCCTAAAAGTTGTAGGCATAGTATCATACAAACCTGAAGAATTGATATTAAGCGGTCATCACCATTCCTTTAATATTAAAGTAGGGGATACAATAAAATTAAAGAAATACGATTGGGATTCTATAATAACCAAAAGTATATTAAAGCGTATAAAAGAAGTTTATCCGACTACGCTTATTGTATCAGTAGAATATTTTAATATTGCAATTGGCATTTTAACCAATTTAGGACTTAAAATAATATATACCCAATTTGAAGATGTAAGTGGAAAGAGGCACTCTTTTGATCGTGAGAAAGCTTTGGATTTATTCATGACAAATTCATTAAAAGAAATAAAAAAAGCAATTGTGAGTCATAATCCTGATTTAATTATACTATATGGACCTGGCATATTAAAAGATAAAGTGTATGATGAAATAAAAAAAGAAGCTAATAACATTTTTAAAATAGCAGGTTCTGTGGGCGGTGTTGAAGGATTATATGAATCTTTAAGAAATGAAAATGTATTGAAATTGCTTTCAAACTATACAGATTATGAAGACCTATTTATTCTAACTTCAATTCAAAATAATCCAGAAAAAGTAGCAATTGGTATGGAAGAAGTTAAGAAAGCTGCATCGCTGGGCTCTATTGAAAAATTAGTAATCTCAACTGAATACTTAAAATCATTAGAAAAAGATAAACTGGAAGAAATCAAAAAAATAGGTGAAGAAGTAGTTTCAAAAGGTGGCATAATAAATTTGGTATATGAAGATACAACATTTGGTGATTCTTTGCTAAGGCTAGGAAATATTGTAGCTATATTGAGATATCAACTTGAATTTTCTAAAATTTTGTAATTATGGATATTTATACCTTTTTACTTTCTATAACTATTATTTGGCTATTAATTTTTTCTTTATTAACTTTTTTAAAAAGAAGGAAAGGTGGTAAATTAAACAACATAATAGATGTTTATCCTTTTTTATTGTTAATAAAGACAAAATATTTCAATAATGCAATAGTAAATGCTGGAAAGAAGAAGAGTAAACTTTGGAATTTAATAGGAGAATTATCCATAGTTTATGGATTGTCAGCGCTCTTTTATGCTGTTTTCTTTTTTATTAAAAATCTAATTGCTTTTTTATTTCCTTCTGAAGCTGGTACAGCGTCTACTGTAATTCCTCTAATATTTGGTATAACTTTCAATCCGCCTTTGGATCAATTAATCATCATTCTAGCCGTGATCGTAATAGCTGTAGTGACACATGAACTATTTCATGGATTAGTAGCGACAAGTTCTAATATAGATCTAAAGTCAACAGGTGCAGGCGTTGTTTATGTTATACCAATGGCTTTCGTTGAACTTGATGAAGCATCAATAGAAAAGGCTAATAGAAGAAATAAATTGAAAGTATATAGCGCTGGTTCGTTTATAAATCTGCTCGAAGGAATACTTTTTCTAATATTAATAATCACTTTTCCACTTATTATAGCATGGGGGTTCTCAACTGCACCCAGTGGTGTTTTAGTTATTGCAACAGTTCCATCTTCACCTGCGGAAATTCATGGAATTCATCCTGGTGATGCTATAGTGGCAATAGATGGTCAAATAATTAACAATATAACTGCATTTACAAACTTTTTAAGTAAAACGAAACCAAATCAAACTGTAGTAATAACAATTGAAAGAGACCTAAGAGATTTCAATGTTACATTAACGTTAGCTAAAAACAATTATACAAAAACTGGTTTCATAGGAGTAAGTACATTAAATTACTATAGACCATATTTTAGTTTTATTCCTTCAATCCTTCAATATTATATCTATATATTTCTAGCATGGGGTTCAGTTATCTGTTTAAGCTTGGCTGTTATAAACATGTTGCCAATACCCATGCTAGACGGAGATAAATTTTTAGGAGAATTATTAGGAGGAATAAAGAATGGTAACTTAAGAAATGCTATTTGGAATATTTCAAGGACAGCTTCATTCTTAATATTAATTATAAATATAGTTCTTAGTTTACATATGTAATTATGAAATGTAACTATTGTAATAATGAGTCATTTTATACTCGTCACTATGCAGGCGAAAATGTTTGTAAATATCATTTCGTCCAAACTTTAGTAGATAAAGTCAAAAATACAATTGTTAAAAATAAACTTTTAAATTGGGATGATAAAATAATGTTTGCTGTATCAGGAGGTAAAGACAGTCTTACTGCTTTGCATATAGTTTCTCAAATAGAAAGAGATTTCCCAGATGTTAAAATGTTTGCTGTAACTATAGACGAAGGAATAACAGGCTATACAGAAAAGAGAATTGAACATACAAGATACATATGTGAAAAAATCGGTATCGAATATAATGTTTTCAACTATAAAGAATACTATGGTTATAAACTAGAGGATATTGTAAAATTAGCTAAGGAAAAAGGTAGCAAACTCGAACCTTGTTCTTATTGTGGAGTACTAAGAAGAAAATTGTTAAATATAGCTGCTAAAAAATTGGGGGCAACAAAAGTAGTTACAGGACATAATTTAGATGATGAAGCGCAAACATTTATTATGAATCTTTTAAGAGGCGATATTGAGAGGATATATCGAGGTTTTGGACCTATTGAATTAAAAGAGGGTTTTGTACCTAGGGTAAAGCCATTGAGGTATGTTTATGAAGAAGAAATTATGATTTATGCATACACAAATAATTTTCCATTGTTTGAAACTGAATGTAGATTTGTTAGCTTATCTATGAGGGACTCAATAAGAAAGTATTTGAATGACTTAGAAAGAGCACATCCTGGAGCAAAATATATGCTTGTTACAACAGCAGAAAAAATAGCAAGAAGTATGGAGTTATCCTTTAAGGCAGAAAAAATAAAATATTGTATAAGCTGTGGAGAACCTACATCTCAAGATTTATGCAGAGCATGTAGATTGTTAGAAGATTTGAAAATAATATGAAAGCTATATTTACGCATAGAAAGGACTTAGACGGTATAGCTTGTGCAGCCATTTTTAAACGAGCATATAACGATGTAAAAATTTTTCTTTTGGATTATGGAGAAGAAGAAGCGTTACAAATGCTGAATCATATGGAAGAGATAGCTAAAAATGATGACAATAACTTATTTGTTATTTCAGATATCGGTATAAATAAGCCAGTAGCGAATTTGTTGTATGAAGGTTTCAGAAAAATTATTTCTTCAACTTTAAAGATTTGCTGGTTCGATCATCATGTCTGGCCAGATGAGTTAAAAATTAAATTTAATGATATAATAGAATTAAGTATAGAGACAGATAAATGCGCATCTGAAATAGTTGCAGATGAATTTTGTAAATCTGACGAAATATGCGAACTTCTCTCCTCAATAGCAAGAGATTCTGATTTTAAATTGAATAAATACAAGATTACAGAATTATTGGATGATATAATAGCTTATTATAATTATACTCATGATTATGAAAAATTAAAAGATTTGGCATCTAAATTAGCACAAGGCATATTATGGGATGCAAATTCACAAAGAATTTGGGATAATTACATTTTAGAAAGGAATAAGGCAATAGAAGAACTGAAGAGAAATTATAAAAAATTATCGATAAACAGCAAAGTAGTTGCAATTTCAATTGTTAATGATATCATTCCTTCTTCTATGGCGGTAAATATTTTGTTAAAAGAAAGCAAATCTGATATAGCCATAGCTGTAAGAGAAAGAGGTACACTTACCATTATGAGGAATAAAGATTCTAATATTGAATGTAATAAAATAGCAGAATTTTTTGGGGGTGGAGGTCATCCGTTCATAGCTGGAGGTAAACTACCTAAAGATTTGGTTGAAAAACGCGATTATGATTTATGGATTAATTATATAGCTGATATTTTAAAGAATTCCCTTAAATCTTCTTAAATATATCATAAATTATGAGTGAATTAATCGAAATTCGAATGCCACGATACGATCCAGCGATGGAGTCAGGAAAAATTATAAAATGGTTTAAAAAAGAAGGCGATAAAGTTGCTAAAGGAGAACCGTTAGTTTTGATAGAAACAGAAAAGGTAGCTGTGGAATATCCTTCACCTTACGATGGAATCATTGAAAAAATACTTTTTGAAAAAGGTGAAGTTAAAGTGGGCCAAACTATAGCTTATATAAACCCTAACATTTCTTCAGAAAAGGCAAATATGCAAAAAGATGTTTTAGCAACTCCTTCAGCAAGAAGAATCGCAAGAGAATTTAATGTAGACCTTAAAAATATACAAGGTACAGGACCTCATGGAAGAATTACAGCAGAGGATGTTCAAAGATACATAGAAACTATAAAACAATCACCTATAAAGTCATCAAATGATTCAGTAGATTATGAATTATTAGAATTATCACAATTTAGGGTATCAATTGCTGAAAAAATGGTTAAAAGTTCAACGAATATTCCCCAAGTCCCATTGTTTTTTGAAGTTTATTTTGATGAGATGATTAAACTTGCGAAATCTTATGAACAAAAAGGCACACCTATTTCGTTGAGTTCTATTATAATTAAAGCAACTTCGCTTGCTATTAGAAAACATCCGTTAATTAATTCTTCTTTTGAAAACAACAAAATTAAAATTTTTAAAAGCATTAACATAGGTTATGCTTTAAATACTAAAGAAGGATTAATAGTGGTTGTTATCAAAAATGCAGACAAGAAGAATATTCTTGAAATCAATAACGAGTTAGAATTGCTTAAGAAAAAGGCCGAGTCAAATTCTTTAGAACCCAAAGACGTGTTAGGCTCAACATTCACCATTACCAACCTCGGCCCTTATGAAGTAAATTATTTCATCCCTTTGATAAATTATCCTCAAGCCGCTATACTAGCTATAGGAAAAATCGAAGATAAGTTTCAAATTGAAAACAAATCTATTAGAAAAACATGTATGTTAACCTTGGTATTTGATCATCGCATAATGGATGGAGCTCAAGCTGCCCTTTTTGCAAAAGAATTGAAAAATTATATTGAAAATCCATTTCTACTATTTATATAGGCGACGGTGCTCGCATACAGCCATGTGTATGCAGTTTGCATAAATGTATGCATCCGCTCAAACCTGTATCCTACGAACGTTACCACTCTTTGTTAGGGCCGCTCCCTTCCGGGCCTAACCCGGTTCCAAAGATTAGCTCCTTCACCCTCTCCTCCAAGAGGGTATCGGAGCTGTGGCAACCCCGTAGGGCAGGTTATCATAGCTTCAGCATACATTATTTGCAAACCGCATACACACAGCTGTATGCGTTACTGGCCCTGCCATATCGACCGTTTGCAGTTAACGAGAGAGGCCGAGCCCCTCAGCCCTACCACCGTCGCCGATATTATTAAGTTAGAAACATTTTTATTTTTTTCGCCGGGAGTGGGATTTGAACCCACGCGGGGAAAATCCCCACAGGCTTAGCAAGCCTGCGCCCTACCGGGCTAGGCTATCCCGGCTTATTAATAACATTATTTTATAATTTATTAATGGCATTATATAATTTAGCTTGTGTTGGTCTAGTATCCTATGATGAAATTATAATTAGTAATAATAGATATGACATGCTCGGTGGTGGTGTTATTTATTCATCTATACAACTATCAAAATTTTTAGAAGATCCTTTTTTTGTATCTATCGCAGGTAATGATATTTATCAACAATTAGTTCAAACATTGCACTCTGTGGGGATTAGAAATTTTTTTATAAGGACGATTGGCGAGAAGACTATAAGATTCATAAATAAATATATAGGGAGGTTTCGGTTTCAGGAAATATTGAATTATACGCCTCTGAAAGTAGATTTGTCAGTATTCTTTGATAAGCGAGGCTTTGATATGATTTTGTTAACACCTATATTGAATGAAATTAACCTAGATCAATTAGAAATTATAAAAAACTCATCTAAGATGATTGCTATAGATGTGCAAGGCCTGTGTAGAAAAGTTAAAAATGGAAAAGTAATCAACGATTATAATGAAATATTTAAACATTATATAGAATATTTTGAAATACTAAAAGCATATTCTAATGAAATTTTTTATTTGACAAGGCAGAATGATTTTGAAAAATCGATAAACAGTATTTTAGATAAAGGTTGTAAAATCATTATTATAACGCTTGGTGAAAAAGGTAGCTTAATATTTACACCTAAAAATAATCTTTTCATTAATTCTTATTCTCCCACAAAAGTAGTAGATCCAACAGGAGCAGGAGACGTTTATCTTGCAGCTTTTACTTATTACTATCTAAAGACAAAGGATATCAAAAGCTCTATCAAATTTGCTTCATCCGCTGCTTCTTATAAAGTTGAAGGTATTGGATTTAATTCATTAGGTACTGAAGAAGATATAATTACTAGAATTAATGACCAAAAATTAGAACCTTATGATATAAAATTTTCTGAAGTCAAAGACTTAATAGCAATTTAACGCATTTTCATAATATGCTTAAAGTTTTAGACTTATTTTCAGGCGCTGGCGGATTTAGTAAGGGATTTGAGAGTGCAGGATACGAAATAGTTTGCGCTATTGAAAATTTCAAACCTGTTTTTACAACATATCAATACAACTTTCCATCGACCCATGTTATCCCCAAGGACATTAAAGAAGTTCATTCAAAAGAAGTTATAGATGAAGTTGGTAATATAGACGTCATCATAGGAGGTCCTCCATGCGAAGCATTTACAATGGCTAGCATAAAAATTAAAAGAAATCCTCTTGATAGGCTTTATGTTGATCCTAGAGGCATGCTTGTTTTGCACTTTATAAGATTTGTCGCTGATTTGAAACCTATATTTTTCGTAATGGAAAATGTAGCAGGAATCTTACATCCTATTATTAAAAATGCCATAATAAAAGAATTTAAAAGGATTGGTTATGATAAAATATTTCTTAATATTTTGCGTGCAGAAGACTATGGCAACCCTTCAATAAGAAGAAGAGTTTTTATATCTAACATAAAAATAAATCCTCCTAAAGAAAAAATCAGAAAAACAGTTAGAGACGCTTTGAGAGATTTACCTCCTCCAGATTCTGTTCATGATATTCCTAATCATGAACCTGTTATGTTATCAAATAAAAAAATGAAAGCTTTGTTCAAAGCGAAAACCGGGCAATCATTGATCGGTTTTTATGGGTTCGATAATAAAGTTAGAGGTAATTATATTCGCCTTAATTTTGATAAACCAGCGCCTGTAGTTATGGGGAAAAGCAGATTTATTCATCCAGAAGAGAATAGATTGTTAACCGTCCGAGAACATGCAAGATTGATGAGCTTCCCGGATAATTTTATTTTTTTTGGTGGAAGGGAAATCCAATTTGATCAAGTAGGAGAAGCTGTTCCGCCTATTCTTGCAAAAGTTATTGCGGAATACTGTTTAAATAAATCGAAAGAATTAAATCTTATATGAATAATATCATAACAGTACTTCATAATACATTAAGTAATCAAAGAGTAATTGACTTCGTATCGACAAGCATATCGTTAGGTGTGAACACTATAATTTTGACAAAAGTAGGGGGTACGGCAGCTCAAATAGGTATTCCTGAAGCATTTAAACAAGCTATAAAAAATAATGCTAAGCTTATAGTTTTACCTGATATAAACGATATTAAAAGCGTTTTTGAAAAGGCACAGTTATATTTTTTTGTCCAAAAAGAGTATGCTAAAGAAGAATTTAATGTTAATGAATTATTCGAATTATATAAGAACGGTTTTCAACCAATATTAATCTTTGGTGGCCTAGAGCCAGGTTTTAATAAAAAGGAATTGGAATTGGGAAAAGCTGTACATCTCAACATTGGAGGAAATATACCCTCAGTAAGTTTAGCTGCTATCGTTTTATTTATTATAAAGCGTTTTCTAGAGGAACAAAATGTTTAGAATAATGATAGTATTTTATCAATATTTTGTAATACTTTTCCAAATGGCGATGGGGCTATAAAAACATCATCTATGCCATTTTCATAATATAACTTCATTTTTCCTTTCAAATCTTTTTCATTTTCAAAAGCTATTAATTCTTTTATCATATTAATTGAAACTGATTTCTTCGCTTGTTCCTTATTACCAATTTTCCATGCATTTAACATACCTTTAGCCTCTTCAACAAAACCTGCCCTCTTGAATAAATTGGAATACGCTTCAGAACTTCCATAGAATGCAATAAGTTCTTTTATTGTATCATAATCATCATCTTCCTTACCTAATAAATAAGTATATAACATTACTGATACTATAGGCCTTTCTTTTCCAATCTTAGCTGATTCTTCTTCTATTATCTTTATAGCTTCTTTAACAAGTTTAACAGGATATAAATTTAATATTATTCTATCAGCGTATCTTGTCGCAATTCTTATCATTTTTAAGTTTAACGCGGCTACAGCTATTCTAGGAATTGTTTTTAATCTCAATCTAGCATTCTTTATAATAAAAAATTTACCTTTATATTCAAATTTTTCGCCCTTAAAATATAATTTTAATAACTTTAAAACTTCTTCAATCCTATTTAAAGGATTTTCATAATTGATACCATGCCATCCTGTTACAATTGCAGGTGTACTAACACCTATTCCTAAAGTGAATCTGCCTCCTGATATCTCGTTGATTGTACATCCCATCATTGCTAATTGACCCGGGGACCTAGTGTATACATTTACAATAGATGTGCCAATTTGTATCTTTTCAGTAAATAAACTAGCAATAGTGCAGAGCGCTGTAGCATCTCTTAAAGTGGTTTCCCCAAACCAAATTCCATTAAAGTTTTTTTCTTCTGTCTTTCTGCAGATATTTATTATATCTTTTGAATTGATATCCATATTTGCACTTACCATTAAGCTTTTGTTAGACATAAGCTTTGAAGTAGAAAAACGATTTTTATATTATAAATATTCCTCTAAATAGCCTTTGTAATGCATATATTCTGCATTCAATATAGAAGCTCCGGCCGCACCTCTGATCAAATTATGGCCTAATACTACGTACTTAAAATCTAAAACATTACATTTTCTTATTCTTCCAACTACAGATGCCATTCCCTTTTCTAATTCTCTATCTAATTTTGGTTGCGGTCTATCTTCTTCATTCTTGATAATTATAGGCTTATTTGGAGCCATAGGAAGATTCAAGCCCTTTAATGGATTGAATTCTTCAAAAGCTTCTATCAGATCATCAACATTTGCTTGTTTTCTCAACTTTACACTAACACATTCTGTATGACCATCTTTTACATTAACTCTATTACATTGAGCACTTATTGCAACGTTTGCAAATTCAATCTTACTTCCCTTCATCTCCCCTAATATTTTTCTTGTTTCATTCTCTACTTTCTGTTCTTCATTTTTTATAAATGGTATAACGTTATCAATTATGTCTAAAGCTGCAACACCCGGATAACCAGCACCGCTTAACGCTTGCATGGAAGTAACAATGACTTTATCCAGTACAAACCAATCATTTAATGGCTTTAATGTTAAAACTAAATGTGTTGTAGTACAATTTGCATTAGTTACAACAAATCCATCCCATTTTCTATTCTTCTTTTGTACGTCTAATAATTCAAGATGTTGTGGATTTATTTCTGGGATTAGAAGCGGGACAT
The DNA here is from genome assembly GCA_017857595.1 of Thermoprotei archaeon. Lineage (GTDB taxonomy): Archaea > Thermoproteota > Thermoprotei > Gearchaeales > Gearchaeaceae > AAA261-N23. Next base: position 82,419 of record JAFMCU010000002.1, read on the forward strand.
CTTCATCCATTCTATGGCTACTTGCATTACTCAGAACACCATAACCGCTTTTCGCAAAATCCTCTTCAATTTCTTTTGCAACTGATGCATCCAGCGCTGAAAATACAATATCGCAGTCAAGATTTGGTTTGCAATCTTTAACCTCCATATTCTTTATTTTATCAGGAATTTCAACAGGCCATCTCCACCTGCCAAGTACTGCTTCGTAATAAGTTTTATTTGTGGATCTTTCCGAAGCTGCCAATTCTGTAATTTCAAACCATGGATGATCTTTTAATAAATAAATAAATGTTTGACCAACCAATCCTGTAGCTCCTAAAATTCCCACTTTTATTTTTTTCATTTCATTCACCAAAAAACTCGTTATGTAATAAGTTAACCGATTCAATTAAATCACATTGCTTTACAACAAAGCTTAAGCTTATTTTTGAAGCTCCAGCTGAAATCATTTCTATATTTATTCTATCGCCTAACGTTGAAAATACTCGAGAAGCAATACCAGGAAGTCCTGCAATTCCTTCTCCTACCAATGATATACTTGACATTTTACTCTTTATATCTATGTAACCAATTTTCTTTAGTTCTTCTATAACTTCTTCTAGTTGATATATTTTATCCACTGTTATAGATATGTTCACTTCCGAAGTAGAAACTAAATCTACTGGTATTTTTAAGTCTTCAAAAATCTTGAAGAGCTCAAATAAAAATCCGTGCGTTAAAAACATATTTGGATTATATACATTAATTACGCTTATCTCTTTTTTACAAGCTATAGATTTAGGACCTCTATAATTTGCTGTCTCATTTAGAATTTTCGTTCCTTTGAATGAAAGATTATATGTGTTCATTATTTTAATCGGTATATTTTTCTTTATTACAGGCAAAATTGTTTTTGGATGCAAGACCTTGGCACCAAAAAATGCTAATTCAGATGCTTCTTGATATGAAACTTCATCAATGCTACGTGCATTTTTAACTATTTTAGGATCGGCAGTCATAATACCATCCACATCCGTCCAAATTTGAATTTCTTCGACATTTAAAGCAGCTCCTAAAATGGTGGCTGTATAATCACTACCCCCTCTTCCAAGCGTAGTAATTTCGTTCTTTTTATTCTTTGCTATGTATCCTGTAATTACAGAAACGTCTTCATGGATGTACTTAAACGCTTCTCTTATTTTATATTCTGCTTCATCTAATATTTCAGCATTTCCAAAGTTAGAATCTGTAATAAATCCAATATCATATGCCATATAGGCTTTAGATTTAATCCCTATCCTATTCAAATATTCTGCTACTATTTTAGCTGAAAAAATTTCACCAAAGGACATGACCTTATCCAATATTTTTTGGTTTAGCTCTTTTAGATAGAAAATGCCTTTCAGCACATTTTCCAACTCAGCGAAATCCTTTTCTAAAATATTATCTTCAACTTGTAATTCATTTATTACTTTAAGATGTCTTTCCTTAAGATTATCCATAGCAATCTTAACTTCTTTGTAATCGTTTGAAAAAAATGCTATATTAGCTAGATTTTTTAAATAATCTGTTACCCCCTCTAAAGCCGAAACAACAACTTTTGGTTCATTTTTTACGTTAGATTTGATTATATTGGATACTATTTTAATCATATTAGCGTCTTTCACAGATGTACCCCCAAATTTTTGTACGATCATTAAAGGATGTTTTAAGCAATGTTACTTATAAATCTTTTACTAATTTTGTACATCTACCGCTATTATTTTTACTTTAAGAATACTTATCTATACTATATACGGAAATTATTTAATTATTTTAGTAATTTATAAATAAAGAGTTGAATATTAATTGGAATATGATAAACATAGGATTAATAACAATAGGGCAAAGTCCAAGATATGATATAATTTTAGATTTTAAGGAAAATTTACCAAATAATATATATTTTGATGAAACAGGATTGCTAGATAATTTTTCTGAAGATTTTATTATTCACAATCTAAGTCCTAATAAAAATGAAACTTTATACGTTACAAGATTAAGAAATGGCAAAGAAGTCTATGTTTCTAAAGAGAAATTGATTAATCTGTTACAAAACAAAATTGAAGAATTTCAATTTAAAAATCTAAACGTTATAGTTATACTTTGTTCAGGTGAATTTCCTGAGTTTGAATCTAATATTTTTCTTATTTACCCAGATAAAATAATGAAAAATATATTGACTTCTTTTGATTTCTCAAAATTAGCTGTATTAATTCCTTCTGATCAACAAATAAACTATGCTAAAGAAAGATGGAAACGTTATGCAAATGATGTAATTATATTCGATATATCACCTTATACGTCTCATGATGAAAACTTTGTTTATATAGGGAAGAAATTGCAAAACGAGGGAATCGAATGTGTGGTTATGGATTGTATTGGATATACACTTAAGCAAAAATACATCATAAGAAAAGTAATGGGAGAAACTATACCTATTATAAATACAAGGTCTATAATAATTAATGTAATAAAAGAACTATTTTACTAAAAAATTTTTTATATTTTCAATACGGGTATTTTGTTTCTATATGCCAAATAAAGATCGATTACCCAAAATAAAGTTGTAATTGAAACTAATGTTAGCTCTACTGGTTTGAAGGGATTATCGAAAAATGGAGATATTTGAATAGATAAATAAGCTGTCACAATTGAAATAATTAACCAAGCATTCGCGATTATTCTACTTAATTGATTTTTCAACGAAAAATAAACACCTAACAACCCAGTTAATAACATAAATATAGAAATTGAAATAGTGTGATACATTGCGTAAGAATTGCTATTAAAAAGTGAAGTTAGCAGCATTGCTAATGAAAATAATACTTGTACTACAAATAAAATCAAGCTAAATCTTACGAAGTTCATTTCACAACCCCTCCTTTATATTCATATGTACCTAATTCATATTTTATATTTGCTTTTTTAAATAAAAATGCTAGCAAAATATGTACAACGAATGCTACTAATAAAGCATTTATTGCAGCAATACCAAGATCTGGTAATAGTAAACCTACAGCAGCACCTGCAGAGAATGATAATAGTCCTACTAAGTTTACTTCAGAATACTTTTTACCTGGCTCTAATTTGAATCTTAAATATGGATCCTTGATACCTTCTAAATATGGCTTTACAATAAAGAACTCTGCAAATACTGAGCCACCTGCAGCTGGTAATAATGAACCTAATATCGTAATGAAGCTTTCGAATGGCGCTAATGAGGAACCTGCAGAATAACCCCAATATGCAGCTAATATTGTGCCTATTATTCCTACTATAATAGATGAATAGTCTCTCCTTATCGGTATTGCGTTTGTAAAGCTTAAGCTTCCGCTATAAAGATTTACCGTATTTATTATCCATTGTCCTAATACTATAATTAATAATACGCCAACACCCATACCAAGCTTTAACATGTCTTCTGTAACTATTACACTTCCAGCCAGTAATACTATTGCAACTGCTCCAATTATTAATAAGGGGTAAAATACAAACATATGTAAAGCCCAAGCAACAGCTGCATCCCTAGCTTTTTTCGCAAATCTAGTGATATCTGGGGCTATTAATGATCCTGCTATGTAAAGTCCAACAGTTGCCGTTATAGCTTGCGCAATTGTCATAGAACCACTTGGATGCGCTGTCCATACAGCACCCCAACCCCCATGTAAAGATACAGCTAATAATAATCCTACTGCGACAAGCCAAACATGTTGAGGTAATATAAAGTAGCTTAAAAAAGAGAGTGCTCTATATCCTATATATGTCGATATAATCATTAGGACTCCTCCCCAGAGCGCAGCCACCCATACCGAAAAGAATGGATTGTTTGGATATATTTCATTCATTACAACCCCAAAAAACCAACTTTCAACTGCAAACCATCCGATCCCAGTTGTTACGGTTATTAACGCAAACCCAAATATTTTTCCTAACACTCTTCCAAATGGAAACCTCCATCCTACATATGTAGATAGTCCTGAATAGGCACCTATTACTCCTGTCAATGATCCAATTACAGTTAATATGATATTACCAATCATAACAGCTAATATAGCATCTGAGAATGTTAAACCTCCACCTAATACGCCTCCTGCAAATATAACAGCAATAGCACCAAATGCTGCACTTAATGTTAAAAATAAATTGTACAAACCATACCTCTGTTCTTTTGGTACTTCTTCAAGGGAATAATCATCGAATGTGACTTTTGTTTTTTGCTGGGACATTATAGAATATAATTATACACATATATTTAAATATTATTATTTAAACTAATAATATTAAATTCGTAAACAAATATGGGCTACTATATAAAAAAAGAGGATGTTGAAGATCTTGTTGTGGGTGCAGCAATACTAGGTACTGGAGGAGGGGGAGATCCTTATGTTGGAAAACTTATGGTTCTTCAATCTCTAGAAAGAGGCGAAAAAATTGAATTGCTAGATATTGAATCTATTGAAGATAATTCGTTTGTAGTACCAGTCGCAGCTATGGGAACACCTGTTGTATTAATTGAAAAAGTGCCTAGTGGAAAAGAAGCTTTATATTCATTAAATCTAATCGAGGAATTTTACAAAAAGAAGGTCGATTATATATCTCCTATCGAGGCAGGTGGAATAAACTCTACTATTCCTTTAGTGGTTGGGGCTAAACGTAAAATACCTGTAATAGACGCAGATGGTATGGGCAGAGCTTTTCCAGAATTACAAATGGTTACTTTTCATATACATGGTGTAAGTGCGACGCCAATGGCTATTTCGGATGAGAGGGGCAATGCATCAATTCTTTCAACTATTGACAATTATTGGGCTGAGAAAATAGCAAGAGCTATAACTGTAAAGTTCGGGGGGTCTGCATGGATTGCAATTTATGCTACATATGGATCATTGTATAAAAAAGCATGTGTTAAAGGAAGTATATCGCTAGCTATAGAAATAGGAAAAACAATAAGGACAGCAAGGCAATCAGGTAAAAATATTATTGACGCTTTACTAGATGTTACGAAAGGTTATTATTTATTCAGTGGAAAGATTGTAGACGTCTCGAGGTTTAATATAGGGGGGTTTGCTAGAGGCGAAGCTAAAATTGAAGGTTTAGATGATTATAAGGGCTCAACTTTAATTATTCGTTTTCAAAATGAAAACCTTGTAGCTATTAGGGATAATGAAGTAATTGCAACTGTTCCTGATCTTATAACTATTTTTGATAAAGAAACTGTCAAACCAATTACGACTGAAAGATTGAGGTATGGTTTAAGAGTTATAGTCATAGGAATACCGTGTAATGAAAAATGGAGAAATGAAAAAGGATTAGAAGTAGTAGGGCCTAAATACTTTGGTTATAATGTTGAGTATATTCCTTTGGAAAAGAGAATAAGAAATTTTAATTAACATGAGTAAATACAAAATTGGGATTGATGTAGGTAGTACACATACAGATGCTGTAATTCTTGATGAAAACAACAATTTCGTTGCCGCTGCAAAGACCATGACTACTAGTGATATTACAAGTGGGATTATAAATTCCTTAAAATTAGTGCTAAATAAAGCAAATATTAGTAAAGATGAAATTCAAGCAGTTATGTTTGGAACGACACATATTATTAATGCAATTGTTCAAAGAAAAGGTTTGAACAAAGTTGGTGTTATAAGAATAGGTTTACCTGCTACAGAAGCTGTGGGGCCTATGGTTGATTGGCCCAAGGACTTAAAAAGTGCAATATACGGTGCCGATATTTTAGTAAAAGGTGGACATGAGTACACAGGAGAGGAAATATCTAGGTTTGATGAAGAATCTGTGATAAAAACCTTGCATAATTTTATCAATCATAATATTGAAACAATTGCAGTAGCATCTGTTTTTTCAGTAGTAAACCCTGAGCATGAGAATAAAGTTAAGTTTCTTGCAGAGAGAATTTGTCCCAATATACCAGTAGTATTATCTCATGAAATAAGCACTATAGGATTGATTGAAAGAGAGAATGCAACTATACTAAATGCTACTACCATTGGCGTAATGAAAAATACGATATCAAATCTTAAAAAATCGTTGAACGATCTCGGTTTATCACATGCTAAATTATATTTTGCTCAAAATGATGGCACAACTGCTTCGAGTGAATACATTAGCAAATTCCCTATATTTACAATAGTTGCTCCAATTTCAAATAGTATCAGAGGGGCATATGTTCTCACAAATATTCCTAATGCTATTGTAGCAGATACAGGAGGCACAACTACTAATATAGGAGCTTTAGTGAATGGCTATCCTAGAGAAGCTTTAGAAATTGATATCAGTGGAGTTAGAACGAATATACGTTCACCAGATGTTATAGCCGTTGGACTAGCAGGCGGAAGTATTGTAAGTTTAAAAGAAAATGATATAAAAATAGGACCTGTTAGCGTTGGTTATAAACTAATACATGAAGGTATAGCTTGGGGTGGCAATATTTTAACAGCTACGGATGTAGCTCTGGGTATAGGTTATATGAATATAGACGATCCAAATTGTAATCCTTCTTTGATATTAAAGAAGTATGATAAGGAGATATTATTGAAAGTTTATAAAAAAATGATAGATATGTTGGAAGAGTCTCTGGATAGAATAAAAACTAGACCAGAGCCTGAAACTGTTATATTGGTAGGAGGAGGATCAGCGATGTGGCCTAAGAAGTTATCTGTAGCTAGTGAAGTCATACGACCAGAATATGCTCAATATGCAAATGCTGTAGGAGCTGCAACTGCTCTCATAGGAGCGACAGTAGAAAAAGCTTTTTCCTACGAACAAATTGATCGAAGTAAGGCTATATCTGAAACTGCAAAGGAAGCTAAAGAACGAGCTATATTAGCTGGTGCTATGCCTACCTCGATAGAGATTGCTGAAGTTGAGGAAATCGCGATGCCTTATTTACCTGGAAACGCTGTAAAAATTAGGGTTAAAGCTGTTGGCAAGCTTTCTCTTTAATTATTTTTTAATTTATTTTATAAAATAATACTATGGTTCATTATCTTGTTATAGGGAAGCCAAGAATTGATTTACTTAAAGAGTTATGGTTAAAATTACTATCTGGTGAAATAAGAAGCTTGAAACCATTTGGAGATGCTTTACATTATAGCTTAATGTTAGCTAGATTTACAAAAGATAAAAAAGTAGCTTGGGAAGAAGAAGATTTTTGCAATCCCCCTTTAGCTCAAGAACGTTCTCAAGTATTAGATCTTTATTTTGAAAATTTAGAAATAATTTCTGTAAGAGAAGGTGATGGATGGAAAAGAATTGAAGCCGAGTATCCTTTGTGGCCTATTTCTGTAGGCTTACCCGAAAGATTAGGTGAAAGACCTAAGACGACTAAAAGTATGCCTCACCAACAAATATCGGATACAATTAGTAAAGACATTTACGATAGATTAACTTCGATGATTTTCTCTTTACCTAATATTAAAGAAGAATTGAGTATTGTTTCTGTTGAAGGTTCTAGAGCTTTATGGGTAGATGAAAATGTTCAGAATACAAGACGAGAAATATTGATAGAAGGTGTTGAATTTGCGCATGTTCATCCAATTTATGATGGAAGTTTACATGTATTGCTACCTTCAAGTTGGGCACGAGAAGTTGTTGAGAAAAAATGGGGTGAATATCATCCATTATATGCGATCGGATATTTTACAAATCCCTTCGTAATGGTCTATGCTCCTAGAAATTTGGATGAACTTATAATAGTGTATGAAATAGTTTTGATCTCTTATTTATATGCGATAGGAGAAAAAAATAATAAAGCCTGCTAGCTTAATTGTTTAGCTTTTTTTCTTAGAATCACCAATGCTATAATCACGACTATTATGGCTATTACAGCAACTATTATACCTATAAGTAGTATATTGAATGAACTGTTAGCGAATAGGATTGTTGGAGCAGTAATCTTAACCGATATGTTTTTATTGGTACTAGTAAAGTTTCCATTCCAATCATTAAATGTATATAAAAACGTATTTTCATTCACGGCTAAATTTAATGTTGTGTTCACCGGTAAGTAGATAGTTAAATTTCTGTTTTCTTCAATTATTCCAGAATGATTCAAGTAGCTATAAGTAATTGTCAAGCCAGTTGAAGAATATATATTGACTATTGCATAAAAAATGGCTTCTTCTATGATATATGAAGTTACATTAAGCATAATTAATTGATTTGTTCCATTATAAGAACCAGAACCTTCTCCTATCCATTTTATAAATTTCCAACCATTGTTTGGAACAACATTTATTATTATTTTATCATTTTCATTAAACCACCCACTTTTCACATTTAATTTAGCAGCGTCTGTTGGTATAATCGTTATATTCACATAATATTGATGATAGAAAGTTATGTTATATAATCCATACGTGGTAACTATCACAGAATTTGTATTCTGATAACTTATCCATCTTTCAGTAGAATTAGAACCTATTGCGGGATTGGATATAGACCAACTCGTATAAGCATCAAACCAATTAATAAAAATTTTATTAAAAGTGGTTGAGTTGTTTATTCCAAATTGTGTATAATAAATGATCTGTGAAGATTTTGGAGGCTTTCCTATAAAATTCAAAGATATTTGCAATAAATATTGATGGTAATAAATTGTATTTACAGTAAGCGGCCTAGTTATAATTCCTGTGTAATTTTTTGAAATCCATCTTTCTTCTGAATTTGAATTCTGTAATGGATTCGTATACAAGTAAGTACTATTTGAGTCAACCCAAGCATCGCTTGGAGAAATAGTGCTTACTCTATTACCAAATTCTTGAAATGTAACATTGGGAGGAATAAATTTACCACCACCAATTACAGTAAAATTGAATAACACATGGTATTGATGGTAATAGTAAAAATGAAGAACTAATGAGCTATTAACAGTTCCATTTGTAATCTGATTTGTAATCCATCTTTCATTGCTATTCGATCCAAGTAAGCTTTGATTAACGTACCATTGACTGTTAGGATCTGCAGGATATTTAACTGGTTGAGGGGTTATTACAGCTGTTCTTTTTACGGATTGATAGTAATAAGTTAGTATAGGATTTGAATATCCTGTTCCACCACCAATTACTGAATAGCTTACTTCTATATAGAAATTAGTAGAAACTTGAGCGATGTAAGTACCCCAACCTATACTACCTCTACCGTATTCTCCAGCTACCCAAACAGTATTATTATTTGCAGGATCTAATACAGCGCTGAAATAATCTCCATATCTGCATATACCCAAGCTGTTGCACGATGTATATTCAGGACCTGTACCATTCTTTATACTTGTAAAAGATTGAATATTATTTTGTTTATAATATAGCATAAGACTAGGGTAATTGAATTGCGAAGAAAAGCCAAAAATTACAACTGGAAAGCTATTACCTATTAATCTCATAGCGCCATAAAAAAAGTAGTAACTTTGTTTAGATATGTCAAAATCTTGAACGACATTCATATTCGATGTATTGACTTGAATTGTTCTAATGCAATCTCTGATAATTGAATCACCTGGTGGAATACACGAATCTTCAGCTGTAAGCCAAATGTTACCATTCTGATAAAATATATCTTGTATTCTGTTATCACCCACATCGATTGTATATGTAGTGCCCAATTGTGGTGCTTCTTGTATATTCGAGCTCATACTGTTTATAGTTAAAAAGTATTTCTTAATGTTTAAGTTGTTTGGTAAGGAACCAGATATTGCAAATATTTCTAGTGTGTTGGGAAGATTAGTTTGTGTTGATGCCATATAAAATATATTCGATGAAGATATGTGAATTGCAGGTCTTATAGAGGCTGCATTTGTATCGGTGGTTGTATAGTATTCAACAGTTGAACCGCTTAATAATTGGCTCTTATTCAATATCCAATATTGAGAATATTCAAAAAAGTTTCCTAAAAAATCATTGGCTGTCACAACAACAAAATAATTATTTATGCCTATGTAAGGTTGATCAGGAAAATAATTATTAGTAGCGCTGAGCCTATATACATACCAATTGCCCATAGGGTTATTTGTTTGAGAAACTGCTAAAAGAACAGAATTTAAATTTGCATCATATACGGACATGAAAAATCTATCTGTAGCAGGATCATAAATTATCCTTGGATCACCAATGCTTTCAGTATTAGGTATGGAGAAAACAGAGTACAATGAAATATAACTTAAAAAATTTCCATTTTTATCCCATACAGCCCCTAAAACATTAACTATTTCTACTATATAATTTAAGCTAACCGCTATTTGTACATCTGGTGGGACCCAGAAGTCTGCATTCAATCCATTATATCCATAATGTAGACCGTCAAAGGATTTCACTACAAAAATATTCTGGTCAGGAATTTCTGTAGCAGATTTCTCATTTTTCATGTTTATCGAAAGAAACATATCTCTATTATGATTGGCAGCGAGAGCATTATATTGATCTTTAGGATAACCTTTAGAATTATCATTATATAGTTTGTAGCTAAAAGAAGAGGAAACAGTCAATGAAAAAAATAAAATTATGAAAACTAATGCAAATATGATTAATTTTTTCATTTATAATTGAATAATTTAGTTGAATATATACTTAAATCATTTAGAAGATAATATAACCACTAAGGAAGCTATAATTGAAACTAAAAAAGAATAGAAATATGCTAAGTTTAAGTTATAAAGTAATCCCATAGCCAAGTTGCCAGTAAAAAAACCTATACTTCTGAAAGCTGATAATGTTCCCATTCCTTGGCCTTCCTGAGGATAAATTTTCGAAATAATTGTAGGTTCCAGTGTTTCAACAATTCCAACAGCAATTCCTAAAAAAGCAGATGCTAGAAAAAGCATAGTTAGCGATGAAAACAATTGAAATACAATGCTCCCCATTGCAGCTACAAAATAGCCAAAAGCGAGCATTTTTATTTCATTTCTTTTAATTCTACCAAAAATATATCCTGTAATAGAAGATACGATGAGAAAAACAAAATACGATAATGTTCCAAGATATGGTTCATTTGTTCTTTCAGTTACTGTAATTATAGGAAATCCGAACGAGAAATATCCGAAACCAAATAATGCTGTTGCAACCATAATACCGCTGAATAACTTTTTGTTAGCTTTAGTAAACTCTATTTTACTCTTTTTTATGATCGCATTAACTGGAACTAATAAAAGCGTGCTTATTGTTAAATAAGCTATTGTAGTTAACATAATTAATTTAAGATCTACATCGAAAAATAGTGAAATAGTAATATATGCGACGGCTATTGTTGCACCGGCTATATCTAATGCGTGCAATATACCATATGCCTCTTGTCTTTCATTTTCTTCAGTCACACCTGTCATAAGGGCTCTTCTTGGTGGAGTTCTAAAATTTCTCATCCACCATCCCCAAGAAAATAAGACAATGGCTATGTAATAATTTTGTGTGAATACAATAAGAGACATTATTGGTATCAAAGCATTACCTAAAATTGACATTTTCTTAGCTCCAAATTTATCTGCTAGAATACCTCCAATAAATCCAAAAATTGCTCCGATGCCGTAATTGATTGCTTCAGCTAATCCATATAAAGCAATTGGCGCGCCTAATATGTATACAAGATATATTGGGAATACGGATATTGCAGCTTGATATCCTAAATCAGCAAAAAAAGCTGAAAATGATATGTAAAGTACCTGATTCAATCTTTTTATCATATCGATTAATAAGAATACCTAATTTAATTGTTATAAATAAATTTCCAACTATCTACATTATTGTACAAATCTTTTAATATGGACAATGAATGTTTTGTTTTTAAATATAAGAAAAGTTTACCTATATGCTTACAGAACTTTTTTTCATTTATCAATTTTTGCCAATCTGCGCAATTATGTGTTATAATTTTATTTTTCATGTCTATTACTATTTTATATTTCCTAATCTCAGCTTCCAACAAGTCATTAGTAATCCTAACATTTTTGATCTCATCATTCTTTATTTCTTTAGCTCTTATCATTCGATTTTCGTTTATAAAATTAGTTAATAACAATTCTAAATCATTAAAAGATTCGTACTCAAAAAAAGTTTTTAATGTAGTTTTTTCTTTCTCAATTCTAATTTTATAATCTTCAATTTTCTTCTTCAATTTTTTTTGTTCATCGTTTATTATACCTAGCATTTCTAGCATTTGCAAGCAATTTTCAACTGCATAACCATGGAAATGGTTGTTAAAATATCCATAAACTACCTTTACACTTTTACTTACTTCTTGGATTTTAGGTATCCAAACATTAAGTTCTTCTGTGTTATACCTATAATTATACCAAGGCTTTTCTCCTCTTCCATGCCATCTAATATAAGCTATATCAGAAGTTACTATAACATCAGAAGGTAAAAGTGGTTCATCTACGATTGTATATGCGACATTATATTTTTCTAATAGATTGAACGTTTCATTTTTAATCCATGATAAATCTCTAAATTCTACAGCGTACTTTATATTATAAGGTAAAATGGATAAGAATTCTTCTAAACCCTTTATATTTAATTTGAAAGTGGGCGGAAATTGAATTAAGATGCAACTCAATTTATTCGAAGATATTAAAGGCGATAACCTCTCAACGAAACTATTTATTTTTTCGGAAATCTTTTTCACATCTAAATTTTTAGCATGCGTAATTTCTTTAGGCATCTTTGCAGTGAAAATGAATTCAATCGGTGTGTTCTTAATCCAAGAAACAACAACTTTTTCTGAAGGAAAGCTATAGAATGTCGAATCAATCTCAACAGTTTTAAAAAATTTTGAATAGTAACGAAGAAAGCTTTTCTCTTTCAAATTATAAAAAGGGCCAATCCAATCTTTGTATAGCCAACCTGACGTTCCTAAAAAAATATTATCTAACATTTTCATAATTTATTAAATATATCTAGTTCTTTAACCACTTCTAATAACTCATTTAAGTTAGAAAAACTCATGTTTGGTAAATATTTAATAATTTCAGATACCCTTATTCTTTTTTCATCGTTGAGGTCGAAAAGCTTCCAGCCACATTTTTCAATTATTTTTTCTTTATTACAAGGAAAACTTAAATCTTCTTCTAACACGTATTTCAATGATTCGATGCCTCTATATTTAGTTACGGGGATAAATTTACCTTGTTCTTTATAATGCTTATACCTCAGTGCATCCATATACATCTTTACTCCATGAAACGCGAATACAACCTTTTTTACACCATTGATAGAAACAACTTTTTTATCTAACGCAATTAAATCTTCATCGGAAAATTGATAAATATTATGCTTTCCCTTTCCAAACAATCTTGAGTAAACTACATCATTCTTGACGATAGGTTTCTGATCCTTGGATAAATCTACACAATGTACAATATTATTTTCTTGCATGAATTTGATTATTTGTTTGTTAAGAGGTGTTAAATTCTTTGAAAATTCTAAAACTATTTTAATGTTAGACAGATTTACTGATCCTATCAAATTAAAAAAATTTTGGACGAATTCACTTTCTAATTCTAAGTGTTTAGGTATATAGAAATGTAATAAATCACTTTTTAAGATATTGCATATCTTTACAATTTTTTCCAAAAGTTCTATATTTAAATTTGTATGTGCAAATTTATATTTCTCTGCGATAAGTTTATTTGCTCTTACAGAAAAATAAAAATCTTGAGGAACAGTGTTTCTCCATTTGTTTACAGTTTCAAATGAAGGTATATTATAGTAAGTAGTGTTAACTTCAACAAAATTGAATATTTTAGAGTAATAATGCAATTTATTTCTGGACCCTACATAAAAATATGCCCAACCACCTGTTCCAATTCTATATTCTTCTGCCAACCCTTTTTCATATTATAATATTTTTTATGAGTGAGAAAAACCTAAGCTAATTTGATGAATCAATGCTGCAGTATATTGGGCTATTTTTGGTATAGCATCTATGGTTATATATTCATTTGGAGCATGCGCTCTACCGCCATGACCAGAACCTGTAGATATCATGGGTATTTTCAATTTCCTTGTAAACAAATAGCTTTGTGCAGAACCAGGTAAAATAGGTATTATGTAAGGTTTCATTTTTAAATTATTATAAGCCTTTATAGAGGATTTTACCCATTTCTCATTAGGATTTGTTTTACTCCAAGTGTATGCATCATGAACAGCAACTTGAATATATTTACTAAAACCTAATCTTTCGATAATTTCAGCAAAAAATTCAACATACAATACAAATTATTCTTCACATTTTGCTTCAAGACAAGATTTTTTTAAGGATTTAAATAGTGGTAACTTACCAGCCATTTAATGGATAATACCAAGTTTTGAAATAAGTGAACATACGCCTGCTAATATTACATTAGGTATGATCCGGGTTACTTATATCGTAGATTCAGTTATGAAAAGCCAATATTGGAAAAACAGTCTAATTATAATAACTTGGGATGACTATGGAGGCTTTTATGACCACGTTCCACCACCAATGATTGACCTTTATGGTTTTGGATTTCGTGTTCCCGCTTTAATAATTTCACCATACTCTAAAACTAATTATGTAGATCATACATTATATTCATTTGAATCTATTTTGAAATTCATAGAGTGGCGTTTTTCTCTTCCATCATTAACATTAAGAGATCTCTCCCAATAATATATTAAACGCCCTAAATTTTTCATCTAGACCAAGACAGCCTATAAGTATAAACTTAACCGCATATCAAATTAAATCAATAATGCCTTATGTAGGGAATGTTGCAAACTTTAATCAATCATATGAATCAAGTACTCTAATTTATAGTATATTGATATTTCTCTTGATCTTGATATTTTTAGTAATACTTATTGCAATATTTTATTTAAGAAAAAGAATACGATATTTTTCAAACCATACCTAAAGTAATCATAAAAATGCCTAAAAAAAATAATGATAGCCTACCTGCTTTTATCATAATTGATACATCTTTTGTCATTTTAAACATCCCTTTATAAATTAATGCAACAATTATACTTTGTGATATCCAAGAACCTAGGCCGAATAGAAAACCTATAAGGAATCCTAGCGAATAGGGTATAAAACTAATTGATGCTAGTGTTAAGATCAATACAACTATAAAATCACCCCCAAACGCTGCAGCAATACCATGAATCCAAATTATTTTATAATCGGCCCTCTTTTCTAAATCACCTTTATTTTTATGTGCTAACAAAGCTAATGCAACAGATATCATAGTTATACCTACGATAATATCCACATATGAATCTAAATTATAATTTAAGAATGTTGAAAAAATTTCACTAGCAAGAGAACTTAATGCTGACCAAACTAAAGTCAATGCACCTGCGAAAACTGTCGTGGATAATAAAGCATGCTTGACATCTTTTTGCATAACTCCATAAGAAACTGTAATAGGCCATGTATGTTCATCAGGCTTAAGACCATGTATTATGCCTATTAAAGATATGGCTAAAAACCAATAATTGCCTAGACCAGTTAAAATATATTTAGCTAATGGAAGTAAAATGTCAGGTAAAGATAGTATTGCAATAATTAGAGCTATAGATATTATAACCGCAATTAAGACCTCATTTATCTTAATTTTTAGTATATATCTAATAAATATAGTATTTTCCTAATATTTAAATAATTTGTAAAGTCAAACGTTTTAATTTGTTAGATTATAATTTATCAATGAAGATAGTATCTCTAATTCCAAGTGCGACTTATATACTGTACGCTTTAGGATTAGAGGAAGAAGTTTTAGGAATCACATATGCTTGTCCTCAATTAAATAGTGCTAGCAACAAAAAAATTGTTGTAAAACCAAAAGTTGATACTTCACAATTAAGTGAAAGCGAGATTGATACAATAATTAATATTTTTTCAAAGAAGGGTGAGTCATTGTATGAAATAGATTACAAAGCAATTGAGCAAATAAAACCTGATATAATAATAGCGCAAAGCTTATGCGATGTTTGTGCAGTAACTCCTAACACTTTAAATTCAAGTATAAGGAACTATGGAAATGTGATAGAAATAGGTCCTAAAAACGTAGACGAGATATTACAATCAATTTTAATTATAGGAGAGATTACAGGCAAATTGAAAGAAGCTAGGAATTTAGTTAATAGTATAATATTCGGAATTGAGAATATAAAGTCAAAAACTTCCAATTTAACAAAAAAAAGACATTGTTTCTTGAATGGATTCACCCTCCTTTTTGTTCTGGACATTGGGTACCAGAAATTATTGAGATTGCTGGCGGCATAGATTTTGGAGAAAAAGGTAAACATTCCAGAAAAATTTCCATAGATGAAATATTGAATTTCAATACTGAATATATAATAGCTGGGCCATGCGGCTTTGATTTAAATAGAGCATACCATGATGCTTTGAAAATTTATGAAGAGAATTGGATTAAGGATACAATTGCTTATGAGAAATTTAATATATTTGCAGTTGAAGCTAAGAAATATTTCAGCACAAATGGCCCCTTTATTTCTGAAGCTGTATCAATAATAGCAGCGATCTTACATCCTAAAATATTCAAAAATACTGCACCATTGAATTCTTATAAAAGAGTAACTCCTTAATTTTTAATCTATATAGATTATTTATTATTCTATATTTTATTTACATAATGTTTTTCTTACACAATACACATTCTACTCATAGGAAAATGAGAAATAAGGCTTTATCTAAATTAGTAATAGCAGTAATTATTGCAGTTATAATTGTTGCGGGTGTTTCAATGTATTTATTATTAGGAAATCAGAACAATAGTCCCAGTTCAGTAAAAATAGACGTATCTAAAATATCTGCATCGTTAGTGCTTGGAGGTAGCACTTTTATAAATCCACAAATGCAAGCATGGATTCAACAATTTTCCTCTATTTACCCTAATATAGCAGTAACGTATCAATCTGTTGGTAGTGGTGCAGGCGTTAATAATTTTATAAAAGGGACTTATGATATTGGTGCAACTGATGTTCCAATGCCAACAGATTTATGGAGATATGCAACTACTGTTAAGGGCAGTGTTATAACTATCCCTGACATTGTAGGCGGTGTAGCTATAATATTTAATCTTCCTAACTTCAATTCATCGAAAAATGGAAATTTGAATTTAACTGCAGATGTGCTAGCAGGAATATATTCAGGAGAAATAATTTATTGGGATGATAGTTTAATTCAATCTATTAATCCCGGTTTTCATTTTCCTCATGAAAAGATTGTAGCTGTTCATAGAAGTGATGGCAGCGGGACAACATTTGTTTTTACATTATGGCTTTTCAAGTCATCAGACATATGGGTTAATTCAAATATAGGTTATGGTTACACGGTTAATTGGCCTGTAGATAAATTGGGAGGATTGGCTGGCGAAGGAAACGGTGGTGTTACTGCTTACGTTAAACAAACTTCATTTTCTATAGGTTATGTTGAAGTACAATATTCCATTGCGAATAATTTACAAACGGCTGCAATTAAAAATCCAGCTGGTAATTATGTTTTGCCAACCCCTCAAAGCGTCTCATTATCATTGCAAAGTATAGATATAAGTAAATTTCCCAACGCTACACAAGATTGGTCCAACATCACAGCGTTGCTTTTAAATTCCCCCAATCCTAGCTCATATCCAATTGTAACCTTTTCTTATCTAGTAGTCCAAAAGAATTTCAATGATCAAATTAAAGCTATAGCGATCTATGTATTTTTAGAATTTATATTTACTACAGGACAGAAACAACAAAATATCATAAATGGGTATTTGCCATTACCAGGAAATGTACAATCTTTTGTACTGAACGAGTTAAAATTAATTTCTTTTAATAATCAACAAATCTATCAACTATTATGAACAAGACAACAGCTATACCAATATTTATAGGTTCATTTTTTTTATGCTTATTACTATTTCTTATAATATTTTCAATAGCGTTTGCATCTTTGCCTGCTTTAGAAACAATCGGTTTCAATATTCTTTACATGTATATGCCAGCAATCTATGGTAGTATTGTTGTTTCAATTATAGCAATTTTTATAGCTATTCCTTTAGCTGTAGGCTTAAGCATATTTATTATAGAATATTTACCTGACAGGATAAGGAGTATATTTATAAATATAAACGACTTGATGGCTTCTTTCCCCACGATTATTTACGGATATTGGGGTCTCTATGAACTAGGCCCTTTTTTAAATACAAAGTTGTTTAATTTTCTACATAATTATTTGGGATTTTTACCTTTTTTTTCAACTAAACCCTCTACGGCATCTTATCTTTTGGCCTCTATCGTATTAGCAATTATGATATCACCATTTGCTTCCTCGTTAATAAGAGAAGTTTATTCAAAGATTCCTAATATTCTTGACGAAAGCATTTACGCTTTAGGTTTAGGTAAATGGCACGTGATTAAAATTAAGCTATCTTACATAAGAAAAGCTCTTTTTGGAGCGATAACATTAGCATATGGTAGAGGATTAGGTGAAACTGTCGCTGTTGATCTTACGATCGGTAGTTCTTTTAATATATCTTATAGCCTTTTAGCACCAGGAATTACCATACCAGCACTTATTGCGAACCAATTTGGTTCAGCTTTTTCTGAATTAGAATTATCATCATTATTCTCTCTAGCATTAATCTTATTTGTTATTGGTTCATTATTTATTCTAATTGGTAAATTTGTTTTCGTAAGAAATGGTAAAAGATAAATTAATTTTCTTTCTAGCCTTTATATCGACGATCTTTTTATTCTTACCTTTCACTTGGTTATTATCTGTCTTATTAATAAAAGGGGCACCTGTAATTTTTAAAGGCGGTTTAGAATTTTTAACAGGAATTCCGCCATTACCTGGAGATGGGTTAGGAGGTATAGGAACGGTTTTAGAGGGCTCAATTTTCATGGCTATTATTGCATCTTTAATATCGATTCCCATCTCTATTTTAACAGCATTATATATTGTAATGTATGAGGGTGGACTGTTTGCAAAAATTTTAAGATTCCTTGTTGATTCATTAGTTGAGTTTCCAACAATAATAATCGGCATCTCTGTCTTTATTATATTCGTACAAAATCTAAAACTAGGACTGAACGGTATTTCAGGTGCCATAGCTTTAAGTATTATTATGATCCCATATACAACAATTCAAGCGATAGAGAATTTAAGGCAATCGAAAGATGAATATCTTGAAGTTGGATATTCTTTAGGTTTAACTGACTCTAATGTAATAAAATTAATTTTATCAGAAGGTAGAGAGGGAGTAATAACAGGAATATTAATAGGAATAGCAAAAATATTTGGAGAAACAGCACCTTTATTATTTACTACAGTTACTTCTTTTAACATATTTTTGAGAACTTTGACTTCTCCGATAACAGGAGTGCCTTCTTTAATTTTTAATTTTGCATTTAGTCCTTATAATAATTGGTTAGATGTTGCCTGGGGAGCAGCGTTAATCTTAGCATTAACAGTCACTATTTTATTCACACTTGCAAGAATTTTTACTAGAAGGAAGTTATAATTTTATGGAAAATTACGTTTTTGAAATTGATCATTTGAATGTTTGGATAGAAAATAAACATATTTTAAAAGATATTTGCAATTTGAAAATACCTAAAAATACCATATTTGCTATAATGGGTCCTTCAGGTTCAGGTAAATCCACATTTTTAAAACTATTGAACAGATTACTGGAACTAAAAAAGAATGTTAAAATTGAAGGTGAAATAAAATTTTATGGTCAAGATATATTTAAGATTGACCCAATAAGGCTTAGAAGAAGGGTAGGAATCGTATTTCAACAACCAAATCCTTTTTATCATATGAGTATATTCGATAACGTTGCTTATGCTCTAAAAGCCAATGGGTTAATAAAGAATAAAGCAGATTTAATTAACGCTGTGACTGAAGCGTTAATTAGAGCAAACCTTTATGACGAAGTTAAAGATAGATTAAATAAACCTGCATCTGTTTTATCAGGGGGTCAGCAACAAAGACTGGTAATAGCTAGAGCTTTAGCTTTGAAGCCTGAGGTATTGCTTTTAGATGAACCGACATCACAAATCGATGTAGTGGGTGCAAGGAAAATAGAAGAGCTTTTGATAAGCTTAAAAGAACAAATAACTATTATCCTAGTAAGTCATACTCCTCAACAAGCAGCAAGAATATCTGATTATGTAGCTTTATTCTATGACGGAAGGTTGGTAGAATGGGGTCAATCTGAGAATATTTTTACATATCCAAAAAATGAACTTACTGAAAAATATGTAGCAGGGAGAATATAATGGTTAGACTAATAGATCTAGCTTTTCAGAAGCTTGAATTAATTTTAAATGAAATGTCAGAAGAAGCTTTAAAATCATTGGACATGTTGGCATACTTTAAAAAGCATCATACAGCTAAAGAATTGAAGGAAATAAGCGATAAACTAAGGAAACTAAAAGAAGAAGCAGGTGAATTAATTCTGGAAATTTTAGTTAGATATCAGCCTATGGCTACCGATTTAAGATTCGCTAAATCTGCAATGGAGATATCTTATGATCTTTATAGGATAAGCAGATATTCTTATGACATTGCTTTAGCTTTAGATGAAGCGAATCTTTCATTAGATGAATGTATAGATGCTGACGTTCAAAATAATATTGAAAAGGTTAAGAGTATGTTAAATCTAACAATAAAAGCTATGTTAGAGCGAAATAAAGATCTGGCTATTGAAATTAAAAATATGGATCAAGTAATAGATAAAGCTTACAAGGAATATTTCTATAAAGCTTTAGTATACAAAGGAGGAAAATGCTCTATAGCCAACCTTTTAATAATGAGATATCTAGAGAGGATAGCGGATCATTGTGCATATATAGCAGATGAGATATTGTTTGTAATAAAGGGATCAAAATAATTTTAGTATTTTATTACAAATGATCTTTGATAATCTAACGAATGAACAAATATATCTAAGTAGTTTAAATATCAAAAATAAAAAAAATTGTTGATGAAGCATAGGTATAATGTTAACTTATTTGACTTCCTCCTCAGTGAACTACTTTTAAAGTATTATTCATTAATCGTTATATCTAAGCGGCTACCGAATATAAGGAAAATCCTTTCAGTCAAATATGAACCATAAAGCGATTACAGCTATAAACTTTATAAGCGCACTTAAGCTATCACAAATATCAAAGGAAGTTTTTTATCTTGGAATCAATGAACTTGATTCTTTAATAGGTGGTATTGAAAAAGGAAAGTTCTATCTATTCTGTGGCAATCAATTGTTTTTACGCGATTTCATTCATCGTATACTTGTAAAATTTTCAATAAAAGGTAAAATTGCATACATAAACAATACAAACTATTATTCTTCAAAGAACTTCATAGATTTTGATATCTTGGCTCTATATTCAAAGATGGAAGGTTATGAAATTACAAATTTAGCAAGAAACGTATATTTTGTAGCTGCATATAATGAGTTAAGACAGCCTAAATCTGTTGAAGAACTTTTAAAACATATAGCTGAAGAAAAAATTAGGGTTGTTATTTTTGATGGCCTGAACAAATTCTTAGATTCTGCGTTAAATAGGAAAGTAGCTTTCGAAAATTTGAAGCTTTCTTTTTATAAAGTTTTAAGATTTTGTATTGAAAGAAATATATCCTTAATAGTAACTTTAGAATATGAAGACTTAGAACCTCGTTTACCTCATTTTGTTTTGCACTTTTCACATGTAGCCGTATTTTTTCGTATTAAAGGCAGTAGAGTGCAGGCATGTCTTATCAAGCATTATGCAAAAGATACAAATTATAAGACCTCAATTATCAATTTTCAGTTTCAAGAAATGGGAAGGATAACGATACCGTTTAGAGAAAAATACCAAGCCATGTTGAATAGCTTGCAAGAAAACTTGTTACCTTTAATAAGAGATGTCGAATATAAAGAATCCTTTGAACAGCTAATTAAGGAGGTTTGGGATTACGAATACGCTGCGATGGCGAATTCAGGATTGCCTCTAGTAATAGATAACTTGAACTTAATGGCAAATTTGCATAATAAGAGTAAAATAAATTTATTGAAAAAAATGATAGAAGAAAAAGATAAAAAAATTCACGAACTTGAAAAAAGAATAGTAAAACTCGAGGAAAAACTAAAGGAACTTACAAATGGGCACTTATGAAGGATGGCTTCTGGATGTTTATATAAAACAAAATAATACAATAATTTGGATAAAAACAATCGATGGAAAGCTAATTAGGTTAAAAGACACTTTTATCAATTCGTTTTACATAGAGCCTAAAGATCAAGAATCATCTTTGAAATTAATTAATATACTTAATAGCATTCCTGAAATTAATTGTGTTACAAAAGTTTTCAAATTCACTTCTTTAAAGAGTAAAAGATTGTATCAGCTTTTAAAAGTTAAATTAGCTGATACACGAATTTATAGAGACCTTATAAATTCTCTTAAAAATAATGAATATGTACGAAATCTATACAACGTAGATTTAAAATACGTTCAAAAATATCTTTTTGAAAAACTTAATGTAGAACCTACAAGTAAAGTATTGGTTGAATGTAAGAGCGATAAACTTATAAATATTCATAAAATTGACGATGAGTATCAAATATTTCCTCCCCCTTTTTCGATAATGTTTTTCAACTTAAATTCTAAAATATTAAAAGACAGAAATACCATTAAAAGCATTCAAGTTCTTTTTGAAAATGAAAGCTTATTGCTAGAAGGCTCAGAAGAAGAGCTTTTAGAAAATTTCATTCAGATAGTAAATTCGAAGGATCCGGATCTGCTTTATTCTCCAAAAGCAGATAGATGTGTAAAAATTTTGGGAGAAATTGCTAAGTTGCATGGTCTAAATTTAGAAATTGGCAGATATGGAGATCAAACAAAGGCTTATGACCAAGGTTCTTTTGGTGGTCGAATATTGCTTGGGAATACATTCTATGGATTTAACGCAAATAGGTTTGGTGTAGCAGGAATCATAGAGAGGACTAGATTTTCATTTGTGCCGATAGGTCTAGCTACGAGATGGCTGAGCAACAAAAGTATTGATTCAAGGAATTGTTATGAGCTTATTCGTAGAGGTTATGTTATACCTAAAGAAGAATACTTCGAACCTATAAGGGATCTAGCAGAGTTGACTTGGAGAGACAGAGGCGGTGTTACTTTCTCACCTGAAACTGGAAGAATTCACATGAATGTCGCGGCTATAGATTTTGATTCACAGTATCCTAGCATAATTCTTAAAAATAGGTTGAGCTATGAAGACATTAACTATTCTGATTCATTTAAATTAATGCCCTATATTATTCAGCCTTGGCTTGAAAGAAGGCT
Organism: Thermoprotei archaeon; assembly: GCA_017857595.1. Lineage (GTDB taxonomy): Archaea > Thermoproteota > Thermoprotei > Gearchaeales > Gearchaeaceae > AAA261-N23. The sequence continues at coordinate 105,758 of JAFMCU010000002.1, forward strand.
TAGGTTAAAAAAGCTTATTAAAAATTTAAAAGGTGATGAAAAGCTTTATTGCGAGGAGAGATTGAATGCTTTAAAGCTAATTTTGGTAACATTTTATGGAATTTCGGGTTGCTGCTGGAATAGATTTGGAAATGTGGCTACTTTTGAAGAAATTAATCGTATTTCTAGAAATATCATGTATAAAGCCAAAAAAATAGCTGAAAATAAAGGATTTAGGATAATATATGGTGATGTTGACTCTCTATTTGTAACTAAAAAAGATGCTTCTATAGAAGATTATGAAATGCTTGTGGAATATATTAGATCGAGTATAGGCTTATCTGTTTCAATTGATAAGCATTTTAAGTTTATCGTTTTTCTACAACTCAAGAATAGTTCAATTTCTGCATTAAAAAGGTATTATGGAATAACATATGAAGGAGATGTTGAAGCTAGGGGAATAGAATTAAGAAGAATCGACACGCCTTTGTTTATCAGGGATTTTCAAATGCAACTTATAAAGGAAATATTCAGTTTCAATAATGTAGATGAAATATACCGATATGGCGTTTATAAAGGTATAGAGGTTGTTAAGGAGGCCTTAAGTAAACTCAATAAAAGTGATTTCTCTATAGAAAACTTAGCAATTAGTAAAAGGTTAAGAAAAAATCCAAAAGAGTATAAAGTTAATGTAGCTCATAAAATTGCTGCGTTACAATTAAAAAATTATAATAAAGAAGTAGAAGAAGGAGATTTAGTTTATTATATTTATAAGAACAATAAAGGTATTAATAGGGTCTCTGCCTACGAAACATTTAAAGGGGCATACTCACTTGAAGAGTACACCAGACTTTTGATCTCAAGTGCCGAAACTATTTATAGAAGCATAGGCATTAATTTACAACAGCTTATTAAAAGTTATAATAATTACAATTTAACCGCATGGTCTATTTAATTTCTCTAGCTATAACGTCCCAAATCTTTTTTGCAATTTGATCTTTTCTCGCCTTCTCAATTTTTTCCATTTTATTATTATATGCTATTGTAACTTCATTAAAGTCACTTTCGAATCCTATATCGTTTCTAGACACATCATTGAAAATTATATAATCGACAAAATCATATTCGCTAATTATTTCTTTTATTCTATATTCATTTAGTCCGTATTCGGCCTTAAACGCAATAACTTTTGTCTGAGGCGATATTTCCTTCACGTATCTTATGATTTTAGGCGTAGTTTCCAGTTCTAAGCTAATTTTATTTACTTTTGAAGTTTCAATTTTACCTTTGTATCTATTAGATGGTTTATAATCTGTAATTCCTGCAGCTGATACAAAGAAATCAACATTTCTCTTAGAAAATATTTTGTTAATTTCCTTTATCATATCTTCAGATGTGACGCAATGTAATGCTTCAATCTCGTAAGGGATTTCTCCTTTTATATCTCCAAAAAGTAATGTAACATTTGCTCCTCGAACTTTAGCTTCTAAAGCTAATGCGTTTCCCATTTTACCTGTTGAAGGATTCGTTATAAATCTTATAGCGTCAATATACTCTCTTGTAGAACCAGTCGTGATCACAACTTCTTTACCCTTTAAATCCTTTGGTGTTAATATATCCAAGACCTTATAATATACATAATCTTCAGTTGCAATTTTTGCTTTGCCTTCTTCTATACGAGGTTCAATGAAATGTACTCCCCAACTCTTTAACTTTTTTATATTCTCAATCAATATAGGATTTCTATACATTGGCTCATGCATAGCAGGAGCTATTAATAGCGGTATGCCTTTTCCTAAAGCGATTGATGCTATTAGTGTGACATTCGTATCAGATATACCATTAGCAATTTTACTAATTGTATTCGCAGTTGAAGGTGCTATTAGTATCATATCAACTCTATATCGTTCAAAAACTTTGACATGCTCAACTTCACCTGTAATCTTTGTAATAACCTTATTTCCTGTTGCATATTCCATGAGATCAGGAGAGATTAGATGAATTGCATCTTCGCTCATGACAGGTATAACATTTGCTCCATATCTTACTAAATATCTTGAAATATCAATTGCTTTATAAACAGAAACACTTCCTGTTAAGCAATGTACTATGTTTTTATCATATAAAGTATTTCCTAAACTACATTTAATATCCGAAGACACTTTATATGAAATATTTCATTCTGATAATAGATATAGTTTGTATTTAAATTGGATAAAGTTTATATTATAAACTATTTATTCATATTATAAACTATTATGTCGATTTATGATATTGCGTGGATTTCGGCTATAATAGCATTAGTATACTCATTGATACAAATATTTTTACTTTTGAAGGTTGATCCAGGAACAGCAAAAATGAAGGAAATTGCAAATGCAGTCAGGATAGGAGCTGATGCGTTTTTAAAGAGAGAATATACTGTGCTGTTGCCAATTGGCATAGCGTTAACAATACTAATCTATTTTTTAGTATCACCAATAGCTGCTGAAGGTTTCGTCGTTGGTGCTTTGTTTTCTGCACTAGCAGGTTATATAGGAATGAATACAACAGTAAGAACTAGTTCAAGAGTTGCTAATATAGCAAAAAAAGGAATGGGTCCTGCCTTAAGTTTAGCATTTAGAGGAGGAAGTGTTATGGGTTTTTCTGTAGCAGGCTTAGCATTACTTGCGTTATCAATATTTGTATTTATTTACAATAATTTAATTTTACAACAACCTGCACTCATAGCTGGATTAGGATTTGGAGCAAGTTTAATAGCTATGTTCATGAGAGTAGGTGGAGGAATATACACAAAGGCGGCCGACCTTGGTGCAGATATTGTTGGTAAGGTTGAAGTGGGTATACCTGAAGATGATCCGAGGAATCCCGCAGTAATTGCAGATAATGTTGGAGATAATGTAGGTGATTGTGCAGGTATGGGAGCAGATGTTTATGAATCGTATGTTGTAATTGGAATAGCTGCAATCATATTAGGTGTTTTAGCTGTTCAATTATCAGGCAATAGTCTGATAGCAAGCTTATCTTACAACTTAATATTCTTTCCATTATTAATTGGAGCTTCTGGAATTATTTCTTCAATAATTGCGTCATTCATAGTAAATTCAAAATTAGGAAATAAATTACAACCTATGCGCGTTTTAGATTTAGCATTTATTGTTGCAGCGATTTTAGCGATATTAATAAACTTTTTCCTTACTTATTCTTTATTTCCATCAAATATAGCATTAAGTATTTTCGTTTCTACAATTTTAGGTGTAATTGTTGTTGTATTAATAGAAAGGATTGTGGATTACTTTACTTCTTATAATTATGGTCCAACAAAATTTGTTGCTGAAGCTTCAAGAACCAGCGCTGCTACAAATTTCTTAGCAGGTTTTTCAGTGGGTTTAAGCAGCACTGCTCCTGCTGCTGTATTAATCGTAGCTGCTATCATTATTAGTTACTTTTTAGGATATAATTCAACAGGCAGTTATATATTTGGTGTTTATTCAACAGCTATTGCAACAATGGCCATGCTTTCTCTAACTGCAATGATCATTTCAATAGATTCGTTTGGTCCAATAACAGATAATGCAAATGGCATTGTCGAAATGAGCGGATTAGGAGAAGATGTTAGAGTTGTGACCGATAAATTGGATGCAATAGGCAATACTGTTAAAGCTACAACGAAGGGATTTGCTATTGCTAGCGCTGCTCTTTCAGCATTAGCATTATTCCAAGCTTTTCAATCAGAAGTTATGGTGAGAGCTTCTCAAATACCAAGGTATTTACAAGCTTATCCAAATGGTTCGATTCAATATATTCTATCAGATCCAAGAGTTTTAGTTGGATTATTAATTGGAGGTTTATTACCGTTCTTTTTCAGTTCATTTTTGATTAATGCTGTTGGAAAGACTGCTTATAAATTGGTATTAGAAGTAAGAAGACAATTCCAAGAAATTCCTGGCATCTTAAATGGTGCAGCAAAACCAGATTATGGGAGATGCATAAGCATGGTAACTTCAGCTTCTTTGAAAGAGCTTATTGCCCCAGGTCTTTTAGCAATTCTTACACCACTCATCGTCGGTTTCATATTAGGGCCTATATCTTTAGGAGGATTGTTAATCGGTAGTGTAGTAAGCGGAGTTTTTCTTGCACTTTTAATGGCAAATGCTGGAGCTGCATGGGATAATGCGAAGAAATATATTGAATTGGGTAACCTAGGTGGAAAGGGAAGTGATGTACATAAAGCCGCTGTGATGGGTGATACAGTAGGTGATCCATTTAAAGATACAGCAGGACCTTCTTTAAATTCATTAATTAAAGTATTAAATACCATTTCGATTGTCTTTCTAGGTGTAATTATGGTATATGCGCTCTTAATTTAATACACTTTTACTTCTTTTTCATAACCTACAATAATTTTTGTTATGTTTTGATAAAATATACCATTTTCTATAACACCGCATATGCTGTTAATCTGATTAGATAATTCAAGGGGGTCATCAATTTCACCAAAATATGCATCTATAATATAATTTCCATTATCTGTAATTATAGGGCCATCTTTAATTCTTCCACCATATCGTATTTCTGCTTTTTTGCATATCTTTTGAATTTTTTTAAAAACTGGATTGATAGCATATGGTAATACTTCAATTGCAACACTAGACTTTTCTCCTATTTTCTTTGAATATTTTGAATCATCAACAATGATTATGTATTTTTTTGAAAAATATGATAGTATTTTCTCTCTAAATAGAGCTCCACCCCTTCCTTTTAATACATATTTTCTTTCATCTACTTCATCTGCACCGTCGAAAGTAATATCTATTTCATCGATCGTATCTAAGCTAGCGGGTTTTATTCCTAAATTTATTAGTTTAAAGTATGTTTGTGTTGAAGCAGGAATGAAGGAAACATCAAGATTCTCAATCCTAAGCATTTTACTTATTTCTTCAATTAACATCTCAATTGTGCTACCAGAACCTAATCCAATTACTTTATTTGACTTTAGTAAATTCAAGGAATATTTTACGGCATTCAGTTTTGGTAAATTTATTGATTTTTCCACTCAATGATATAAAGATTTAGAACTTTAAATAATTTCATAATTGAATGAAAGAACTTTATGTAATCTCAGGAGGTCCTTGTGCAGGTAAAACAACATTAGTTAATCATTTAAAGAAGTTAGGATTTTTCACAGCAAATGAAGCTGCCCGAATAGCAATCGAAAGGGGTTTATTTAACAAGGATGACTTTATTAATAAAAATAAAAGGAGAGAATTACAAAATTTAATTTTAAAAATACAGCTAGAATTGGAAAATGACATTCCTGACAATACGATTGCTTTTTTAGATAGAAGCGCGATTGATGGCATAGCTTATTTTTGGTCCGTAGATTTAGAGCCGAGTAAAGATTATATTGAAATATGTAAAAGTAGAAATTATAAAGCGATTTTCATATTAGAGCAAATTGAAAACTATGTAGTCGATGATATAAGATATGAAACTTATGAAGAGGGTAGAGAAATTCATAAACTTATAATAAAGGCATATGAATATTTTGGATATATTCCTTATTTTATTCCTAGTATGAGTGTAGAAGAAAGGGCAAATCTTGTATTAAATATTGTTAGAAAAGTAAGTAAATTATTGTAAAAAATTATTATATTAATATTTTATCACACATGCTTTTATATATGGACAAGTAAGTTAGAACAAATTGCGCATTCATTATGAATTAGATATTTCTACCAAGAGAGAAAAGATTGTAAATCAAATTATGCTACTTTCTAATGTAGTTGATAAATTTAATGTCCCTGACAACCCTATGGGTCATGTAAAAGCTAATTCGTTAGCTGTTTCTATTTTATTAAAACAACTAGGTCTCGAACCGGTAATGCATTTAAGAGTAATTGATAGGAATTTGCTAGCACTTAAATCTGAAATCTACGGTGCAAAGTTATTCAATATAAAGGAGGTTTTATTAGTAAAAGGTGATTTACCAGAAAAGGATAAATTAGAAATTTTTAATGATTCAAAATTAGAAAACGTTTTAGAATACTTGAAATCTGATGATAAAATCCAAGATATTAAGTTAGGTTTACCATTAACAAATTATAAACTACTAACGAATTTAACTTTAAGAAGGGTGGAATCTAAGGCTGACTTTTTTGTAACAACTCAAGTTTCAAGCATTAAAGAAATAAATGAAGGAATAATAAAGACTGTAAGAAAAAATAATAAGGAATTACATTGTTATTATGTTGTTGCAACTGATAAAAATAAAGATCTTTTATATAAATTTGGTTTAATAAGAAATAATAAGTTGCTTTCTTTTGATGAATACTTAAGCATGTTTGAAGATTTTGAGAACTATTTAGACGCTTTAATATTGTCTTCTCCGTTGGACGTAGAATACTTGTATAAATTATTAATCAAATATAGAAAAAGATGATAAAAGCATACCTTACAGGACTTTTCCCTAGAAGTAAATCATTAAGAAAAGCATTAAGAGAATTTGAAAAAAAGAACATCGACTATAAGGAATTGATGAAAGTTTATCAGGAAGAAACTAGGAAATTAGTAGAATTACAAATAAATTCTAATTTGGATTTTGTGTATGATGGCATGTTAGCTTGGCAAGATTTGCTAAGGCCTATCTGTAACTATAAAGGTATTACTCAAGGACCATTAATAAGGTGGTTCGAAACGAATTTCTTTTATAGAGTGCCTATAATAAATGATAAAATAGAATTTGAAAGGCCTATAATAAGGGATTATTATTTTTTAAATCTTATCAATGATTCGCATAAAACAAGCGTTTGTATAATAGACCCATTGAGCATTGTTTATCTATCTGAAAATATTTATTATAAAAAATATGACGAGCTTCTTTTCGATCTTACAAGCTGTATACTAAAAGATTTAAATTATATTTCAGAAAATATTAGCGCTTTACATTTAATTTCTCCAGTTTTAGGAACACAGAATGTAAACAAAGATGAATTACATATTTTAAATCATTTCTTAGATAATCTTAGAAAGAGGTTTGCCACTTCTATTATTACTTTGAATATATACTATATGAGAAACTTAGAAATTATACCATTATTAAATGAATTAAATATTGATATTATAGGGATAGATTTATGTTATTGGGATAGGGAGAAAATTTTAAATAAAATTAAAGATCTTAATCTTAAAATCGCTCTAGGTCTGGTAGATTCTTTCGTATCTTATATAGAAAATATTGAATACATAAAAAAACAAATTCATCGTATTCTTCACGTGTTAAAGAATAAAGATGAAGTTTATGTAATTAATTCATCAGATTTAGATAGACTACCATATGATGTAGCAATGGATAAAGTTAATTTATTCAGTAAGATAAAGACAATTAATCCATGACAGAATTTTTTTTAACACAAGAAATTGGAAGCTTATCAAGACATCCAATGTTTAAGGAGAACTTGACAATAGAAGAAATAAAAGAAATTTTACAGCAAGGAAAATCTTTAGGTGTTGAAAATCTAGAAGAATTAGAAAAGTTGCTTTTAAATGGAGGATATAAAACATACAAAGAAAAGATAGAAAACTTCGCTAGCTTATACGCTATAAAATTATTCGAAAATGTAGGTTTAGATATCATTTTTAATGGGGAACAACCAAGAAAAGAAATGTATCATTATCCTCTTCAATTTATTGAAGGTTTTAGATTTGTTGGTGAAGTTAGAGTTTTTGATAATCAATATTTTCCAAAAGGAGAAGTGATTTCAGAACCCAAATTAAAAATGCCTTATCATTTAAAAGAATACCTCTTTGTTAAGTATCATACAAAAAAGAAAATTAAGGTGCCTATCACAGGGGCCTACACTTTAGCAGATTGGTCTTTCAATACGTATTATCAGCAAAAATGGATAGGGAAATACAATGATTATTATAAAGAAAAGTTAGAAGCTAAGAGAGAACTTGCAATTGAATTAGCTAAAAATGTAATAAGAGAAAATGTGAAATCTCTAGTAGATAATGGAGCAGAGATTATACAAATAGATGAACCAGCTGCTACAACAGTTCCTGATGAAATACCAATATTTATTGAATCTTTAATTGAGAGTACTAAAGGAATTAATGCAAAGTTTGTTTGTCATATATGTTATTCTAAAGATTATAGTATGTTATTCCCTTATATATTAGAAGTTAAAAACCTTAAGCAATTAGCTTTAGAGTTCTCAAACAGAGACACAAGAGAATTAGGTCTGAATGATAAATCTAGAAAAGGTTTTTCTTTTATAAAAAAATTTAAAGAATACTCCAGCGATCTTGAAATTGGATTGGGAGTTGTTGATGTTCATACAGATTTTATTGAACCTGTAGAATTGATTAAAGATAGGATACTGTACACTTTCAATATACTAAAAAATGAAAAAATAATTTATATAAATCCAGATTGCGGGTTACGAACAAGAAGTTGGGAGGTTGCTAAAGCGAAACTAACAAACATGGTTTCAGCCGTTAAAGAATTAAAGCGTTTTATTAAATAATACAAAAAATACATTTTTAAATCAAAGTATTAATTAATCAATACAAAAGCCGCCTTAGCTCAGCCCGGTAGAGCACTCGGCTGTTAACCGAGGGGTCGTGGGTTCGAATCCCACAGGCGGCGTTATCTTAAATAAAAGTCTTTTACCCTCACCACATCATTTGCATGGGGCGTGCTATATTCTTCTAATAATAAATTATCTTCACTTATAATAGAATGAATTACCTTTGGCATTATTCTTATTGTAGTACGTGGTTGAAGTGTCTTCTTTTCGATAACGTTAAATTTTTCATCGTAAATTTCCACATTACCAGAACCTCTTATTACATTCAATGTTTCATCTTTTCTATTGTGATAATGTATACTTGTTCTGAATTTACTTTTTATAAACAATTCCTTTACCAAGTATTTGTTATTGCTAACCACAATATTTTCCCATCCCCATGGTTTATCTTCTCTATTCTTATACATTTCTCTTACATTCTCAACATCTTTTATTGAATCAATAGAAATCCAAAATACATCTTCTTTATAACATGCAATTTGACCATCAATTGCTGCGATAGGAAAAACAGTTCTCTCAACATCATTGTAATTATATTCTCTATTAAAATAATCCAGTGCTTCCTTTTTTATGTAATATATACCTGCATTTATATAATGAGGCAGCTTAGGTTTTTCAATAAAGTTTACTATCTTATTTTCTTCGATGGTTACAATTCCATAAGGACTAGGCATTTGTGTAACAGCTATAGTAATTAATTCTTTTCTCCTACTTGAATATTCAATAAATGATTTTATATTAAAGTCACTTATTATATCTCCATTCATGATTACCAAATCGCTATTAGACTTCTCCAACGCATTTTTTATTGCATAATGAGTTCCAGCAGGTTTTTCTTCAATAAAGTATTCAAGTCTTATACCTTTCCAATCTTTACCGAATTTATTCATTATTTTTTCGTGAAGATATCCTACAAGTAAATAAATTTCGTTTATTCCTGCAAATCTAAAATCATTTAGTTGCTTTTCAAGTATAGTATAATCTTTTTTTATCTTTATAAGAGCTTTAGGATAATAGATTGTTAAAGGTCTCAATCTTTTTCCATAACCACCTGCTAATATTGCTCCTTTTATATTCACAAACTCAATTATAATTAGCAATTTAAAAAGATTTTATTCTTTCTTTAATTCTTCTATAAGTCCCCGATGCTAAAACGCATCTTGCTTGTATTTTCTTTCCATTTTTATTTAAGTAAAAAATAGCAGCTCTGTATTCATCTATATAATTATGGTGAAATCTAATAATAGCAACTTTATGCTTGTTATCATAGTGAAATAATTTAAAGCCTGACATTGAAAAATTAATCTTACCAAAAAGTTCACAAAAAGTTTTAATTAATATCTCTTCAAATTCTTCCGAATTTACTTCATCGTACAATCTCAATAGAATATATCTTCTCTTATATCTCATAATTTAAAACTTCTAAAACTCTTTTAATTTCAAGCAATGACTTTATCTCATATTTTTTTAAATTTAAACATTTCAAAAAGCTTGCTACATCTATTGCACTTCTAATTTGTCTTGAATGGCTTGCACCTGATGATATAAAAACGGTAATATTTTTTCTTAAACAATATTCTAAAATATCCTTTAACCGCATTATATTTAATCTATTCTTTACGATATCTGTATCTAATAATTGTGAATACAATATTTCTATTCCTACACCTCTTTGAGAAATGAAATTCAACAATTGTTCATCAACTTCCTTAATTTTATTTATATCGATCACTAAAGAATTATATCTGTATTTTCGCGTTAATTCAATAATTTCCTTTTTATATGTCAATTTTGTGTATTTAAAAATTTTATCATATCTTTTTTCATTTAGATTATTTGTCCTTTGTATAACCTTTATATTTTCTTTATCGCAAATTTCTTTTATTTCATCCGTATAATAATTTTTATCAATGCCAATCAGTATATAATCAAAATCTTTAAGAGTTTTTATTATTTCTTTTGTTGCAATGTGATCATTAGATGGTAAAATAAATAAATCGACGAATTTATTCATGAAAAATACCTAAATATTTATAAGCTTCTATAATCTTTTCTTTTCTAACATTTTGAATTTGTATAACAACTTTAATAATATCGTCGCTCGAGCTAAGCATTAACCTGCCATTATATGCTTCTTGTTTATCAAATCTCAAATACATTTTTCCTTGCTCGTCCATGTATAGTTCTTTATTATGAAAGATGATTTTTTTGTCTTTCTCATCCATCTTAGAGAATAAATTTTTTAGTATACTAATAGCTTCTTCTTCTTCATTTATTTCAACATATACATGTATTATAGGATTCTTCCAATGACCAAGCAACTTGCTAAGCTTATATTTTTGAGGTTCTAATCCAATTACATTTTGGATAGATTTCAATACTTTATTAAGATCCTCTGTAGCATGGCAAAATGTCTCAACTTTTATTTTTACTTTCAAATCGGTCATGTATCGAATGATTACAGAATAAATTTAATATGTAAAGCTTAATAAACTTCTTAAATTTATTATATCCATTAAGGACAATGTTTTCACCTCCTAGTATGGGATATGATAGAGCTATAACAATTTTCTCACCGGATGGTAGATTATATCAAGTAGAATATGCCCTTGAAGCTGTAAAAAGAGGGCTAACAACGATAGGGATATTGTGTACAGATGGAGTCGTACTATTAGCGGAAAGAAGGAAATTTTCTCCATTATTAGATGAAATGACAATAGAAAAAATTGTAAAAATCGATGACCATATAGGCTTCGCTTATGCTGGTTTAGGTCCTGATGCAAGAGTGTTGATAGATATAGCAAGGAATGACGCACAAATCCATAGATTGCTATATGACGAGCCTATTCCTCCTGAAACACTTATTAGAAGAATCTGCGATCTTAAGCAAAATTATACTTTATATGCTGGCGCAAGACCTTTTGGTGTAGCATTTTTAGTTGCAGGTATTGATAATACAAAGCCAATTTTAATGGGTACTGAACCAGGTGGAGCCTATGCAGGCTATAAAGCTCACGTATTAGGTGCAGGTTCACAAATAGCGCAAGAAATACTAGAGAAAGAACTTTCTAATAAAGCTTTATCTCTAAAAGAAGGTATAAAATTTGGTATACAAGTCTTAAAGAAGGCAGTAGAGAGAGAGCTTTCTCCAGCAGAAATTGAAGCAGCAACTGTAGATGTTTATACAAAGAAATTTAAGAGACTAACACTAGAAGAAATAAAAAGCTATTTATAATCAATTTTCTATGGAAAATAGATTTCAGGGTGTGAAATTTGCCAACTGTAACCGCAAAATATACATCTCACGGGGAAAAGTTTGAGATTCTTGTAGATTCTGATCTAGCATGGGATTTCAAGCTTGGTAAAAGAAATACATTAGACAACGTTTTAGTTTCAGATATAATATATAAGGATGTTAACAAAGGGGAAAAAGCAACAGCAGCTTCTTTAACTAAAGTTTTTGGAACAACGGATATAAAGAAGATTGCTGAAGAAATTATTAAGAAAGGAGAACTTCCTATAACAGCTGAAAGAAGAAATAAGTTAATCGAAGAAAATAAAAAAAGAATAATTGACTTCATATCAAGAAATTGTATTGATACAAGAACAAATGCGCCTATACCTCCACAAAGAGTAGAATTGGCAATGAATGAAGCAAAGGTAAGAATTGATCCTTTTAAAGATCCTGAACTTCAAGCTTCTGAAATAATTAAGATTCTTAAAAAAATTATACCTATAAGAGAGGCAAAGGCTATACTTAGAATAGAGTTGCCACCTGAATGTGCAGGTAAAGCTTATAATCAACTTTTAAGTAAAAGCGGTACTATAACATCTTCAACTTGGAAAAATGATAGGTCATGGGAAGGCGAATTAGAAATTCCAGCTGGAACTCAAGAAATTTTGATCAAAAAATTAAATGAAATATGCAAAGGAAAGGTAAACGTTAAAAGTGTAAAAGTGATATGAAGAGAGAAATAGTATTGCCTTCTACATTATTGGAGACTGGAGATGATTTAAAACCAGGTCTAACGACTTATAAAATAGGTCCTAACATATTTTCGGGAATACTAGGATTATATGAAAAAACAAATTCTAAAGAAATTAATGTAATTCCTTTAAAAGGTAAGTACTATCCAAGTATAGGAGATAGAGTTGTAGGAATTGTAACTAAGTTTCAAGTTTTTTCATGGAATGTTGATATAAATTCTTTTCATGAAGCAATATTGCCATTTTCCAACGCTATAAAAAAAGAGAGGCAATTTTATTCTGATTTAAACAAATTGATTTCAATAAACGATGTGATTTATGCAGAAATAATTAGCTTTGACAGATTTTCACCACCAACGTTATCAATTAAGAAAAAAGGGTTGGGAAAAATAACAGAAGGGTATATTTATGAAATGACTCCTGGAAAGATACCTAGATTAATTGGAAAAAATCAATCAATGATAAACATGATTAAGCAAATGCTCGGTATAAGAATAATTGTGGGAAAGAATGGTAGAGTAGTAGCATTAACCCAAGATTTTAATAAAATTGAGATATTGGGCGAGGTTATTCAGAAAATTGAAAACGAATCGCATGTTCCAGGCTTAACAGATAGAATAAAGAATTTATTAGAATCTAAACTAAATAAGACATCTTAAAATGAGTCAATTTAAAAGATCTGATGGAAGAGCGAATGATGAATTAAGGCCAATTAAAGCTGAGATGCACGTATTAAAAAATGCCGATGGTTCGGCCTATTTTGAAATGGGGAACACAAAAGTAATAGCCGCAGTTTATGGACCCAGAGAATATTATCCTAAACAATTGGCTTTACCACAAGAAAGCATGGTAAGAGTTAGATATCATATGATTCCATTTTCTGTTAAAGAAAGGAAATCTCCCGCATTAACTAGAAGAGAAATAGAAATTTCAAAAGTTATAAAAGAAGCATTTGGTGGGTGTATAAAAAAAGACTTATTTCCAAGAAGTACGATAGATGTTTATATTGAAGTATTGAACGCTGATGGTAGTACTAGAGTCGCAAGTATAAATGCTGTTAGTTTAGCACTCGTTGATGCTGGAATATTCCTCTATGATCTAGTTGCTGCTGTTTCCGTAGGTAAAATTCACGATCAATTAATTGTTGATCTTACAGGAGATGAAGATCAGAATTCCGAAGCAGACATGCCAATAGCCATGATGCCTTCATTGAATAAAATTCTGTTATTACAAATGGATGGTACTTTAACAGTAGAAGAATTCAACAATCTTATGAAAATGGGTATTCAAGCTATAAAGAAAATTTATGAGATACAAAAAGAAACCATTCGCAGTTCGTTAGAATCTGTATTAAAAATGTATGGTCAAACATGAGCGAATTCAAGTATGGAGTATTTATACCTAAAATAAAGCAAAAATTCATACTAAATTTATTAAATAATAAAAAAAGAGTAGATAATAGAGATTTTATAGAATACAGAAAAATAAAAATAAAATATGGACATATTCCAAATGCAGATGGATGTGCAGAAGTTCAATTGGGGAATACAATAGTAATAGCAGGTGTAAAATTAGATCTAACTAATCCATACCCTAGTGAGCCTGACAGAGGAACTTTAATCGTTAATGCTGAATTTCCTCCTGTTGCTTCTCCTGATTTTGAGCCTGGACCTCCTGATGAAAACGCTATCGAACTTGCAAGAATAATAGACAGAGGGTTAAGGAAACCTGAAGTTGTAGATTTTAAAAAGCTATGTATAGTGCCTGGTAAGAAAGTTTATGGTCTATGGATTGATATATATGCTTTAAATCATGATGGAAATTTAATAGATGCTGCAGGAATCGCTACAATGGCAGCACTTTTAACAGCGAAATATACAAAGGTTGATGTTTCTCCTACAGGAGAAATTATAAGAACTAACGAGAGACTGCCTTTAGAAGTGATAAACTTTCCGGTATACATAACCCATGTAAAAATTGGTGAACATTTAATAATTGATCCTAATTTAGAGGAAGAAATGATAGCTGATTGTAAATTGACTACTATAATATCAAATGGAAATTTAATTGGAGGAATACAAAAATCAGGAAGTGGAGCATTGAGTATTGAAGATATAAACCAAGCGTTAGAAAATTCGCTAAAAATATATCCAAGAATAAAAGAAATTATTACATCAAGTGTAAAATGAAAAGAATAAAAACGCCGTTTGGAGCTAGGTATGGTTCAACTCTTCGGAAAAGATATGCTGAATTAATTCAAGAGTATAGGAAACCAAAATCTTGTCCTAGATGTGAAAAAGTAGGTGGTATTAAGAGAATTAAGATAGGAATTTGGTATTGTAAAAAATGCGGTGCTAAATTTACAGGTGCAGCGTTTGCTTTGTCATCGGACATAGGTAGAGCAATCCGAAGAATGCCAGTGAAAGAAATAGCTCAGAAGCCTAATGAAATTTCTGGTAACAACATCTAAAAGACCGTCTAAACGAGCTAGAAGTTTTATAAAGGATCTTGCTCAAATTTTTATTTCTGAAAGAATAGTAAGGGGGAAAAAATCTTTAGATGAATTAAAGAATTTATTAATTCAGAAAAAAGCCGAAGGTATATTAATAGTAGATACAAAATGGGGAAATCCAAGTAGAATTAGAATTATAAAAAATGATGGTTCAAATTTTCAAATTTTACTTAAAGGGGTTAAACTTCTAAGAGAGCTTCGAGAAAAGCCTCCTGTTCCAAATAATTACCCTGCAATATTAGCCAATAACGAAAAGGCAGACAAGTTATCTAAAATATTAAATCTTCAAACTGTTAATTCTTTAAATGATATAAAAGGGAATATAAATGTTATTGTTCTGAAATCAAAAAAAGATAAACAAGGAAATGAAGTAATTTTACTAAACATCTATAACTCCAAAACGAAAAAATTTTATGGTCCTTTCCTAAAAATTAGAAATATTATATGATAGAATCTATAAAAATTCGATTAATTTACAATTTTGATACTGTATCTGACGCTGAAATTTATTATTTATCTTTATTACCTGAATTTGAACGCGGTTTTCCAGGTGTTGAAAAATCAGAAATTAAAGTTGAAGAAAATAAAATTGTTATAAATATCGAAGCAAAAAGTGTATCGAGGGCAAGAGCAATATTTAATTCAATAAACAGATGGTTAATAAGTATGAAAGATGTAAGTAATAAATTAGAGGTTAAATAAAATGAGCCAACAATTACCTCCTGAAATACAAAATTTAGTATTAAAAGCGAGACAGTTAGAAGAGCAATTAAGAATTGTTATAGCAAGAAGACAGCAAATTAAGCTCGACTTAATGGAAATTGATACAGTCAAAGAAGAATTAGAAAAAACACCAGACGACGTCGTTGTTCATAAGATGGTTGGTTCAATTTTGATTAAGACGGATAAGAAAACAGCATTAAATGAGATAAATGAAAGGAAAGAAACATTGCAACTTCAAGATCTAACATTAGAAAAGCAGGAGAGTACATTAAGGAAACAATTTGAAATCACTTCAAAAGAATTAGAAGAAGCTCTGAGAAAATATCAAAGCGGAGGTATAATATCTTAACAAATATTTTTGTATTATAAATAAATTTTTTAATTTATACAATATCTTTATGAGTGAATTAATATCAATCGAGAATCTCTCATTTAGATATGTCGATACTGATTTTTATTCTTTGAATAATGTAAATTTAAAAATTAATAAAGGAGATTTTGTGCTTCTATGCGGCCCTAGTGGATGTGGAAAAACAACATTATTAAGAGCTATAAACGGTTTAATACCCAACTACTATCAAGGTGAATACAAAGGTAAAGTGATCATCGAGAATAAGGAAGTATCTAAGCATAAGACATATGAGATAGCTAAAATAGCAGGACTCGTCTTTCAGGATCCTGAAAATCAGCTATTTACATCTTCTGTTGAGAAAGAAATTGCTTTTGGTTTAGAAAATTTAGCTATACCTAGAGATGAGATGAGAAGAATAGTAAATGAAACAATTAGAGTTCTTAATTTAGAAAATTTGAGATATAAAGTTCCAGCATTTTTGAGCGGTGGTGAACAACAAAAGGTAGCAATCGCAGCTATATATGCTATGAGGCCAAAAGTATTATTGTTAGACGAACCACTGAGCAACTTAGATCCTTATTCTGCAATAAGTGTAATAGAGTTAATATACAAATTAAATAAAGAACTAGGATTAACAATTTTGATTGCAGAACATAGATTAGATTGGTTAATTCCATTTTCTAATAGAATTGTGATCATGAATGAAGGACGAATTTTGATTGAAGGTGAAACAAGAAGTATTTTAGAGAAATTTGATTTAGAGCAATTTGATGTAAACGATCCGAAAATTCCAACCTTGGCAAAAAGAATAAATAAAATTTTCAATCTTAGAATAAAAATAAGTTTAACTGTAGATGAATTTGTAGACAATTTTAAAAAAGAGTTAAATGATCGAATTTAAAGAAGTATATTTCAAGTATCCATTTGAAGATACTTACGCATTAAAAAATATAAACATAAGGATATCAAAGGGTGAATGCGTATTCATAATGGGTTCAAATGGTGCTGGAAAAACAACATTAATTAAGCATATTAATGGAATATTGAAACCTACAAAGGGAGAAGTTTGGGTAAACGGTAAAAACACAAAAAACTTTACTGTTGCAGAATTATCAAAAATTGTAGGAATTGTTTTCCAAAATCCTGATCATCAAATTTTCGCTTCGAGTGTATATGAAGAAGTTGCATTTGCTCTTAGGAACTTCAAATTTGATGAAAAATATATAGAAAATAAGGTAAATGAAACTTTAAAATTTTTTTCCCTAGAAAAATATAAAGAAGCTTCTCCCTTATTTTTAAGCGGAGGAGAAAAGAAAAGGGTAACTATAGCTTCAGTAGTTTGTTATGAACCAGAAATTTTGGTATTAGATGAACCAACAGTAGGTTTAGATCTTAAACAAAGAAAAAATCTTGTTAATTTGATTAACGAACTGAAAAAGATGAATAAAACTATCATAGTAGTTACGCATGATATAGATTTTGCTATAGAACTAGCAAATAGAGTAATAATTATGAATGAAGGTGAGGTGTTAAAAGAAGGAAGCATATCTGATATAATTTATGACGAAGAAACATTAAGAAAAGCAAATTTAATTCAGCCGATTATTCCACAAGTTGTAACTAAACTAAAATTATCAATCTCTTCAAAAAAAATAATTACAATAGAAGATTTTTTAACTAATTTGGAAATTATTCTGAAAAATGTTAAGACCTGAAAACTTTATTTATAGACCAAAGGATACAGTAATACATCGTTTAGATCCTAGATCCAAATTTTATTATGCTTTTTTAATGCTTGTTTTAGCTATACTAACTATCGATTTCAATTTGTTATTACTACTTTTATTGTTTACGTTATTTCCAATTTTATTAGGAAAAATTTTGAAACAGGTATTAAAGGCTATTCAATCTTCCTTGTTTTTTTTGGCGTTAATTTTTATAATCAATTTCATTTTTAGCTTAAATGTAATTCTTGCCCTAGCTTTAGTCATACGATTTCTTATATTGATTATTTCATTCTTGGCCTTCTCTTTGACCACATCTATAGATGATATTGCCCTATCATTCTACAAACTCCGTTTTCCGTATGATTTTGTATTAGCGTTAACATTGGCATATCGATTTATACCTACTCTATTCAAAGATGCAGTAAACATCGTGGATGCTCAAAGATCGAGGGGTTTAGAAACTCAAAAAGGTAATTTAATAAAAAGAGTAAAAAATTTCATGCCAGTTATAATTCCACTTTTAGTCGTTGCTATAAGAAGAGCGCTAAACGTTGCTGAAGCAATGGAGTCTAGATGTTTTGGAGCTTCAAAAAGACCAACAAATTACTACGAACTGAAAATTAAATTTGGTGATATTCTTTTATTTGTAGCTTCAACTATCTTATTTATTATAGTTTTAGCTGAAATTTTAGGTTTAGTTAAAATTGCTATAGTATAAAAAATAAATATTTATAATATCATATTCCACTAATGAAAACGTTTTATACTGTATCAATCATCGGTTATGGAGCTTATGTACCATTAAGACGGATAAAAGCTATTGAAATAGCCAGGATATGGGGCAAAAGTGAGAAGGTATTACCTTTGGAGGAAAAATCTGTTGCTGCTTTGGATGAAGATACCGCTACAATGGCAGTTGAAGCAGCTTATAATGCAATTTTAAGAGCTAAAATACAACCTAATGAAATAGGTGCCGTTTTTGTCGGGACCGAATCTAAAATATATACTGTTAAGCCAACAGCGACTGTAGTTGCTGAAGCATTAGGAATCACACCTACAACATTAGCTTCTGACTACGAGTTCGCATGCAAAGCTGGTACTGAAGCAACACAGACATGTATAGGGTTGGTTGGTTCTGGAATGATAAAAGCTGCATTAGCTATTGGTTCCGACATTGCAAGAGGTAGACCAGGGGATGAACTTGAATATACAGCTGGTGCTGGAGCAGCTGCTTTAATATTGGCTCGTTCGGGTATCTATGAGGATGTAGCAGAGATAGAAGGAACATATTCTTTTGTAACAGATACTCCTGACTTTTGGAGAAGGGAAGGGCAAATCTATCCCATGCACTATTATAGATTTACGGGCGAACCAGCTTATTTCTATCACAGTAGAGAAGCTGCATTAAGATTGATGAATGAACTTGGATTAAAACCTAGCGACTTTAAGTATGCTGTTTTTCATCAACCCAATTCAAAGTTTCCGCAAGAAGTTGCAAAATCATTAGGTTTTACTGCTGAACAAATAAAGCCTGGTTTATTGGTACCTTTAATTGGTAATTCCTATGCCGCTTCATCTTTATTGGGTTTAACTGCAACATTAGATATTGCTAAACCTGGCGATAGAATATTAATTACTTCTTTTGGTTCTGGTGCAGGAAGTGATGCAATGTCTATCATAGTTAAAGATGGAATTGAAAGTAAAAGGGATTTAGCACCTAAAACGATGGATTACATAACAAGGAGAAGATATGTAGATTATGCTCTGTATGCCAAACATAGAAGTAAATATAATAAATGAGTAATATGGAAGCAGAAGTTTACATTACAGGAGTAGGATTAACAAAAATACATGAACATTGGAATAAATCTATAAAGCATTTAGCATTTGAAGCAATAGATCAATGCTTAAAAGAATTAAATTATAAAAGACCTGATGTAATAGTTGTATCAAATGCTTTAGGCAGTTTTCTCCAAAATCAAAACTCTCTTAGCGGTTTAATAGCTGAGAATATTTCCCTTATAGATATTCCAAATTTAAAAGTTGAAGTAGGAGAGTTATCTGGAGCAGCTGCTTTGAACGTTGCTTATAGCTTTATCAAATCAGGCATGTATAAAAATGTTCTTTTAGTAGGTGTTGAAAAAACTTCTGACAAATTACCTATCGAATACAATACTGCAATTGCTTCATTTTTAGATAATGAATACTTTACATACAATGGAATAACTCCTTCAGCTCTATACGCTATAGTTTATAAATTATACATGAAAAAATTTGGGGTTAAGCAAGAACATATAGCACAATTTGCTTCACATGATCATAAAATGGCTATGAATGTTGATCATTCTCAATATAAGTTTCCTTTACCTGTTGAAAAAATTCTATCCTCGCCTATATTAGCAGATCCAATTAGGCTATTTGAAAGTTATCCTGTTTCAGACGGGGCTGCAGCGATAATGTTATCATCTAAGGATCAAGTAGAGAATAAAGATTATGCAGTAAAGCTAGATTATGTATCATTATCTACAGACAAATCTTTATTATATAGGGATGACTTTTTATATTTTAAATCCTTACATTCCTCCTTTGAAAGGCTTAAATTAGCAAGTAAAATAGAAAATAAAGATATTGATTTTATAGAAATTCACGATTCTTATACAATAGCTTCTCCATTAATATTAGAAAGCATGGGGTACACAGAAAGAGGTAAAGGCTATGTTTTGCTCATTGAAGGTCAACATGAAAAAGATGGAGTTCTTCCGATGAACACTCATGGTGGACTTAAGGCAAGAGGACATCCTATTGGAGCTACTGCTATTTATCAAGTAATCGAAGCTACATTACAATTAAGAGAAAAAGCTAGGAATCAAGTTCCAAATCCTGAAATTGGATTGGTTCATTCTATGAGTAATATTGCTGATCAAAGTGCTTTAATATTGTTGAAGAGATAATATGGGCTCGCCATCTTACTGGAGAGAAAAAGTTTATAGATATAGACTTATTGCTAAGTATTGCGAGAATTGTAATAAAAAGTATTATCCGCCAAAATTAGCTTGTCCAATATGCGGTAACAAGGAATTAAAGGAAGTTCAATTACCAAGAATAGGGACGTTAATTACTTATACTTGGGTTACCCAACCTACAAAAGATTTTGCTACACAAGCACCTTACGTTGTAGGTTTGATTAAACTTGACGATGGTACTTTGATTGTTTCTCAGCTTACTGATGTAGAAATCGAAGAATTAAAGGATGGAATTAGAGTAGAAGCTGTATTTAGAAGAATGTTTGAAGAAGGTGATTCAGGATTAATTTATTATGGAACTAAATTTAGGCCTTGTTTATTTTCTAAATAATTGGCTTTATATACGAATCTCTCTCAGTAAGTATAAATCTTTTTCCTTTTTCACTTACTTCGAGTAAACCTTTGATTTTCGCCTTATCTTTTTCTTTAAGCATTTCCAAGTATCTTATCCTAAAATTAATAATTTCATATTCTTCACGATTCCTTAACGACTTAACCTTATAAATAGATGGAAAAAGATAATTATAGGTTGCATCAATTACTTCAACGATGTCAGTTTTATACTTATTACTTTTAACCTCATCGCCAATTATAGACCTATTTAAAATTTTTACTGAATATTGAGTATTTCTATATTTTCCTTCACATAATTTTCTTTGTTCTATTTTCTTAAACATTTCATAACTGAAATACCTATGGAATTCTCTTTCATAGTATAATTTTTTTAACTCCATACCTTCAATTGGGTTTGTAGTACCTTTTTTCCTCAAATTAAGTAAAGTATTGTATAAATTTTCTTTATATTCACCATAATAAATTAAATCTATATCTGAACTCTTGTTATGTAAAGAGACTAATGTCGAACCTTCTATACCCACTTTTTCCAAATCAAAAAATCCTCCGTTAATTATATCGTTGATAAAACTTGCAATCTTTTTTTCATGATCGTCTGTAGGATTATAGATAATCTCTTTAATTCTTATTAATGGATCGTAATATACTTCAATTACCTCGAGCGGAAGAATAAATGTCCTCCTTTTAAGAAATTTAGAATAACAAATAAGCTTATAATCAACCTTATTTAAAAGATCATTTAAAAGTTCTTTATTTATGATTTTTACGTATGAATTCCCTTTTTTCAAATATTTAGGTATAACATAAAGTTCGTCATCTTTTTGATTGTAGTAAGAAACGTAATATATATTGCCAAACTTATCCTTTACAGCTGAACCTTCAATTAGCATTATTTCTTATAAAAAGGAGGTTCTGTTAATTTAGCTTCATATAATTTATCTCTAATTTTTACATAAACTGTTGAACCTAACAAAGCATGTTTTGAATTTATGTATCCCATGGCTATACCTCTATCTAATGATGGAGAATAGCCACCGCTTGTTATATAACCTATTTTTGATTTTATGGAATATATTTCATTTCCATGTCTTGGAATAGCTCCTTTTTCTTTCATTATTAATCCAACACGTTGCTCATCTACTCCTTCATCTAATATCTTTTCTAAAACTTCTTTACCAATGTAATTATCTTTTTTCAAACTAAAAATCCAATACCTAGCCATGATCGGATTAATATTCTCACTTATTTCATTTCCGTATAATAAAAATCCAGCTTCTAATCTTAATATATCTCTTGCAATTATTCCGCATGGCTTTATTTTATCATCTAATAATTTTCTCCATAACCTTTTACCGTTATCAATATCTGTAATTATTTCGAAACCGTCTTCTCCGGTCCAACCGCTTCTACTTATCAATTTTATTGGTATCCCACTGATACTTATATTCGAAATGAAGCTTTCTCTATTTATATTGTAATTTAAATTGCTTAACCTTTGAATTTTTCGACCTTGTATAGCTATCATAGCTGTCTCTAAAGTAATATCATCGATTAAAACTTCCATGCCAAATTCATCGGATTTACTTTGTAACCAATTTATTACTTTGATTCTATTAATTGCGTTACATACAATTAAAAATCTTTCTTTTTCCAATCTAAATAAAGAAACATCATCAACAAATCCAGCCTTCTCATTAAGTATAGCTGTAGGAATTATTATTTTACCTCTTTCTAACTTTTTTACATTTTTTGTTATGATCAAATCTAGAAAATTTTGTGAATTTTTTCCTTCAACTATTATTCTACCCATATGGGAAACATCGAATAAACCTAAATCATTTCTAACCGCTAAACTCTCCTCGATACTGTTTGAATAAATAGAAGCAACTTCCCAACCTGCAAATTCGCCCATTTCTGCACCTAGCTCTACATGTACTTCTTTCAATGGAGTAGGAATTAAAGAAGTCATAAAAAATAATAAAATAGTAAATAAAAAAATTAATTTGAAATAAAGCTTTTATTATTAATAAATAATTATTTGAATTAGCGCCGTTGAAAAGCGCCGTGGTGTAGCTGGCCAAGCATGTAGGGCTTTGGACCCTGTGACCCAGGTTCGAATCCTGGCGGCGCTATGTTATTTTTGTTCTTAATTCAGATAATAACGAATCTATTTTAGCTCTTGAAGATTGAATGTTTCTTGTATAAACGTTATACATTCTTCTATATTGTTCTATGTTTATTCTTTTTTGTTCATACGACATTATTAAATCCTTAAGAGCGTTTGTATCTTTTACCATTCTTTGATATGTATTCTCAAGCTCATTTAACAATTTTATTAGAGAAGGATTTTCCTTCGAAATGATTGAAGAAATTCTCTTTAGCTCCCTTTCATTACTTGAATTCTCCTTCATAATGTTTTCAATCCTTAAATTATAGTCTTTTTTCTTAAGAACACCTCTCCTTAGTTGTTCATCCAATTTAAGCATCTCTTCGTTGTTCAAAATTAATGACTCAAACAATTGAATATATTTCTTTATTTCTTGGATTTTTAGAGGTAATTCAACTTTTCTAGCTTTAAAGTAAAATCTAATGTAAATGAAAGCTATGAAACTTATAATAGTTATTAAGAACAAAATCTGGTTAAAAATATTTAGAGTTGTTATGAATATTTGTAAATTTCCATTTACATTTACATTTAAGCTTTCCCCAGGGAATACATTGTTTAAAATATATACATATTGATTGAAGTTCTTAAGATAATTTACTTTATCAGGTATAGGTGTTAAACTAATATCATTAATATATTTGCTGTCAATTTCTAAATAAAATACATTAATAAGATAAGTATTATTTGTAAGAAAGTTATAACTAATTAAACTATTCGTGTTATTTTTAAGTTCACTTAATGGAATTTGACTAACTACTGTGATAGTTGTATTAATTCCACCCAAAACAGATGATTCTAGAGGATACCTTAATATAACTGAGCCATTTTGGTAAGTCAGATTACCTAAACTATCATAAACTTGTATTACTTGAGAACCAGGAAGCAAGGGAGGCTTAAACTGAGAAATATTTCCTCCAAAACCTGTGTAAGAAATAGAGATTCGATCAATAATTTGTGCATTGCTAGAAGATACTATTTGTATTTCTCTCGTAAATTTAGTTATCTTTGGGAATTGAAGAGTGTTGCTTGGGGTAAAATTGAAATAAAGTGGCGTTCTTTTAAAAGGTGTAATATTATTAAAATTATAAACAATTGTGGATTCGCCTGAAGGAGAAAGTTTTAACTTTGTTCCATTAGGGGAACTAACTTGGTATGTAGAAACGCTGAATTTGAATATAACTGTGGCACTTCCATTTTTAATTGTATAATTTATTAAAGGATAAGCAGTTATATTAACAGCATAACCTTGAACCGTTTGAGAAAATATTGTGTAATTATAAACAGTTATTAAAGTGATATTAGTTAAGTTACCGTTATCAATTTCAAAGCCTTGTAATCCATTTAAAAATTTACCCCAAATGATGGGCACACTTGGAATTGTTTTTACAGTATAAATCGAATCATATTCTAGTGTATTATAAAGATAATCAAAAGAAGAAACGTTATTAGGTAATTGAATACTATCATTTACGATAAGAAATCCTTGATATACATAAATTGTTCTTTTTACATATATTGAATAATTTTGTGGTGTAGCTGATTGAGCATGAACAATAGGTATTAGCAATATTAACACGATGATTGAAAGAGTTATCAACCTTTGTAATCTTTTGCTGATCATCTCGATTATAGTTAATTAAATTGAATATCTTATCCTTAAATAATTTATCTTATTTTACGTCAATACTTTTATTCAAATTCTTAATTATTATACTATGAATAATTTTGTTGATCCAGTACCAGAAACATTAAAAATTAAAACAAGATTAAATTTACCAAAGCCCAATGGAGAATATCATGTATTAAGTCTAATTGAAAATATTCTTTCTAAGAATAAAATTTACGAACAAAAGAAGTCATTCATGCCTGATTACCCTTATTTTAGTTATATACCTTCAGCTGTAGATTACATTTCATCTGCAACTGAATTACTAACATCATATACACCATATCAAGCTGAAATATCACAAGGTCTTCTCCAAATTCTTTTTGAATATCAAAGTCTCATATGCGAATTAACAGGAATGGATGTAGCAAATGCATCTTTATATGATCATTCAACAGCATTAAGCGAAGCTTTATTGATGGCAATAAAATATACAGGTAGAAATAAAGTTCTTATTCCAAAATACATGAGGCATGAGAGAAAACAAGTCGTATACTCATATTTGAGAGCTTACAATTGTCAAATTTATGAGTATGGTATAGATTCCAAAAGCGGTTTCTTAAATATTGAAGAAATTGAAGAGAATATTAAGGATGCTGCAGCCATCTATGGGGAAAATCCTACATATTTTGGAATTATTGATCAGAATATTATAAAAATTTCCGAAACTATTCATAAATATGGCTCTTTGTTTGTTGTAGGAATAGAGCCCATTTCTTTGGGTATAATAAGAGAACCTGGTTCGTACGGTGCAGATATTGTAGTGGGTGAAGCCCAACATTTATCAATTAACCCTTGTTTTGGAGGCCCTTCCCTTGGGATAATTGCATGCAAAGATGATATAAGATTAATTCATCTTCTACCTGGGAGAATAATAGGATTAACCAATACTTTGGATAAATCAGAAGAAGGTTTTGTATTAGCTTTACAAGCAAGAGAGCAACATATTAAAAGAGAGAAAGCCACATCTAATATTACAACGAATACATCTTGGTTAGCTGTTAGGGCTGCAATTCATATAGCTTTATTAGGTAAAACTGGTTTAAAGAAATTGGCAACTCGGATATATTATAATACAAAAAATTTCATTCAAAGAATAAGGGAAATAGACGGTTTCGAAGTTGTCTTCTCCAACTCCAATTATTTTAGAAATGTACTTTTAAAGCTTGATAAAGATTATGTCGATATTCTTGATAATTTATATAAAAAAGGCTTTGCTTTTGGTAAAAATATATCAAAGTATTTCCCTGAATTTAATCATTGCATATTAGTAGGGATAAATGAATTCCATGACAATGATGCAATAAATGAATTAGTTAATGAAATAAAAAGCATTATTAGCTATGTTTAGACAACCAAAATATACTGAACCTATATTATTTCAATATAAAGATATTTACACAGATCATAGTTATTGGGCGACGGATGAAGAAGTAGCAAACCTTATCAACGAGTTGCCTGAAGAGATCTTAAGAAAAAGCCAGCCTACAATACCTGACTTACCTGAATATGTGGTAGTAAGGCATTTTACTCGACTTTCTAGGATGAATTATGCTATCGATTTAGGCCCTTATCCATTAGGGTCGTGCACAATGAAATACAATCCAAAATACATGGAAAAATTATATAGTATTAAAAATTTGTCACTTTTGCATGATCAATATCCTATTGAAAATTGTCAAGGTATGCTTGAACTTTTGTACATGTTGGATCAATATTTATGCGAAATTACTGGAATGAACAAATTTTCTTTTCAACCGGCAGCTGGGGCACATGGGGAGTTAACAGGGGTACTTATAATTAAAAAGTATCATGAGATAAATGGTGATAAAGATTTAAAGAATGAGATCATAGTACCAGATTCTGCTCATGGAACAAACCCAGCGAGCGCTGCTATGGCCAATTTCAAAGTTTTAATTGTAAAATCTAATGAATTCGGTACTATAGATATTGAACAATTAAAATCTTTAGTATCAAGAAAAACTGCTGGCTTAATGCTAACAAATCCAAATACATTAGGTTTATTCGAAAAAGACGTTTTAGAGATATCTAAAATTATCCATGAAGTTGGTGGTCTTCTTTATTATGACGGAGCGAATTTGAATGGCATAATGTGTTATTGTCGACCAGGGGATATGGGCTTTGACATCGTTCATTTAAATCTTCACAAAACTTTCGCTACACCCCATGGCGGAGGTGGACCTGGTGCCGGACCTGTAGGAGTAAAATCACACTTGATAGAGTTTTTACCAGTACCGATTGTTGAAAAAGAAGGCAATTATTATTTTTTAAAATATGATTTGAAACATACAATAGGAAGAGTTAGGGAGAATTTTGGAAATTCTTTAGTTCTCTTAAAGGCTTTAGCTTATATATTATCGAAAGGATATGAGGGTCTTAAAGAAGCAAGAGACA